>NZ_LWBV01000007.1:0-363619 GCF_001642705.1 Pseudomonas sp. p21
GAGAGGTGGATGGTGACTAGGCTCCCACTCGTGCTTTAGGCACCGCTGGCTATCAGTCTGCCATCCACTGCTCTCACCCTTTTGAGTTTAATGGGCCTTGAAGACTCAAGCTGGCTTGCCGGCGATAGGGCCGGGGCAGGCAGCAAATCAGGCTCCGTCCAACCCCATCTGCCAGAAGTCCGCCTCCAGGCTGGACGCCTGGCCGAAAATCCCCACCAGTTCGGCAAACCGTTGCTCGGTCATGCTCCGCGCTGCCAGCTCGTCCAGATGCTTGCGCGCCGCGGTGGCGACACCCTGGTAGCCCTCGCCGGCGTACTCAGCGATCCATTCACGGTACGGGTGACTGCTCAAATCGCCAATGCGCTCGGACAGCGTTCGGCCGATCTCGGCATAGCCGATCACGCAAGGCGCCAGCGCCACATGCAGCTCCAGCAGGTCACCCGCAGCGCCGCAGTCCAGCACGTAGCGGGTATAGGCAACCGTGGCCTGGTGTTCTGGTGCCGCCTCGATATCGGCCTGGGTCAGGCCCCAGCGTGCACAAAGGCGCAAGTGCAGTTCGGTTTCGTCCAGAATCGCCGCCAGCCCGGCCTGCGCAGCGCGGATGTCGGCCGGACGACGGCTCTTGTAGGCAGCCAGCGCCCAGGCGCGGGCGAACTGGATGAGAAACAGGTAATCCTGTACCAGGTAGGTGCGGAAGGCGGCTTCGCTCAGCGTACCCTCGCCCATCTGGCGCACGAAGTCGTGGTCGACATAACTGTTCCACTGCGGCGTGGCGGCGGCCTTGAGGCGGTCGAAGATATCCATGCTCATTTGTCCTCCGGGTAGACGGCATCGAAGAAGGCCAACTCCAGCGCCACGGTGCGCTGGTAGAAGTCAGCCGCCAGCACGGCCTCCTGGGGGCCGACGCGGTCGAGTTCGGCTTGCAGGAAGGCAACGAAGTCCTGGAATGCAGTGTTGTCGTGCAGGGTGATCCATTCGGCGTGGACGAAATTGTCCGGCATCGGTTTTGGTGCCTTCAGCGCCCAGTCCAGGTACAGGCCTTCGGCGACATTGAGTACCGCCAGCGCAGCCGCATAGGACCGGGTGGCTGCCGCTTCGCGCATAATCGCCTTGAAGCCCGCGGTTGGCACGGTGTCGGTCGGTTCACTACGTTGTGCCGAGCTTACCCCCAAGGCCTCGAAGGCGCGCAGGAAGTAGGTGTTCTCGTCACTGGAGATCATCCCGGCAAAGCGGCCGAAGCGCAGGCGCGCCTCGAAGGTGTCGGCGGTGGCAATGGCCGCGCCCAGCAGGGTCAGGAAGCTGTCGAGGAAGCGGTGGTCCTGAACCAGGTAGTCGACCATGATCGGGTCCGGCAGGCTGCCGTCGCACAACTGGGTCACGAAGCGGTGGCCAACGGCCGCCGACCAGGTTGGCTCGCTGTGGCGGCGCAGGGTCTGGCTGAAACGTTCGGTCATGTTGCTGTCCTTGATGGGGGTGACAGCGAGACCGCGGTGGTTGGCATGGACGGGCCTCGCAGTGAGGCCGGCAAAAAGGCAGGTTTCAAGCCCCAATCCCTTCGCCGGCATGATCCGGATCAGGTTCGAAGGGTCACCGCGCTACAGCATCCAGCGGTTTCTCAGCCCGTTGCCGGGCTCCCCTTGGTGGCGCTCAGGTATACCCCAGGGCGCCGCTGCTGTCACTACCCAGACTACCCAATCCGTGGGCAATGGGGCCCCACTAGTGGGGCCTTTCACCCATTTTTGACACCATGGCATTCAGCGCGCATCAGGCGCCACAAGGGTTTGTTTAACAAGATATTCCTCGGATCCAGGTTGGCACAGCCGTTGCTCTAACCCCATAAACGGGCAAAACGCCATTGATGGCCACAAGCCATAAAGCCGCGAGCGAGGCATAAGGCAATGAAGACAACTGCCGTGATCCACCCTGCCAGGCATGCGTTCCAGCTGTCCTCTGTCACTGCGCTGATGCTCAGCTTAGGGCTGGTCACGGTCATGGCTGCCCCCCTCGACGACAACAGCATGCCGCCGCCGACCGACCCGTCGGCCTACACCGACCAGCCGGCCGACCCGACCCAGGCCTTGCTGGACCTCTACAACATGCCGCCGACCAACCAAGGTGCGCTGGAGCTGACCAATGGCGTGTTCGGTGACCGCGACACGGTACGCGCCAACAACGTGCTGCCGCCGGCCCTGCAAACCGGAAACAAATACCCCACCAACGGCAAGCCCAGCCCGCTGTTCGGGGCACTGCCGTTTACCCAGCAGTTGCTGCTGTTCGAGGAATTCGGCACGGAAAAGCTCGACCCCACGCTGCCGCCGCCCCCCCTGACCTTCCCCGTGCCCACCTTGGGCGCAGCACCGGCGCAGGACCCTAACGTGGTAGCTCGCAGCGGCCCCAGCGGCACGGCCCTGGAAGCCTTCCTCAAACAGCCGGGCCTGTACCCGTTCCCGACCCAGTATTCCAACGTGCTCGACCGCAACCCGTGGAAGGCGCAGATCGAGATGTTCCTCAACCGCAAGCCGGTCGGATCGCCGGCGGAGGGCCGGCCACCAGGAAAAGGCTGGTCGCACCAGCGCTGGAACGAGTTCACCCCACAGGCGGGGTTCAAGACCGCCCAGGCCGGTGCGCGCATCAACCTCGGCCTGCGTGACCGCAGGCAACTGCACAACTATGCGGTTGGCGAGTTCGCCCCGGGCGGCCTGTACTACCAGACCTCCGACATCCCGACCACGCTGGGCACCACCAAGGGTATCGACACCCGCTTCCACCCGAAAATGCCACTGCAAAACCACAAGTCGCTATGGACCTTCGACGGCACCTTCCCGCCCAAGTTGCTGATGGTGCGCTATGGCCAGCCGATCCTGATGCGCCACTACAACGCCTTGCCGATCGACCCTTCGGCCAACGCCGGCTTTGGCCTGCACACCCTTTCGACCCACGAGCACAACGGCCACTCACCGGCCGAGAGTGACGGCTTTGCCAACGCCTACTTCTTCCCTGGGCAGTACTACGACTACCGCTGGCCGCTGCAACTGGCCGGTTACGACACCATCAACACCCGGGCCCAGGACCCGCGTGCAGCGTTCCCCTGCTCGCCGGGTGAAACCCTGTTCGTCAATGACGCCTCGCCAGGCCTGAAAACCTGCCAGAACGGCAGCATCAAGATTCGTGGTGACTGGCGCGAAACCATGAGCACCCACTGGTTCCACGACCACATGCTGGATTTCACGGCGCAGAACGTCTACAAAGGCAACGCCACCATGATGAACTACTACAGCGCCCTGGACCGTGGCAACGAGGCGCTGCAGGATGGCGTGAACCTGCGCTTCCCCAGTGGTTCGGGCATGCCGTGGGGTAACCGCGACTATGACGTCAACCTGGTGTTCGCCGACAAGGCCTGGGATGCCAACGGCCAGCTGTGGTTCAACCCGTTCAACACCGATGGTTTCCTCGGCGACCAGATCCTGGTCAACTGGCAGTACCGGCCCGTGCTCAAGGTACGGGCACGCAGCTACCGCTTCCGTATCCTCAACGGCTCGGTGTCGCGCTACTTCAAGTTCGCCGTGGTGCGGGAAATTGCCGGTACCAGTGGCGAATTCAAAGGCCCGACCGGCTCCAACGTATCGTATGCGCGGGTGCCGTTCCACATGATCGCCAACGACGGCAACATCATGGAACACACCGTGCCGTTCGACGGCACCCTGGACCTCAACGGTGACGGCAACCTGCAGGACAACAACGGCATCCTGCCACTGCAAGGTATCGCCGAGCGTTACGACATCATCATCAACTTCGCCAAGAACGGCATCAAGGTCGGCGACAAGCTGTACTTCGTCAACCTGGAAGAGCACTTGAGCGGCAAGGGGCCGGAAGGCGCCATCTCGCTGGCCGACGTGCTCTCGGAAAAGTACAAGCCAGTGATCAAGCAAACCACCAACGGCCCGCGCTGGGAAAACGGCGACCCAGGGATCGGCAAGTTCCTGCAGCTTGTGGTACAGCCCTACAGTGGCCAGGACCTGAGCATGAACCCGGCAGACTATGAGCCGGCCAAACCGGGCAAGGCCGAAGGCCTGAAGATGCTACCACTGCCGATTGACCGCAACTCTGCCACCGACCAGGCCAAGCTCAAGGCGGCCCGCCACCGCGAGTTCATCTTCGGTCGCTCCGACGGTACCGATACCCAGCCCTGGACCATCAAGACCGATGGCGGCTTTGGCTACAGCATGGACCCACGGCGTATCGGTGCGGCGCCACAGCTGGCCCAGCAGTCCACCGACGGCGGTTTCAGCGGCGACGGCACACTGGAAGTGTGGAAGATCATCAACGGCGGCAATGGCTGGAGCCACCCGGTGCATGTGCACTTCGAGGAAGGTGTAATCCTCAGCCGCGACGGCAAGGCACCGCCAGAATGGGAAAAATGGGCGCGCAAGGACGTGTACCGCATCGGGCCGGATGTCGATTCGTCGGAAGAAGTGGAAATGGCCATCCGCTTCCGCGAGTTTGCCGGTACCTACATGGAACATTGCCACAACACCCAGCATGAGGACTCATCGATGCTGCTACGTTGGGACCTGGAACACCCAGGCCAGTTCCAGGTGATGCCGACCCCGTTGCCGGGCTGGGATGGTGTGGAGTACGTGGCTTCGGTTGGTCTGCCGACCTTCCGCACCAAAGACCATGGCGAAGACCCGGCCAACAAGCCGCCGGTCGCGGCCAACGACAGCGCTGCAACCACGGCCGGCAAGCCGATCACCCTGAATGTACTGGCCAACGACACCGACCCGGAAGGCAACCTGCCGCTGAAGGTCGTCGGCCTCAGCCAACCGGACTCCGGCCAGGGCACCACCAGCACCGATGGCACCACGGTGACCTACACCCCGCCGGCCACGGTTGCCACGCCGTTCACCGCCAGCTTCAACTACTCGGCGCGTGACGCCAAGGGCGCCGAATCGGTAACACCGGCCACGGTCAGCATCGCGGTAGGCGCGGCGGCGATCGACCAGATCCAGGTCACCACTGCCACGGTGCAGGTGCTCAGCGGCAACCGTTTCACCTGGGAGGTCGCAGGCACTACCTCGGTGGCCACGGGCAACAGCATCACTGTGACCGTGGCTACCACCGGCGGCCCGGTGAACCTGGGCACCGCCACAATGACCGCCACGGGCAGCGGTGCCAGCTGGCGGTTGGTGGCAACCACCAGCGGCTATGGCCCGGCCACGCCGGCGACGGTGACCGTGAAATCGGCGCTGGGGCAGAGCGTAACCGCGCCAGTCAGATACAAATGAGGGTAAAGCGGGGGGGGCGCTGTGCGGCCCATCGCTGGCAAGCCAGCTCCCACCTCGACCGCATCGGCTCCAAGCCTTGTGCACTACCTGTGGGAGCGGCTTTAGCCGCGAAGAATCCAACGCGGTGCATGGCACCGGCTGCGCCGGTGTTCGCGGCTAAAGCCGCTCCCACAGGGCCCCTGCTAACTCAATGAGTGATGTGCAGTTCTGTGGAGGCTGGCTTGCCGGTGATGGGCTGCGTGGCAGCCTCAATACCGTTACGAGGACCGCATCATGTCCGGCTCATGGCGTTTCCTGCTGGTGCTCTCGCTGTTCGCCGCCAGCATCCCGTTCTGGCCGCTGCAACCGCAACAACCCGTGGCCGAGGAAGCGGCAACCCCTTGGGGCGCCGACTACTTTCCCAACATCCCCCTGCTCACCCAGGAGGGGGAAAAAGTGCATTTTTTCGACGACCTGATCAAGGACAAGGTGGTCGCCATCAACTTCATCTTTACCGGCTGCTCCGACTCCTGCCCAGTGGAAACCGCCCGGCTGCGCCAGGTGCAGAAAATCCTCGGTGATCGGGTCGGCAAGGACATCTTCCTCTATTCCATCAGCATCGACCCCTACAACGACACCCCCGCCACCCTCAAGCGCTATGCCGAAAAGTTCGGCATCGGCCCTGGCTGGACGCTGCTCACCGGTGAGCCGGCCGATATCGAGCAATTGCGCCGTAGCCTCGGCCTGTACATCGAAGGCCTGGAAAACGGCCGCTCCAAGGACCACAACCTGAGCCTGATCATCGGCAACCAGGCCACCGGCCGCTGGATGAAGGCCTCGCCCTTCGAAAGCCCGTACATCCTCGCCGACCGCCTGGGCAACAGCCTGCACAACTGGAAACAGGCCAGTGCCATGGCCAATGACTACGCCCAGGCTCCCAAGATACGCCCCCCCAGCAGTGGCGAGCAGCTTTTCCGTACCCGCTGTTCGTCCTGCCACACCCTTGGCAACGCCGAGCCAGGGCAACCCGGCATCGGTCCTGACCTGCTGGGCGTGACCCGCCAGCGTGACGCCAACTGGCTGACCCGCTGGCTTAAGGAACCCGACCAGATGCTGGCACAGAAAGACCCCCTGGCCATGCTTCTGTACGAACAATACAACCGCCTGGCCATGCCCAACATGCGCCTGGGCGATGCCGAAGTCAGCGCGCTGATGAGCTATATAGAGGAAGAAACCGCGCGCCTGCAGACGCCCCTGGCAGCTAAGGGAAACCCTTAAAGGCAACGCGCCATCAGTCATACTGAAAACCACAGCCGGGACAGGCAACCCATTTCGGTTTATCGTGTGCCTATCGCCCACCAACACCCGCACCATGACCGACATCGAGCGCTACCTCCGCGCCGCCACCCGTGACAACACCCGGCGCAGCTACCAGGCCGCCATCGAGCATTTCGAAACCCACTGGGGCGGCTTTCTCCCGGCCACGGCCGAGAGCATTGCCCGCTACCTGGCCGATCACGCAGACCAGCATGCAGTCAGCACCCTGCGCCAGCGCCTGGCCGCGCTCAGCCAATGGCACGTGGCCCAAGGTTTCCCCGACCCGACCAAGGCGCCGCTGGTGCGCCAGGTACTACGCGGCATCCGCACCCTGCACCCGGCACCACCCAGGCAGGCCGCGCCGCTGTTGCTGAAGCATCTGCAAAGCGCGGTGGAATGTTTTGAAGAAGAAGCCCGCCAGGCCCGGGAACACCATGACCTGGCCGCCTTGCGCCGGGCGCGCCGCGACGCTGCCCTGTTGTTGCTGGGCTTCTGGCGCGGCTTTCGTGGTGATGAACTGGCACGCCTGCGCGTCGAGCACATCCAGGCCGAGGCCGGTGTCGGCATCACCCTGTTCCTGCCGCGCAGCAAGGGCGACCGCGAAGCCCTGGGCGTACAACACCGCACCCCGGCCCTCAAGGCCTTGTGCCCGGTCACGGCCTACCTGCAATGGCTGGAAGTCGCCGGCATCGCCCATGGGCCGGTGTTCCGCAAACTCGACCGCTGGGGCAACCTCAGCGACGCCGCGCTCAACAGCAACAGCCTGGTCGGCCTGCTGCGGCGCATGCTGGAACGCGCCGGGGTACCGGCGGCGCTGTATACCGGTCACTCGCTGCGCCGTGGCTTCGCCACCTGGGCCACGGCCAACGGTTGGGAGTTGAAGTCGCTGATGAGCTACGTGGGCTGGAAAGACGCCAAGTCGGCGTTACGCTACATCGACGCGGCGCAGCGCTTTGGTGAACTGGCCGTGCTACCGGCCAGCCAGGCTCAAAAGCTTGTCTCTTGAAACCCAGGAACGGCAAGAGCCGCCTGATAGTCCGGTCGAAGCAGGCCCTGGTTCGCTGGACCTAACATTATTGATAGTAGTCGTGACTATCGCCGCTCAAGATACTGGGCATCACAACATGCGTTGTTGAATCAAATATATAACGAAGGTCACACTATGGATTCCAAAAGTTCCATACTTCATGCGCCGGCTATTACAGAGAGTGCAAAGCAGCACACCTATTCAACTTACGGATATCATCAGACAGCCCTGCCGGGCCAGCCATTGCTGGGGTTCAATGGTGAGCACTTCGAGACAGCGTCAAAGACCTACTTGCTAGGCAATGGATACCGGGCCTATAGCCCCAGCCTGATGAGTTTCAACTCACCAGACAGCTTGAGCCCCTTTTTGGCCGGAGGGATCAATTGCTACTGTTTCTGTGGGAACGATCCGGTCAATCACGCCGATCCGGACGGGCATATGTACAAGCGCAAAACGTCTCTCGGCAAGATTCCTACCAAATCTTCAGGCTCTGGCAGCAGCGGCGACAATCTGACGCTCTATGTGCAAAAACCAGCAACCAATGAGGTGGTCTACCCATCTATTGCACCGCCTTACCCCGCGCCTCGTGCATCCAGAGCCACAGAACAGAACAGGTCACCTCAGGGCCGGGCTCCGATGCCGCTACCTGAGCAATCCCCTTGGGGAGATCGCAAGGAAACCGTCGATGAACTTTTCAGCAGGCTACTCGGTGCTCAGCAACGCGGAGGCACTCACCAGACCGATCTGATCCTGCCCTCCGCGCCCAGTGGCTATGCACGTTTTCAAACCCCGCCAGATACCCAAAACGCGGCACAGACCATTCGACAGACTTAGGTACGGCCGCCCCAGCAGGCAATACCCTGTGGGAATTTACACAGGTTCACCGGTCAACCTGCTCAGATCTGCTTCGCGCAGCGCCACAGCCGCCCGATATCACAAGCCCGTCCTCGCAGCAGCCCGGCGGCATCGGTACATGCCTGCTCCAGGCTCATCGGCCCGCTGGCCAGGGCAAAGGCGGCATCGATACCATGGGCATACAGCTGCTGGTAGCCCTCACCCAAGGTCCCGGCCAGTACCACCACCGGCACCCCATGGCGCTTGGCAACCCTGGCCACACCCATCGGCGTCTTGCCACGCAAGGTCTGGGCGTCGAAGCGCCCTTCGCCGGTCACCACCAGGTCCGCGCCCTGCACCAATGCATCCAGGCCGGCCAGTTCAGCCACCACTTCCACCCCGGGACGGAACTGCGCGCCCATGAATGCCCGGGCCGCGAACCCCATGCCGCCGGCAGCGCCGCAGCCTGGGTAGTCCCGCACATCCTCACCCAGCAGCTGCGCACAATGGTCGGCAAAATGCCCCAGGGCCTGGTCCAGCGCTTGCACCTGCTGCGGGTTGGCGCCCTTCTGCGGGCCGAAAATCGCCGATGCGCCGTTGGTGCCGCACAGCGGGTTGTCGACGTCTGCCGCGACTTCGAACTGCACCTCGGCCAGGCGCGGATCGAGGTCGCTGGCATCGATGCGGGCCAGCTTGGCCAGGGCCAGGCCACCCTCTTCCAGTGCTTGCCCGTCGGCGTCCAGCAGGCGCAGGCCCAGCGCCCGCAACATGCCGCTGCCAGCGTCGTTGGTGGCGCTGCCGCCGATGGCCAGCACCACCCGTTGCGCGCCGGCGGCCAGGGCGGCGGCAATCAGCTCGCCGGTGCCCCAGGTGCTGCTGCGGCAGGCATCGCGCAGGCCAGTCGGCACCAGCTGCAGGCCACTGGCCTGGGCCATTTCGATGATCGCCGTGCGGCTTTGCGCCAGCCAGCCCCAACCGGCTTCGACGCTTTGCCCCAGTGGCCCGCGCACGGCCTGACGACGCAGCTCGCCGTGGCTGGCGGCGAGAATCGCATCCATGGTGCCTTCGCCACCGTCGGCCATCGGGCACTCGACCAGCTCGGCCTCCGGCCAGGCTTCGCCCAGGCCTACCGCGATGGCGCGGGCGACACCGGCAGCGTCGAGGCTGTCCTTGAACGAGTCGGGGGCAATGACGATCTTCATGGGGTTTCTCCTGTCCTGATGAGCGGCATGCTGACAGGTGGCTGCCAAGGTGGCCTCGGTCAAATGCACAAAACGCTGGGCGGGTTGTTTGGGCAGATGCCTTCGCGGCTGCCTCTGTAGGAGCAGCCTTGTGCTGCGAAGTGGCCCGTACTGACCATGCACATCTGTTGCCTGTACCGGCCTCTTCGCAGCACAAGGCTGCTCCTACATGTCTCGCGTCAATCTACAGGCAGCAGTTGCAACCCCAGGTACAAGCTAAGCATCCCTTCCATGCGCAGCGGGTCGACCTCGCCCAGTTCGGCAATCCGTTCCAGGCGGTAGCGCAGGCTGTTGCGGTGAATGCCCAGGGCATCGGCACAAGCCTGGCTCTGGCCGTCATGGGCACACCAGGCGCGCAGGGTGGTGAGCAACTGCCCACTGCTGTCCTTGCTGCGTATACGCTGCAACGGCTCCAGCAATTCATCCAGCGCATCATCGTTGCGATGCCGCCACAGCAATGCCGGCAACCGATAGCGCTGCAGGCTGAGCAGACGCTCGCCGGGCAACACCTCGCGCCCATAGGCCAACAGGTCGCGCACCCGGCGATACCCGCGGCGCAGTTGTTCCAGGCTTTGCGCGGCACTGCCCAGGGCCAGCCGCTCCACTTCCCAGCCATGGCGTTGCAGGCGCTCCAGCAGGCGAGGCTCGTCCAGTGCCACACCTGCCGGGCGACACCACAACAACGACTGGCGGGCTGGGCTGACGCACCAACTGTCCGGGTAGCGGCTCATCAACCATGCCGCCAGGGTTTCGGCGGGTGGCCCCGAGGCCAGCTCGAACAGGCACGGCACCCGTGGCAACTGGGGTTTCAGCCCCAGTTGCCGGGCCTCGTCGAGTAACCGGGGAGAATCGCCGCTACCGCCCAGCAGCAGGGCCAGCAAGTCGTCACAGCGCTGCCGTCGCCATTGCTGGTCGGCCTGCAAATGGCGTTGGGCGAGCAGCATTTCGGCGGTCATGCGCACCAGCTCGCCATAGGTGCGCACTTGCTGCGGGTCACCGGTCAGGCCAAGTACGCCCATCAATCGGCCATCAAGCATCAGCGGCAGGTTCACACCGGGCTGCACGCCCTTCAGGCATTTGGCCGCGTCGGTATCCAGTTCGACGATTCGGCCATTGGCCAGTACCAGCTGCGCGCCCTCGTGACGGGTGTTGATGCGCTCCGGTTCGCCACTGCCGAGGATCAACCCCTGGCTGTCCATGACGTTGACGTTGCATGGCAGAATGGCCATCGCCCGGTCAACGATATCCTGTGCCAGGTCATGGTCGAGTTCGAACATTGAACGGTCCTTTGGGTGTCAGGGTTTTGGGCTCGGGCACAGCAGCCTGGTGCAAGTGCTGTGCAAAAGCACAAAGACAGGCACGCCGCTGTCCCCGAGACTCGTCAGGGCGAGCGCCGGAACAGGCGACGCGGCGACAACCATAACAACAGAGAACCCGATCATGGCATACAGCCCCGCCCCTGACCAAGGCACGGACACCACCCGCAACGCGCTGTACCGGCGCATTACCTTGCGGCTGATTCCGTTCATTTTCATCTGCTACCTGTTCAACTACCTGGACCGCGTCAACGTCGGCTTTGCCAAGCTGCAGATGCTCGACGCCCTGAAGTTCAGCGAAACGGTGTACGGCCTTGGCGCCGGCATCTTCTTCATCGGCTACGTGCTCTGCGGCCTGCCGAGCAACCTGGCGCTCAACCGCTTCGGCCCGCGGCGCTGGATCGCGTTGATGATGATCGCCTGGGGCAGCCTCTCCACCTGCCTGCTGTTCGTCACCACACCCACCGAATTCTATGCCCTGCGCCTGCTGACCGGCGCCGCCGAAGCCGGCTTCTTCCCGGGCGTGGTGCTGTACCTTTCGCGCTGGTTCCCGGCGGCCCGCCGCGGCCGCATCATGGCCCTGTTCATGTCGGCGATCCCGGTGTCGGGCCTGCTCGGCGGGCCGTTCTCCGGCTGGATCCTCCAGCACTTCGCCGCCGGCCAGCACGGCCTGGCCGGCTGGCAATGGATGTTCCTGATCCAGGGCCTGCCGACCGTTGCCTTGGGTGTACTGGCAGTGTTCCTGCTCAGTGACGGCTACCAGAAAGCCGCCTGGCTGAGCCCGGCCGAACGCCAGCTGATTGCCGCCGACCTCGACGCCGATGCCGCCAGCAAGCCGAATACCACCGGTGACAGCGTGCTCGCCGTGCTGACCAACCCGTTGATCTGGACCTTCGGCTTTGTCTACTTCTGCATCCAGAGCGGCGTATACGCGATCAACTTCTGGCTGCCATCGATCATCAAGAACATGGGCTTCGACAACCCGCTGCTGATCGGCTGGCTCAGCGCCATCCCGTACCTGCTGGCCGGTGTGTTCATGATCCTCTGCGGGCGCTCGGCCGACCTGCGCAACGAGCGCCGCTGGCACCTGGTGGTACCGATGCTGATGGGCGCCATCGGCCTGCTGATCGCGGTGAACTTCGCCAGCAACCCGGCCATCGCCATCCTCGGCCTGTCGATCGCCACCATGGGCGCCCTCACCGGCCTGCCGATGTTCTGGCCGATGCCCACCGCGCTGCTCAGCGCCGGCGCAGCTGTCGCCGGCCTTGCGATCATCAACTCGGTGGGCCAGATGGCCGGCTTCCTCAGCCCGTATCTGGTCGGCTTCATCAAGGACCAGACCGGCTCGACCGATGCCGCGCTGTATTCGCTGGCGGCGTTGATCGTGCTGGGTAGCCTGGTGGCCTTGCGGGTCACCCGGGCCGGTGCGCTGAGTACTGCACGGGCCAGTTGAGGCATTCGCGGGTAAACCCGCTCCCACAGGATCACCACCAACTGGAAGATTGTGGGATCCATGTGGGAGCGGGTTCACCCGCGAAGAGGCCCGACCAGGCCACACACAATCCACACCCTCCACCGGTCGTCAGCTCAACGCATCCCCTCCCCAGCCCAGGCGTCAAATGGTTCCAAAGCCCCCTTTGGAGAACCTCCATGACCCAGTACGCCGTGGCCCGCCTGGCCCAGCTCGACGAACACCGCCCCCTGCGCGTCCAGGCCGGCAGCGAGGAGATCATCCTCATCCGCCAGGGCGACCAGGTGCACGCCTACCAGGGCAACTGCCCCCACGAAGGCGCACCACTCAATGAGGGCGTGGTCTGTGGCGGCCTGCTGATCTGCCCCTGGCACAAGGCCGCGTTCGCCGTGGACGAGGGCGCAGTCTGCGAGCCGCCGGCGCTGGCCGACCTGCGCCGCTACAGAACCTGGGTCAAAGGCGACGAGGTCTGGGTCGACGACCAACCCCTGCCCAGAACCGAGCCGCCCCGCCACAGCGATGCCCGCTGTTTCGTGGTGGTCGGCGCCGGCGCCGCCGGCAGTGCCGCAGTCGCCACCCTGCTGGACCATGGCTTCGCCGGCCACCTGGTCTGGGTCGATCAGGAGCGCCAGCCGGCCTACGATCGTACTTCCCTCAGCAAGTTCGTGATCGCCGGGCAGATGCCTCCCGATGAAGTGCCAGCCCTGCTCGATGCCGACGCCCTGCGCAAGGGCCAACTGGAGCGCAAGCATGGCAAGGTGCGCACCCTGAACGCTCAGAAGCGCCAGGTCACTCTGGCCGACGGCCAGCAGATCGACTATGACGCCTGCCTGCTGGCCACCGGCGGCAAAGCACTGCGGCCCGATATCCCGGGCGTCGATCTGCCCGGGGTATTTACCCTGCGTTCACGGGAGGATGCCGCGCACCTGCTTGACGCTGCCGAGCCCGGCCAGCCGGTAGTGATCGTCGGCGACGGGTTCATCGGCCTCGAAGCCGCCTCGGCCTTGCGCAAGTACGGCGTGCAGGTGCACCTGGTCACTCGCCACGAAGTCCCCCTGGCACGGCAGTTGGGCGAGCGCATCGGCCGTAGCATCCGCGAGCTGCACGAACGCAAGGGGGTCACCTTCCACGGGCCCACCGAGGTCGAACGGATCGAGGGCCAGGGCAAGGTCGAAGCCGTGCTGCTGGCCAACGGTGAGCGGCTACAGACACCATTGGTGCTGTTGGGCACCGGGGTAGAACCGGCGACCGCTTTCATCCAGGGCGTGCTGCTGACCGAAGACAAGTCGGTGCAAGTCGATGCCGAAATGCGCGCGGCAGATGGCCTATGGGCCGCGGGGGATATCGCCACCTTCCCGCTCAGCGGGCGCCCGGTGCGTATCGAACACTGGCGCCTGGCCCAGCAACACGGGGTGATCGCCGCCGCCAACATGCTCGGCGAGCAGCGCCGCTACGCCGATGTGCCGTTCTTCTGGACCTACCAGCACGGCCGCACCTACGAAGTACTTGGGCACGCACGGGACTGGAACCGTATCGAGTTCGTCGGCGAGCCGGAAAAAGGCGACTTCATCGCCTTGCAATGCGTGGATGAGCGGGTCGAGGCGATCATCGCCAAGGGCTATTCCGATGCCATGGCGACACTGTCGCAACGCCTGAAACGCCCGTTGAGCCTGCAAGAGGCCTTGGCGCTGATCGGTTGAGGCCACCTTTCATTGCGCCGCGGTTGTGTGTAAAACAGGTAGATCAGCCGATCTGTTAAAGGACCCACGCGCATGATCTACCGCCCCCTCGGCCACAGTGGCCTGCAGGTTTCCGCCCTTACCCTGGGCAGCATGATGTTCGGCGAGCAGACCAGCACCGAGGACGCCCTGCGCATCATCGACAAGGCCTGGGACCAGGGCATCAACTTCATCGACACTGCTGACGTGTACAACGCCGGGCGCGCGGAGGAAATCGTCGGCGAAGCGGTGGCCCGCCATCGCCAGGACTGGATCGTGGCCAGCAAGGTCGGCTTCGGCCCGGCCGATGGCCTGCCCAACCGCAGCGGGCTGTCGCGCAAACACATCTTCAACGCCCTCGATGCCACGCTGACGCGCATGGACATGGACTACCTGGACATCTACTACCTGCACCGCGAAGACCACAAGGTACCGCTGGAGGAGAGCGTGCAGGCCATCGGCGACCTGCTGCGCCAGGGCAAGATCCGTTACTGGGGCGTGTCCAACTTCCGTGGCTGGCGCATCGCCGAGGCCTGCCACATTGCCGAGCGCCTGGGCGTGCCGAGGCCGGTGGTGAGCCAACCGCTGTACAACATCGTCAACCGCCAGGCCGAACCGGAGCAACTCACCGCTGCGGCTGCCCACGGCCTTGGTGTAGTGCCATACAGCCCGCTCGCGCGGGGCGTGCTCAGTGGCAAGTATGCGCCAGGCGCAGTGCCAGATGCCGGTAGCCGTGCCGGGCGCCAGGACAAACGCATCATGGAGGTGGAATGGCGCCAGGAGTCGCTGGCCACCGCCCGGCAGATCCAGGCCTATGTTGAAGCCAAGGGCGTGGGTATCGTCGAGTTCGCTATCGCCTGGGTGCTGAACAACCAGCTGGTCAGTTCGGCGATTGTCGGGCCGCGTACGGAAGAACAGTGGGATACCTATGGCGGTGCGCTGGCGGTGAAGATCACGGCAGAGGATGAGGCATTCATCGATTCATTGGTGACGCCGGGGCATGCGTCGACGCCGGGGTTCAATGATGTGGCTCATTATGTGAGCGGGAGGCTTGCACGGCCTTGACCTGCTGCTTGGGGCTGGAGAGCGAGTGTCGGTGCAATCATCGTTGACTCAGTTTACTTACAAACGCTCTCACAGCTTCATTGTTGCGCGCCAGAATATCAGCTGCGACACTTTTCCCCCATCCTGTGGTTACATCGGCACCGTGCCCCAACTGCCAGAGCATGCTCAGTGCCATCTTCTGTTTGACCTCTGCCCCCTCGCGCCCGGTCTCTTTTACAAGCTGATGCCGTACAAACTCGTGAACAACCTTCGCTCTCTTTTCTGGCGTCATTCCCTTAATTCCAAGCGTTGTAGAAAAAGTATCCCAGTTCTTTTGATCTGAGTCGCCGCCCCAGGTTTTTTCAGCAGGTCGCACCGTAGCTTTCGACTGGACGCGATTGGTCGAAATGGCGCGTGACTCAACCAACGAGGTAGTTGCCCGCAAATTGGGGTCATCAACAGACATTACTGCCATGTGGCGAGGCAGCCGCCTGGGACCAACACGGGGATTCGGATTACGTCGGTAGGCTATAACCTTGATATATGAATGACCGCTAGGATCGACACGGTTTATAGGGTCACCCGAGCAATATCCATAACTATTCCACCCACCTTCATCAAATGGGCTGAGGCTGTCCGGGGTCGTGAAGCGCATGAGAGAACAACAGTAAAGACGAACACCGTTACCTAAGAAATAGCCTTGAAGCAGTGGATCAAGCGCCTGGCCATTGAACCCAACTAATATAGTTGGGCTTCCGTTACCTGAATGACCATAAACAGTATAAGCACGCGCCGTGGTGGTGCTGTTTGAATCATGGGCAAGGCCTTCATAAAGCGGCATCGTAACCTTGGCCGGTTGTTTCATGATCCTGCCCTCACAAAGAAATATACACAACTTAACGACTTGGTTGTTTCATACTTGGTTGTTTCATGGTAGCGAAGGCTGGAGTGCCCGGTAACTGTCAAAACTGCCAGTTCACTTCAGGTTTCGCCCGTGCTTGTCGATTGGGGAGCCTTGCGCCGGGCTCCCGCCCCCCTCGCCAGCTGAGGGCCGAGTACTACTGCCGGCCTCTTCGCGGGTGAACCCGCTCCCACAGCAACCCCAAACTTTCAAGACAGGCGCAGTACCTGTGGGAGCGGGCATGCCCGCGAAGAGGCCGGCAGGTTTTAGCTCAGTTCAGCCAAGGCTCGCGCGGCATAGGCATGCGAACGCTGCCGCGACAGCGGGTCGTGGATGCGGCAGTCAATCATCAGTTCATCTGCGGCGGTCTGCTCGATCAGCGAGCGCAACCCTTCCCTTACCCGCTCCGGCCCACCGGCCACGGTGCAGGCCATGACTTGCTCAAGTACCGTGCGCTCATGGTCCGGCAGGCTCTCGACATAACCTTCCTGTGGCTTGGGCAACAGGCCGAAGCGCCCCACATGCAAGTCCAACATCCACTTGCGATGGGAGCTGGCCAGGTAGTCCGCCTCGGCATCGCTGTCGGCGGCGAACAGGTTCATGCCCACCATCACATAAGGCTTGGCCAGTTGTGCCGAAGGCTGGAAGTTGGCCCGGTAATGGGCGATGGCCTGCAGCAGGTAGCGCGGGGCAAAGTGCGAGGCAAAGGCATAGGGCAAGCCCAGTTTCGCCGCCAGGTCGGCGCCGAACAGGCTGGAGCCGAGGATCCATACCGGCACATCGTGGCTGCCAGGTACGCCACGCACCCGGCGCTTGCCGTTGTCGGCCAGATAATCGCGCAGCTCGGCGATGTCCTGGCTGAAATCACGCTCTGGTGCGGCACCACGCAAGGCACGCACGGTTGGCCCTGAGGTGCCTGGCGCACGGCCCAGCCCTAGGTCGATACGGCCTGGGTGCAGGGTGTCTAGCGTGCCGAACTGCTCGGCCACCACCAGCGGCGCATGGTTGGGCAGCATGATGCCACCGGCGCCGACGCGGATATGCCGGGTGGCGTTTGCGATTTCGTTGATGACCAGTGACGTGGCGGCCGAGCCGATGCCCGGCATGTCGTGGTGTTCGGCGATCCAGTAGCGGCTGTATTGCTGTTGCTCGACATGGCGCGCCAGTTGGCGGGACTCTTCGATCGCGTCGGCGAAGGTCTTGCCTTCGCCGATCATGACCAGGTCCAGTACGGACAGTGCAGTCATGGGGTCTCCACGGGGATTCTCGGTGACTGCCAGTTTCCCTGCTGCGCAGCCAGTGATAAACCCGGCTTCAGGCCCGGCACAGGGGCCTGCCAGTCCCCAATCAGTATTCCCAGGGCACGCCCGGTTCCCAGCTGGCTACCAGCAGGTCGATGAAGCCGCGTACCCGTGGCGACAGATGGCGCTTGCTTGGATAGACGATGCGAATCGGGTCCGCCGGCGGCCGATAGGCTTGCAGCACCTCCACCAGGGTGCCGGCGCGCAAGTCGTCGCCGGTGATGTAGGTAGGCAGGTGAATCAGCCCGAAACCCGCCCGCGCGCCATCGAGCATCGCCTCGGAGCTGTCGATGTTCAGCCGCCCGGGGTCTTCGCACAGATGCAGCCCCGCTTCGGTATGGAAGCGCCACGGCATGGTCTTTTCGCCGGCCAGGAAGGCGATCTTGTCGTGGCCATAGAGGTCGCCGGGCACCTGCGGTACGCCGCGCGCGTCCAGGTAAGCGGGCGAGGCGCAGGTGACAAACTGCTGCCAGGCCACCGTGCGGGTCAACAGTTGCGAGTCTTCCTTCGGTGCACCGATACGCACCGCAACGTCGATACCCTCCTCGACCAGGTCGACGAAACGGTCGGTGAAGCGGATATCGGCGCGCAGCTCGGGCCACTGCTTCAGGTAGCGGTCAAGCATCGGCAACACATGGCGCTGGCCGAATGACAGGGGGGCTGTCAGGCGCAGGGTGCCGGTGGGCTTGCCACGGCGCTGGGCCATGGTGCTTTCCACTTCGTCCAGGTCATCCAGAATCTGCCGCCAGCGCTCGTAGGCCACCAGGCCTTCGTCGGTCAGGCTCAGCTTGCGCGTGGTGCGATTGAGCAGGCGTACGGCCATGCGCGCTTCCAGACGGGCGATGCTCTTGCCCACCGCCGAGCGCGTCAGGCCAAGGGTGGCAGCGGCGGCGGTAAAACTGCCGGCCTTCACCGCACTGACGAAGGCGGCGATGTCGCCAAAGCGGTTGGGTTCCATGGGCGGTTCCTGAGTCCGGTGCGGCCGGCTTAGATGGGTATGAATCTGTGAAATACAAGCGGGGGCTGCTTTGCAGCCCTTCGCGGCCCCGATTACTGGTTCAGGATAATCCTTTGATGACCAGCAGATGCACCGGATAAAACAGGTAACCCCAACGTCCCACCGCAGGCACCCGCCAACCCTCATGGCGCAGCAGCGACCACCCGAGCGGAATCGCCGAGGCTGCGGCCATCAGCGTCAGCACGGTAATTGGCGCCAGCAGATGCTCCCTTAACCAGCTGTTGGTCAGATTCCCGCCCATGGCCAACAGGCAAGGCAACAACCAGGCCGCCCCTCCCTTGCTGCGCGCCATCAACCAGGCGCCCGGCAGCATCAACCCCGCCAGCCCGTACATCAACTGTTCACTGAACAGCCACCCCGCAAGCAGACTGGCAAGGCCAATCACTCGCGCCGATCTCAATGAGTGATGCACACCCCAGGCGACCAGCAACCCCAACACCAGGGTCGGCATCACGCTGAACGTTGGCGAACCACTGTCCAGCCGACGATACACAGGCTCCGACAGCCCCGCGAACACCAGCATCAGCACCACATAACGCAGGTTGCCACGGGTGTACAGCGCCTCTGCCCTGCCGCGCCCCACATTCACCGCAATCGCCAGGCAAAACAGCGGAAATGCCAACCGGCCGAGTACGAACAGGCCATCGGCATCAGGCCAAAGGATGCGTAGGTGGTCGGCGACCATGGTCAGCATCGCCGTCCACTTGACCAGGTCCAGCCCGGCTGAGCGCATGCCTCAGTGCCCGCGCTCGACTGGGCCGGCCCCCAGGTGGCGATCGGTCCAGGCAGCCAGTGGCAATGGTGGCTGCTGCTCGACGATCCGTCGCCAGATCAGCACCAGGTCGTCGCCATTGAACGCCGAGCCTGGCCCGGCACCCTTCCACATTGATGGCACATCGGCAATCCAGTGCCCCTGGCTGTCACGGTGGGCCATGCTGAAGCGGAACGTGTAGTTTCCCGGTATGCCCATACGCAGGTCGCTGACCACCAGCGCATCACCTACCTGGTCGTAGCGCAGCCAGTCATCGGTAAACCAGCGCAAGCGCTGGTGCAACGGGTGCCCGGCCAGCGCTTGCGCCAGCTGCAGATTACGCGGCAAACGCTGCATTTCTGGCGCCTGCTGGTCAAACCCGCTGCTGATGCCTTCGTAGTAATCACCATCCGGGGTTTTGGCCAGCACCCGCCAGACCAGGCTGTTGAAGGCGATCGGTACGGCACGTACCTGGCTGACGGCAATACCTTGCTGGTCGAGGGCAGCCTGAAAACGCTGCTCGGCCGCCATGCGTCCGGCCAGGCCGAAACCCAGGTAGGCTGCGCTGAACACCAAGGCCAAGGTCAGAAACCGCGTAGCCCTGCTCGTCAGCCCTTTGATGATTGCGTAGATCACCGCCGCCAGCAGCGGCACGGTGTACACCGGGTCGATGATGAACACCGCTGCCCAGCTTTCCGGGGTGGTCTGCAGGGGCCAGAACAACTGCGTGCCGTAGACCGTGAAGGCGTCGAGCAACGGGTGGGTGACCAGCACCAGCCAGAACGCCAGGAACAGCCTGGGCAAGGTATAGCCTTTGCCTGGCCAGCACGTGTTGACCAGCCAGGCCAGCAGCAAGGCCAGCCCGGTGAGCACGAACAGGGAATGAGAAAAGCCGCGGTGGTAGGTCATCTGCGACACCGGGTCGGCGTAGCGGATGATCACGTCCAGGTCGGGAACCGTGCCCAGCGCCGCGCCATACAGCAGCGAGCGGCGGCCCTGGATACGGCCGAGCACGGTGCCTTGCAGGGCGGCGCCGAGAACAGCTTGGGTGATGGAGTCCAAGGGTGGCAATCCTGAAAAGGTGGTTTCCGGAAACTACCCTCATCTCAGAACAACTGCCAGGTGTACACCAGCGTCAAGCGGTTCTCGTCGATGTCGCTGCGGTAGTTGGACCGGGCCATGGCATTGCGTACCCGAATCCCCAGCCCCTTCAGCACCCCGCCCTGCACCGCGTAACCAATGTCCAGGTCACGCTCGCGGTCACGCCCTTCATAACCCAGCCCGGTGTCGACATTGTTACCCGTGATGTAGCGCACGGTCGCGGTCAGCCCCGGTACGCCCATGGCCGCGAAGTTGTAGTCGTAGCGCACCTGGTACGAGCGTTCATCGGTATAGGCGAACTCATAGGTGGGCACTTCGTTACCCAGCGGCGAGATGTTGGCGAACACCCGTGGGAACGGGCTGTCGCCATAAATGCCCTGGTAGCCGGCATGCAAGCTGTGCCCGCCATGCCGGGCGGTAAACATCGAGAAGAACGCCTGGTTGTCGATGTTGCCGAGCAACGCATCGCCATCCTCGTGCGCGGTGAAATACCCCAGGTTGGCGCTGAGCACCCAGTTACCGACGGGCTTGCTGTGCTTGAGGCCGACAAAGCTCTGTTGGTAGATGTCCTCCAACTGCCCATACCACAGGCTGACACTGCTCTGGTTGGCATTGAACGCATAGTCCCCGCCCAGGTAGTTGAAGGCATCGCTTTCTACCTGGCGCATCGGCACATGGCCGAGCATGGGGTTCATCTTGCCGTCGCCGCCTTCGTTGCGCAGGTGGGTACTCTTCAGGTGCCCGGCCTGCATGGTCAGGCCGTCGATTTCCGCAGAGCTCAGGCTGGCGCCTTGATAGGTCGGTGGCAGCAGGCGGATGTCGCTGAAGGTCAGCACCGGCAGGTTGGGTTGCAGTTCGCCGACACGCAGTTCGGTCTTCGACAAGCGGGCTTTGAAAGTGGGTGCCAGGCGGCTGTATTCGTCGGCGGCGCGGCCGTCACCGTGCACTGGCAGCAACCCGGTGTTGGTGCGGTCGGGGCTGCTGTCGAGCTTGATGCCCAGCAGGCCCAGGGCATCCAAGCCAAAGCCGACCGTGCCCGGAGTGTAGCCGGACTTGAAGTCGAGGATGAAACCCTGGGCCCACTCCTCGGCCTTGGATTGCCGGTTGGCCCCGACAATGTCGGAGTAATCACGGCTGAAGTAGTAGTTACGGGCACTCAGGGTGGCCTTCGAATCTTCGAAGAAGCCGCCTTCGGCGGCCAGCAACGGTTGGCTGAGCAAAGTCAGGCCCAGGGCGACGCAAGGGGTGTGGTTCATTCCGAAGCTCTCTTGATCTTGTTTTTATGGGTAAAGCGTTGGAAACACAGCGGTTCATGGGGTACGAGGCAGCGCCTCCCGGGCACGTGGCTGGCCCAGCCTGAGCAGCGCATGAGCCAGCAGGCCGAACAGCAGCCCCCAGAACGCCGCCGAAAAGCCCAGGAAGGCCACCCCCGAAGCGGTGACCAGGAAGGTGAACAAACCGGCATCGCGCTCGACCGGTTCCGCCAGGCTGCGGGCCAGGGCCTCGCTGATGGCGCCATACAGGGCCAGCCCGGCCAGGGCGGCGATCAGGGCGGCGGGAAAAGCCGCGAACAGCGACATCAGCGTTGCTCCGGCGACGCCCAGCAACAGGTACAGCGCACTGCCAGCCACCGCCGCGACATAGCGCCGCCGTGGGTTTTCATGGGCTTCATGGCCGGTACACAGGCTGGCGGTGACTGCCGCCAGGTTCAGCCCGTGGCAACCGAACGGCGCCAGCGCGGCACCGGCCAGGGCACTGGCACCGATGATCGGGCTGGCCGACGTGGGGTAGCCGGCGTTGCGCAGTACCGCCATGCCCGGCATGAACTGCCCGGTCAGGGCCACCAGCACCAGCGGTAGTGCCAGGCTGAATACCGCTGCCAGGCTGAACTGCGGGGTGACCCACTGCGGTGACGCCAGCTCCAGCACCAACGCCTCGCTGCGAAACGCCCCGCTGGCCACGGTCATCACCGTGCCCACGCACAGCACCGCCGCCACGGCGTAGCGCGGCTGCACCCGGCGCATCAGCAGGTAGGTGACGAACATTGCCAGTACCAGCAGTGGTTGCACCGGCAAGGCGCGGAACACCTCGATGCCGAAGCTGAACAGGATGCCGGCCTGCATGCCGGCGGCGATGGAGCCCGGCAGGCGCGCGATGATGCGGTCGAAGGCCCCGCTGATGCCGATCAGCAACAGGACCAGGTTGGCCACCAGGTAGGCACCCACGGCCTGCTCCAGGCCCAGTAGCGGCAAGGCGGTGACCAGCAGCGCCGAGCCAGGGATCGACCAGGCGATTACCACCGGCACCCGGTAGCGCAGGCTGAGCAGCGCGCCGAGCACGGCGCTGCCCATGGACACTGCCCAGACCCAGGAGGACAGTTGCCGATGAGACAGGCCGGCGGCTTCGGCGGCGTGAAAGATGATCACCAGTGGGCCGGCGTAGGAGATCATCGTGGCGATGCAGCCAGCGACGATGGCCGACAGGGAGCAGTCCTTGATCAGGGTTTTCATGACGCTTCTCGCAAGGCAGCGGCCGGCCTTTGTGGCTGGCTCTTGTTCTGGTGTTGGCTTTTTCGCGGGTGAACCCGCTCCCACAGGGACTGCGCAGGTTTCAGCATTTGCGCCGTACCTGTGGGAGCGGGCGCGCCCGCGAAGAAGCCAACTCGGTGGCTCAGGCCTCCTGCAATGCCCGCGGCCGCCCACTGCGCTGCTCATCCGCGCTGCCCTGGGCCCGCTGCAACTGGAAGTCGAACTTCAGCTCGGCATGCCGCCCCGCCTCACCTTCGACGAACACCACCTCGCCCACCAGTCCATCCCGCGTGGCATAGGCGAAGTCGTCCCACAGGTACTTGTCCCCGGCCAGGTTGATCTGCGTGGTCAGGTGCCGGTGCCCTGGCGCCGAGATGAAGAAGTGCACATGCGCCGGGCGCTGGCCATGGCGGCCCAGCAGGTCCAGACACTCCTGGGTCGGCCCCTGCGGGTCGCAGCCATAGCCCGACGGCACGATGGAGCGCGCGCGATAGCGCCCTTCGGCATCGGTGACGATGCGCCGGCGCAGGTTGTACTCGGACTGGCTCTGGTCGAAGAACGAATAGGTGCCGCGGGTATTGGCATGCCACAGGTCCACCGTGGCACCTGGCAGCGGCCGGCCCTCCGGGTCGAGCACCTGGCCCTCCAGGTACATGAGCGTGGCCACGCCCTCCTCGCTGCCGTCGTCCATGCGTACTTCACCTTCGGCGATAGGCGCACCGGCCACGTACAGCGGGCCTTCGATGGTGCGCGGGGTACCGCCGCCCAGCCCAGCCTCGGCGTCCTTGGCATCCTGCAGCAGGTCGAGAAAGTGCTCGATGCCCAGCCCTGCCACCAGCAGCCCGGCCTCGCCGCGCCCGCCCAGGCGGTTGAGGTAGTCGACGGCATGCCAGAACTCGTCCTCGCTGATTTCCAGGTCTTCGATCAGCCGCGCGGTGTCCTGCAGCACGCACTGCACGATGCGCTTCAGGCGTGGGCTGCCGGCATCGTTGCCGAAGCCTGCGGCCTCTTCGAAGAACTGCTGCACCTCGGCAGTGTGGGAAATTTTCACGGTCATGGTGGGTCACCTCATGTTGTTGTTCTGGAATTACGCCTGCGCTGCAATGGCCTGGGCATGCCGACGGCCGCTGGCCAGGTGCACGGCCATGGCCAGCGCGGCGATCGCGCCAGGTATGGCGAAGGCGATGAAATTGAGTTGCAGGGGCAAGTTGATGCCCATCAGTGCACCACCCAGCAGCGGCCCGACGATGGCACCGTTGCGGCCGATGCCCGAGGCCCAGCCCAGCCCGGTGGAGCGCACCGACAACCCGTACATTTGCGCAGCGCCGGCATACAGCAGGATCTGGGTGCCGATGGTGGTGGCGCCGGCAATGAAGATCAGCAGGTACAGCACCGGCATCGGGCTATTGACACCCAGCAGGCTGATCGACAGCGCGGCAGCCATGAAGAACGCGACCTTGACCTTGACCAGGTTGTAGCGGTCGCCCAGCCAGCCGCCGAGGATCGCCCCAGCCATGCCACCGAAGTTCAGCGCCAGCAGGAACGACAGGCTCGAGCCCAGGCTGTAGCCGGCGTTGGCCATCAGCTTTGGTAGCCAGGAGCTGAGCGCGTAGACCATCAGCAGGCAGCAGAAGAACGCCAACCACAACGCCAGGGTACGAACGGCCAGGCCGTTGCGGAACAACTCCAGCACCGACGCCCCGCTGCCTTTGCGGTCGGCTGCCTGCAGCACATCATCCGCCTGCACGTCGCAATCCGGGTCCAGCCGCTTGAGCAGCTTGCGGGCCTCGTCGGTCCGGCCCTTGCGCACCAGGAAACCGATCGATTCCGGGAGGTGGTAGAGGATCACCGGCAACAGCAGCAGTGGTACCGCTGCGGCGAAGAACATCGATTCCCAGCCGAAACGCGGCAGCATGAAGATGCCGACGCCCGCCGAGAGCATGCCGCCGAGCGAGTAGCCACTGAACATGATCGCTACCAGCGTGCTGCGCAGGCGCTTGGGCGCGTACTCGTTCATCAGCGCCACGGCATTGGGCATCAGGCCGCCACAGCCCAGGCCGGCGATGAAGCGGTAGATGCCAAACTCGCTCGGGCTGCTGGCAAACCCGTTGAGGATGGTCGCCCCGGAGAACAAGGCGAAACAGATGGCAATGCCCTTCTTGCGCCCGATGCGGTCGGCCAGGCTGCCAAAGGCCAGGGCGCCGAACATCATGCCGAACAGCGCATAGCTGCCCAGCGCACCGGCCTGCAGCGGGGTCAGCCCCCACTCTTTCATGATGACCGGCAGTACCACGCCGTAGATGAACAGGTCATAGCCGTCGAAGATCAGCAGCAGGCCGCACCAGGCCATGACCATCCAGTGGAACGGGGTAAAGCGCGCGTTATCGATGATCGGGTGTACGTCAAGGGTTCGCATGGCATCTGTCGCTCTTGTTTTTGTTGTGAAAGAAAGCTCTTGCCTTGGGGTGTCGCTCAGCCGAGGTCACCGCCCCCTACCGGCAAGGTCACGCCGGTGATGTACGAGGCTTCGTCGGACGCGAGGAACAGAATCGCGCCCACCTGCTCGTCGATGCTGCCGTAGCGGTGCATCAGGCTGCTGTCGAGGGTCTGGTCGACGATCTGCTGGTACCAGTGCTTTTCCTGTTCGGTCTGCTCGGCACTGTTGCGCGGCACGCGCCGGGGTGGCGCTTCGGTACCGCCGGGGGCGGTGGCGTTGACACGGATGCCACGGCCGGCCGTTTCGAAAGCCAGGCACGCGGTCAGCGCGTTGACGCCGCCCTTGGCCGCGCCGTAGGGCACGCGGTTGACACCACGGGTGGCGATGGACGAGACGTTGACGATGGCGCCGCTGCCGCGTTCGAGCATGTATGGCAGTGCGGCGTGGCAGCACCAGAGGGTGGGGAACAACGAGCGGCGCACTTCGGCTTCGATCTGGTCCACTTCGTAGTGTTCGAAGGGCTTGGCCCAGATAGTGCCGCCGACGTTGTTGACCAGGATGTCGAGGCGGCCAAAAGTTTCCACCGCGCTGGCCATGACCCGCGCGCAGTCGCCATGTTGTTCCAGGTCGGCGGTGAGGGTGAGCATACCCTCGCCGGCCAGTTCGTGGACCAGTTCGGAGCGGTCCACCGCTACCACTTGCGCACCTTCGGCCTTGAGCCGCCAGCACACGCCACGGCCGATGCCCTGGGCGGCACCGGTGACCAGGGCAACCTTGCCTTGGAATCGGTTGTTCATATCCATCTCTCCGGTTCGCCACAGTTCCTGTGGGAGCGGGCATGCCCGCGAATGCGTCCGACCAGACAAAGTTCTTGAGCCTGCTGGCCTCTTCGCGGGCACGCCCGCTCCCACAGGGTCGGCGTATTACTTGGAATAAAAGGAATCAGGCCGCCGCCGCGAACTTCTCGTAGTAGAAGTTCGCCGGGGTAATGCCCTGCTCGCGCACGTACTGGCTGACCGCCTCGACCATCGGTGGCGGGCCGCACAGGTACACGTCGACATCGCCATCGTTCAGGTGGCGCGGCTCGATGTGCTGAGTCACGTAGCCCTTCTGCGGGTACTGGCTGTCCGGGTTGGCCACGCAGGCGCTGAAGGTGAAGTTGGGGATGCGCGCCGCCAGCGCCTGCAGGCGGTCGAGTTCGACCAGGTCGAAGTCGTTGGTCACGCCGTAGATCAGGTGCAGCGGGTACTCGCTACCCTGCTCGGCGATCTTCTCCAGCATCGCCGTGAACGGTGCCAGGCCGGTGCCACCTGCCAGCAGCAGCAGCGGGCGCTGGATCGGCCGCAGGTAGAAGCTGCCCAGCGGCCCGGCCAAGGTCATGCTGTCGCCGGCCTTGGCCAGGTTGGTCAGGAAGCTGCTCATCAGCCCGCCGGGCACGTTGCGGATCAGGAAGCTGACTTCGCCGTCCTTCTGCAGCGAGCTGAACGAATAGGCGCGGCTCTGCTCGCTGCCCGGCACCTTGAGGTTGACATACTGCCCCGGCAGGAAGGCCAGGCGGCTTAGGGCCTCGCCCTTGATCGACAAAGCAATGGTGCTGGCCGACAGCTGGCGGACATCGCTGATGGCGGCCTCGAAACTGGCCTGTTCGGTCTTGCACAGCTGCGACGAGGCCGGGATGCGAATGACGCAGTCGCTCTCGGCGCGCATCTGGCAGGTCAAGACGTAGCCTTCGGCGACTTCGTCTTCGCTCAGGGCGTCTTCGATGAAGTTGTCGCCCAGGTCGTAGCGGCCGGACTCGGCCTTGCACTTGCAGGTACCGCAAGCACCGTCGCGGCAGTCCAGCGGGATGTTGATGCCCTGGCGGTAGGCGGCGTCGGCCACGGTTTCATGGCCGGTGGCTTCGATGAAGCGGGTAACCCCGTCTTCGAAATTCAGTGCGATCTGGTAGCTCATGTTGCACCTCGCGGGCGAGCCGGGCCACGGCGCGTCACAGGACGCACCGGGCAGCGCTCGCAAAAACCCTGGATCAGATGTGGTAGATGTCGATGACCTGGCGCACGTAATCGTTCTTCAGCACCACCTTCTTGGCCTTGATCAGCGGCCGCTCACCGCGCAGGTCGAGGGTGTAGAAGCTGGTGCCGAAGTAACTGTCGGTGGTCTTGTAGCGGAAGCTCAGGGTGTGCCAGTTGAAGCGCACCTGGCACTCACCTTCGCCCTGCTCGACGATCTCGATGTTGCTGATGTTGTGCGAGGTGCGGGTGTCGGGCACGGTCGCACTGGAGCGCTCGGTCTTGATGCGGAACACCCGGTCTTCCAGGCCGCCACGGTTGCCGTACCAGATCAGCGAGATTTCGCTTTGTGGGTCTTCGGTAAGGGTGTCGTCATCGTCCCAGCTCGGCATCCAGAAGCTGGCATCGCAGGCGTACAGTTCCAGCCACTGGTCCCACTGGGCATCGTCGAGGTAACGCGCTTCACGGTAGAGGAAGTCGCGCACGGTTTCATACAGGCTCATTGCACGGCCTCCACGGGGATCAGTTGCTGTTCGTCCTTCAGTGCCTGGATCATGGTTTCCTGCCAGTACTTGTGCTGCAGCACGAACAGGCCTTCGTCCTCGGTGCGTACACCGGACAGCAACGGCTTGAGTTCGATCTCCCTGGCCGCCTCGTCGGCGCCCTCCACCCAGTGCGCAGCGCCGCGGGACATGTCGTTCCAGCCGGTACCGCCGCCATAGCCGGTCTGGCACGAACGGAACTCCTCCAGGTCATCCGGGGTGGCCATGCCGCTGACGTTGAAGAAGTCTTCGTACTGGCGAATGCGCTTGGCGCGGGCATCGGCGCTCTCGCCTTTCGGCGCGATGCAGTAGATGGTGATTTCGGTCTTGTTCACCGAAATCGGCCGGGCGATGCGGATCTGCGAGCTGAACTGGTCCATCAGGTACACGTTCGGGTACAGGCACAGGTTGCGCGAGTTCTCGATCATCCAGTCGGCACGGGCCTGGCCGAAGTCGGCTGCCAGCTGGTCACGGCGCTCGTAGGCCGGGCGGTCCTCGGGGTTGGCCCAGCGGGTCCACAGCAGCAGGTGGCCGTGGTCGAAGGAATAGAAGCCACCGCCCTGCTTGGCCCAGGCGCCGGCGCTCATGGTCTTGATCTCGTCACCCGCCTCGCGCTGCTTGCGTTGGTTCTGGGTGGCGGCGTAGTTCCAGTGCACCGAGCTGACGTGGTAGCCGTCGGCGCCGTTTTCGGCGGTGAGCTTCCAGTTGCCTTCGTAGATGTACGAACTGGCACCGCGCAGCACTTCCAGGCCTTCCGGTGACTGGTCGACGATCATGTCGATGATCTTGGCCGACTCGCCCAGGTGCTCGACCAGCGGCTTGACGTCGGCATTCAGGCTGCCGAACAGGAAGCCACGGTAAGACTCGAAGCGCGCCACCTTGGTCAGGTCGTGGGAACCGTCGCAGTTGAAGCTGTCGGGGTAGCCGGCGTTGCTCGGGTCTTTGACCTTGAGCAGCTTGCCGCTGTTGTTGAAGGTCCAGCCGTGGAACGGGCAGGTGTAGCTGGAGCGGTTGCCGCGCTTGTGCCGGCAGAGCATGGCGCCGCGGTGGCTGCAGGCGTTGAGGAAGGCATTGAGTTCACCGTCCTTGTTGCGCGCGATAAAGATCGGCTGGCGCCCCATGGTCAGGGTGAGGAAGTCGTTTTTCTCGGGGATCTGGCTTTCATGGGCCAGGTAGATCCAGTTGCCCTCGAAGATGTGTTTCATCTCCAGGTCGAACAGGCGTGGGTCTGTGAACATCTCACGCTTGCAGCGGTAGATGCCCTTTTCACGGTCGTCCTCGAGCAAGGCATTGAGGTAGTCGAATCCCAGGGACATGGCCAGGGTCTCCCTTGTTATTGTTTAGACCTGGTCAGGTTAGGGAGACGGCTGGCGGGGGACTATCCGGATTGTGCAGAGTATTATCCAGGTTTCCTTGTTTGCTCTATCCGCTCGAGCAAATTGAGCATGTACCTTTCATTAGCCAAAAACGATTTCATCCTCTGCTCGAGATGCTCAACCCTCTCAAGCCCAGTAATCAGCTTTTCAGATGCGATGAACCTAGGGTCACTGCTCGTTGAGGCAGGGTGCGATTTGAGATTGGCTAGCAGATTCTGTGCGTCCCTGCTTAAGCTCACTTTTACACCTTCAACCAAAGGGAGATCAGCTTTGGTGAATCTGCTTCGAAAGTTCAATTCGTCAATCCACTCACCCGAGCCCCTACCCTGATAAGCGATCAAGTCCTTGAATGTTGCACTAGGGCGATTTGCTATGTGAGACGCAAACGGTCCAATATCATTACTACTATATTCAGTGGGTTGCTTCGCTGCTGCGGCCATTGTCTTACTTGACGACGCGATTGGAGCTTTGGTATCACTTAAGCGCCTGTTGAAGTTCCTTTTCAGCGTATGCCCGCTGGGGTCGGTGTTGTTGACAGGGTCGCCGCTACAGTAGCAGTACGTATTAATCCCGCCTGCGCCAAAAGGACTAAAACTATCAGGCGCGCTGAAACGCATTAAAGGCGAGATGAAGGCACGGTAACCATCCCCCAGCAAATAGTGTGAAGTAGTCTTTTCTTTTCGTTGCCCGCAATATCGCAACACCGAAGTACACAGCTTGTCATTGTCATTTCCGTACGCGCTGTACTGTATCGAACACACGCCGCAGTTTAAGAGCCCCAGAACTGAACCTTGCATATCCGTAGCGTAAAGCGCTGTCTGGTCAGCACCACGCTGCGCCAACGCCTGTCCTGCGGCGCGCAACAGGGCCGAAGCCGCTGAGCCAGGATCTTTGACCACCGAGAGGCCTTCGGGAGAGTAGAAATATAATTGCCTCTGCGACTTCGCCATGGATGCCACCATTTATCCGAGATAGAGCAAACGGTGACTCAAGAGCAAAGCGCTCGCAACTGGCAGAAATACTAGGCGACAAGCCAAGCCCCCCTCATCCACGCCGCTTGAACGTCTGCGAAGGTAGCTCACCAAACTGCCGCCGATACACCTCGGAGAACCGTCCCAGATGCAGGAATCCGTAATCCAGGGCCAGCTCAGTCACACTGCGTACACCACAGGTTGGGTCGTTCAGGCATGCATGCACCCGTTCCAGCTTTCGCTGGCGTACGTAATGTTTGGGCGTGGTGCCCAAGTGCTGATCAAACAACGCATACAACGAGCGCAAGCTCATACACGCCTGCTCTGCCAACACCTCAGCCGACAGCTCCAGTTTCAGGTTGCGCTCAATGTACTCAAGAATGCGCTCAAGCCCCGCTTGCGGTACGCTCAGGCATTCGCGACGGATATTGGTGCTCATCAGGGTCAGCAGCTTGCTGGCGACGATCTGGCTGTAATGGCCCTGCACCCTGGGCAGCGAATCGCTCACCTCTGCCTCCTGGCAAACCATGGCCAGCAGGTTGACGAACCCGTCCAGCTCTTCCAGCCGGTAATGATTGCGCAAGAACCGCACCCCGCCATCGGGTCGCTGCCAGCGCTGTTCGTCGCAGATCGAGTCCAGTAGCCGGGTCGGCACCTTGAGGATGAATTTCTCGCAGTCTTCCGAGTAGGTCAGGTCAACCGGGTCGTCGGGGTTGATCAGCAACAGCTCGCCCGGCACCAGGTGCTGCTCGCGCTTGTGCCCGCGCCACAGGCAGTTGCCATTGAGCAACACCTGCAGGTGATAGATGGTTTCCAGTGCCGGCGAGGTAACGCGCACGCTGCCGCCGTAGCTGATGCGGCACAGGTCCAGTTCGGCGAACTTGCGGTGGCTGAGGCTGGCTTGCGGATGGGTGGTGCGGGACAGACCGATGCAATGCTGGCCTACATGCTGGTTGACATAATCAGACACAGCATAAGGGTCGGCGTGATGAAACACGCTACTGCGCTCGCTCAACAGGCGGCTTTCCATAGGCAAGGCACTCGGTATCGTTATTGTTCTGGTCGCCGCGTCCTACGGCCCGGTGGGCTGTGGTTGCGGTCGTCACGGTCATTCTATCGAGCCGGCTGCGGGTCGCGGGGGCAGGCGACAACCGGTGGATGGGCACACTTAAGCAAAAAGGCGGGGGTTGGGCAATGCAACCTTGGGAATGGATGGGCGGATAGCGGACAGACGGGACAGTGGCCGTGTTCGTTTATCGAACGGTCTTTCCTGTACCGGCCTCTTCGCGGGCATGCCCGCGAAGAGGCCGGTACAGGCTACCCGGTTTTCCCGGAACCGCTCACGTCACTGTACTGGCAGGAAGTTCATCAGCAACAGGCTTTGCGCGTAATTTAAGCCAATCCGCCGATAACGCTCATCCAGCAACTCCGCCAGCAAGTCCAGCCGCGCCACGATCTTGCCGAACTCCACAGCAAAACTCAGGTTGCTGCCCTCTTCCGAGATCTCGTTGGAGAACAATAGCAGCACGCCATTGGCATCCTGTCGCTGGCTCAACATCCAGGTGGCCTTCTCGATATTGCGCGCCGCGTTGTTGACGAACAGCGGGTCGATGGTATCGGTCATGTAGAACTCGGTACGGCCGCCGTGCGCGGTGATCAGCATGCTGCCGATGGCGTAGATGAAGGCACCGACCCGATCACCGCGAAACTCGGGGCTCAGGGCATAGCTCAAGGCTGCCAGGTCGCGACGGTTGCCCAGTTGCGGCAAGGGCTGGCGTTGTTCGATGGCGATACGGATTTGCCGCTCGGCAGTGGCAGCGTCCACGTAGCCGGACAGCTTCCACTGGTTGGGGTTGCGCAGGTACAGCTTGTTCATCAGCAGGTACAAGCTCTGCAGGTTGTCGCGCATGGACAGCGTGGCCAGGCGGTCGACGCTGGTCTGGAACAGTTCGCTGGGCTTGCCGTTGCCGAGCTGGTTGACCATGTCGCGCCCCTGCTGCTGGGTGCAGGCGCACAGGCATGTGAGGGTGCCTGCCAATAGCAGGCGGGGGAAAAATTTTGGCTTGCTTGCAACCATCGGCACCGGACAGATATTCGGCGGCCGCACCGGGGATCAGAGCGGCCTGGCCAAGCATAGAGCCCGGAAATTGGAAAAAGTGCGGTGATCGGGGGTTTTGGATACCTGTGCCGGCCTCTTCGCGGGCTTGCCCGCTCCCACAGGGACCGCACAGCCCGCAGCACCTGTGGTGAACCTGTGGGAGCGGGCAAGCCCGCGAAGAGGCTAGCGCAGGCAACACATGAATCACATGGCGTGCCGCAACATCTCCACCACCTGCGCATGCAGCGCCGGGTCACCACAGGCCACTACACACCCGCCGTTCTGCGCACTGCTGCCATCCCACGCCGTGATCACCCCGCCCGCCCCTTCGATGATCGGCATCAGCGCCTGCACGTCATACGGCTGCAGGCTCGCCTCGACGATCACGTCGACAAACCCGGAAGCCAGCATGCAGTAGGCATAGCAGTCGCCACCGTAGCGCATCAACCGTGCCTTGCCGGCAACGGCCTCGAACGCAGCCTTGCGCGCGGCGGTATCGAACATGTCCGGCGTGGTGCACATCAACGTGGCCGAGGCCAGGTCGGCACAGGCGCGGGTCTTCAACGGCGTACCGCTGCGCCAGGCGCCTTGCGGGGTGCCGACAAAGCGCTCGCCGGTAAACGGCTGGTTCATCACCCCGACCACCGGGCGCACGCCGTCGTTCAAGGCAATCAGCGTGCCCCACAGCGGCAGGCCGGTGATGAAGGCGCGGGTGCCGTCGATCGGGTCCAGCACCCAGGTAAGCGGGCTGCTGCCGACTGCCACGCCGGCTTCTTCGCCGAGGATGCCATGTTCGGGGTAACGGGCCTGGATCAGCTCGCGCATGGCGTCCTCGGCAGCCTTGTCGGCCACGGTCACCGGGTCGTACAGGCGCCCGCCCTTGTCCTCGACGTCCAGGCTGGCGCGAAAGTATGGCTTGATCGCCACAGCGGCAGCATCGGCCAACTGCTCGGCAAAGGCGCGGAATTCGCCGATCTGTTCAGCACTCAGGGACATGGGGCGGGCCTCGTGAAAATGATGGGGCCCGCATCATACCCGACACGCCGTACCGTGCCAGCCTCCGTCAGCTGCTCATGCAGCCCTGCGCGGTCTAGACTGAACAAGACCAGGTCACCGGGGGGCTGCCACACGTGGAGGTGTGAGATGAGCCAGTTCAAGCGTCTGTTCGTCATGCTTGGCCCGCAGATGCGCCATACGCCGGCGCTGCAACGCGCTGCGGCGTTGGCGGAATCCAGCGGAGCCTTGCTGGATATCAACGTGTTCGTCGACGATGTCGACACCTTCGGTTTGATGAGCGATAGCCACGAGCGTGAACGGCTGCTCAGCGACAACCGCCAATGGCTGGCGGACGAAGCCGAACAACTGGCCAACGCCGGCCTGGATGTGTCTACCGAACTGCTGCTGACCCGCGACCCGCTGGGCAGCGTGCTGGAGCGGGTCGAACGGCTGGGTTGCGACCTGCTGATCAAGGACGTGCAGCATGAACCGGTTCTCAAGCGCCTGCTGGTAACACCACTGGACTGGCAGTTGCTCAAGGACAGCCCGGTCGCCGTGCACCTTGTCAGCGATATCCGCCTGCCCCTGCCCCGGCAGATTGCCGCCGCAGTGGACCTGAACAGCCATGGCGCTGGCGAGCACCTGGATGAGCAGGTGATCCACTGCGCCCATGCCTTGGCCCTGCAGTGCAATGCCGAGTTGCACCTGCTGCATGTGTGCGACGCGGCCAAGACCCACATTGCCGACTTCGGCGCCGGTACGGTGACCATGCCCGGCTTCGATGGCAGCGTACGGACCGCCCAGCGGGCGGCGTTCAACCGGTTGGGCGACCACCACCAGATTCCGCTGGAGCGAAGGCACTTCCTGGAGGGGGCAGCGATCAAGGCCATTGCCGAGTTCGTCGGCCACAGCCGGGCGGATGTGATCGTGATGGGCAGCCACCGGCACGACGCCATGCAGACGTTCCTCGGCGGGACCACGGCGCATGTGCTGGAGCATCCGCTGTGCAATGTGCTGGCGATCAAGGCGGTCCGCTGAAGGCTGGGTAACCTGGACCGGCCTCTTCGCGGGCGCGCCCGCTCCCACAGGAGTCACCACAGGGCCAGGCACCTGGGTCCCTTGTGGGAGCGGGCATGCCCGCGAAGAATCCAACACGCTTGGCCGGCCTGGTATCTGGCACACCAGTACCACTTAAAAAGAATGAATTTGATAATGATTCGTAGTAGTTTCTCGGCGCTTGCCCACCCTACCCTCAGCGCCTTACTCCAGGATCGTCCCGTCGATGCGTCGCACGTTCGTTTCGCTTTGTGTGCTTCATGCTGTCTCCCCGCTTGCCTTTGCCGAGCCTGAACCGCTCAGCGAACCCGCCCAGATCGAACTCCAGGCCCTGAACATCACAGGCAGCGCCGACAGCGAACGTGCCGATGGCCCGGTCGAGGGCTACAAGGCCACCCGCTCGGCCAGCGCCACCCGCACCGACACCGCCCTGCACGAAACCCCGCAATCGGTCAGCGTGGTACCCAAGGATGTACTGGAAGACACCGGCGCCACGCGCCTGCAGGACGGCCTGGACTACGCCGGCGGTGTCGGCCGCGCCAACAACTTCGGCGGCCAGGGCCTGACCACCTTCACCGTGCGCGGCTTCACCACCGGCGAGTTCTACCGCAACGGTTTTCCGATCAACCGCGGCTACCCCAACGCCCCCGATGCCAACACCGTCGAGCGCCTGGAAGTGATCCGTGGCCCGGCCAGCAGCCTGTATGGCCGTGGCGACCCCGGCGGCACCTTCAACGTGGTCAGCAAGCAGCCACTGCCAGAATCCAAGGTCACCCTGGGCAGCCAGTTCGATGACCAGGGCATGCACCGCGCGACCCTGGACGCTACCGGGCCGCTGAACCAGGACGGCTCGCTGGCCTACCGCCTGAACCTGCTGGGCGAAGGCGGCGAAAGCTTCCGCGACGACGTGGAAAGCGAACGCTATGACGTGGCGCCGGTGCTCAGCTGGCAGGTCAACGACAGTACGAAGATCGTCTTCGAGGGTGATTTCATGCGCAACAACCACCCGCTGGACCGTGGCTTGACCCGCTACCCGACCCAGGCCGGCAGCGCTTCACGCGATACCTACATCTGGGAGAAAGGCAGCGACAACCTGCTGCACAATGACAACAACATGGCTCAGGTGCGCTTCGAACACCTGCTCAACGATAACTGGACGCTGGGTGGAGGCTTCCAGTATCTCGATGGCTCGCTTAAAGGCAATGCTGTAGAGGCCACCATTGCCCCAGCAGATGGCCGTACCCTGCAGCGCAACTTCAATTACCGAAAGCTGGAGTGGACCGACCGCGACTGGCAGTTGAACCTCACCGGGCATTTCGATACAGGTGCGTTCAGCCATACCCTGCTGACCGGCGTCGAGTACGAGAACTACCATTACAATTCGATCATTCGCCGTTCCACCGCGCCCTACACGATCGATATTTACAATCCGGTACTAGGCCAGCCGAGGCCGGAGCTGGCAGCGTTACCAACTACCTGGGACAGCGAGAAGCTCGAGACCTGGGCGTATTTCATCCAGGACCAGGTGGCCCTGACGGAGCGCTTGAAGGCACTTGCAGGTGTACGCTTCGAGCGTTTCGAGCATGATTACGACGACAAGCGGCCCGCGAACCGCGACTTCAGCAAAGGCGAGAACGGCGTCACCCCGCGCTTTGGCCTGATCTACGACCTGACCGACTCTGTCGCCGTTTATGCCAACACCGCCCGTTCGTTCAAGCCCAATAGCGGTGCCAGCCTGCAAGGTTCGGGCTTCGACCCGGAGAAAGGCAAGTCGTACGAACTGGGTATGAAATGGGAAGCGCCGGACCGTCAGCTGAGCGTTGACGCGGCGATCTATCACATCGTCAAGGAAAATGTGCTGACACGCGACCCGGCGGACCCCAACTACAACCTTGCCGCTGGCGAAGTACGTAGCCGTGGTCTGGATATCAACATCGCCGGCAATGTCACGCCAGAATGGCGGGTGATCGGTGGCTACGCCTACGTCGACGCTGAAGTGACCAAGGACAACCGCCTGCCCACTGGCACCCGGCTGGCGAACATTCCTAGGAACAGCTTCAGCCTGCTCAACACCTACGAATTCCAGGACGGACTGGCCAAAGGCCTTGGGCTGGGGGTTGGGGTGAAGTACGTCGATGACCGCAATGGCCAGACCGAGGCAGTGACTTACAACATGGACCAGTACACCGTTGTTGACCTGCTGGCCTTTTACAAGGTCAACGACAACATTCGCCTCAACCTGGACCTGAAGAACCTGTTCAACAAGGAATACGACGAGGGAGCATTCAACTTCTACGCCTACCCAGGAGCGCCGCGGACGGTGCAGGCTGGGGTTTCGTATACCTTCTGAATTGCCGGGGCTGCTTCGCAGCCCTTTCGCGACACAAGGCCGCTCCCACAGAAGTTAGGCGCATACCTGTGGGAGCGGCCTTGTGTCGCGATGGGCCGCAAAGCGGCCCCCGGTCTCAGAAGCCTTTGCTGTAGAACAGCGAGTACGACTCGATCCCGTCGTTAGGCTGCTTGAGCCCCGCGTTGGAGTAATGCATCGCGCGGATCCCCACCTTCTGCTCCCCCGGCAATTTCAGGCCAAAGCCGATGCGGTCTTCGAAGTTGACCGCCGAGCCCAGGCGCTGGTCGCCCACATCGGTCTTGGAAAACGCCGCCAGGCCAATGCCCGCCTCGATGTACGGGGTATAGGTAAAACCGCTGAATTCGTAAGTGAACACCGGGCTGAACGACAGCGAGTGCGCGCCACTGGCCTCACCGCCTTCCCAATAGGTATAGGCCGCATCCCAGTATCCGGTCAGATAACCGGCGCTGCTTTCCAGCCATTTCTTGTCCCAGTCAAACGACAGGCCAATACGGTAGGTCATGTCGCCTTGGCCAGTGGCGCCAACGGCGCCGGTCACCTGCGCTGCCTGGGCCAGATTCGCTCCGGCAAAGGCCAGCACTGCAGCAGCCAGCGAAGCTGCTAGACGGGTTTTCATCAACGACTTCTCCTGATGGTCTACACGGCAAGCGGGGGCTTGGGCCCCTCGATCTTATGCGGTGACCGGTTGCATCCAGACCGGTCACACGAAGTAATACTTTTCTGATTATCATCCAGATAATCAGAAAGTTGAAAGCGAGTTGCCACTATTGGCTAATTCCGTCTGCCAGCATCTGCCCTGCCGAACAGCAGGACTCAGTCGTATTCCGCTTCTTCGTGTTCGCCCAGCAGACGCCTTTGCCTGGGTGTGGCCTCCTCCAGCACCTGCGGATTGAAACGCCAGTTCAGGTAGGGCGAAAACTTCTGCGCGACCATGCGCCGACCATAGTGCACTTGCAGCATGTCGCGCTCGCGTGACTGGGTGCAATTGGCCCCACCGCTGTGCCAGACATCACTGCGAAACACCAGCGCGTCCCCTGCCTTGCACAGCACCGGCTGGGCCTCATGGCCCTGCCAGTGTTGCTCGCCAGCCCGCGGTGGCCGCGCCGCACGGTGGCTGCCCGGTACAACCCAGGTCGGCCCGATGTGATGGTCGATATCGCTAAGGTACAGCTGCGCAGTCAGGATCTGCGCGGGCTGGGTGAAGTCGCCACGCTCACTGAGCCAATCGGGCAACTGCATGGGTAGATGGTCCAGGTGCAGGGCCACGCCGGAGTAGCCCGGGTGGCTGCGCCAGGCGGTTTGCCCGATCACATGGCAGTCGGCGCCCAATGCCGCTTCGGCCAGGGCAATCAGCGGCGGCAGGTCGAGAAAGGGCAACCACAACGGGTTGCGGTTGAACACGCACTTGTAGTGTTCCAACAGCCCCTGGTAATCCCAGTGGATGGGCTGCAGGTCATCGATGGCGCAGCGCAATAAGGCGATACGCAAGGGTTCGAGCACACCGGGGAGCAACACATAGCCCCGCTCGTCCAACATCTCCAGCTGAAGGTCCAGGCTCATGGCGATGCGCTCCTTTCAGGCAAGAGCACATCCGTACTCCTGCCCGTTTTTCCATCAACGCCAGTTCAGGCTAACGGTCGTGGGGGCCTTGCCACTCACGGTCACCAACTGTTGCACCGTCTCACCCTGGGCGTTGCCAGTGACTTTGTACTTGCCGGGAGGCAACTGCACGTACAGCAGCGGCCCGGCATCCACAACGCTGAGCACGGACTGGCCCTGTGCATTCTGGATGTCGACGTTGGCACCGCTCTGGAATTCACCTTCCGGGCCGGTGGAGAGCTCTACGTGAAGGTCATAGCCCGGGGTTTTGCGCAGGGCGTTGGCTTCATCCTGGCCGATGCCGCCCTGCAGGTAGCGGATGCCGTTCTGCTCCTGCTGTTGCAGTTGCACGGCCTGCATGTTGATTGGGGCATTGAGGTCGGCGGCGGCGGCCAGGGTCCATGGCAGCGCCAGGGTGATCAGCAGCGCCGCGCCGAGGGCATAGTGATGGTTACGCATGGTACGACCCTCCTTTCGAGGATGGCTTACCTATTATCTGATCCTTCAGGCGTAACGGCGTTCGTGCTGATGCATGGTCGTCGGGATGAAATTTGCGTCAATGGCGTGGGTTTTGCGTTAGAACATCAGCTTGCGCGCCCTTCTTCGAGCAATTTCACGAACATGCTCAAACTGCGCGACACGGTGCCCCGTCGCCACACCAGCCAGGTTTTCAGGTAGCGGAAATCCTCCGACATCGGCCAGGCACTGACGGTGCTGCAACCGGGCATGTTGTCGAGCATGCTGCGCGGCATCATGGCCAGGCCGGCACCGGCGCTGACGCAGGCCAGCATGCCGTGGTACGACTCCATCTCGTGGATCTTGCCCGGCACGGCCTGGTCCTGCACGAACCAGTTCTCGAAGTGGTGGCGGTACGAACAGTTGGCGCGAAAGGCGTAGATGCTTTCGCCATTGACGTCCTGGGCGCGGGTTACCGGGGCGTGGTTGAGCGGCGCGATGACCATCATTTCTTCCTCGAACACCGGCATGCCCTCCAACGTCGGGTGCAGTACCGGCCCGTCGACGAACGCCGCTACCAGGCGGCCAGACAGCACGCCTTCGAGCATGGTCCCGGAAGGCCCGGTGGACAGGTCCAGGTCGACCTTGGGGTAACGCTGGTTGTAGGCCGCCAGCAAGGCCGGGATACGCACCGCCGCCGTGCTTTCCAGCGACCCCAGGGCAAAGGTGCCTTGTGGGTCTTCACCAGCCACGGTCAGTCGCGCCTCGTGCACCAGGTCGAGGATGCGCCGGGTGTACTCGAGGAAGTTCCAGCCTGCGGGGGACAGCCGCAGGCGGCTCTTTTCACGAATGAACAGCTCCACGCCCAGGTCCTCCTCCAGTTGCTTGATGCGCGTGGTCAGGTTCGACGGCACCCGGTGGATATGCTGCGCGGCGGCACTGATGCTGCCCTGCTCTGCCACGGCTTTGAAGATCTCCAGTTGCACCAGGTCCACAGCCTTTCTCCAAACGTGAATGTTTCGCTCATTATTATTCAGTTTTCATTAAAGCCATAGCCCACTAGTCTGGCGTCACGGTTCAACAACAACGAGAGTGTCCCGCCATGAGCGCGATCAGCAGCCTGACCCACGCCATCTCCCTCGACCCGTACAGCGGCGAGCAGATCGGCGCCTACCCGTTCGACACCGACGCCGCACTGGAAGCGGCGCTGCAACGCGCCAAGGTTGGCTACCGCCAGTGGCGCCAGGTGTCGCTGGGTCAGCGCAGCGAGTACCTGCTTGCCTTGGCCAGCACCCTCGAAACCAAGGCCGAAGCCTTCGCGCAAATGATCAGCCACGAAATCGGCAAGCCGATCGCCCAGGCTCGCGGTGAAGTCAGCAAGTGCGTCGGCCTGTGCCGCTGGTACGCCGAACACGGCCCGGCCATGCTCGCCCCCGAACCGACCCAGGTCGAGAAAGCCCGCATCGAATACCGCCCGCTGGGCCCGATCCTGGCCGTGATGCCATGGAACTTCCCGGTCTGGCAGGTACTGCGCGGCGCCGTGCCGGCGATCCTGGCCGGCAACACCTACGTACTCAAGCACGCGCCGAACGTGATGGGCAGCGCCTACCTGCTGGGCGAGCTGTTCAAGGATGCCGGCCTGCCGGAAGGCGTGTTCGAAGTGCTGAACGTGACCCCGGACGGCGTCACCCGCGCCATCAACGACCCGCGCATCGCCGCGGTGACCCTGACCGGTAGCGTGCGCGCCGGCATGGCGATTGGTGCACAAGCCGGCGCCGCGCTGAAGAAGTGCGTGCTGGAGCTGGGCGGTTCCGACCCGTTCATCGTGCTGGCCGATGCCGACCTGGATGCCGCTGTGAAGGCAGCGGTGATCGGCCGCTACCAGAACACCGGCCAGGTCTGCGCTGCGGCCAAGCGCCTGATCGTCGAGGAAAGCATCGTTGACGAATTCACCCGCAAGTTCGTTGAAGCCACCCGCGAGCTGAAGGTCGGCAACCCGCTTGAAGACGGTACCTACATCGGCCCGATGGCCCGTTACGATCTGCGCGACGAGCTGGATGGCCAGGTCCAGGCGACCATCGCCGAAGGCGCCACCCTGCTGCTGGGTGGCCACAAGGTCGATGGCGTGGCCAACTTCTACGCGCCGACTGTGTTCGCCAATGTCACCCCGGAGATGACCGCGTTCAAGCAGGAGCTGTTCGGGCCAGTGGCGGCAATCATCAGCGCACGGGATGCGGAGCATGCGGTGGAACTGGCCAACGACAGCGACTTCGGCCTGGCCTCGACCATCTACACCGCCGACTACGCGCTGGCCGAGCGCATGACCGCGGCGCTGGATACCGGCGGCGTGTTCATCAACGGCTATTGCGCTTCCGACCCCCGCGTGGCGTTTGGTGGGGTGAAGAAGAGCGGCTTCGGGCGTGAGCTGTCGCACTTTGGTGTGCGTGAGTTCACCAATGCCCAGACGGTGTGGCTGGACCGTAACTAATTGGCAATTGGGGCTGCGTTGCAGCCCTTCGCGGGCACGCCCGCTCCCACAGGTTGGTACATGACCTGTGGGAGCGGGCGTGCCCGCGAAGGGCCGCAATGCGGCCCCGAATACTTCAATCGCGAACCTGATCCTTGACCCAGTCCAGCATCCCCCCCGGCACGATCAGTTCATGCCGCGCCCGCGAACAGGCGGTATACAACCCCGCCAGCATCCGCGCCCGCTCATTGCGGTTCCCCGCCACCTGCGGCGCTACCATCAGCTCTGGCGACACCATTACCCGGGCGAACTCCATGTTCTTCACATCCCGCACCCGCCCCAGGAACAGCTTGGGCGCCTTGTCCCAGCGGTAACGGCTCTTGGCCCTGGCGAAGTGCTCCGGCGTGTAGCCCTTGCGTAGCATGTTGGCCACAGCAACGAACGCTTTGTCATCACCCTTGTCCTGCTCCAGCGCCTGCCAGCTGGCATAGCGGAACAGCATCGGGTGACGTGGCCGGGTGCCATGGCGGTACAGTTCGATGCAGTCTTCGACGAACAACTCGAAGTCCTTGCGCGCGCTTTTCAGCAGCACGAACGGCACGCCCTGGTGGGTCAGGCGCTGGAACCAGCCAAACAGGCCCCATTCATCGTCGACGATCAGCGCCGTAGGCTGTTCCGGCACGCTCACCGTATCGAAGAAGCTGACCCGGGTGTAATGCTCGGCGCTGCCACTGAAGGCCGCCTGGATCGCCGCCGGGTGTGCCTGGATCAGCGGGTTGAGCACGCTGTCCATCGCCGGCCCGGCCCGCAGTGAATGGTCGATGTAACGTTGGCGGATAAAGCCGCCATGGTGCGCGCTGAGGCCGTTGAGGTTCTGCAGCTCGTCACCCAGGGCAATGATCGACTGCGGGCTGCGGTCGAGCACGGCAAGCATCGGTGCCGACAGCTCGTGGGCCTCGTCGACAATGACATGGGTGTAGCGGCTGTCGATCACATAACCGGTCAGCGACAGCAGTTTGACCCGGTGGTAGTCGCGCACCGGCAACTGGATTTCCCGTGCCGACGGGCGAATCAGCTCCTGCCAGTACAGCCGTGCCTTTTCCAGCAACACTTCCTGGTCCAGCGGCGTGGTCCCCGGCCCGGCCCAGGGCAGGTGGTGCAACTGCAACTGGGTGTCGGCGCTGTGGCAGAACGTACGCACCGCGCGGATGCACAAGGCAACCACATCGCCTGCGGCGAGCGGGCCGATGTCAGGGATGGCCAGCCAACGCACCACCTGCGCATCCTGCGGGCGCCACGACAGCTTGGTGCGGTACGGGTCGCGCAGGCGCCAGCCGTTGCCGGTGAGGTCGCGGTTGAGCAGCTCGTCGGCCAGCTGGCCAAAGGTCAGCGCGGTGTAGGCGGCCGCGTCCTTGACCCGCGCCTGCAGGGCGCGCAGCTGGCCTTCGGTCAAGGCCAGCAACAGCGTACGCTGCGGCTCGAGCAGGCGGGCGAACTGGTGGATCAGGAAGGTCTTGCCGGTGCCGGCAAAGCCCTGTACCGCCACCGACTCGTCAATACCACTGAGGAATTCGCGCAACAGGCGGTTCTGCTGGTCGCTGAGCATCAGGTCGCTGGCCAGAGACGGCAGGTACACCGGGTGCAGCGGGGTTGCACGCTGGCGGTAGCTGTCGGCGAACTGGAAGTTCCACTGGCCCTCGGCGTCCAGCAGTTCGTCGGCCTGGTACTGCACCTCGGTCGACAGCAGTGCGATACCGTTTTCGCCCAGCATGCCCAGGCCCATGGCGAAGGCTTCGCGATCGAAGTGCTGCGCCACCTGGCCCTGGAAGCGGCCGGGTGCGGCGCTTTCGACTTCGTTGGCAATACGCACGATTTCGGCAAAGCGGCGCTCCTGCGCATCCGCCGAGGCGGTGGCGGGCTGGCGCGGCAGGTTTTGCACGAACAGCACTGCGGCGGCGTCGAGGACGCTGGCGGTGGTGAAGAAGTCGGTGGTGGGCTCGCTGGCGAGGCGGTCGGCCTGGTCGCTGGGCAAAGGCAGGTAGAACATCGGCACCTCGGGTGGAATCAGGGCGGCACGATAGCAATTTTCGCGGTGGAATGCTGGGCTGTGTATGTCTGGGCCTGCCTCTTCGCGGGCTTGCCCGCTCCCACAGGTTCACCTCAGGGGCAGGCATTGTGAGATCCCTGTGGGAGCGGGCGAGCCCGCGAAGAGGCCAGTAGCTACACCACCAAATTCAGCCCCTGCCCCGCTTCAAGGTCTCACTGGGAAACTCCTTGAACAATTGCCGGTAACTCTCTGAAAACCTTCCCAAATGCCAGAACGACCAACGCATCGCCACTTCGGCGACGGTCACGCCACCGCCACGCAACAGATCGCGCCGCGCACCGTTCAGCCGGCGCAGGCGCAGCCAGTGCGCCGGCGTCATACCGGTAAACGCCTTGAACGCCTGCTGCAACTGGCGCAGGGAAACCCCCGCAACATCCGCCAGCTCCACCAGGTTCAGGGTTTCCTCCGGGCAGTCGGCCGCCCACTCGCTCACCCGGCGCATGATCGCCCGTTCCTCGTCACGCCGGCCCAACGCCACGCCCTGCAGGCGCTGGCAGGCGTTGTCGAGGATGTACAGGCAGTCTTCCAGTAGCTGCTCCGCCAGGGCCTGCCCCTGCAGCGGGCAATCGGCCTCGCCCAGGCGGGTCAACGTCGCGCTCAGCCAACTGCCGAACAGCGCGTTCTGCCCGCTGCCCAGCGGCACCATGAACAATCCTTCCAGACGCTGCGGATCAAGCCCATGGCGGGCCAGGAAGGCCTGGTCGAACACCACCGCCACTTCCTGATAGTTCTCCGGCGTGATCCAGATGTTGCGGCTCTGTTCGTTCAGCAGGTACAGGCTGTTCTCGCTGCGGTCGAAGCAGAACGCCAGCGAACCGCCCGGCGCGCGGAAAAACTGCTCTACCCGGGTGTTCAACCGCTCCTCGTACACCTCCACCCCATCCAGCCCCAGGCAACGCAGCTCACCGCTGAAATGCCCGGGCGACATCTGCCGGTACTGCTGCTGCCAGCCAGGGGTGGCACGTACTTGCTCGGTAACGTCGGTGGTGTGGAAAGCCTGGACTTGCAGGGCATTGGCGGTTGTCACGCGCGGTCCTATTTGCACTCTTTTGGTGCATTCATTGCCGGAGAAAGTGGATAGATCAGCCTTGCGGGCTGCGACCAAGATAGTCTCCAGCGCGTCACCTGGGAAGCGGGACGCCTTCGAAACCGTGCAACGGTTTTCGCCGGCACGCTCGCTCCCACACTAAAACCCAACCAAGAGGTCTGTATGAACGCCCCCTTCGATCAGCTGTCCACCTGGCTGAAAGAACACCGGATCACCGAAGTCGAATGCGTGATCAGCGACCTGACCGGCATCGCCCGCGGCAAGATCGCGCCCACCGCCAAGTTTCTCCACGAGCGCGGCATGCGCCTGCCCGAGAGCGTGCTGCTGCAGACGGTCACCGGCGACTACGTTGACGATGACATCTACTACAACCTGCTCGATGCCGCCGACATCGACATGGTCTGCCGCCCCGACCCGGCCGCGGTGTATCAGATTCCGTGGGCGATCGAGCCGACCGCGATCGTGATCCACGACACCTTCGACAAGCAAGGCAACCCCATCGAACTGTCGCCGCGCAACGTGCTGAAGAAGGTACTCAAGCTGTATGCCGACAAGGGCTGGCAGCCGATCGTGGCACCAGAGATGGAGTTCTACCTGACCCAGCGCTGCGAAGACCCGGACTTGCCGCTACAAGTGCCGCTGGGGCGCTCCGGCCGCGCCGAAAGCGGCCGCCAGTCGTTCTCGATCGATGCCGCCAACGAATTCGACCCGCTGTTCGAAGACGTCTACGACTGGTGCGAGATCCAGGGCCTGGACCTGGACACGCTGATCCATGAAGACGGCCCGGCGCAGATGGAGATCAACTTCCGCCATGGCGACGCCCTGGACCTGGCCGACCAGATCACCGTGTTCAAGCGCACCATGCGTGAAGCGGCGCTCAAGCACAACGTGGCCGCCACCTTCATGGCCAAGCCGATCACCGACGAGCCGGGCAGTGCCATGCACCTGCACCAGAGCGTGGTCGACATCGCCACCGGCAAGCCGATCTTCGCCAATGAAGACGGCAGCATGAGCCAGCTGTTCCTGTACCACATCGGCGGTTTGCAGAAGTACATCCCCAAGCTGCTGCCGATGTTCGCGCCCAACGTCAACTCGTTCCGCCGCTTCCTGCCGGACACCTCGGCACCGGTGAACGTCGAGTGGGGTGAAGAAAACCGCACCGCCGGCCTGCGCGTGCCCACCTCCAGCCCCGAGGCGATGCGCGTGGAAAACCGCCTGCCAGGTGCCGATGCCAACCCGTACCTGGCCATCGCCGCCAGCCTGCTGTGCGGCTACCTGGGCATGGTCGAGCGCATCGAGCCCAGCGCACCGGTGCAGGGGCGCGCCTACGAGCGGCGCAACCTGCGCCTGCCGATCACCATCGAGGACGCCCTGCAGCACATGGAGGACTGCGAGACCGTGCAGCAGTACCTGGGCAAGCAGTTCGTCCAGGGCTATGTGGCAGTCAAGCGTGCAGAGCATGAGAACTACAAGCGCGTGATCAGCTCGTGGGAGCGTGAATTCCTGATGCTGAGCGTGTAATCACCTTCCAGGGCATGCACTGGACCTGTAGGAGCAGCCTTGTGCTGCGAAGGGGCCAGTACCGCCACAGTAGATCTTTTGCCCTACCGGCCTCTTCGCAGCACAAGGCTGCTCCTACAAGGTAATGAGTCACCTGTGGGAGCGGCCGCCATACACCGAACGCCAAGAACTAGACCAACGAGGTGTCCCCATGCGTCATCTGCAAGCCCTGATCCCCGCCGCATTCACCCTGCTGTTCGCCACCACCACCCAGGCCACCCCCTCGGTCAGCGTGTACAACTGGACCGACTACATCGGTGACACCACCCTGGCCGACTTCCAGGCCAGCAGCGGGATCAAGGTGGTCTATGACGTGTTCGACTCCAACGAAACCCTGGAAGGCAAGCTGCTGGCCGGGCGCACCGGCTATGACGTGGTGGTGCCATCCAACCACTTCCTCGCACGCCAGGCCCAGGCCGGCGCCTTCCTGCCGCTGGACCGCAGCAAGCTGCCGAACTGGCAGCACCTGGACCCCAAGCTGCTCAAGCAGCTTGAACAGAACGACCCCGGCAACCGGTACGCCGTACCCTACCTGTGGGGCACCAACGGCATCGGCTACAACGTCGACAAGGTCAAGGCGGCCCTGGGTATCGACCATATCGATTCATGGGCAGTGCTGTTCGAGCCCGAGAACCTGAAAAAGCTCAAGCAGTGCGGCGTGGCGTTCATGGATTCGCCCGACGAACTGTTCCCGGCCATGCTCAACTACCTGGGCATGGACCCGCGCAGCGAAAAACCGGCTGACTATGCCAAGGCGGAAGCCCGCCTGCTCGAACTGCGCCCCTACATCACCTACTTCCACTCCTCCAAGTATGTTTCCGACCTGGCCAATGGCGATGTCTGCGTGGCCTTCGGCTACTCCGGCGACGTGTTCCAGGCCGCCAACCGCGCCGTGGAGGCGAAAAACGGCGTGAAAGTCGCCTACAGCATTCCCAGGGAAGGCAGCAACTTGTGGTTCGACCTGCTGGCCATCCCCAAAGACGCCAACAACCCCGAACAGGCCCTGGCGTTCATCAACTACCTGCTCGACCCCAAGGTAATCGCCAAGGTCAGCACCACGGTCGGATATGCCAACGCCAACCCCGATGCCCAGGCCTACATGGACGCGTCGCTGGTCAACAACCCCGAGATCTACCCACCCCAGGACGTGCTGGACAAGCTGTACATTTCCAGCACGCCGAGCCCGAAGATCATGCGCGTCATGACCCGCTCCTGGAGCAAGATCAAGTCCAACCGCTGAGTCGAGAACGCTCATGTCTTTCACTACCCAACACACCGCTTCGTACTATGCCGCCACGGCACGCAATGCGGCGCCCTACCCCAGCCTGGAGGGCGAACTGACCGCCGATGTGTGCGTGGTCGGCGGCGGGCTGACCGGGGTCAATACCGCCCTGGAACTGGCTGAGCGCGGGCTCTCGGTGGTGCTGCTGGAAGGCCGGCGCATCGGCTGGGGCGCCAGCGGCCGCAACGGCGGCCAGCTGATTCGCGGCATCGGCCATGACGTCAGCGGCTTTGCCCGGCATGTCGGCCAGGAGGGCGTACATTACCTGAAGCAGGCCGGCATCGACTCGGTGGCGCTGGTGGCCAGCCGCATCGCCCAGTACGGCATTGCCTGCGACCTGCGCTGGGGCTTCTGCGAACTGGCCAACACCCCCGCGCAGTTCGCCGCCTTCAAGGACGAACAGGACGACCTGCTTGCACTCGGCTATCGCCATGAAACCCGCCTGGTCAATGCCGACCAGCTGCATGAAATCGTCGCCAGCGACCAGTACGCCGGCGGCCTGGTGGACATGGGCTCGGGCCACCTGCACCCGCTCGACCTGGTCCAGGGCGAAGCGCGCGCCGCCCACGGCCTGGGCGTACGTATCTTCGAGCAGAGCCCGGTGCTGCGCATCGAGCATGGCCCCCGCGTGACCCTGCACACGGCCTGCGGCAAGGTGCGGGCAAGCAGCCTGGTGCTGGGCTGCAACGCCCACCTCGATGAACTGGAGCCACGCCTGAGCGGCAAGGTGCTGCCGGCCGGCAGCTACGTGGTGGCCACCGAGCCATTGCCTGAAGCACTGGCCAGCAGCCTGATCCCGCAGAACATGGCGCTGTGCGACCAGAAGGTCGGCCTGGACTACTACCGCCTCACGGCAGACCGGCGCCTGCTGTTCGGTGGCGCCTGCCACTATTCTGGCCGCGACCCCAAGGACATCGCCGCCTACATGCGGCCCAAGGTGCTGAAAGTGTTCCCGCAACTGGCCAACGTGCGCATCGACTACCAGTGGGGGGGCATGATAGGCATTACCGCCAACCGCTTCCCCCAGGTCGGGCGCCTCAGCCAGCACCCCAACGTGTACTACGCCCAGGGCTATTCCGGGCACGGGCTGAACGTAACGCACTGGACGGCGAAACTGCTGGCCGAAAGCATCGCCCTCGGCCACAGCCAGGGGCTGGACGTATTCAGCGCCGTGCCACACCTGACTTTCCCCGGCGGCAAGGCACTGCGCTCGCCGCTGCTGGCGCTGGGGATGTTGTGGTATCGGTTGCGGGAGGTGCTGGGTTGAGTTCGCCTGGAGGTTTTCTGCGGCTGTGAGACCGAGCGCCGCGCGGGTGGCGCTCGGTCTCACAGCCGCAGAAAACCTCCAGGCGAACCCTTCCAGCCGCAACTTTTTACCTTTTCACAAAGGATTGGAACCTACCCACTGGCCAACTGTCACGCACCTGCTAGCGTTGTTCTGGCCGACCTATCATGGATGCATTTTCATCATGAAATCATTGCCCCGCATTACCCTGTTGTGCGCCGCACTGCTAACCATGGCCGCCTGCTCCAGCAATCGCGTGGACCCCAAGGACTATTCCGGCTTCCTCAAGGATTACAGCCGACTGCAGGAAGCAAAGAGCCCTTCGGGTGACCCGGTGATGCGCTGGATCGACCCCAAGGTCAACGTCAACCAGTACAGCCAGGTATTCATCGAGCCCAGCCAGTTCTACCCCAAGCCACAGCCGACGGAGGTCATTTCGACGCAGACGCTGCAGGAAATCACCCGTTACTTCAATGAAGCGCTGCGCCGTGAAATGGGCAGCGTCGTGCCGCTGGCCAAGGGCCCCGGCCCGGGTGTGATCGTGGTGCGCCCGGCAATCACGGCAGTGTCGACCAGCAACGAGGGCCTCAAGCCCTATGAAGTGATCCCGATCGCCTTGATTTCGGCCGGTGTGAACACTGCCATGGGCGGCCGTGACCAAGAGGTGGATGTCGGTGTGGAAGCTGCGTTCCTCGATGGTTCCAGCCAGAAGGTGCTGGCCCAGGTCGTGCGCAAGGGCACGGGACAGGAACTGGAGAACAAAACCACGAAACTGACTTTGAATGATGTCAAGCCGGTGCTGGATGGCTGGGCCAAGGACATGCGCGCGAGCTTCCTGGCAGCGAAACAGAAAGCCCGCTAGCACCTTGAGTTTTAGCAACGCACTCCCGAGTGCTGCAGAGCAGCCTCGGGGTGTTTCAACCCAGCCTCGAAGACAAATCCGGGGGTTGCCTCAGGATTTAAGGTTACCCGCCTCTGATCGGATCTTGCTAGCCGCGTCCGTGGTATTGTTGATTTCGTCAAACGGATACGGGGGAGGCAGTGAAGGCTGGGGAGGGACATGTATGGGAGGGGCGCTCGGCGAGGATGCGGTAGCGACTGACTCTTGGAATAGTGTAGTGAAGCCCCAACGTTTCCCCGCCTGCTTGAAGGTTACACCGTCGTTTTTGTTCTTGGCTACGAGAACTGCTAGTCGTCCGGAAGCATTTGTTGCCTCATGAATGTAGCCCTGATTGTTCGCTATGGCGCCTCTGATCTCGGCTTTTATTTCTGGCGTCACCGGAATGCCATGAGCTCTCAATACTTTGCTCAAACCCGTTCGATTAAATTTGACACGATTTCCAAATACCCACAGCCCCTGGGTGTCGAACAGCTTAAATCGGTTATACCCAGAAGGATCATGAAAGTTCACCGGATCCCCGGAGCAGTAGTTGTATGAACCCAGACCGCCCCGGCCAAATGGGCTTTCAGTATCAGGGGAACAGAACCTCATGAGCGTTACACTAAAAAGCCGTTTTCCTTGACCAAGTGGATAACCGCCTCCCGCTGGGTCACGCCATTGACCGTTAAAACCTGCCAGTGCCAACGATTGCTCCAGCAAAGAAAAGCCATAAGGGGAGTAAGTTTCCCGTTCTTCCCCCCTTCTTCCCCATGCAGCGATTACCGTATTGTTACCTGCGGTTTGCAGAAGTTCCAAGTCTTCCGACTGCTGCGCCAGCAATTGATTTCTCGCGTACAATAGACGAGCCGTTTTTTTGCCTGCTTGACACACCAGTTCCCGGCCAGAATAAAACAGCAAAATACCTGTATGCTTTTGCAAAAGTCCATTCATAGCGATGATATCCAGGATGATTGAGGCCATCATGGAAGTATCGGCAACAGTCGGCAACTAGCATTTTTAACAGTCCCGTCAACACTCCACGAACGCAACAGCAAGGCCGCCGCGCGAGGTCTCCTTGTAGTTGGCATGCATGTCCGCCCCGGTATCACGCATGGTGCGGATCACCCGGTCGAGCGAGATGAAATGCTCGCCGTCCCCACGCAACGCCATCTGCACGGCGTTGATCGCTTTCACCGCAGCAATCGCGTTGCGCTCGATACACGGCACCTGCACCAGGCCACCCACCGGGTCGCAGGTCAGGCCAAGGTTGTGCTCCAAAGCAATCTCGGCCGCGTTCTCCAGTTGCGGCGGCGTAGCACCCAGCACTTGGGCCAGGCCGGCAGCGGCCATTGAACAGGCCGAGCCCACCTCGCCCTGGCAGCCAACCTCGGCGCCGGAAATCGACGCGTTCTTCTTGCACAGGATGCCTACCGCCGCTGCCGCCAGCAGGAAGTCCACCACATCCGCGTCGCACGCGCCCGGGTTGAACTTCATGTAGTAGTGCAGCACCGCCGGAATGATGCCGGCAGCACCGTTGGTAGGAGCAGTCACCATGCGCCCGCCGGCGGCGTTCTCTTCATTCACCGCCAGGGCGAACAGGTTGACCCACTCCATGGCACTGAGGGTGGAACCGATCACGTTGGGCTTGCCCAGCTCCTGCAGGCTGCGATGCAGCCGCGCCGCGCGGCGCTTGACGTGCAGCCCGCCGGGCAGGATGCCTTCGTTGCGCAAGCCATTGTCGACACATTCACGCATGGCGGCCCAGATCCGCAGCAGGCCCTCACGCACCTCGGCCTCCGGGCGCCAGGCACATTCGTTGGCCATCATCAATTGCGCCACGCTCAAGCCATGGGCCTTGCACAAGGCCAGCAACTGCGCCGCACTGTCGAACTCGTACGGCAGCGCCACCGCGTCCGCTTCGCCTGATGGCGCATCGATCTCGGCTTGCTCGACGATAAAGCCACCGCCCACCGAATAGTAGGTCTGGCGCAACAGGCTGCCCTGCCCGTCCATGGCTTCCAGGCTCATGGCATTGGGGTGGTACGGCAGGTTCTCGTCGAGCAGCAGCATGTCACGGCTGTACTCGAACGCCAGCGGGTGGCTGCCATCGAGCATCAGGCAGTGCTCCTGCATCACCTGGCCTATGCGCGACTCGATGGTGGCCGGGTCGATACGGTCCGGCCACTGCCCCATCAGGCCGAGCAGGCAGGCGCGGTCAGTGGCGTGGCCAACCCCGGTGGCCGACAGCGACCCGTATAACCGCACCTCGACACGGCTTACCCTGGCCAACAGCCCCTGCTCATGCAGGGTCCGGGCAAAGGTAGCCGCCGCCCGCATCGGGCCGACGGTGTGGGAACTGGACGGCCCGATGCCGATTTTGAAAAGGTCGAAAACACTGATAGCCATGCTAATGCCTGACCGTGCGCAGGTATGAAACCGCAACACGGTTATCTGGAAAAATTGAGCGTTATTGCGAAGTTGCGCGATACTGCCGCGCTGGCTCACGGATGACCAACGAAACTTCCTAAGCAAGGCTTTAGTGGTACTAAACGATGCGACGACAACTCAATGGCCAGATGTTCGTCTGGCTGCATGTGTTCGCCTGTGCGGCCCGGCACTTGTCCTTCACCCGCTGTGCCGAAGAACTGCACATCACCCCGGGCGCAGTCAGCCAACAGATGCGCCAGCTGGAAGAACGCCTGGGCTACCGGCTGTTCCTGCGCCGGGCACGCGGCGTGGAACTGAGCGCCGAAGGGCAACGCCTGGCGCAGACGGTGGCCGAAGCCTACGGCAGCATCGAAGCCGAACTGCTGCGCCTGGACGCCGGTGAAATCCGCGGCACCTTGCGCCTGCGCTCGATCCCGTCGTTCCTGGCCAAATGGCTCACACCCCGCCTGCCACGCTTTCAGCAACGCTATCCGGACATCGAGCTGCGCCTGGTGGCCGAAGACAGTGCCCAGGCGTTGACCCCGGGCGATTTCGACCTGGCCATCGACCTGAACGATGGCAGCTACCCCGGCATGCTCTCGACGCCGCTGCTGGACGAGCAGATCTTCCCCGTATGTTCCCCCACCTTGCTGCGCGGGCGCCCGCCGCTGCACGGGCCGGCGGACCTGGCGCACTATCCGCTGCTGCACGACATCACGGCCTGGCGCGGCAGTTCGGAATATGCCGAATGGGAGTTCTACCTGGAGGGCATCGGCGCCGCTGGCCTGGATGTACGGCGTGGGCACACCTTCAACCGCAACCACCTGACCATCGAGGCGGCGATTGCCGGCATTGGCGTGGCGATTGCCCGGCGCACGCTGCTTAACGACGAACTGGAGCGCGGTGCGCTGATCGTGCCGTTCGGGGTGCCGATCGCCAATCACAAGCGCTATGTGGTGCATTACCCACCGGGCGGGTTGAACCAGCCGGGGGCCCGGGCGGTACATGACTGGCTGGTGGAGGAAGCGCGGGGGTTCAGGGAGATCTATCTCAAATTTTGAGGTGGTGCATAAAGGGAGCGCCGCGCGGGCGGCGCTCGATCGCATAGGCAATACAATTGTCACGGCAAGCGCCTCGCAGCACTTGACTCAATAAGCCTGCTTGCCGGTAAACGCATTCAGCGTGCGCACCAGAATCACGAAATCCAGCCACAGCGACCAGTTGTTGATGTACTCGATGTCCGAGTCCACCCGCTGGATCATCTGCTCGATATCCTTGGTCTCGCCCCTGAACCCGCGCACTTGCGCCAGGCCGGTCATGCCAGGCTTGATATTGTGGCGGGCAAAGTAGTCGACGATGTCCTGCGAATACAACGTGTCATGTTGCAATGCATGCGGCCGCGGCCCGACCAGCGACATCTCCCCAGTCAGCACATTGAACAACTGCGGCAGTTCATCCAGGCTGGTGCGGCGGATAAAGGCGCCGACCCGGGTCAGCCGCGGGTCATTCTTTTGCGCCTGCTTGACCACGCCCTCTTCCGGCTGGTGCACATGCATGCTCCTGAACTTCCAGATGCGGAACGCTTCCCCGGTCCAGCCGGTGCGTTCCTGACGGAAGAACACCGGGCCGCGGCTATCGAGCTTGATGGCCAGCGCAACGGCCAGCAACACCGGCGATGCAAACAGCAGGATCAGCGCCGCCAATACCCTGTCTTCGAGGTTTTTCAGGAACAGGCTCATGCCCGTCAGCGGTGTTTCCGACAAGGTCAGTACAGGAATGCCGGCAATTTCCCGCACGCTGTGGTTGATCAGGCGCAACGAGAAGATATCCGGTACCCAGTTCACCGCAATGCACTTGTCGAGCAGCTTCAAATACACATCGTTGATGACCTCGGAGCCACCCAGTGGGGTCACCAGATACACCGTACGGATGCCGTAGCGGGCCACGATATCGTCGAGCTCGGCAACATGCCCGAGCACCGGCAGGCGCTGCTTGCCTTCGGCGCTTTCGCGCCCCGGCTCATCGCCATTGGCGATCAGCACGCATCCCAGCACACGCTCGCCAAACCAGGGGTTGTTGCTGATTTTCTGATACAGGAAGTTGGCCAGGTCACCGGCGCCGATGATCAGGGCGTTGTCCAGGCGTGCATGTGCGCTAAAGCGCTTTTGCAATTCACGCACGGCAAAGTGCAGGAACAACTGGGCGATGTAGCCAATGATGAACAATTGCACGACCAGCAGCCGCGAATAGGTTTCGCTCTGTTTGGTCAGGAAGGCCATGACCACCAGAAAGCAAAAGGTTGCCGACCAGGCCTTGAACAGCCGGAAAGCCTTGATGGAAAGCCCGACGTTGGTACGGTAGATTGCATAGTGATCGTAGATGACTGCCAGTGCGCCAATCAGCAACAGCAGCATGATCACGTAATCGGAAGTGATGTAGCCAAACTGGTCGTAGATCAGGTACCAGGCAATACTGGTAACTGCAATTCCATCGAGGCCGGCCTGAATGGCGTTACTTACGCTGCTTCTTCTCTGCAGTAAGGAACGACTGCTTCTGGGTTCGAAAACCATCTCAGACCTCATCGATTTGCGAGCAGCAAGTGCCTGCGATCAAACAGCCAGTCTTGACAACGGCTCATGCACAGCCAGTGAGCCAGAATCGGAGCCTCAGGCCATGATCTCACTGTAGCAGCCAACCGCCATCAGTGTGCCCGGAATCACTGCCCGCCCGGAATCTGGCAGACTCAAACGGTGCGCTGGCTCGGCCCCACGCCCCGGCGGTACAGCAGAGTGCGCAGCAGGAACAACGGGTTGCCCACTACATAGCGCATGAACAAACGCTTGGGCTCGCGCAACAGCCGGTACAGCCACTCCCCGCCCAACCGCCGCAGCCACTCGGGCGCCCGGCTGACCTTGCCGCCGAGAAAGTCCAGGATCGCGCCGCCGCACACGATCAGGCACGGCTCGCCAGTGGCCGCCAGCCTTGCCGCCACAGCCTCCTGCCTGGGCATGCCCATGCCCAGCACGATCAACTCTGGTTGCTGCTCCCTGGCCAGTTGCAGGTAGGTCTCGACGCTGGCAAAGCCATCGTGAACCGACACCGGCACCACCCCGAACAGGGCTGCGCTGCGCTGCACGGCCTGCTCCAGGTGAGGTTGCCGGGTGCCCCAGAACGCGACCCGCCGCCCACAGTAGGCGGCCAGGAGCCGAGGAATGAAGTCGGTACCATTCATGTTGAGCCCGGATTCAAGCCCCAGCCGGCGATAGAGGATCGCCATGCCGGAGCCGTCGCGCAGCAGCACATCGGCCGCCGACAATGCCTGGTGGTAAGCGCCATCGCGTACCACCAGGTTCATTGCATGGGCATTGACGAAGCCCAGCACGGTCGCGGTTTGCGGGGCGGTCAGCCTGTCGAGCAGGCACTGCGCAGCAGCGGCATCCGCCACCACTTCGAGCTTGCCGACAAGGGTGTTCCAGCGTTTCTGCCACTCAGCCATCAGTCTTCATCCCGTTTCGAACGTACCCATTCAACCTGGCGCTTGATCAGGAACCCCAGATACAAGGGGACCTTCCTTACAGCGTAAAACGGCGCGTACAGCAGCACGGAAAAGGGGATCAGTTCGCGACAGAAGCGCGCCCAGGCCAGCACGATGGCAAGGCCCAGCAATGCCAGCGCGCAAAGGGCGATCCACGCCGGTGTCGCCAGGCCGAATAGCATGTACGCCAACCAGGTCATAAGGTTAAGCCCGAGCAGGGCCAGTACCAGCAACGCCAGCGGAGGCACCAGCAGGTCCAGGGTCATGGCCAGCAAGCTGCTGTTTCGCTGGGTGATTGCGACCAGCGCACGCCTGGGCGCATCGGCCAGCATCATGCCCAGGTGACCATGCTCCCAACGTGTGCGCTGGCTACCCAGGCCTCGCTGGCTGGCAGGGAACTGGCTGCTGACCACGGCCTCGGGGCAGAACACTGGCGGCTTGCCCTGCTGGCACAGGTCCAGGCCCAGCTTCACATCCTCCACCAGATGCCCATTGGCCAGGTCGATCAACGCCAGGTCACGCCAGCCGAACGCCATGCCCGCACCCATCAACTGACAAGGCAGGCCCAGCCGTGCCCAGCCACGTGGGCGCACCAGGTTCTTGACCCGCCAGGCGAACTCGGCAACCTGCACTTTCAGCCCGGCCCCTGCCGGTGCGCGCATCAGGTACAGCGCCTGCACCGGGCGAGCGACCTCGCGGTAGCGCTGCGCCAGTCGCTCGATCGCCCCCTCGCCCACCTGGCAATCGGCATCCACCACAATCACCACCTCGGGCGGCTGCCCGGCCAGGTGGCGCACACCAAAATCCAGGGCGTAGCCCTTGCCACGCAACCGCGCGTCGTGACGCTCCACCACTTCGGCACCGGCCTCGCGCGCCAGCAGCGCTGTGTCGTCAGTGCAGTTGTCCGCCACCACCAGCAAGCGGTCGCCAGGCCGCAACTGCGGGGCAATGCTCGCCAGCGTGGCACGAATGATCGAAGCCTCGTCATGGGCTGGCACCAGCACTGCCACCTGCGGACGAGCGTTGGTGCCCAACGGCTGCGTGCGCGCCGGCAGGCAGGCCATCAGCACCTGCACCAACAGCAGTAGCACCGGCAACAGGACGATGGCCGCCAGCATGCCCAGTAACCAAGCCAATACACTCATCATGCGGATGCCCTGAAATAGCCGGCCAACCTGGCCGCCTCGGTGTCGATGTCATGCCGTTGCAGCACACGTTGACGGGCCGCCTCGCCCATGCGCTGCAGCACTTGGGCAGGTTGTGCCAGGCAGTCGGCCATGGCCGCCGCCAGCTCGTCCACGGCACCGGCGGGGAACAACCAGCCGTTCTCGCCCGGCCGCACCAACTCGGGAATGCCTGCCACATAGGTGGTCAGCACTGGCCGGCGCAAGGCCATGGCCTCCATGATCACCACCGGCAAACCCTCGGCAAAGCTGGGCAGCACCAGCGCACGGGCAGCAAGGATCTCCTCGCGCACCTGTACGCTGCTGATCCAGCCGGTAATGCGCACCTGCTGCTGCAAGCCGTACCGGGCAATCAACGCTTCGATCTGCCCACGCATTTCACCGTCGCCGGCCAGCACCAGCTCGAAGGCGGTTGACCGGGTAGCCAGTATCCGCGCGGCCTCGAGCAACAGCAGCTGGCCTTTCTGCTCGCACAGGCGGCCTACACACACCAGGCGCGGCGCCGTGGGCACGCTGACCGGCGCCACTTCGTGGAAGCTGCGCTCAAGGCCGCAATGCACCACCTTCACCTTGGCCCAGTGGTCGTGTGCCACCCAGCGAAACAACTGGCTGCGGCCGTACGAACTGACGGCCGCGACAAAAGCGGCACGCCGCACCTTTTCGCCCATGTGCAGGAACTGCGGTTTGTCGAACTCTTCCGGCCCGTGCACGGTAAAGCTGTAGGCTGGCCCGCCCAGCACGTTGGCCAGCATCACCACCTCGGTGGAATTGGTGCCGAAATGCGCGTGCACATGTTTTGCCTCACCTGCCTGCAACCACTGGAGTACCTGGCAGGCTTCGGCCAGGTAGGCCAGGTGGTAGGGCCAGGCGCGGTCGGCCCGCAGGCCCAGGCGCATGGCCAGCCACAGCGCCTGGAAGAACCGGCGCGGCTGTGTGCGCAGCACCTGCCAGGTTGGTGCCAGCAAACCCCTGATGCCACTTTGCAGCACATAGCGGGTCTTGCCCCGCTCGCTCGCGTCTTCGGCGTCCTGCAATTCGGCATCCCACCCACGCAGGGCAATACGCTGCACCTCCACCCCCTGGCGTTCCAGCGCCAGGATCTCGCGGCGGATGAAACTGTGGCTGACCTTCGGGTACTGGTTGATGAAATAAGCTATGCGCATAGGAATCCAGATCAAGACCCGCGTAATGGACCTTCAGACCTGCCGTAGCAGCGCCAGCCGTTACTTCAGGCTGTCGACTACCGGCGGCCGGCGCCTCGCCGATGCCTCCTCGTCAGGTGCATCCCCCTGTTTCCCTTGTAGTCCAAGGTTGTGACCGCTGCCTGGCAACGCGGCCTGCAAGCGGGCGAAAACATCGTCGAGCAACGCCTGGCGGCGGCGGTACATCGCCCGCTTCTTCGCCGGAATATCCTGTTCCGCCCGCTGTGCTGCGGCCAGCGGGAGGGCGAAGAAGTCCGCATGGTGTGACGCGGTAGCGCCGTGTTCCAGCCAGATCACGTCATAGTTGGCCGCCAGGTCCTGGCCTTTGTCGTTGCCAAAATACGCGTGCCGATGGTGGCGGCAGGCATCACTGACGGCATACAGCTGCACCACGCCCAAGGTCCTGGCCAGGCACTTCAACCCCTCGAGCAGCAGGCTGCGGGGGCGCAACCCCTCGAAGTCCTTGGTCAGGTCGCGGTAGATGGCCAGCGAGGTTTCGCTTTCGATACCCTTGTGGATGCCCTGCACGGCACCGATGAACAGGCACAGTTGACCCTGGCTGCGGCACAGGCTGAACGCCAGGGAAGCCACGCGCAGGTCGCTCTGGAACAGGTTCAATACCAACTCGCCTTCGCGCTTGAACCAGATCGGCCGGTCCAGGACCAGGCGACAGCCCGGCGAATGGCTGGACAGCTCGCACAGCGTCAGGCTTTCGTCCCGCCCCAGCAGCAACAGCGCCGGAAACTGCCCGGCCAGCACTTCGAAGTGTGAAGCCACCACCTCCAGGCGCTGCGGGGCTTCCCAGCATTTGCTGAGGTAAGGCCACTGCACGACACCGATGCAATCCACGCCCAGCCGCTGCAGACCTTGCTGGCCCAGCGCCGCCGTCATGCGCTGCAGGAACGCATTCAGCTCAGGCCAATGCCTGGCAATCTGCAGCGTCAATTTGTACTTGTTGTTCAGCGCCCGCAACGAGTAGCCCGGCTGCAAGGTAAACACGCTTTTCACGATCGTGCCGAGCATCATGGGCCTCTCTCACTTGTACTCGATCAACGCCGATTTGCCGGCCGCGATGCGGTGGCGCAAGAACTTCAGTTGACCGAGCATTTCCGGGAACTTGCCCAATACCAGAAACACCGCTTGTAGCCAGTTCTCCCGCACCGACTTGCCACCTCGACGGGCCAGGCGTACGGCCTGCAGCGGGTAGACCAACAGCAACAACAGGCCCCAGCCGCCCAGCAGCAGGCAGGCCAGCACGATCACCACGGGTATGCCCAGGCCCCACAGCCAGGCCCGGCGCGATTCGCGCAGCCAGTGCCGCTCCGGCGGCTGACCATGCAGGTAAACCCCCTCGGCATAGGCATGGCCGGCGCGCAGGCTACGCCGCCACCATTGGCTGAAACGGGTCATGGCGGCATCGTGCAGGGTCATCTCGGCGTCCAGGCGCCAGACCTTCCAGCCCTTTGCCCGCAGGCGCACGCACAGTTCGGGCTCTTCTCCGGCGATCAGATCGGGGCGGAAGCCGCCGACGGTGGTGAAGGCATCCACCCGCATCAGGGCATCACCACCACACGCCTTGGCTTCGCCGATGGGGGTGTCCCACTCCAGGTCGCACAACAGGTTGTACACCGACCGCTGAGGAAAGCGCTCGCGTCGGCGGCCACACACCACTGCCACTTCAGGATGGTCGTCGAGAAACGCCTGCGCCGCGGCCAGCCAGCCACCATCCACCTCGCAATCGCCATCGACGAACTGCACCAGATGCATCGACGGCAGCAGCCGCTGCAAGGCGCCAAAGCCTTCGTTACGTGCGCGCGCGGCGGTGAACGGGGTGCCCATGTGCAGCGCCAGTACCTCTACCCCCAGGCTGCGGGCCAAGTGCGGTGAACCATCGGTGGAGCCCGAGTCGACGTACATGACCTTGTCCGCCCCATGCAGCAGCGAACGCAGGCAACGCTCCAGGCGCTGACCTTCATTACGGCCAATCACCACCACACCAATCCCGCTCGCCATGGGCCTCACTCGACGGGCGCCGTGGCGGCCGGTTGCCTGGCCTTGATGATCGCCGGCACCCCCACCGCCAGCGAGTTGTCCGGCACATCCACCAGCACCACGGCATTGGCACCGATGATCACATTGTTGCCGATGCGGATGCTACCCAGCACCTTGGCCCCGGTGCCGATATCGACGTTATTGCCGAACACCGGTGCAACCGGTTCGTTGACGTTCTTCAGGCCCACTACCACGCCGTTGCGGATGCGGCAGTCATCGCCGAACCGGGCATAGCCGCTGATGACGATGCCGCCAAAATGGTCGATGACGAAGTTGCGGCCGATCTCCGCTTCGCACGGCAGCTCCACACCCGTGATGATCTGCACGAACTTGTAAAGGATCTTGTAGATGAGCGAAAACAGCTTGCGCAACAGTGCCGGGCGCACGCCATAGCGCCAGCGACCGAAACGGTACACCAGCAATACCCAGAAGCCCTGGGCGCCCCAGTCGCCGCCATGGGCACGCAGGTCGGCACGTATATTCTCGAACATGGCTCCACCTACCTTGTCGGTTGGCTGGCGTACCGGGTCTTGAACAACAGTGACCAGGTCGCCCGGCAGTGACGCCAGCAGGCCTGTATTGCGCCCCGGCCGCGTCGTTTCAACAGCGCCTTGAGTGCCAGCACCAGGTCGCCCAGGGTGACCAGCAGCATGTGCAGGGCAAGCCCCGCCAGCCCGTGATGCTTGCGAAAGTACAGCAGCTCGCTTTCGATCTGGTATGACGAGATCTGCCGGCTGGCCGCCTCCAGCTCGGCCACCGACCTGGAACTTTCACCACCAATGTGCACCACCGTGGTGTGCGGGTAGAACACCACTTTCCAGCCCGCTGCCTTCACCCGCTTGCAGTGGTCCACCTCCTCGTAATAAAGAAAGTAGCGTGGGTCGAACAGGCCCACCTGATCGAGCACTTCGCGACGCACCAGGTAGAAGCAGCCAGGCAGCCAGTCGCACTCGCGGACCGAGGCGTGGTCCCAGTTCATTTCGTCGACCATCTTCAAGCCCGGGAAGAAGCGCCCCAGCCCGGTACGCCCGACAAACACGTTGAGCGGTGTGGGGAAGTAACGGCAGCTGGGCTGCAGGTCGCCGTCGCGGCTCTCCAGGCGCACCCCCAGCACCCCGCATTCAGGGTGGGCGTCCATGTAATCGAGGGTTTTCTGCAGGGAATCGGCGGCGACGAAGGCATCGGTATTCAGCAGCAAGGCGTACTTGCCCTTCAGGTGCGCCAGCAATTGGTTGTTGGCCCGGCCGAACCCCACGTTCTGCTTGTTGCTCAGCAGCAACGCCTGCGGGCACACCTCGGCCATGCGCTGCAGCGAGTCATCGACCGAGGCGTTGTCCACCACCAGGTAGCTGGCCAGCCGTTCGCTGTCGGCCCGGCGCAGCGCATCGAACATCGGCTGCAGCAGCCCGGCCGTGTTGAAGTTGACCACCATGACGTCCACAGGTTTGCTAGCCATTGTTGCCATCCCCGAAGAAATACTGGCGCCTTTGCGCCATCAGCAGCGGCTCCAACTGCGGGTCATAGGCGCCATTGCGCTGCTTGATCAGGTCGATCCACGGGTAGGCTTCGCAACGTGCCTCGACCCGTTTGATCAACGCCTCGGTGGTGCAGATGAACTCTGCCGGGTTGCCACCAAACACCGTGCCCGGCGGCACGTCCTTGGTCACCACGGAACCGGCGGCCACGATCGACTCAGGGCCGATGGTCACGCGGGGCATGACGATCGCACCATGGCCGATGAAGCAATTGTCCTTGATGTCGATGAAGCCGACCGAATCCAGGTGCTTGCCGAAGCGATGTTCAATCAGCAATACCACCCCGTCATGACCGATCAGCGTGCAATCGGACAGGCCCACACTGTTGCCGATGCGAACCAGCGAAGGGTCGAGGAATTTGCAGCCTGTATTGACATAGAAGTTGCTGCCTACCGAGTGGAAGTTGCCCCAGCGGGTAAGGTAGGCCCCCCATTCAAGCCCTGAAGGCTTGCAAAACTTCCTGTAAAACGAGCTTCCTCGCCCCGTTGCATGGACATAGTGCGTCACTGCCTTGCGTATCCATCCCTTCATGCTGCCCGCCTCGCAATCAAAGCAATCTGGACTGTTCCTGAGGCACGTCTGGTCTGGTTCTTGTGGGTACTGACCGCAGCGCACTCAACTCGTGTACAACATGCATCACACCACGGCGCCCTTGGCCGCGCCCATCCTGGCGTCGAGGTGGTCGGCCAGGCGTACCGCAAACTGCAGCAGCGGCATGGTCGGGTTGGAGGCGCCGCCCGTGGCAAAGATGCTGCTGCCGGCGACGTATAGGTTTTCGGTACCGAACACTTTGCAGTTGGTATCGACAACACCGAATTGCGCCGACGATGCCATGCGAGTGGTACCCATGTGGTGGGCATGTGGCGACAATTTCAGCGGTATCGAGGTGTCGTAAACGAAGTCATTGAGCTTGATGAACCCCAGGTTCATGTCCGCCCACTGCTTGGCCAGTTCGCTGCCAATGCACTTGATGGTGTGCCGGTCATCTGCGGTCAGTGCCCAATTGACATTGACCTTGGCCACGCCCAGTGCGTCCTTCTCATCCAGCAGCGAAATGCGGCTGTGCAGGTTGGGGAACTGCTCGATCATGGTGCTGATCACACCGTCACCGGGGCAACTGAACCTGGCCACGAAGGCAATCTTGCTGGCAACCCCCATGTCACAGGCCAGGTTCTCCAGAAAATGCTTGACCTCGGCAGTACGACCATAGGTTTGCACATCGGCCAGCAAGGCGGCCCTGACATTGCCTTTACCTGCCTTGTATTCGTCAACGAAGGCATCGGTGGTGTAGTACTCGCGCGGCTCAGGGGCCAGCCCCGACTTGAGGATGAAGGTGCCAAGGTCAATGTTCAGATGCTCCATGAAGCACCCGCCGACCAGCCCGTCCTTGCTCACGACCCCGGCCGCCACCAACGACTCACTGTTGAGCAGTTGCCGGGCATTCTCGATGGCACCGGTGGCCAGCACGAAGTTTCTCGCAACCAGGCGCTGGCGATTGCACTCGTAATCGGACAGTACGACTGCGGCCAGGCGGCCAGAGGCCTGGTCAAACTCCAGGTTCACGCAATTGCAGTTGATGAATACATCCAGGCCTTGGGTCTGCTCGAGGGCCGTGGCGTATTTTTGCGCAAAGCGCGTTGGCGGGCTGAGCAGAAAGCGGTCTGGCTCGAAGTCACCGCCGTCCAGGCCAGTATTCAACGCGTGAAAATCCGACCCAGGCGGCAGGTCGACGATTTCCATGGCAGCAGGCAAGTAGCCTGCGATTTCCGAATAGGGAATGGGCCAGCCAGGCAAGTCGCCAAGGGGGGGAATGGAAAAGTCCGAGGGGCTGAACGGCCGGCAACGGCCTGCCCAATGGTTGGATGTGCCGCCGAGGTAACGTAGCCGAGCTTCCTTGGCATACAGCTCCAGGCCGGTGGACGCACAGGCGTACAAGGCTTGCGAGTTCGCCGAGTACTCACGCCCGCCGCCTTCGGCAAGCAGTACGCTCCAGCCGGCGGCGGCCAGGCGCAAGCCCAGGGTGATACCCGCCGGGCCGGCGCCAATGATGCAGACATCGTAGCTGTCGCGCAGTACCTTCTGCTGCTGATAGTCCTTGATCATGCGTGTTCGTTCCGGAAGTAACGGGACGGCAATACCCAGCCGTTGATCACTACAAACCCGGACCTGTCGGCAGGTTGACTGGCAACGGCTGCCGTAGCGCCGAACACCACACCACCAACGCCCAGCAAGACACAACTCTGGAGAAAGCCTCTACGACCCAACTGCGCAGTACAAAAAGTAAGCTTCCCCATGATCCCGTGACCTGTATCTTTGAAAGTTTCACCCAGCAAGCCGCATTACAGCCAGTTGAAAAAGGCTGTCAGCAGAGCCCCGCAAAGCGCCCCGACCAGTAGCATCGGCAGCACCACCAGTTCACGTTTGAGGCTGAAGATATCCAGTTTGCAATTCACATACACGATCAGCACCAGAGTTGGCACGGCATGCAGGGCAACCCCCCAGATCGCCCAGTCCACACCGCCAATCGCCAGCAACAGCGGTAGCAGCCCCCACAGCGAGACCAGGCGGATGATGTTGTCCATGGCCTGGTACTTGGTCAGGCCCAGGGCAATCCACACCTGATGAGCCAAGGTATAGCGCAATGTGAGGAACGACAGCGAAAGAATCGCCAGCATCGGGCCTGCTTCACGGTAGCGGTCGTCGTACATCCAGCTGATCAGCAGCGGGCTGGCGGTCAGGAAACCGCCACAGATGAACAGCACCAGCAGGTCGACCAGCAGACGGAAGCGGTGATACAGCGCCTTCAGGCGCTCCTTGTCATCGGCCCGAGCCGCTTCGCTGAAGGCGGGCAGCGCCACGGCACCGAAAATTTTCATCAGCGCGGTCTGCACGGCACCGAGGATCAGCACGGCAATCGAATACACCCCCAGTTGTGCCGCCGTCATGCTGGCGCCAAACCACATGCGGTCACCGTACATGGCCAGCACGCCGACCATCGACGACAGCAGAATCCAGCGGCCAAATACGATCAGTTCGTTCAGCGCGCTGCGGTCCCACTGCAGGCGGTTGCTGTGCCCTTTGAGGGCGGTGTGGCCCAGCAGGGTCCAGGCCAGGGCCGACACCAGGCCGGCGATCACCAGCGCCCAGACCGAGTGTGTCAGGTAGCCCAACACCAGCATCACCAACAGGCCGATCACCTGCGAGGCCAGGTCGACCAGCACCACACGCTTCTGTTGGAAAGTTCGTACCGCCACATCTATCTTGGTGGACTGGAAGCCCCAGATCACCGCCGACAGCCCGGTTGCCGCCAGCACCATCGGCAACACCGGAGCGGCATAGGTAGAGTCCGCCGGCCACAGCTCGGCCAGCTGGGCAAGCCAGGCCCCCAGGGCTAGCAGCAAGGTCAGGGCAAACAGCACGAAGCCGCGGATGATCTGCACGGTCCATGCGGTATTGAGAAAATGCGGATCGTCACCGCGATGGCTCTGGATGATGTTCTGGCGCAGGCCGACATCGGACAGCAAATGCAGGAGTACCGAAACGGTGGTGGCGATGACCATCACCCCGAACATTTCCGGCAGCAGCAAGCGGGCCATGACCAGGTTGCCGCCAAGGCGCATCACCTGTGACGCCACCTGCGAAACCAGGTTCCATGACCCGGCCCTCAGAGCCCGCTTGCGCAGGCTCGCGGTGGCTGACACATCAATCGACGGCATGACGTCAATCTCTGACTGATTGGCTAAAAGGTCACTATAGTTTCAATTAGCCACGATGCTAGCCGTTGCCCGCCGAGGGAAAGGTGTACATAGCCAATGCCTGAACATTTTCGTGCGTTGATCGTCATCCTGTTTCTGGCGAGCGTGGTCTTCCTGCTGGCGCGGCGGCCTGCCACCGACCTGATCCCGCTGAGCGCCTTCAAGCGCCGGCGCAACCTGTGGTTCCTGCTTACCCTGCTGGCCTTCGTCTCGCACAGTTTCTGGCTGTACCTGGGTGCGGGCGCCGTCATCCTGTTTATCGCCGGGCGCCGCGAGCACAACCCCATGGCGCTGTTCTACATGCTGCTGTTCCTGATCCCGCCGGCTTCGGTGCAGGTGCCCGGGTTTGGCGTGGTCAATTACCTGGTCGACCTCAACCATATCCGCCTGCTGACCCTGTGCGTGCTGTTGCCGGCGGCCCTGGCCCTGCGCCTGCAAGGCGACACCCTGCGCTTTGGCCGCACCTGGCCCGACAGACTGCTGGCGGCCGGCCTGGTGCTGATGAGCGTGCTGTACCTGCGCGAAACCACCCTGACCGACACCCTGCGCCAGACGCTGTACCTGTATGTCGATGTGTTCCTGCCGTATTACGTGGCCAGCCGTGGCCTGCGCCAGATCAGCGACTTCAAGGACACCCTGCTGGCCTTCGTGCTTGCCTCCTTCGTCCTGGCCCTGATCGGCGTGGCCGAGTACGTACGCCACTGGCTGCTGTACAGTGCCCTGATCGACGCCATGGGCGTGCCGTGGAGCATGTCCGGCTACCTGAGCCGTGGCGGTTCGCTGCGTGCCAGCGTCACCACCGGGCAGGCGATCGCCCTGGGCTATGTGATGAGCGTGGCCATCGGCCTGTTCCTGTTCGTCCAGGGTTATGTGCGCCGCCCGTTGCAGCGGGCGCTGGGCGCCCTGCTGCTGGCCGCCGGGCTGTTCGCGCCACTGTCCCGTGGCCCGTGGATCGGCGCCGTGGTCATCGTGGTGGTGTTCATCGCCCTGGGCAAAGGTGCGGTCAGGCGCCTGGCGCTGCTCGCCGCGGCCGGCATGCTGGCCCTGCCCTTGCTGACCATCGTGCCCGGTGGCGACAAGGTACTGGACCTGCTGCCGTTCATTGGTAACCTCGAGAAAGAGAACATCACCTACCGCGAACGGCTGATGGACAACTCGTGGATAGTCATCCAGCGCAACCCGCTGTTCGGCTCGTTCGACTTCCGCAACACCCCGGAAATGCAATCAATGATCCAGGGTGAAGGCATCATCGACATCGTCAACACCTATATCAACCTTGCACTGCGGGTCGGGCTGGTCGGGCTTGGCCTTTTCGTGGCGTTCTTCGCCACTGTACTGCACGGCATCCGCAAGGCCATGCGCAGTTTCCCCGACAAGGACGACGAGCGACGCCAGCTCGGCCGGGTATTGCTGGCGACACTGATCGGCATCCTGGTGATCATCTTCACCGTCAGCAGCATCACCTTCATCCCGGTGGTGTACTGGTCTGTCGCCGGACTGGGCGTGGCCTACGTCCAGATGGTCCGCAGGCTGCAGAACAGCCAGGCCATCGCGCTGGCCGACCCCGGCCTTCAACCCAGGTAACGCCCATGAACGTGCTCACCCTGCGCTGCCCAGGTTTTCCAACCCTGCTGCGGGTTTCCGCCATTGCTGGCCTGGCCTTGCTGCCGCTCACCAGCTGGGCATCGGCGTGGCAAGTCAGCGTCGATGAACAGAATGGCCTGCCCATGGTGACACACGGTGGTGGGCCGGTGATGAAAGCCAAGTTCGACTTCTGGGCGGCCAACTGGAGCTGGACGGGGTTCGCCACCACGTTCAAGGTCAATGGACCCTACCACTACACGCTGCAGGGCAAGAACAAGGAGCTGGACTTCGACCTGGCGGCGGATATCCGCAAGGCGCAGGCGCAAACCCTGAGCTGGGCCTTCGACCTCGACGCCCACAGCCGCCAGGCCGGCGTAATGGGTGGCGGCATGGTGTTCCAGTTCGACCCGATGCAAATTGCCGGGGGCATGGGCGCCCCGCAACTGCTGCCCGGCAACCGTGGCTGGTCGTGGGGCAAGACTGAACAGGGCCGGCGCATCGAAATGCGCTTCGACCCGCCACTGGCCAAGGTGTATTTCGAGCGCGGCAACCCGTCCGAACTGCGTGCGTTCATCTACAGCGACCCGATCAGCGCTGGCCGGCAGCAGATCAAGGCGGTGCTCAACATCACCGGCGACATCGACCTGGGGCCCACGCCCAGCGAACGCTTCGGCCTGGTCGACCCCGCCGGTTGGCCCGACGACCAACTGGACTGGCGCACCTCACCAGTGGACCTGTCGTTCCTCAATGCCGCGGAAAAGCCTGCCGGCAAGCGTGGCTTCGTCAAGGCCGTCGGCGAACAGCTGATGTTCGAGGACAACACCCCGGTGCGCTTCTGGGGCACCAACCTGTCCGCCTATTCGTTGTTCAAGAGCCCTGACGAAGAAATCCGCCAGCAGGCCAAGCGCCTGTCGGCTCTGGGCTTCAACCTGGTGCGCCTGCACCACCACGACTCGCCATGGGTCAGCCCGAACGTGTTTGGCGACGGCTCGCTGGTGCGCGATACCCAGCAACTCAGTGCCGAATCGCTGCGCAAGCTCGACCTGTGGATCAAGGCACTCAAGGACGAAGGCGTCTATATCTGGCTGGACATGCATGTGCAGCGTGCGCTTACCGCCAATGACCACATCGATGACTTCAAGGAACTGGCCAAGGGAGAGGAACGCGTTGACCTGAAGGGTTACGCCTATGTGAACAACAGTATCCAGAACGCGATGAAACGCTTTGCCGAGCAGTACCTGACCCATGTGAACGAATACACCGGCCTTGCTTACAAGGACGACCCGGCCATCGCTGCCGTGCTGCTCACCAATGAGAACGACCTCACCCAGCATTATGGTAACGCCCTGATGCCGAACAAGGACGTACCGCGTCACAGCGGGCGCTACATGGAGGCGGCCAAAGCCTTCGCCAAACGCTATGACCTGCCCACCGATCTCACCTGGCGCGCCTGGGAGCATGGCCCTTCAAAGCTGTTCCTCAACGACCTGGAACAACGCTTCAACGCCGACATGATCGCCCACCTGCGCGGCCTCGGTGTGAAAGTGCCGATCGCCACCACCAGTACCTGGGGCGGCAATGGCCTGAGCGCGCTGCCGGCACTGACCGCAGGCGATATCGTCGACGCCCATAGCTACGGCGCCAATGGCCAACTGGAGAAGAACCCGTTGAGCAGCGACGGCATGATCGACTGGATCGCCGCGGCCCAGGTGGTCGGCAAGCCGCTGACTGTCACCGAGTGGAACGCCGAGCCCTTCCCACTGCCCGACCGTCACACACTGCCGCTGTACGTGGCCGGCACCGCCGCCCACCAGGGCTGGGACGCGATGATGCAGTACGCCTACAGCCAGCAGGCCTTCAACCCAGGCTGGCGCACAGCGGATAACTGGCACGCGTACAACGACCCGGCGATGATCGCCACCCTGCCCGCTGCCGCCCTGCTCTATCGCCGTGCGGATGTGAAGCCGGCCACTACCCGCTACGTGTTCGCGCCGCCCCCCGCCACCCTGTACAACCAGGAGGTCACCCCGCGCAACTCGCCGCTGCTGCGCACGGCCATGGAAAAGGGCCAACTGCAGATCGCCCTGCCACAGACGCCGGAGTTGCCCTGGCTGAAACCCGCCGCCATCCCTGCCGGTGCGCAGGTGCTGCAGGACCCGGGGCAGTCCCTGCTGCCAGCCGACGCCACGGAGGCAGTCAGCGACACGGGTGAACTCAAGCGCAACTGGCAACAGGGCATCTACACCATCAACACACCGCTGACCCAGGCCGCGACCGGCTGGCTGGGAGGTCGCTCGATCAGCCTCGGCGCCATCCAGGTGCAAGCACAAACACCGTACGCCAGCGTCGTGGTGCAAAGCCTGGACGGCAAACCCTTGGGCCAGTCGCGCGAGCTGCTGGTGTCGCTGGGCACCCGTGCTGTGCCCAAGGCCGATGACAAGACACCCTTCAACGTCGAGCCGCTTGCTGGCACCTTGAGCATCAAGGCGCCCGCTGGCCTGAAGCTGTTCGCCCGGGATGCACAGGCACAGTTGAAACCGTTGCCGATGGCTTACCAGGATGGGCGCTACAGCATCACGTTCGACGGCAAGTACATGTCCAACTGGCTGTTCTTGAAATAGGGTATATGGCCATCTACCCTCACAACAGACCTGTAGCTGAAAAGCGCGGCTGTACAACAGCAGAGTCCAGGAGGCATGGATGAAGTTTCTGGTTGTCGGTGGCGCGGGCTACATTGGCTCGCACATGGTCAAGCACCTGCTCGGTGCAGGCCATGAGGTAGTGGTGGCGGACCTGGTCTCGCCCGGCCCCGGCATCCAGTGGGCGAAACTGGACATCGCCGACGAACCCGCCCTGGATGTGCTGTTTGGCGTTTGCCGTTTCGATGCCGTGTTCCACTTTGCCTCGTTCATCCAGGTGGGCGAGTCGGTCAGCGTGCCCGGCAAGTACTACCAGAACAATGTCGCGGCCACCCTTGCCCTCCTGCAGGCCATGGTGAATGCCGGTATCAGGTACCTGGTGTTTTCTTCCAGTGCTGCGGTTTACGGCAACCCGCAGTATGTGCCGATCGACGAAGCGCATGCCAAGGGGCCGATCAACCCGTATGGGCTGAGCAAATGGATGGTCGAACAGATTCTCGAGGACTTCGACCGGGCCTACGGCTTGAAGTCGGTATGCCTGCGTTACTTCAATGCAGCGGGTGCTGACCCGGAAGGCCAGTTGGGGGAGCGCCATGACCCCGAAACCCACCTGATCCCGTTGATCCTGCAGGCTGCCTCGGGCCGGCGTGAGGCGGTAACGGTGTTTGGTCGCGACTACGACACGCCGGATGGTACCTGCATACGCGACTATGTGCATGTGGCCGACCTGGCGGCGGCCCATGCACTGGCGGTGGATTACCTGCTGGCGGGTGGCGAACGAACCGCGTTCAACCTGGGCAATGGGCTGGGCTTTTCGGTGCAGCAGGTGATCGACACGGCCCGGGCGGTGACTGGCCGACCGATCCGCACCCTCGACGCGCCCCGCCGCCCCGGCGACCCGCCCCGGTTGGTGGCCGATGCTGGCAAGGCGATGGACATGCTGGGCTGGCGGCCGGAGTTTGCCACGCTGGAGCCGATTGTGCGGCATGCATGGCAGTGGGAGTTGCAGTATCCCTGGGTTACGCGTCAGGCCTGAAGTTCGGAAGGCGCTGCGCCTCCCTGTGGGAGCGGGCGCGCCCGCGAACACCGGCGTAGCCGGTGCCATCCACCGCTTCGCCTGCTTCGCGGGTGAACCCGCTCCCACAGGGACCCCGCCAGCTGAAGGAATGCGCCATACCTGTGGGAGCGGGCGCGCCCGCGAACACCGGCGCAGCCGGTGCCATCCACCGCGTCGCCTGCTTCGCGGGCATGCCCGCTCCCACAGGATCCCCACCAGCCGAAAGAATGCGCCATGCCTGTGGGAGCGGGCGCGCCCGCGAACACCGGCGCAGCCGGTGCCATCCACCGCGTCGCCTGCTTCGCGGGCATGCCCGCTCCCACAGGATCCCCGCCAGCCGAAGGAGTGCGCCATACCTTTGTGTCGCGAAAGGGCTGTAAAGCAGCCCCGGGATCTAAAGCTTCAGTAATAGGTCCGTGGCTGCTCGTCGGCCTTGTTCAATACCGTCCCCACCAGGTTCACCCTGGCCAGGTGATGCAGGCAATCCTCGATTTCCTTCCTGTTGTTCATACCGTTGGCCACCACCAGCAGCACACAGTCGAACTTGGGTATCACGGTGATCGCATCGTCAGAGCTGAGCAGCGGCGGCAAATCGAAAATGCAGATGCGCGACTCGTAGCGGTTGCGCAGTTCACTGATCAGGTTGCTCACTTTGGGCGACGACAGCATTTCAGTAGACAACGGTACCGGTACCCGCGTCGGCAGCACCACAAACCGAGGCAAAGTCGGGTTGACCAGGCAGTCCTGCAACTCGGCCTTGTCCGTCAGGAACTCGTTCAGCGCCTGGTCCATGGGTAGGCCCAGAGTGCTGCCGACCTTGGGCCGACGCAGGTCGAAGTCCACCAGCAACGCGGTCTTGGTGGTGTGGTGGGCGATGCTCATGGCCAAGTTGATCGCCAGCACCGTCTTGCCCGCTTCAGGGGTTGGCGAGGTGATGGCCAAGGTTCGCCAGCCATTCTCATCCATGGTCCTGAGCACTTGCGTGCGCAGCAGGTCGATCGGCCCGTTCATGTGCGAGTTCTTGTTGTAGGCAACGATGCGGTGACGCTCCAGGTGCTCCGCACGCAGCGGCACCACCTTGGTGTTCACGTAATCAAACTGGCCAGGCACTTCCGCCAGCGCCGTTCCTGGGGCGGGTGACAAGGCCTGCGGGGTGCCTGGGGTAACCGGGTGAAGATTATTGCCAACAGCCTGCTTGGTCCCGTCCATCACTGCTTCCCTATGCAAACCGAGACATGACTTTTAACAACAGCACATCCAGTGGCATGTAGAACACGTGCACCAGCACTACCATGATAGCCGCCAGCGCCAGTGCCGCCAGGATCAGCCAGTTGCGCCAACGCTTGCGCCTGGCCACGTCGGCCTTGGTATCGATGTAGGGCAGCGCCACCAGCACCCGCCTGCCCAGCAGGTTTTCCAGGGCTCCGACGCCGCGAATACGCTGATTGAACATTTCCAGCAACATCACCAGCGCACCGCCACCTGCCGGTGCCAGCACCAGGCCCAGCGCGGCGATTTTCTTGCGGTTGGGCTTGATCGGTTTCTCGGGCATCAGCGGTGGTTCCAGCAGTACAAAGCGCTCGGCCTTGTTCTCCTGCTCCAGGCTTTCGGTAATCTTCGCGCCCATTTCCTTGGCGCGGATTTCCTCATACTTCTTGCGCGCGTTGTCGTGGTCACGCATCAAGGTCACCAGGCCACGCTCGACCTGCGGCGCCTCAAGGATCTCGGCCTCGTAGCCTTCCATCTTGCGGGTCAACTCGCGCTTCTGCTCGGCCAGCGAAGCAATACGCTCCTGCGCTGCGCTCATCTTGGCGCGTACGCGGGCAACATCAAGGCCGACCGTAGACGCCGCCGCCGTGCGATTGCCACTGGCTTCGAGCGCCTGGATCCTGCGCTTGACTGCCACCACATCGGGGTGGGCTTCCTTGTAGCGGCTCAGCAACTGGGCATACTCGGCCTTCAGGCTGGGCAGGTCCTGGGGCTGTTCGGCACTGGCCGCCCTGGGGCCTTCGCCGGCCTTGGTGGCCAGCCCGGCATTGGCCGCGGACAGTTCCAGTTCCAGGTAACGCAGTTCTTCCTGGGCGGCCTTGTAATCACGGTCGACCTCGCGGAACTCCAGCTCCGACCGCGACAGCATGTTCATGCGCAGGGTCTGGTGCTCGGGCAAGGCATTGGCGTGCGCCTGCTTGAAATCCGCCAGCTGGTTTTCCAGGCTGGCCAGCTCGGCCCCCAGCTTGTTCGCCTCCTGAGTGAGGAACTCGGTGGTTTCATTGGCCCGCTCGGTACGCTGCTTGAGGTTCTCGTTGAGGAACAGCGTCACCAGTTCGTCGGCGACTTCCTTGGCCACTTCCGGCTGCTTGTGCTCGAAGGAGACATTGAACGCCACGGTCGCTTCACCGCGCCCGCGCACATAGGTGGTGAGGGTCTCGACCACGACGGCACTGCGCATGTGGTCGATCTTGTCGCTTTCGCTGAAGCGTTTGTCGGGGAACAGGTTGTACTTGCCGATGATGCGCAGCAGGTTCTCGCGGGTCATCACCCGCTGGCGAATCACCTCGATGCGCTCATCGGCAAAGCTGGTGTTGTTGGTCGACACCAGCTCGGGCGAAATCTGCTGCGACTCCACCAGGATGGTGCCGGTCGACTGGTAGATCGGCGGCACCATCACTGCGACAGCGACGGTCGCGGCCAGGATGACTACGATGCTCACCCCCAATATCAGGCCCCGGTCCTTGATTATGGCGATGTAATCTCTGAGGGAGAGCTCGTAGTCAGACTTCATGGGGCCACCTGCCTGAAGTTCAGATGTCGGGGTACCTGTACGTCAACGTCAAACCCACGATCGTAGCGTTTGCATCGGCTTCGTGATCCTGCTGCCGTTCCTTGTACATCAACGACAGGCGCAGATCCCAGTACGGCGAAAACTGGCGGCTGGCCCACACGCTGTAAGTCTGCAGGGTGTTGGGGGTCTGCCCTTTGCTGTCCTGCCAGGCAGCGTCCGCGCCCACCCGGGTCAGCTCGCTGACGGCGTAACTCCACACACCGCGCACTTGGTCCAGTTCGGCGAAGCCGCCTTCGGCGCTGGCCACCGTGCTGCGTTCGGCGGTGAAGCTGGCGTCGGCGCGCACACCGGTGTACAGCAGCGCAACCCCACCCTCCCCGCGTTGCCCACCTTCGTCGCCGGAAACCTTGGTGACGCCCACATGCGCATCGGCGCTGAGGCGTTCGGAGAACTGGTACTTGACCCCGATCGCCGGGCTGTAGCTGTTCGAGGCCGTCGCCGTCTGATCCTGCTCGGGCTCATAGCGCCGGGCGCCAAAGCGGCTGTACACATCAGCCCGCTCACTCCAGGCGTAGGTCCAGGTGAACACGTTGCCCAGTTCGTCGTAACCCGTCAGCGTACTGATGTCATAACGAGCACGGTTGTACGTGGTTTCGTTGCTCAAGGTGCTGCGTTCGGTAACTGCCTGGCTCCAGTTGCCGGTCAGCGTATACAGCTTTTGCGTACCATCGGTGGTGACCACGCCGGTATCCAGCACCGTTCCCGACAGCGTCGAACTTTCGTTATAGCGCGCCAGCAGGCCAAAGCGCCCGCGCTCGGTCTGGCGCTGCCAGCCCAGGCTTACATCGGGGTCCTCACGGTTGTCGACCACCGCCGTGTCGGACGAGCGCAATACATGCATGCCCAGCCCCAACCTCAGTTCGTCACGGTCGAAGGTACCGATCAGGGTGTAATCCGGCGCGATGATCGTGCGCGTTATGCCCTTTTCACCCGACGACAGCAGCAAGGGGTTGCTGTCGTATTCGACGGATGTCGGTACCACCACCGTAGACTGCCAATTTGCTGCCAGGACCGTGTCCGTAAACGGCAACACCAAGATTGCCGTTGCAATGCTAGTTGTTCTAAGAAGAGGCATTAAGTGTTCTTATTAAAGGCAAGATCAAGGAACGACCAGCGTATCGCCAGCCTGAAGTTGGATGTTGGTGGACATATCCCGGCCAGACACCAGGTCTCTATATCGCACGGGCAGGATTTTTTGGGAAGCGCCGGTACCGCGGACAACTTTGATTTCGCTTTCGTCGGCAAACTTGTCCAGGCCGCCCGACATGCTCAGGGCCTGCAGCACTGCGGTAGGGCCCGCCATTTGTACCGGCCCGGGCTTGATCACTTTGCCTTGTACATAGACCAGGTTGCCGGCGATGCTCTTGACGACAACGCTGACGTTCGGGTCGGGGAGGAATTTTTCGAGCTTGGCAGCCACTTGTTTTTCAACTGCCGTTACATCCAGCCCGGCAACATCGATGCGCCCGGCCAAGGGGAAAGTGATACTGCCATCGGGAAGTACGGTGGCTTCCTGGCGCAGGCTCTCTTCCTGCCATACCGAAACCATCACCACATCGCCGGGGCTGAGCAGGTAGGCGGCACTGTTGGGGTCGGCGCTACCGGCACCGGACCACACCATCAGCATGCAGAACGCGGCAAACATTGAACGCACCATGAGGGTCCCTCCGGCCAAAAGGCCCGGCAAAGAGCACTGAATGAGAACAGCACACCAACTCTCGCTCCGCTTCGCGGCATACGCCCGCCACGATGGCCTCGATTTTCCTGGAGGCCTTACCTTGACGCTGTGCAGCCTGGCTGTGCTGCCTGCAACCGTGGACCTACACAGGCTACTGGCAATATAGCAACGGTTGGGGAATTGACAAGCCAAGCCCCGGGCCGCTGGCATCAAGGGTAAAACTCAGGCTGGCGGACTCAGATCTTTCTACTGTTGGCGACTATCACGAAGCCAACGACAGCAAATGCAAAGAACCACCCTGCAGTTGAAACAGGGATGATACTGTTCTGATTGAAATACGCATCCGCCGCCCGCGCCGCACCACTTATCAGCACCAGCAAAGACATCGATTTGATAATCAGAGCCGTGCGCATACGTCCCTCCTTTATAGAGGAAAATCAACTATTTGTTGGCGCAGTATTCGGGAGTTGTTGCGCTGTTGAATTGAGCTTAGGGCACAATGACATTGCGTCAATGATTCGACACTATAATAAAATTCAATGGGCAATGAACGATATCGTCAAAATATCGACATGCCAGTCGAGCATGGAAGCGCTGCCAGCCATGGCGTCAGCGTTTCATTGCTGGGATAGGCAGTAACCGTGGGGCACGCGGCCCCCGTCGTATTACTCGTCAGCGTGGTGTACCACGACCAGCAACTGCGCCGGCAGCGGCCCCACCGATCTTAGCCGGTGTGGTGTCTGGGCATTGAAATGCAGGGCATCGCCTTGCTCCAGCAGCACCCGCTCGCTCATGAAGTCCACTTCCACCTGGCCGGCGTGGACGAACAGGAATTCTTCGCCCAGGTGTTCCTTGAACGTGGGGTCGCTGAACTCGGACGGCGGCTGGATCAGGAACGGCAGCAGGCTGCGCTGGCCGACCTGGCTGGTGAGGGCCGCGTACCCTGGCCCTGCCCCGTCACCCACCAGGGCCTGGCGCTCGCCATGGCGCACCAGGCTGTAGCGGCTCTGCCCGGCCTGCTCTTCAGCGAACAGTTCTTCGACATTGACATTCAGTGCCCGCGCCAGCTTCAGCGCGGCGGCGATCGAGGGGGTGTTCAGGCCGCGTTCGACCTTGGACAGGTAGCTTTTGGTCATGCCGGTCTTGTCGGCCAGCAGTTCCAGGGTCATCCCCAGTTTCTTTCGCAGCAGTTTCAATCGGATAGACATGTGACGCGGGTTTCCCAGGCGAAGGCAGCCTGGCCATCATACGTGGACTGTCAGGGAAATGCTGGGGCTGCTGTGCAGCCCATCGCCGACAAGCCAGGCTCCCACAGGCATTGCACCTGGCTTGAGGCCAATGCAATCGAGGTGGTAGCTGGCGTACCGGCGATGGGCCGCGCAGCGGCCCCCGACTTTACGGCATCACTGGCGGCAGGTACTGCAACGTCGTACCCAATGCCCACAGCAACACCAGCACCAGTGGCACGTGCACCAGCAACTGCACGAACGAGAAGCCGATCAGGTCGCGTGCCTTGAGCCCCAGCACACCCAGCAGCGGCAGCATGTAGAACGGGTTGATCAGGTTCGGCAAGGCTTCGGCGGCGTTGTAGATCTGCACCGCCCAGCCCAGGTGGTACTGCAGGTCATTGGCCACCAGCATCACGTAAGGCGCCTCGATGATCCACTTGCCACCACCCGAAGGGATGAAGAAGCCCAGCACCGCCGAATACACGCCCATCAGCACGGCATAGGTGTCATGAGTGGCGATCTGGGTGAAGAACAGCGAAATGTGATGGGCCAGGGTCTGCTCGTCGACGCCCTTCACCTGAGTGAGGATGGCAGCGATCGAGCCATACAGCGGAAACTGGATAAGCACACCCGTGGTAGTCGGAACCGCGCGCGCCACTGCATCGAGGAAGCTGCGCGGGCGCCAGTGCAGCAAGGCACCGAGCATGATGAACAACAGGTTGTAGGTGTTCAGCCCGGAAATGGCGGTAATCGCCGGCTTGGTGGCGAACTCCTGGTACAGCCAGCCGGCGGCCAGGGCCACCAGCATGAGGATCAGGATCGGGCTGTGTTCCAGCCACTCGCCCGGGCGGGTGCGCTGGGGTGCCGGTGGCGCTGTGAAGCTGGGGTCGACCCCGCAGTCCTGGGCGCTACGCGCGCTGTTCGGGCCCGGGGCCGTGGCGTAGGCGATGACCAGCGAGACCACCACCAACGCCGCCAACATCACACCGGACTGCCAAAGGAAGATGGTTTCGGTGAACGGGATCACCCCGGTAATCGACAGGATCGACGGTGGCAGGCTGGCCGGGTTGGCCTGCAGTTGCGCCGCCGACGAAGACAGGCCCAATGCCCACACGGCGCCCAGGCCCAGATAGGCGGCGGCACCGGCGGCGCGGTAGTCCATCTTCAGTTCGGTGCGCCGGGCCAGGGCGCGCACCAGCAGGCCACCGAACACCAGCGACAGGCCCCAGTTGAGCAGCGACGCCAGCATCGAGATCAGCGCCACCCAGCACACCGCCGAACGGCCATTGCCAGGGATGCGCGCCAGGCGGTCGATCAGCCGCGCGGCGGGGGGCGAGCTGGCTACCACATAGCCACCGATGACCACGAAGGCCATCTGCATGGTGAACGGGATCAGGCTCCAGAAGCCATCGCCAAAGGCCTTGGCGGTGTCGGTCGGCTTGGCGCCCATGGCCAGGGCACCGATGCCCACCAGCATCACCGCCAGGGCGGCAAACACCCAGGAATCAGGGAACCAGCGTTCGGCCCAGTTGGAGCAGCGCAAGGCAAAGCGGGCGGAGCGGCTGTCTTGGATTTCAGCGGCCACGGTTCAATTCCTTTTATTGGTTTTATGAGGTGAAGCAATACTGCCAGACAACGCAAAAAACCTGTGGGAGCGGGCGTGCCCGCGAATGCGTCGGTAAATTCACCGCAGCATTCGCGGGCACGCCCGCTCCCACAGGGTAGGATCGCATGATGCGTTAGAAGGTCATTTCCTTGACATCATCCGGCACGATCAGCTTGCCGGCGGTTTTCTCGATGATTTCTTCAACGCTCACCCCGGGCGCGGTCTCGCGCAGGATGAAGGCGCCGTCTTGGATTTCCAGGTAGGCCAGGTCGGTCAGCACCTTGCGGATGCAGCCGGCACCGGTCAGCGGCAGGCTGCACTGCGGCAGCAGCTTGGACTCGCCGTCCTTGGAGGCATGGGTCATGGTGACGATGATGTTCTCGGCACCGGCCACCAGGTCCATGGCGCCGCCCATACCCTTCACCAGCTTGCCCGGAATCATCCACGAGGCGATGTTGCCTTGCACATCCACTTCGAAAGCGCCAAGCACGGTCAGGTCTACGTGGCCGCCACGGATCATGGCGAACGACTGTGCCGAATCGAAGATCGAGGCACCGCGGCGGGCGGTGACGGTCTGCTTGCCGGCGTTGATCATGTCGGCATCGATGGTGCCTTCGGTGGGAAATTCGCCCATGCCGAGCAGGCCGTTTTCCGACTGCAGCATCACATCCATGTCGGCGGGTACGTAGTTGGCCACCAGGGTCGGAATGCCGATCCCCAGGTTGACGTAGTAGCCGTCCTTCAGTTCACGGGCGACGCGTTGCGCCATCTGTTCGCGGGTCAGTGCCATGGTCAGGATCTCTTTGTTGTTCTGGTGGATGGCGCTCAGGCCTTGACGGTGCGCTTTTCGATACGTTTTTCGAAGGTGCCGACGATGACGCGGTCCACGTAGATGCCCGGGGTGTGGATCTCGCTGGGCAACAGCACGCCGGGTTCGACGATCTCTTCCACTTCGACCACGGTGATCTTGCCGGCGGTGGCCGCCAGCGGGTTGAAGTTTTGCGCGGTGTTGCGGTACACCACGTTGCCGTAGTGGTCGGCCTTCCAGCCCTTGACGATGGCGAAGTCGCCGGTGATGGATTCTTCGAGGATGAACTTGCGGCCGTTGAACTCGCGCACCTCCTTGCCGTCGGCAACCGGGGTGCCGTAACCGGTGGCAGTGTAGAAGGCCGGGATACCGGCGCCACCGGCGCGCATTTTTTCGGCCAGGGTGCCCTGCGGGGTCAGTTCCACTTCCAGCTCGCCGCTCAGCAGCTGGCGTTCGAACTCGGCGTTCTCGCCCACGTAGGAGGCGACCATCTTGCGGATCTGCCGGTCTTCCAGCAGCACGCCCAGGCCAAAGCCATCGACACCGCAGTTGTTGGAGACCACGGTCAGGCCCTTGACGCCACGGCGCTTGATTTCGCTGATAAGGTTTTCCGGGATGCCGCACAGGCCGAAACCACCAGCCAGTACCGTCATGTTGTCGGTCAGGCCTTCGAGGGCCTGTTCATAGGTTGCAACGCGCTTGTCCAGTCCGGCCATGCTGATCCGCCTTTTGTAGTTGTTGAACCGACGAGGCTGTCGGTGAGCGTGTGGGGACATCTTCACCGCAAGCGACTGATTTGTTAATTTTGTTTTCATCATCGATTGATAAACTTTGCAAAACAACCAACAGGCCTGTCATGAACGTCAAGCAACTGCGCGCCTTTGTCACCGTGGCCAAGTACCAGAGCTTTGCCCAGGCCGGTGAACACCTGCATGTTTCGCAACCGGCCCTGAGCCTGACCATCAAGGCCCTGGAAGAGAACCTTGGCGGCGCCCTGCTCAGCCGCACCACGCGCAGCGTCAGCCTGACTGCCGAGGGCGAGGTGCTGCTGCCGCTGGCGCGGCGCCTGCTGGCCGACTGGGACGACACCGAAGAGATGCTGCGCCAGCGTTTCACCCTGCAACTGGGCCGGGTTTCGGTGGCGGCCATGCCGGCCTTTGCCGGCAACCTGCTGCCCCACTCGCTCAAGGTATTTCGCCAGCGCTACCCGAAGGTCAACGTCACCGTGCACGATGTGATCAACGAACAGGTGCTGGAGCTGGTACGCCATCGCCGCGTCGAACTGGGCATCGGCTTCGAACCGGACAACATCGATGGCCTGGATTTCCACCCGTTGTACATGGACCGGTTTGTCGCCGTGGTGCCCGCCGATTCGCCCTTGGCGCAGCTACCCCAGGTCAGCTGGGCACAATTGCTGGCCGAAGACTTCGTGGCCCTGCAACGCCCTTCGGCGGTGCGCCTGCTGATGGAGCAGAACGTGGCCGCCCACCACGGCAAGCTGGCGGTGGCTTTCGAGAGCCACCAGCTGTCGACCATCGGCCGCATGGTCGCCAGTGGCCTGGGGGTCAGTGCCGTACCGGCGCTGTGCATCAACCAGATGCAGGAGCTTGGTGCCCGCTGCGTAACCCTGGTCGAGCCCACGGTCGAGCGCCGCATCGGCGTGATTGCCCTCAGCGAACACAAGCTTTCCACGGCGGCGCAAGCGCTGCTCGAGGTGCTGCTTTCCAATACCCGGATCCCGGAGGTGACATGCGTTACGTGAAACTGGCAGGTTCGAGCGTTCCGGCCATCGGCCAGGGCACCTGGTACATGGGTGAAGACCCGGCCCGCAAGGCTGCCGAGGTGGCGGCCCTGCAACAAGGCATCGAACTTGGCCTGAGCTTGATCGATACCGCCGAGATGTATGCCGAAGGTGGCGCGGAAGAAATCGTTGGCCAGGCCATTGCCGGGCGCCGCGACCAGGTGTTCCTGGTCAGCAAGGTGTACCCGCACAATGCCAGCCGGCACGGCATGGCAGCCGCCTGCGAGCGCAGCCTGACCCGCCTGGGCACCGACTGCATCGACCTGTACCTGCTGCACTGGCGTGGCCAGCACCCACTGGAGGAAACCGTCGACGCCTTCGAGCGCTTGCGCGAGCAAGGCAAGATCAAGCGCTGGGGTGTTTCCAATTTCGACGTCGACGACCTGCGCGAGCTGCACAACCCCGATTGCGCCACCAACCAGGTGCTGTACAACCCGGCCCAACGTGGCATCGAGTTCGACCTGTTGCCGTGGTGCGAAAAGCGCGCGCTGCCGACCATGGCCTACTGCCCGCTGGCCCAGGCCGGGCGCCTGTTGCAGCACCCGGTGCTGGCGGAAATCGCCGAGCGCCATGGCGCCACAGCGGCCCAGGTCAGCCTGGCCTGGGTGACCCGGGATGACGGGGTGATAGCCATCCCCAAGGCCGTGGCGCCCGAGCATGTGCGGCTGAATGCGGCTGCGGGTACGCTGAGCCTGACCAGCGAAGACCTGCGGGCGATCGACCGGGCGTTCCCGGCACCGACACGCAAGCAGCGGTTGGCGATGGTGTGACAGAACTGAACTCGCAAGCAATTCTGGTACCCTGTGGGAGCGGCTTTAGCCGCGAAGAATCCAACGCGCTGCATGGCACCGGCTGCGCCGGTGTTCGCGGCTAAAGCCGCTCCCACAGGGACCGCGCAAAAAACAGGATTTTGCGTGAGGCGCCGGGGATTAATGGAAATCCCGGCTGCGCACATCCAGCCCTTGCAACAGCGGGCTCACATCCTCCAGCCGCCGCGCGATCAGGTGGCGCACGCCATTCTCCTGCTCCAGCCGCCCGCTGACCTTGAGCAACTGCGACCCCACCAGCGCCCGCCGCTGCCGTTCGGCAAGCTCCCGCCATACCACCACATTGACCATACCGTGCTCGTCCTCCAGGGTGACGAAGGTCACACCACTGGCGGTCTGTGGCCGCTGGCGGCCCACCACCAGCCCGGCCACGGCAATGTGGTCGCCATGCCCGACACCTTGCAGTTCGTGCGAACTGCGACAGCCCAGCGCCCGCAGGCGTGGGCGCAACAAGGTCAAGGGATGCGGCCCAAGCGTGGTACCCAGGGTCTGGTAATCGGCCATCAGGTCCTCCGCGACGCTGGGGACAGGCAGTACAACGGTGCTTTCCGGCAAGGCTTCCACATCGACGAACAAAGGCAGTTGCGGCTGCACCGCCGCCACCTGCCAGCGCGCCTGGTGCCGATCGCTGGCCAAGGCGCGCAGCGCGCCGGCATCGGCCAGGTGGGCGCGGGCACGCGAGTCGAGCCCGCCACGCAGGCACAGGTCTTCCACATCGCGCCATGGCCGTTGCGCCCTGGCCTGCGCCAGGCGCCTGGCATCGGCCTCGGCAAGACCGCGCACCAGGCGCATGCCCATGCGAATGGCCAGGGCCCCTCCAGGTTCAGGCTCAAGCGTGCAGTCCCAGTCACTGTGGCAAACATCCACTGGCCTTACCTCGATGCCCTGGCGCCGGGCCTCTTGCAGCAACTGGTCGGGGCTGTAGAAGCCCATGGGCCAGCTGTTGACCAGCGCGCAGGTGAAAATCGCCGGTTCATGGCACTTGAGCCAGCTGCTGGCGTAGCACAACAAGGCAAAGCTGGCCGCGTGCGACTCCGGGAAACCATAGCTGCCAAAGCCCTTGATCTGCTCGAAGATGCGCTCGGCAAACGCCAGCTCGTAACCATTGCGCAACATGCCCTGCACCAGCCGCTCGCGGTGTGGCTCCAGGCCGCCGTGGCGCTTCCAGGCGGCCATGCTGCGGCGCAACTGGTCGGCCTCGCCCGGGGTGTAGTCGGCCGCGACCATCGCCAGCTCCATCACCTGCTCCTGGAACAGCGGCACGCCCAGGGTACGCTCGAACACTGCCTTCAGTTGCGGCGAGGGGTACGTCACCGGTTCCTGCTTCAGGCGCCGGCGCAGGTAAGGGTGGACCATGTCGCCCTGGATCGGCCCGGGGCGGACGATGGCTACCTCGATGACCAGGTCGTAGAACTTTTCGGGCCGCAGCCGCGGCAGCATGGCCATTTGCGCGCGTGACTCGATCTGGAACACGCCCATGGTCTCGGCACGGCTGATCATGGCGTAGGTGGCCGGGTCTTCGCCGGGGATGGTCGCCAGGGTCAGGTGCCGGCCACGGTGGTGTTGCAGCAGGTCGAAGCAACGGCGCAGGGCACTGAGCATGCCCAGCGCCAGCACGTCGACCTTGAGCAGGCCAACCATGTCCAGGTCGTCCTTGTCCCACTGGATCACCGTGCGCTCCGGCATCGCGGCATTCTCCACCGGCACCAACTCGTCCAGGGGTTGCTGCGAGATAACGAAGCCGCCCGGGTGCTGTGACAGGTGCCGGGGGAAGCCGATCAGTTCGCCGGCCAGCACCAGCACCCGCCGCAGCGAAGGGCTGTCCGCCTCGAAACCGGCCTCGGCCAGGCGCTGATCATCGGGTATGCGATCGCTCCAGCGGCCACAGCATTTGGCCAGGGCATCCACCTGGTCGGCGGGCAGCCCCAGCACCCGTGCCACATCCCGCACCGCACCGGCAGCATGGTAGGTGTTGACCACCGCAGTGAGCGCCGCCCGGTGCCGACCATAGCGACGGAACACATACTGGATCACCTCCTCGCGCCGGTCGTGCTCGAAGTCCACGTCGATGTCCGGCGGCTCGTTGCGCTCGCGCGACAGAAAGCGCTCGAACAACAGGTGATGTTTCATGGGGTCGAGCTCGGTGATGCCCAGCACGAAGCACACCACCGAGTTGGCAGCCGAACCCCGGCCCTGGCACAGAATGCGCTGGCTGCGGGCGAAGGCGACGATGTCGTGCACCGTCAGGAAGTAGCTTTCGTAGCCCAGCTCCTCGATCAGCGCCAGCTCCTTGGCCAGTACCTCCCGCACCTTGCTGCTCGGCCCGCCAGGCCAGCGCAACGGCAAACCCTGCTGGCACAATTCACGCAACCAGCTCGCCGGGGTATGCCCCTGGGGCACCAGTTCGCGTGGGTACTGGTATTTCAACTCGCTCAGTTCGAACTGGCAGCGCGCAGCGATGGCCAGGGTCTCGGCCAGCAGGTCGGCGGGATAGAGTTCGCCCAGTTGCGCCTGGCTGCGCAGGTGCCGCTCGCCATTGGCAAACAGGAAGCGCCCGGCCTCGGCCACCTGGCAATGTTGGCGAATGGCGGTCATGCAATCCTGCAAGGCGCGGCGACCACGCACGTGCATGTGCACATCGCCACAGGCCACGGCGCGGATGCCGACCCTGGCCGCCAAGCCGCGCAAGCGTTCAAGGCGCAATGTATCGTCACTGCCGCGGTGCAGGTGCACGGCCAGCCACAGGCGCTCGCCGAACACGCCGTGCAGCCACTGCCCGGGGCTGGCATCGCCGCAGTCATCGGCGACCCACAATGCCAGCAGGCCCTGATGGTGCTGCTGCAGGTCGTCGCGAAACAGTTGGTACTCGCCCTTCTGCGCCCGCCGCCTGGCCCGGGTGATCAGCGCGCACAGGTTCTGGTAGCCGGCCAGGTCCTGCACCAGCAGCACCAGCCTGGGGCCGTCCTGCAACTGCACTTCACTGCCCACGATCAGCCGCAGCTGGTGTTCCTTCGCCGCCTGCCAGGCACGGACGATGCCGGCCAGGGTGCATTCGTCAGTGATCGCCAGCGCCTGATAGCCCTGTTCACGCGCGCGCCGGAACAGCTCGTCGGCACTCGACGCACCGCGCTGGAAACTGAAGTTGGACAGGCAATGCAACTCGGCATAACCCGGGGTGTTCATGCGAACCAGCCCTGCAGCCACAACGGGCCGGCCTTGCTCAGGTCGCGGTAGGCCCAACCGCGCAGGCCGTCACGGGTTTCGATGCGGTAATAGTCGCGGCGTACATCGCCGCCATCCCACCAGCCCGACTCGATGCGCTCGGCATGGCCTTGCACGCGGTAGCCGGCTTCGTCCAGCGCCACGGGGGCCGACAACAGCCAGCCAGGGCGGCTGCCAGGGACCACCGGCATGTTGCCCCGGGCACCCTGCTCTACCGCTTGCCAAGCGCATTCAGGGCGATGATCGGCTGCCGCGCTCAGCCCCTTGACCGCCTCATCCCCCAAGCGGGCACGCAACCGTTCGCGCAATTGTTCCCAAGGTTGCGCCTGTTGCGCACGCGGGTCGAACAATGCCTGGTGTTGCGGCACAAAGGGTGGCAGGTCTTCGGCAACCAACCGCAGGTTGCGCACCGGTGCGGGAATGCGCAGCGGCTCCAGGCGCCCGCGCGCCAGTTCGAACAGCATCGCGGCATCGCGTTCGGCGGCCAGCAGGCCCACCTTCAGCAAGGTATCCGGCCCTTCGGCGTGCTCCAGGTGCAGGCAGAAACGCTGCACGCCACAGTCACGCCCGGCGAGGAACGCGGCAAGGTCGTTGAGCATGCGTCGCAGCGGGAACAGCAGGGCCTGGTGTGATTCGACGTCGAAGTTCAGCTCCAGCCGGGTCTCGAAACGGTCCGGTGGCTGGTAGAAGTCCAACCCCAGGTTGCGCAGGCCGAGCAGCTGGTCAAGGTGCAGTTGCACCTGGGCCGGAAAGCGCCTGGCCAGGCTGTCGCGGGGCAAGGCCAGCACCTGGCTCAACTGGCGCAGCCCCATGCGGGCAAAGGCTTCGGCAGCCTGCGCAGGCAAGCCGATACGCTCGATGGGCATGCCCAGCAGCGCCGCGCGGGTGGCGTCGGCATCGCTCACGGCCAGGCCATCGTGGCCGTTGGCGAGCATGCGCGCCGCCACCGGGTTGCTGGCCAGGACGATGCGTTGGCGCAAGCCCAGTTCCGCCAGCTCCTGGCGCAGGCGTGCCTCGAACAGCGGCCAGGGGCCGAACAGCTGCAGGCTGGAGCCCACCTCCAGCAACAGCGCCCGTGGGTAGTGCAGGCTGACCTGGGCGCTGAAGCGGTAGGCCCAGGCCGCCAGCAACTGCTGCACCTGGTCGATGCGCCTGGGGTCGGCTTCGACGCAGCTGAAGCCATCGGCCAGTGCACGTGCCGCCGTCAGGGTTTGCCCGGCCCGCAGGCCGAGCGCGGCTGCCGCCGGGTTGACCGCCTGCAGTACGCGTCGCTGGGTCGGCCCGCCAAGCAGCACCAGAGGTGTATCGGGGTCGTCACGCTCACGCAGGACCGTGTCCAGCGCCAGCTGAGGGAACAGGATGCAGGCCCAGAGCATGCTGCATCAGCCCCGCCCCGGGCAGGCGATGGGCAGCGCCGGTGGCATGCCGCCACGGCTTTTCAGCACGCGCCATTGTGCCGGACGGGTGTCGATGGCAATGCGCAGCGCTGCAGGTGAAGGGTTATGCGCCGCCTGTTGCGGCCTGCAGGCGAAGGCCAGCGCCTGGCCGGTTTCGGCAGCCACCTGCAAGCGCCGCAGGGCGCGATCATCGGCACGCTCCGGCCAGCACAGCACCGCCGCGCAACTGCCGGAACGCAGGCACTGCTCGGCAGCCCACAGGGCATCTGCAGGTTCGGCGGCCACCTGTACCAGCCAGCGCAGGTCCACCCCCGCGGCCTGCCAGGCCGGGGCGTAAGGAATGAATGGCGGTGCCACCAGTACGATTCGGCTGGCCTCGGCACTCAAACGGGCCAGGGTTGGCCACAGCAGCTGCAATTCGCCACAGCCGGGGCTGGCCAGCAACAGTTCGCTGAGCGCAGACGCCGGCCAACCGCCTTCCGGCAGGCACTGGTCAAGGGCAACATGGCCCGTGGGCTGCAGGCCGAGTGGCCGCGCCTGGGCCTGCCGGCCGCGCCATACCCGGCGCTGGTCGAGCAGCCTGTCGAGGTCGACCACCGCGCCCATCAGTCACGCCTCAGCAAGCCGCAGAACACGCCTTCGATGAAGAACTCCTGTTCGGGCCGCACATCGATGGGCGCATAGGCCGGGTTGCGTGGCAACAGCCGGTAACCGCCGCCCTGGCGTTGCAGGCGCTTGATGGTCACCTCGCCGTCCAGACGCGCGACCACGATCTGGCCATCGCGGGCGTCGGCCTGCTGGAGGATGCCGACCAGGTCGCCGTCGAAAATGCCGTCGTCGATCATCGAGTCGCCACGCACCTTCAGCAGGTAGTCGGGGGTACGGCGGAACAGGCTGGGGTCGAGCAGCAACTGCTCGTGAATGTCGAGGTCCGGGCCGATGGGGGCGCCTGCCGCCACCTGGCCGAGCACTGGCACTTCGAGGATTTCCGGGCGGCGCAGCCGTTCGGCCAGGCGTATGCCCCGCGCCTGGTTCGGCGTGACGTCGATGTAGCCGGCCTGACACAGGGCGGTGATGTGCTTGCGCGCGACACTGCGCGAGGCAAAACCGAAGCGCGTGGCGATATCGGCCAGGCTCGGCGGCTGGCCGTGATCGGCAATGCGCTCACGGATGAACTCGAAGATGGCGCGGCGTTTTGGGGTTAGATTGTCCATGGAGCACATTTGTACTCTTTTCGGAGCACGCTGAACAGCCCCCTTCGTCGTCGGCTTTCGCTATCATCCCCAAGCGTGTGATTTTTGATCTGGATATCCAATGCTGACTGCCCTGCTGTTCGACCTCGACGGAACCCTCACCGACACTGACACCTTGCACCTGCAGGCCTTTCGCCAACTGTTGCGCGAGCATGACGGCCGCGAACTGAGCCAGGCGCAGTTCGATGCCCAGGTCAGCGGCCGCGCCAACGGCGAGCTGTTCGCCGAGTTGTTTGCCGGTGCCAGTGCCGAACAGTGCCGGGCGCTCGCTGACCGCAAGGAAGCGCTGTTCCGCGACATGGCGCCGTCTCTGGAGCCGATGCCGGGCCTTTTGCGCCTGCTGGAACATGCCCGGGCTCGAGGCATCGGCATGTGCGTGGTGACCAACGCGCCGCGGCTGAACGCCGAGCACATGTTGAACGCCATGGGCCTGGGCCAGCGCTTCGAGCATGTGCTGGTGGCCGAGGAACTGGCACGGGCCAAGCCGGACCCGTTGCCCTACCTGACCGGGTTGCAGCGGCTGGGTGCCGAGGCCGGGCAGGCACTGGCCTTCGAGGATTCGCTGCCGGGGGTGGCGGCAGCGAGTGGCGCGGGGATCTTTACCGTGGGCGTGGCCACTACGCAGACACCGGAGCGGTTGCTGGCGGCGGGGGCCGGGTTGGTGATCGATGATTTCAACGACCCGGCGTTGTGGGCGTTGATCGGGCGTAGGGCTTGAGGTATGTGTTGGATTTGAGATCGAGCGCCGCCCGCGCGGCGCTTCGCAGCACAAGGCTGCTCCTACCGTTTGTTCCGGGCCAATTATTCCTGTGAAGAAGGCACGCGGTCCCTTGGTGCCCACCTCGATATCGTGCCGTACAAACAAGGCGATCGCGTGCATTGGTACAGGCGTTACTGGCCCGAAACAGATGTAGGAGCAGCCTTGTGCTGCGAAGCGCCGCGCGGGCGGCGCTCGATCTCAACTCCACCATAACCCCCCAAGCCGTACACCCTAGGCCCCCATGCTGATCGACGAAGAACTGACCCTCAAGAAGCTGGAAACCTTCCTCGCCTTCATGCGCACCGGCAACCTCGGCCGCGCCGCCGCCGAGCTGGCCACCAGCGCCGTCAGCGTGCACCGCGCCATCCACTCGCTGGAAAGCGCACTGCGCTGCCCGCTGTTCAAGCACGAAGGCCGCCAGCTGATCCCGCTGGAAAGCGCCTACGTGCTGGAAAAGAAAGCCCGCCAGCTGATCCAGGACGCCGAGCAGATGGTCCGCCAGACCCGCGAAGCCGCCGGCTTCTACGCCGAGCGCTTCCGCCTGGGCGCGCTCTACTCGCTAACGGTAAAAACCGTGCCCAAGCTGGTCATGGGCCTCAAGCTGCGCCGCAGCGAACTCAACATCGACCTGACCCTGGGCTCCAACGTCGACCTGCTGCAGCGCCTGAAGAACCACGAGCTGGAGGCCATCCTCGTGTCGCTCGACGAAAGCGTCAGCGACCCGGCCTGCGAGCAGTTGCCGCTGTTCTCCGATGACATCTTCCTTGCCGTGCCCATCGATTCGCCCTTCGCCGAGCAGGCAGAGGTGGACCTGGCCGACCTGGCCGACTCCACCTTCATCACCCTGACCCAGGGCTTCGCCACCCACCGCGATGGCGCCCGGGTGTTCCAGCAGGCCGGCTTCGAACCCAAGGTGGCCATGCAGGTGAACGACATCTTCACCTTGCTGAGCATGGTCAGCTCGGGCGTGGGCTTTGCCCTGCTGCCCGGGCGTATCGCGGCGGTGTACGAAAACAGGGTCCGGTTGATTGCCCTGAAGCCGCAATATCGCTTGCAGCAGCATATCGGCGTGGTGTTCCTGAAGGCGCGGGAGCGGGAGCCGAATTTGCTGGCGTTGCTGGCGGAGTGCCGGATGTATAGCCTGGAGCGCTGAGGGGCCTCGGACACAGCTTCTTTTTGTTGTTTGCTGGACTGGCCTCTTCGCGGGTAAACCCGCTCCCACAGATACCGAGCGAGCCTCGGGCAATGCACTTCCCCTGTGGGAGCGGGTTTACCCGCGAAGAGGCCGGTACAGGCTGACTCAAACCACCAAGGCCCGCTGCACCTCGCCCACCGTTGTAGCCAGGCTGTTCAGGTGCAGGTTCAACACCCGCTCCACCGGCGCCTGGTCCAACGGCCAGTGCAAGGCAATGCTCCCGGCCAGGCGCCCTTCGGCATGCACCGGCAAGGCAATTGCGCGGATCAGGAACGGCAAGCGCACCGGGTACTCCCAGTGCCCTTCGGTCCGCTGGCCAAACCCCTTGTTCGCTTCCTCCTCGATATCCCGCAGCACCGTCTCGTCGCCCACCCGCTCATGGGCCGCCAGGCGCTGCACTTCATCAACCGCCAACTCACCCAGGCACGCCCGCCCCATCGCCGAGTGGAACAGGCTGGCATGGTGCCCGACGATCTGGCAGGTGTGCGGGTAGCGCTTGCGCAATACCTGAGGGATGGCGCTTTCCATCACCTCCAGCCGCTCGCCATCGAAACACGACAGGTCGGCCACCAGCCCGGTGCGCTCGCTCAATTCCAGCAACATTGGCGCGGCGCTTTCCACCAGGCGCCGCTTGAAGCGCAGCTGGCGATCACCAAACAGGCGCCGCGCGCACAACCGGTAACGCCGGTCGCTGAGGCCGCGGTAGACCCAGCCCTGCTCCTGCAAGGTGGCGAGCATGCGCGACACCGTAGCCTTGGGCAGCGCCGTCAGGTAATGCAGTTCTTCCAGGCCCAACGCCTGGTGTTCGCCCAGCAGGTCGACAATGGCCAACGCCCGTTCTACCGAGCGCACGCCGCCACTGTCTGCCGTGATACCCATGGGTGTGACCTCCCTGTAGCTGGATGGTCAGGATAGCCAGCAAGATCCGCGCCTGCCCAGCGGTTTCATGGCGCTTGCAAGCTCCGGGGTGGGCGCCGTACTACCCAACGGGTGAGCTGTTCATGGGCATAGGCCAGTTGCAACACCGCATGGTCGGCCTGGGCCGGGCCGATGATCTGCAGGCCCATGGGCAACCCTGCAGCGTTGAAGCCGACCGGTACGCTGATGCTCGGCAAGCCGGCCAGGGTCGGCCCTATCACCACTTCCATCCAGCGGTGATAGGTGTCCATCGCCCGCCCCCCGACCACCGTTGGCCAAGGTTGCCGTGCATCGAAAGGGAACACCTGGGCCGATGGCAACAGCAGGAAGTCGTAACGTTCGAACAGCTTGCCCAGCGCACGGTACCAGTCACTGCGGACCACTGAAGCCTGGTACACCGCCGCCGCGCTCAGTTGCAGGCCACCCTCAACCTCCCACTGCGCCTCGGGCTTGAGCAGCACGCGCCTGCCCGGGTCGGCGTAGGCCGCGCCGAGGTTGCCGTGCACCAGGAAGTGGCGATGGGTCAGCCAGCATCGCCACAAACGCGCCAGATCGAACTCCGGCTGGCAGGCCTCGACCCGACACCCCAGTTCGGCGAAGTCCGCCAGGGCCGCTTCGCACAGGCTCAGCACCCCGTCATCCATCGCCAGGTAGCCCTCGTAGTCGCCCAGCCAGCCAACCCGCACGCCGCGGAAATCGCGCTGCAACCCGGCGGCAAAATCGCGCCGGCCCTCGCCCAGCGACAACGGCGCCCGCGCATCGAAGCCTGCCTGGGTGGACAACAGGCGCGCAACATCCACCACGCTGCGGCCCATCGGCCCCTCGGTGGCCAGCTGCTGCACGAACAGTTCCGGCGCCGGCCCATGGGGCACGCGACCCTGCGACGGGCGCAGGCCATACACATTGTTGAACGCCGCCGGGTTGCGCAGCGAGCCCATCATGTCGCTGCCGTCGGCGACCGGCAGCAGGCGCATCGCCAGCGCCGCCGCCGCCCCGCCACTACTGCCCCCGGCCACCTTGTCCGGATCGTAGGCATTGGTGGTGGTGCCGAACAGGGTGTTGTAGGTCTGCGAACCAAGGCCGAATTCCGGCACATTGCTCTTGCCCACGATCAGTGCCCCGCTGGCCCGTACCCGCGCCACGCTGATCGCGTCGTGCTCGGGTACCTGCTCGGCGAACAGCGGCGAGCCCAGGGTGGTGCGCAGCCCGGCAGTAGCGGCCAGGTCCTTGATCGCCTGGGGCATGCCATGCATCCAGCCGCGCGAATGGCCACGGGCCAGCTCGCGGTCACGCTCATCGGCCTCGGCCAGCAGCGCCTCGGCCGGACGCAGCGACACCAGCGCATTGACCTGCGGGTTGAAGCGTTCGATATGCACCAGATAGGCCTGCATCACCTCACGGCAAGACATCTGGCGGGCATGGATGGCCTGTGACAATGCCTCGGCATCGAGGGCAACGATGGGGTCGATGGCTAGCGACATCACGGTTTCACTCCAAGGTTGAAAGCGGCAAGCTTGCCCGCGCGTGGGGCTTCTTTCAGACAGTAGGTGCCCAGCAGTGTCAGCAGGCAGGCGAACAGCACGTAGAACGACGGCGCCACCGGAGTGCCGAGCACCTTGCTCAGCCAGGTGACGATCAACGGGGCGAAGCCGCCGAACACCATCACCGCCACGTTATAGGCCACCGAAACACCGGTAGAACGCACTTCGACCGGGAACTGCTCGGCCAAGGCGGTAGGTGCCGGGCCAAAGAAACCGCCGATGGCGGTGCACAGCAGCAGTTGCATCACCAGCAGGCGCTCCAGCGATGGTGCGGCGGCCACCCACACATACAACGGGTAAACCATGACGAAGAACGCCAGAGTGAACGCCATCAGCACCGGGCGCCGCCCCAGCCGGTCAGACAATGCCCCGGACAGCAGGATCACCACAGTCATCAGCCCGACAGCCAGCATCTGCACCAGCAGCACCTGGTCCAGCGGCAGCCCAAGGTTCTTGTGGGCGAAGGTCGGCATGTTCACCAGCACCACGTAGAACGACACCGTCGCGCCACAGGCCAGCCCCATCGATACCAACAGGCTGCGCCGGTGCTCACGCAGCACCTGCCACAGGCTGGGCGACTGGCCCTTGGCCTGGCGGCGCGCTTCGATGAATTCCTCGGGCTCTTCCATGTGCTTTCGAATCCACAGCCCTACCGGGCCGATCAGCAGGCCGAGCACGAACGGGATACGCCAGCCCCAGCTGTCCAGTGCCGCAGGCGTGCACAGGTGGGTGACCAGGGCCACCATCGCCGCCCCGGAGAACACCGCCAGGCACTGCCCCACCAGTTGCCACGAACCATACAGGCCTTTGCGGTGGGCTGGCGCGCTCTCCACCAGAAATGCCGTGGCGCTGGCGTACTCACCGCCGGTGGCAAAGCCCTGCAGCATGCGCGCCACCACGATCAGCATCGGCGCAGCCATGCCGATGGCCAGGTAGTCGGGGGCAAAGGCGATCATGGCAATGGACACGGTCATCAGCCGGATGATCATCTGCATCGCCGCCTTGCGGCCCTTGCGGTCGGAATACATGCCCAGCAGCACACCGCCCACCGGGCGCATGAAAAAGCCGACGCCGAAGGTGGCCAGGGCCATCAGCATCGAGGCGTATTCGTCGTCGGAGGGGAAAAACTGCCGGGCGATGATGCTGGCCAGAAAGCCGTAGACGATAAAGTCATACCACTCCAGGGCGTTGCCGATGACGGCGGCGACCACTTGTCGGGTACGCGACACGCCGGTGCTCGAAGTCTGCATAGGAAACACTCCATACGATGATTGGGTGATCGCCCGGGCGCGGTCGCGCCCGGGTTCCAGCGGCAGTCGTAAAAAAGAAAGGTCAGGCGGGAGCGAGCCAGCGCTCTGCCAGCGCACCCCAGTAGGCGGCGCCGGTCAGCAGGATGTCGTCGTTGAAGTCGTAGGCCGGGTTGTGCACCATCGGCCGCGATACGCCATTGCCGATGAACAGGTAGGCACCCGGGCAGCGTTGCAGCATCCAGGCGAAGTCTTCGCTGCCCATCAGCTTGCGGGTGTTACCATCCACTGCCTCGGCACCCAGCAACTCCACTCCCACCTGCCGGGCGAAGGCGTTTTCCGCGGCGTGGTTGACCAGCACCGGGTAGGCCGGGCGGTGTTCGATAGTGGCGCGGCAGCCAAAGCTCTCGGCCTGGCTGACGATAATGGCCCGCACTCGCTCCAGGGTCTGCGCCCTCACCTCGGCGTTCAGCGCGCGCAGGCTCAGGCGCAGCAGCGCCTGCTGCGGGATCACGTTGGCCGCTTCGCCGGCCTGCAAGGCGCCGACGGTAACCACGGCCGCCTCCTGCGCATCGATATTGCGCGCCACCACGGTTTGCAGGGCCATCACCACACTGGCCGCCGCCACCAGCGGGTCGACGGTCAGGTGCGGCATCGAGCCATGGCCGCCAACCCCGTCGAGGGTCACCGTGAGCAGGTCTTGCGAGGCCATCATCGGCCCCTCGCGAAAGCCCAGGTGCCCGGCCGGCAGCCCGGGCATGTTGTGCATGCCAAACAGGGCATCGCAAGGGAAGCGCTCCAGCAGGCCGTCGGCCAGCATCGCCTCGGCGCCACCCTGGCCCTCCTCGGCCGGCTGGAAGATCAGCGTCAGCGTGCCGTCGAACTGCCGGGTCGCCGCCAGGTAGCGCGCGGCGCCCAGCAGCATGGTGGTATGCCCGTCATGGCCGCAGGCGTGCATGCAGCCCTGGTGCTGGCTGCTGTACGCGGCACCGGTGGCCTCGTGGATGGGCAGCGCGTCCATGTCGGCGCGCAGGCCCAGGCGGCGTGGGCTGCTGCCATTGCGCAGTACGCCGACCACGCCGGTCTTGCCGATACCGGTATGCACCTCATAGCCCCATTCTTCGAGTAGGCGGGCGACCAGCGCCGAAGTGCGGCTTTCTTCGAAACCCAGTTCCGGGTGAGCGTGGATATCGTGACGGATTGCGTGCAGGTCGCTAGCCACATCGTTCAGCCAGGCCAGGATGTGCTGATGTCGGGACATGTAGAGTCTCCTCGCGCGGGTGGTTTCCCGTTCTTGTTGTTCGCCTTGAGGTCACGACGGGTGAGGCAGGTCGTGCTTGGCGACAGATAAGCGCGAGGAGGCTGAGAGCACAATCGAATCTGGTTTCACACGGTGGAACACAAAGTCCCGCCGTTGCCGTTGATTGCCAAATCGCCGTTACATTTTCGCCCCAACACGCACCAACAATACTTTTTCGGGCAAGGGCTCCAGAATGGCTGATTCCCTGCCCCGTAATCGGTTCCACCCGGTGGCTTCCTTCATCGATTCCACTGCCAATTTTCCGAGTGGGATCCTGTTCAACCTGGCTTCCTGATAGGTTGCTTTCATATCGGAATACAGCTGCCTCAACTTACCCACCCCTGCAAAAGAAGCGCCCCCAATACCCACCGCGGAAGCGGCTTCGCTCGTGAGTGAACCCGCTGGAAATGCATACGCCATCACCACACCAGGCACTTTCGTCAGGGTGGCGACCAATCCACCATTGAATACCAGCGCATTGTTGGTACGGCTTGAAGCATCAAACTCGGCGGGTACGGGCATGCCTTTGGCCTTGGCTACGGATCGTTTGACGATGGTTCTGGACGCCTTATTCAACGCAGACAGCATGCCCACGGTTCCCCAGACTAGCCCCGTCCCTTGCCACAGCAAGCGCGTGGGCGAATGCCCATCACGGTCGACATGGTTCACCGGGTCGCCTTTGCAATAGCAGTAGGCATTGGGCCCTCCCCGGCCAAAAGGGCTAAGGGTGTCTGGGCTATGAAAACGCATCGACACCGTGCCATAGGCACGCTTGCCATTACCCAGCAGGTAACAGCGCGGTAATGACACCTGACATTCTCCGGCAAAAGCCAACAGTGAGTGGTGCCGAGCTACGTGATAACCATAGGGGGTATATGAATGGATTGAGGAGTTATTGATTAACTGGATCGATGATTGCGGGTCGATGGCGAGTGAAGACGAAAGCTGCATGTTTGAAATTCCCGTGTTGTTTTTTTGTACAACGACACTAAGCACTTGAACATGCCTGCATAACTCTCAGATCTGCTGATCGGAAGCATTGCCCCAGCAGGCGCTACATATTTGCTGTTACCTTGAGCACACTGTTCAGCTACAGCCAAGGACTGCCTCATGCCCCCACGCCCAACCACCCCAAGCGGCTTCGTTCGTGTGCGGGGTGCCCGCGAGCACAACCTGAAGAACATCGATGTCGATATACCCCGTGACGCCCTGGTGGTGTTCACTGGCGTGTCCGGCTCGGGCAAGTCCTCGCTGGCCTTCTCGACGCTCTATGCCGAAGCCCAGCGCCGCTATTTCGAGTCGGTGGCGCCCTATGCCCGGCGCCTGATCGACCAGGTCGGCGTGCCGGATGTCGACGCCATCGAAGGCCTGCCACCGGCCGTGGCCCTGCAGCAGCAACGCGGCACGCCGAGTGCACGTTCCTCGGTGGGCAGCGTGACTACCCTGTCCAGTTCGATCCGCATGCTCTACTCCCGAGCCGGCCACTACCCGGCCGGCCAGGCGATGCTGTATGCCGAGGATTTCTCGCCCAACACGCCGCAGGGCGCCTGCCCGGAATGCCATGGCATGGGCCGGGTCTACGAAGTGAACGAAGCGACCATGGTCCCCGACCCGTCGCTGACCATCCGCGAGCGCGCCGTGGCAGCGTGGCCCATGGCCTGGCAGGGCCAGAACCTGCGCGACATCCTGGTGACGCTAGGCTATGACGTCGATATCCCCTGGCGCGACCTGCCACAGGCGCAGCGCGACTGGATCCTGTTCACCGAAGAAACACCCACTGCACCGGTGTATGCCGGGCTGACCCCGGCGCAGACCCGCGCCGCCCTCAAGCGCAAGCAGGAGCCCAGCTACCAGGGCACGTTCATGGGTGCCCGGCGTTACGTGCTGCACACCTTCATGCACTCGCAGAGCGCGCAGATGCGCAAGCGCGTGGCCCGGTTCATGCGCCCCAGCCCCTGCCCGCTGTGCCAGGGCAAGCGCCTGAAGCGCGAAGCGCTGGGCGTGACCTTTGCCGGCCTGGATATCGCCGAGCTGTCGCACCTGTCGCTGCAGGCGCTGGCCGAGGTGTTCCGCAAAGTGGCGGCAGCAGACTACCTGGCACAACAGCAGGACGACCTGACCCTGGAAAAGCGCCTGGCGGCGCAACGCATCGCCAACGAACTGCTCGAACGCATCGACACCCTGCTCGACCTGGGCCTGGGCTACCTGGCCCTGGAGCGCAGCACCCCGACCCTGTCCTCTGGCGAACTACAGCGCCTGCGCCTGGCCACTCAGCTGAACTCGCAACTGTTCGGCGTGATCTACGTGCTCGACGAGCCGTCTGCCGGTTTGCACCCGGCCGACAGCGAAGCCCTGTTCGACGCGCTGCAGCGCCTGAAGCAGGCTGGCAACTCGGTGTATGTGGTGGAACACGACCTGGACACCATGCGGCGCGCCGACTGGCTGGTGGATGTAGGGCCTGCTGCTGGCGAACATGGCGGCACCATCCTCTACAGCGGGCCACCTAAGGGCCTGGCCCAGGTCGAGCAGTCATGCACCCGGGCCTACCTGTTCAATACGGCGGCACAGGCCACACGCACGCCACGCCAGGCCCACGACTGGCTGAAGCTCGAAGGCATCTGCCGCAACAACCTGGACAACCTCAGCGCCGAGTTCCCGCTGGGCTGCTTCACCGCCGTGACCGGTGTTTCCGGCTCGGGCAAGTCGAGCCTGGTCAGCCAGGCCCTGCTGGAGCTGGTGGGTGCGCACCTGGGCCATGCCGAGCAGCGCAACGAGCCCGAAGAGCAGAGCCTGGAAGATGAACCCGAACAGGCCAGCAGCGGGCATGTAAGCGCGGGCCTTGGCAGCATCAGGCGCCTGGTGCAGGTCGACCAGAAGCCGATCGGCCGCACGCCCCGCTCCAACCTGGCCACCTACACCGGCCTGTTCGACCACGTGCGCAAGCTGTTCGCCGCCACCGAACAGGCCAAGGCACAAGGCTTCGATGCCGGGCGTTTTTCCTTCAACGTTGCCAAGGGCCGCTGTGAGAACTGCGAAGGCGAAGGCTTCGTCAGCGTCGAGTTGCTGTTCATGCCCAGCGTCTATGCGCCCTGCCCGACCTGCCACGGCGCCCGCTACAACCCGCAAACCCTGGCGGTGAACTGGCAAGGCATGAACATTGCGCAGGTGCTGCAACTGACGGTCGACCAGGCAATGCAGGTGTTCGCCGAACAGCCAGCGGCGCGGCGTTGCCTGCAGGTGCTGCAGGACATCGGCCTGGGCTATCTGCGCCTGGGCCAGCCGGCCACCGAACTGTCTGGCGGCGAAGCGCAGCGCATCAAGCTGGCCACCGAGCTGCAACGCATGGCCCGCGGGGCGACGTTGTATGTACTGGACGAGCCTACCAACGGTTTGCACCCTCAGGACATCGACCGCCTGCTGGTGCAGCTCAACCGCCTGGTCGATGGCGGGCACAGCGTGGTGGTGGTCGAGCATGACATGCGGGTGGTGGCGCAGAGCGACTGGGTGATCGATATCGGGCCGGGGGCCGGGGATGCCGGGGGCCAGGTGGTGGTCAGCGGCACGCCGCAAGTGGTGGCCGGGTGTGCTGAAAGCCGCACTGCGGCGTTTCTGGCCAAGGCCTTGTAGCGCCTGCACCGGCCTCTTCGCGGGTAAACCCGCTCCCACAGGTACTGCACAGCTTGCAAGGTCTGTGGTGAACCTGTGGGAGCGGGTTTACCCGCGAAGAGGCCACCGCAGCACATGCCGAGATGCCGTCTTGCCACGATTGCGCCGCTCTAGTCCGTAGGTTCTAATCGCGCACGACCCGTTTGCCTTTGTCACTCAAGGAAGTGTCACCATGTACAGGAAGATCCTGCCGCTGGCGCTGTTGGCACCCCTGGCCGGTTGCTCGAACAGCGAGGACACCAGCGAGGCCAGTTTCCACAAGGCTGCCCAGGCCTACCTCGATACCCAATACCCGCACTGCTTCGTCATCAGCTCATTCCCCACCAAAACCCAGGACTTCGACCTCCATGGCACCAACAAGGCGTTGCATGCCCTGGCCCAGGTAGGCGTGGTCAGCGAAAAGGAGATCTCGCGCACCGAGGTGCCCGCCCGCCTGTGGCAAGCGGCACGCACGGACATCTACTACGCCTACGACCTCACCGACGAAGGCCGCAAGTATTACAAGGCGGATAACGGGCTGTGCTTCGGCAAGGCGCAAGTCACGGCCATCGAGCATTTCAGTGAGCCGAGCGAAGCGACCGGGCAGAAGATGTCGCGTGTGACCTATGCCTACAAGATCACCGGGCTGCCGGCTTGGGCTGCCAATGAAGAAGTGAAGGCCAGCGTTGAAGAACTGGGCAAGGCGGTGGCCAGCAATGAAATGCCGCTCAAGGACACCCGGGAAATGGTGCTGACCAGCCAGGGTTGGCGGTTGCACGACAAATAGCCGTTTGCTGTACCGGCCTTTTCGCGGGCTTGCCCGCTCCCACAGGTGCACCACTGGCCTTGAGACCTGCGCTGTACCTGTGGGAGCGGGTTTACCCGCGAAAGGGCCGGTACAGCCTTACATCCACCAGGCCAGCACCACCGGCAACCAGGCAAACGACAGCACCGTAGAACACATCACCAGGTTCGCCACCTGCTCCGGCTCGCGGTTGGCGCGCACTGCCATCAGGTAGTTGAACACCGCCACCGGCATCGCCGACTGCACCACCAGCACCGCGCGCTCCAGGCTGGCCATGCCCAACGCGGCGCCGACTGCCCAGCCCACGGCAGCCCCCAGGCCAATGCGCAAACCGCCCAGCAGCATGCCGCTGCCCACATGGCGCAGGCGAATGCTGGCCAGCGAAACGCCCAGTGTCAGCAACATCAGCGGGATGGTCATGCCGCCCAGCAGGCCTACCGTATTGGCCAGCCAGCGCGGTAATTCGAAATCGAGAAAGATGATCGGCATGGCGCCGGCCAGGCTGATCACGATGGGGTTGCGCAGCAGTGCCTTGAGCGAAGCCGCAGTACCGGAAATGGCCATGCCAAGGGTGAACTGCACGATCGACAGGGTCAGGAAGAACGCCACGGCCAGGGCCAGGCCGTGTTCTCCAAAGGCATACAGGCTGATCGGCAGGCCCATGTTACCGGTATTGGGGAACATGAACGCCGGCAACAGCACCCGCCAGTGCAGGCCGGAAGCGCGGCACACCAGCAAGCCGGCCAGGGCCATGCCCAGGGTACACAGCAGGCAGGCCATGGCCATGCTGGTGAAGGCGTTCGGGTCCAGTTCGGTACGGCTGAGGGTGGACAGCACCAACGACGGGGTGCCGACGGTCATCACCACCCGGGCGATGAATTCGGTGGGGTATTCCAGGCCCTTGCGGGCCCAGGCAAAGCCGATTCCGGCGACGATGAAAACCGGAGCCAGGACGGCGAACAGTGACGCGAACATAGAGGCCTTCCTTGGGGGTGGGCCCAGCATTATGCCGCAGACTGCGGCGTCTCGTCGCACACCCAGGCCTCTTGGGCAAAACCGCTGAAGCCCGTAGAATCGCGCTTCCTTTTCGCCTGTCGCCTTGAACGGTGGCAACCGGCAGCAATGACAGTCGCATCCAGCCCAGGCACTCCGTGCAGCCCCTCGGCCCCGTTCGGGTCGAGCCGGTGTGCGCGTCCGAAAAGGCGCTCATTCCGCTCATCCAACTAGAGGTACATATGTCTCCGCGTTTGCTGGCCATGGCGCTGGCGCCCCTGCTCGGGCTGTTCATCATTGCCCTGGGCAACGGCTTCATGTCTTCCCTTACCACCCTGCGCCTTGGCGCTGCCGGTGAGTCAGCCACCACCATCGGTGTCGTCTCCTCGACCTACTTCATCGGCCTGACCCTGGGTGCCATCTTCAACGACCGGTTGATCCTGCGCATCGGCCATATCCGCGCCTACACCAGCTTCGCCTCGCTGATCGCCGTGACCATCCTGCTGCAAGGCCTGTTCTACGACGTCACCTGGTGGTCGGTGCTGCGCCTGATCAACGGCTGGGCGGCGGTGGGCGTGTTCCTGGTGATCGAAAGCTGGCTGCTGCTGGCCGGTGACGCCAAGATCCGCGGCCGCCTGCTGGCGCTGTACATGATCGCCTTCTACGGCGCCGGGGTAATCGCCCAGGCCGGCCTTGGCGAAATCACCCACATGGGTGACACCGCACCGTTCATGCTGGCCGGCGTGCTCGCCGCCCTGTCGGTACTGCCCATCGTGATCCTGCCGCGGGTATCGCCGCTGCTGGACCAGGTCGAACCGCTCAAGCCGCGCCAGCTGCTGGGCGTGGCACCGTCGGGGCTGGTCGGCTGCTTCGGTTCGGGTGTGGCCATTGCCGGCATCTATGCCCTGCTGCCGCTGTACCTGCAGCGCATTGGCCTGGATGTGGGTGAAGTCGGCAACATGATGGCCTGGGTGATTCTGGGTGCCATGCTGCTGCAATACCCGGTCGGGCGCTGGTCCGACCGCAAGGACCGCCAGGATGTGCTGATCGCCCTGGCCGCGCTGTGCGTGCTGCTGTCGCTGGTCACGGTATTCCTGCCGTCGGACTCGATCCTGCTGCCGGCCATGCTGTTCCTGCTGGGCGGTGGCGTGTTCACCCTGTACCCGGTGGCGGTCAGCCATGCGGCCGACCGGGCGCCGTCCGATGCGCTGGTGCCGATGATCCAGGGCCTGCTGCTGATCAACTCGCTGGGTTCGGCCATGGCGCCGGTGGCGATTTCACCGATGATGACCGAGTTTGGCGAGGCCGGGTTGTTCTGGGCCTTTGCCGTGGTCAACCTGGCCATGGTGTGCTTCTTCATGTGGCGCCGTGGCAAGCGCCCGGCGGCAGAGCATCCGGCCCCGTTCACAGCTTCGACCACCTTCTCGCCGACCGGTGCCGAACTGCGAGTGACCGAAGACCTGATGCATGCGGCGCAAGAGCATCCGCCGCTGGAGCCGGTGGAGAGTGCTGCGCCAGCGCAGGCGCAGCGTTCAGAATCGCATTGACTCCGGGGGGGGCTGCTTTGCAGCCCTTTCGCGACACAAGGCCGCTCCCACAGAACTGCACATAACTCATTGAATTAGCGGGAACTCTGTGGGAGCGGGCGCGCCCGCGAACACCGGCGTAGCCGGTGCCATCCACCGCGTCGCCTGCTTCGCGGGCATGCCCGCTCCCACAGGGGCCGCGCCGGCTTGTGGATCTGGCGCTAGCCATTCACCAGGTTCGCCGGGCGCTCACCGGCCAACGCAGTGAGCAGGTTGTCCACTGCGCAGCGCGCCATGGCCTGGCGGGTTTCCTCGGTCGCTGAGCCGATATGCGGGGTCGCCACCACGTTGTCGAATTGCAACAGTGGCGAGTCCGCCGGCAACGGCTCCTGCACGAACACATCCAGGCCGGCGCCGCGTATGCGCCGGGCACGCAACGCGTCGATCAGAGCCGGTTCGTCCACCACGCGCCCGCGGGAAATGTTCACCAGGATTGCCTGCGGCTTCATCAGCGCCAGTTCCCGCGCGCCGATCAGGCCTTCGGTGCTGGCACTCAGCGGCACGGTCAGGCAAACGAAATCCGCCTGCTGCAACAGCTCATCCAGGCTGCATTGACGCGCGGCATAGCGCGCTTCCACGTCAGGCTTGGCACGCTGACTGTGATACAGCACGCGCATGCCGAAGCCAGCCGCGGCGCGTCGGGCCAGGGCCTCACCGATGCGGCCCATGCCGACGATGCCCAGCGTCTTGCCGTGCACATCGCTGCCGAAATACGCCGGACCAAGGTTGGCCTGCCAGTGACCTTCTCGCACCCAGCTCGCCAGTTCCACCACCCGCCTGGCAGTGGCCAGGATCAAGGCAAAGCCCGTGTCGGCGGTGGTTTCGGTCAGCACGTCAGGCGTGTTGGTCAACATCACGCCGCGCCGGCTGAGTTCGGCGATGTCGTAGTTGTCCACGCCGACCGAAACGCTGGACACCACTTCAAGTTGTGGCGCCAGATCGAGCAGGCTGGCGTCCAGGCGCAGGCTAGCCCCCAGCAGCCCGTGTGCACCCGGCAAGGCGTCGCGCAGGCGCGCCAGGCCATCGGGCTGGGTGGTATCCACCCAGGTTACCTCGACGTGATCTTGCAGGCGTGCCATCAAGTCGTCGGACAGGCGTTTGTACAGGACGATTCGCTTCTTCATTGCAGAGGTTTCCTAATGGTTCATGGCCAGACGCGAACCGCCGCGCTTGGCCCGGCCAGACGTCCGGGAAGTATTGAGTGCGGCAGTGAGCGCCACCGCGGCCAGCAACGCACCGCACATGAACAGGTAAGAGGCACCGGGCCCACCCGTGGCGCCATTGAGGTAGCCCACCAGCCACGAGCCGCCGAACGACCCCAGCGCGCCCATGCTGTTGATCAGTGCCATGGCACCGCCCGCGACGTTGGCCGGCAGGATCTCGGGCACGATCGCGAAGAACGGGCCATAGGGTGCGTACATGCAGGCGCCGGCGACCACCAGCAACGTGTACGACAGCCAGAAATGCTCGCTGCCCAGAGCGTACGAGCCATAGAACGCCACGGCGGCGATCAGCAGTGGCGGCCAGACGAAGCGCTTGCGCTTCTGCAGGCGGTCGGAAGCCCACGACACACCAACCATGGCCAGCACCGCCGCCAGGTAAGGTACCGACGATAGCCAGCCGGCCTGCACGATATCGAGGTTCGCCGCCTGCTTGAGGATCGACGGCAACCACAGCACGAAACCATACACACCGATGCTCCAGCAGAAGTACTGCAGCGCAAGGATGATCACCTGCGGCGAGCGGAACGCCTCACGGTAGTTCTTCACCGGTTTGATGCCTTGCTGCTCGGCGGCCAGCGCCTGCTCCAGGTCGGCCTTCTCCTGCTCGCTCAGCCAGTTCACCTGGGCCGGGCGATCATCCACCAGGCGCCACCAGAAGAACGCCCAGATCACCGCAGGCAGGCCTTCGATGATGAACATCCAGCGCCAGTCGTAATGCTTGACGAGGTAGCCCGACACCACCGACATCCACAGGATGGTCACCGGGTTGCCAAGGATCAGGAAGGTATTGGCGCGCGAACGCTCGGCGCGGGTGAACCAGTGGCACAGGTACACCAGCATCGCCGGCATCACTGCCGCCTCCACCACCCCTAGCAGGAAGCGGATGCCGATCAGCATGTAGACGTTGCTGACCACGCCGGTAAGCGTGGCAAGGCCCCCCCAGAGGATCAGGCAGACAAAGATCAGCTTCTTCACACTGCGCTTTTCGGCGTAGATGGCGCCAGGCACCTGGAAGAAGAAGTAACCGAGGAAGAACAGTGCCCCCAGCAGCGAAGACAACGCGGGGGTGATATGCAGGTCTTCAGCCATGCCGGACGCGGCGGCGAAACCGTAGTTGGCACGGTCCAGATACGCCAGGCTATAGGTGAAGAACACGATCGGGATGATGTACCACCAGCGGCGAGGTGCCAGGCTTTGGCTTTGCATGGTTCGTTTCTCCTGAGCTTGTTGTTTTTGTTGCAACAGGTAATTCGGGGTCAAGTGTTCACGCGCTTCTGCGCAGGTCGTGGGCTTCCAGTTCATGGCGCAGCGGCAGCCCTTCCATGTCGCCACGCGACTGCACGGCGCGGCTGCCGCACCAGTTGCCACGCGCCACTGCCTCGGCCACCGGGTGGCCCTCCAGCAGCGCGCTGAGCACGCCAACGGCAAAGGCATCGCCGGCGCCGACGGTGTCCACCACATGGCTGACCGGCACTGGCGCCACCTGGCCTTCGCCCTTGGCGCTGCGGAAGTAGGCACCGGCGTCGCCCAACTTGATCACCACCAGTTCCACCCCTTGGTCGAGGTAGAACGCAGCGATGTCTGCCGGAGTGTGCTGACCGGTCAGCAGCCGGCCTTCTTCCAGGCCTGGCAGAACCCAGTCGGCCTTGGCCGCCAGGGCATTGACTTCGCGCACCATGCTGCTTTGGTCAGGCCACAGCGAGGGGCGCAGGTTCGGGTCGAAGGAGATGCTGCGCCCGGCGGCGCGCATGGCGTCCACCAGCGCATGGGACAGCGCCCGGCAACCCTCCGACAGCGCCAGCGGGATGCCGGTGGCGTGCAGGTGGCGGACCTGCAGCCAACCCGGGCGCAGCAGCGCTGGCGACAGGCGACTGGCCGCCGAACCACGGCGGAAGTACTCCACTGCCGGATCGCTACCGTCATCACAGCGGGCCTTGAGCTGAAAGCCGGTGGGGTAGCTGGCATCCACCTCGACGCCGGAGCAGTCCAGGCCTTCGCGGCGCAAGCTGTCGAGCACGAAACGGCCCAACGAATCGTCGCCCACCCGGCTCAGCCAGCGGACCTTGAAGCCCAGCCGCGCCAGGCCGATGGCCACGTTGCTGTCGGCACCAGCGATGCGCTTGCCGAACTGGCCGACACTGGCCAGGTCGCCGGCCTGCTCGGCGACGAACATGGCCATGGTCTCACCGAAACACAGCACGTCATGCTCATGCATGGCTCAGCTCCTCACTCGATGCCACGCCCTGCCCCAGCGCCGCCAGGTCGCGCACCTGGGCACGGGTCAGCGCCAGCAGATCGTCGCTCACCAGCGGGTACTCGACGGCACGCACCACGCCGGGGGTGAACTCGGCCAGCAGCGCAGCCCACTCCTGCAGGTCCGCGGCCTCTGGCGGTACTGCTGCCAGGCGGCCATCGGCCAGGCGCTGCACGGCTTTGCAATGCACATAGCGCACCCAGCGGCCAAGCTGACGTGCGGCGTGCCGGGCAGGCTCGCCCTGCCACTGCCAGTTACCGATGTCGAAGGTCATGCCCAGGCTCAGCCCAAGCTCGTCGGCGTGCTGAAAAAACTGCTGCAGGGGTTCAATTCGTCCGCCTTGCACGGTCTGGTCGTTCTCCACCAGCAGCAACGGCGCGTGAGCCGGCAACAGCGTCGCCAAGGCCGCGACGTCACAGCCCGCACAGTAGTGCCCCAGGGAAACCTTGAGCGCTACCGCGCCAAGGGCGCGGGCGGTTTCCAGCTTGTGCACCAATTGCGGATCAGGCACGCCTTGTGCGGTCCACAGCTCAAGGGGCGTGGAATACAGGCACTCCAGGCGCAGCGCGGCAATGGCTGCAGACAGCGCTGCAGTGTCCGGCGCACCGGTGAATAGTTCTTCGCGCAGTTCCACGCGGGTAACGCCAGCGGCAGCCAGCAGGTCAAGGAACTGCTCCTGGCCACGTTGCCGGACAAAGTCGGCGCCGTAGCTGGAGAGGCTGATGGAAACGGGGTTCGAATGCATTGTTGTTGTCCTTATGAAACCGGTTTCATTTTTTGCCAGCAGCAGGCACACAGATGCCTGCCTCTGATTACTGTGGCTGGGTTGAACCTCGGATGATCAGCTCGGCCTTGAAGTCGATGCGCCGGGCTGCCCCGCTGTCACCGCGCAGGCGACCGAGCAGGCTGTCGAATGCCGCCACGCCGATACGCTCGGTGGGCTGGGCCAGTGCAGTGATGCCACTGCCGACCAAGGGGTACCAGTCGAGGTCGTCGAGGGCGATCAGCCCGACGTCCGCGAACAGATTGCGCCCTGCCTCATGCAGGGCTCGGGTCACGGCCAGAGTGGCGACACCGTTGAAGGTGAAGATGGCCTGCGGGCCATGGCCACTGCCGGCGAGGAACGAAGCCAGCTGGCCATCCAGCCCGGTGCCGGTTTCCAGCACCTGCTGGCGCATGCCGGGGCGACGGCTGACCGATGCGCCAAACGCCTGCACCCGTTCCAGGCGCGAACTGGTGCCATCGAGGGGCTCGGTTACCGCCAGGATGTCGCGGTAGCCTTGCGCCTGCAGATGGTCGAGGGCCTGCTCGACCGCGTCGGCATTGTCCAGGCCCACCAGGTCGACATTCAGTTCGGGCAACTGGCGGTCGACCAGCACCATGGGGATGTCGCGCTGCAGGTTGAGCAATTCGCCGGGGTGATGGCCAAGCGTGTTCACGATCAGCCCTTCGACGTTGTAGGACTGCAGGGCCACCAGGTGGTGACGCTCCTGCTCGTCGTCGCGGTTGGTGTTGCACACCACCAGGCTGTAGCCGTGCTGGCGGCAGGCAGTTTCCACGCCATGCATCACGGCCACTGAATAGGGGTTGAGGATATCGGCCACCAGCATGCCGATCAGGCGTGTCTGGCCGCGCTTCAGGCCACGGGCCATCTGATTGGGGCGGTAACCGAGGCGCTCGATGACCTCTTCCAGGCGCTTGGCGGTGGCTTCGGCGAGCAACTGGCGGTCGCCACCGATGTAACGGGAAACGGTGGCCTTGGAAACGCCAGCGACACGCGCTACTTCGCTGATGGTGACCCGTTCGCGGGCATGGGCAGGCGCGTCGGTCATGGGCTGTCCTTATGATTGTTGTGATCGCGATGAAACCGGTTTCAATACAGCAAAATCACATGCGTTCGTCAACATGCCGTTGGTCGGGAGTGCGATATTGATGCCTAGGAAATACAACAAGAATACGTTTTAACTAACTGATATGTATATGAAAGTACATACGAAACCCGGTGAGAGCGGGTTCACCCGCGAATGCGATGTTGAATGTGCCGACGCATTCGCGGGTAAACCCGCTCCCACAGTGGATTGGGGGTGCAGACAAAGGGATGCAGTTAACGGAGGGCTTTCACATCACTGGCGGTGACGGCATCCCCTTGGTTACCCCAGCTGGTACGAATGAAATTCACCACCTCGGCAACCTCCTGGTCACTCAGGCGCCAGCCGAACGCCGGCATGGTGAAGTTGGACGGTGCCGTGTGCGTCGCCGGCACCGTGCCCCCCGCCAGCACCACGTGGATCAGCGATGTGGCATCCGCCGTCTGCACCACCGGGTTGCCGGCCAGGGCCGGGAACACGCGGGTATAGCCTTGGCCATCGGTACGGTGGCAGGCCGCGCAATTGTCGATGTACACCGCCGCTCCGGGCTTGCTGTCGTCGCCCTTCCACAGCGCATCCGCCACCTGTTTGTCATAGACGTGCGGCTGGTCGTCAGGGTTGCTCGGCGGCAGCGTCTTCAGGTAGCGGGCGATAGCGGTCAGGTCGGCGTCGCTCATGTGTTGCATGCTGTGCTCGACCACGTCGCTCATGCCACCGAACACGGCGCTGCGGTCACTACGGCCGGTCTTGAGAAACTGCACCAGCTGCTCCTCGCTCCAGCTACCCAGGCCGTCCTTGTGGTCGCCACGCAGGTTCTTGGCAATCCAGCCTTCCAGCGGTGCACTGCCAGCCAGGAACTGCTCGCCATCCTGTGGGCTCAGTGCCTTTTCCTGCATGGTCAGCGCTCGCGGTGTATGGCACGCGCCGCAGTGCCCCAGGCCCTCGACCAGGTAGGCACCGCGGTTGACTACCGGGTCGGCCGCCGCCGACGCCTGCCAGGGCCTGGCCTCAGGCGCGAACAGCCCGCGCCAGATCGCCAGTGGCCAGCGCATGCTCAACGGCCAGGGAATGTCGGTGGCCTTGTTCGGCTGCTCGACCGGCTGCACGCCTTTCATGAAGTAGGCATACAACGCCTGCATGTCCTGCTCGCTGACGCGTGCATAGGACGGGTATGGCATGGCGGGATACAGGGTGCTGCCGTCCTTGCCGATGCCCTTGCGCACAGCCTGGTCGAAGTCTTCGAAGCTGTACTGGCCGATACCGCTGGCCGCCGGGGTGATATTGGTGGAGTACACCGTACCGATCGGCGTTTCCATCGGCAGCCCACCGGCGAACGGCTTGCCGCCCTTGGCGGTATGGCAGGCAACGCAGTCACCGGCGCGGGCCAGGTACTCGCCCTGGCGCACCTGCGCATCGTCATTGGGCGCGGCCTGAGCAGCCACGCTGGCACCGAGCAGGGTTGCGATCAACATTGTCTTCATGTGCATCGCTCCTCAAGCCTGGACCAGCGGGCCAGGGTTTTTCAGGTACTGCTCGCGGATGGCGCGGGCCGACCAGTAGGTCAGCGCAGCCACCAGGCCGGTCGGGTTGTAACCCAGGCCTTGCGGAAACGCCGAAGCGCCCGGGACAAACACGTTGTGCACATCCCAGCTCTGCAGGTAGCGGTTCAATGCACTGGTTTTCGGGTCGGTGCCCATGATCGCGCCACCATTGAGGTGTGTGGTCTGGTAGCTGGCGGTGTTGAAATGGTCCTTGACCTTCTTGCCCAGCACGGCAATGGTCTTTGGGTTCATCGCCTGGGCGATCTTGCTGAGTTTGTCGACCATGAACTGGTTCATCCGGATGTCGTTTTCCTGCCAGTCGAAGGTCATGCGCAGCAGCGGCTGGCCATAGGCATCCCGGTAGGTCGGGTCAAGGTCCAGGTAGTTGCCACGGTAGGACTGGTGGGCGCCGTGCGCGTCCATCGACACCTGGTGGGTGTAGTAATCGGCGGTGGCCTTCTTCCAGGCGCTGCCCCAGGCCGGCGTGCCGGGCGGGTTTGCGGTGCCGGCAATCGGCCGGCTGCCGGCCTGGTTCACCCACATGGGCGAACCACCGACGAAGCCGTGCGGGCCATGGTCGAAGTTGTCGGCGTTGAAGTCATCGATGGCAATGCCGTTGCCACCGGCGCCGATGAAGTTGTTGGTGTAGGTGTCCTTGTCGAAGAACGCCTTGACCGTACCCATGTTCTGGTAGGCGAAGTTACGCCCGACCACGCCTTCATTCTTGACGGGGTCGTACGGTTTGCCGATGCCGGACAACAGCATCAGGCGCACGTTGTTGAACTGGAACGCCGCCAGGATCACCACGTCCGCCGGCTGCTCCACTTCCCGCCCCTGCGCGTCGATGTAGGTCACACCGGTGGCCTTGCGCTTGCTGTCGTCCAGGTTCACCCGCAACACATGGGCATTGGGCCGCAATTCGAAGTTTGGCACCTGGCGCAGCGCCGGCAGGATGTTCACGTTGGGCGAGGCCTTGGAGTACATGTAGCACACGTAGCCGCTGCAGAAACCGCAGAAGTTGCACGGCCCCATCTGCGCCCCGTACGGGTTGGTGTACGGCCCGGAAGTGTTGGCCGATGGCAGGTTGTAGGGCTTGTAGCCCAGGCTGGCCGCCGCCTTTTCGAACAGCCTGGCCGACACCACGTTTTTCTGCGAAGGCAGCGGGAACGGGCTGGAACGGTCCGGCGCATAGGGGTTGCCGCCCTTCCCTTCACCCACTACCTGGCCATTGACGGTCCAGGCCTGGCCAGAAGTACCGAAAACCTTTTCAGCGAAGTCGAAGTGCGGCTCCAGTTCTTCGTAGGTAACACCGAAGTCCTGGATAGTCATGTCTTCAGGGATGAACTTGCGCCCGTAGCGTTCTTCGTAGTGGCTGCGCATGCGCAGTTCCATCGGGTCTACCCGGAAATGCACGCCCGACCAGTGCAGGCCTGCGCCACCGACACCTTTACCCGGCAGGAAGGCACCGAGCTGGCGATTGGGCAGTGCCACGTCATTCATGCCGTGGCGGATGGTGACGGTTTCCTTCGACACGTCGACGAACAGCTTCTTGCGCACGCTGTAGGTCAGCTCGTCGATCACCTGCGGGTAGCTGCCTTCCGGGTAGGTGTCCTGCATCGGCCCCCGCTCCAGGGCCACCACCTGCAGCCCGGCCTCGGTCAGCTCCTTGGCCATGATCGCGCCGGCCCAGCCGAACCCGACGATCACCGCATCCACTTTCTTCATCACGGTCGCCATGCCTCAGGCCCTCTCGCCACGGATCGAAACAGCCGGGAACGGGTAAGGCTCGTTGCGCTCGACCCAATCCATGAAATCGGCGCGAGCGCCGGGGAAGCCGATCTGGGTCCAGCCAACCATGCCTTTGTTGCCACCATGGATCGGGTCGCAGAAGAACCCTTCACGGGTGTTCTGCACCAGCAAGCTGAAAAACACCTTGGCCGGCACGGTGTCGAAAACCAGCTCTCCAGCTTCGACTTTGCTCAGAACATGGTCTCGGGTAGCGCTATCTTGGGCAGCAAAAACTTGCCCGGAGTTGGCCTTGCACCAGCCGTCCACGGCGGCGATGCCCAGGCGGTAGATCTGCTGCGGGCTGAGTTGCAGCTGGTAACCCAGTTCAGGCGCGGCGTCGGCCTTGAACGGGCCCTGCATGTACCACTGCGCGCCGGTTGCATAGGGGGTGTTCATCTGCCGGTCGATGAATTCGGCAGCGCCGGCTTCCAGTGCGCCGGGGCCAAGCTCGTCGGCCGGGATGATGCGCGAGACGGCCGCCTGTACGAAGGCCCACTCCTCGGCAGTGAAGAAAGTCGGCTGGTACTTGCCCGCTGGCGGCGTGGCAGGCACTTTGGGTTCGTGTTGCGGGGCCGCAAGCAGCTGACCGGCGCCCACGCCAAGCCCCGCGCTGGCCACGGTGACCACAGGGATCAAGGTCAAGGTCTTGCGCAGAAAATCCCTGCGCGGGTTGTCTGGGGCATGCTCAGGCATTGCGAGTCCTCATCGGCTGTGTGCGGCCTTGAAAAGCGCCATCTGATTTTCAATGTGGGGGGTGGTCTTGATAGGTCATCAAGAAAACAGCCGGATAATCTAGCGCGTTCAGAAATGTTTTGAAACCGGTTTCATACTTGACTTCCCGCGGCCTAAGCCACTCCCGCACTGCTGTCGGGCCAAGGCTTTTTTCACATCTGCCTCACTCTCTACCGACATCCCGCTACCTACAGTGCCGACGCTCTTGTGTGGAGCGAGCTGACTGGAGTGGCAAATATGCGGCAAGGCGTTATCGACAAATTCCCCGCCTCACGGCTTGCCCAGGTATACCTATTGCCTTGGGGCACGGCGCTATTCGCAGTCTTGTGCCTGCTGTTCATCCTTGGCGGAGCGGCAGCCTGGGCGCATACCCGTATGGCCATCCCCGACCTGGGCAACCCCCATCACCTGCAGCACAGTGGGCTCGAGGCCGCCTGGGCGAACGGCTCGGTGATTGTGGTGCTGCGCCATGCCGAACGCTGCGACCGCTCCCGCGGAGCCTGTCTGGGTGACCCAACCGGTATCACGGTCGCGGGCAGCCGGGTGGCCGCCGATGTAGGTCTCGGCCTGCAACGCCTTGGCCTGGGCAAAGCCGATTTATGGGCCAGCCCGGAGGTGCGTACCCAGCAAACCGCACACGCCATGTTCGGTAAAACCATTGCCACGCAGGACTGGCTCAAGCAGTGTGATGGCCAGTTTTCCGAGACCGCCTTTGCCCACAAGCGAATCGGCCACAACCTGGTGCTGGTCAGCCACAGCGGCTGTATGGAACAACTGGAGCGCACGCTTGACGTGCCTGGCAGCGCGCGCTCGAACAGCTATGCCAGCGCCCTGTTCATCACCCAGGGCAGCGATGGCAAAGAGAGGCTGCTGGGCCAGATGGCTGCCAGTGAATGGCGCGAACTCGTCGACGCCAAGGAGCTCTGAACATGCCACCGCGCGCAGTTTTCTACCGCAACAATCTGCTGCTGCCTCTGTTGCTGGCCGCTACCGTGTTCATGGCATTCGACCTCACAGAGCTCGATCGCTGGATCAGCAACCTGCTACTCGACCCGGTCACTGGCCAGTTCCCGCTGTTGCACAACCAGTGGTTCGAGAAAATCACTCACAAGTGGCCAAGGGTCCTGCCGGACTGGACCGGTGAACTGGCAGTCATCGGCAGCGTGCTGTCGTTCATCTGGCCGCGCCTGGCCAACCGCCCGCAAGCGTGCCTGACACGGTTACTGGAAAATGCCCGAATCGCACCAGTCTTACGCTTTACCACCAACCACCGCCGCGACCTGCTGTTCGTGGTGGTGGCGTTCGCCCTGAGCACCACAGTGATTCACTACCTTAAAAGCCATACCAGTGTGTATTGCCCGGTGGAAACCACGCTGTATGGCGGCTCGCACGCCCGGGTCGAATGGTTCGAGAACTTCTCCTGGTGGGGCAAGGCCGGTGATGGCCGCTGCTGGCCGGGTGGCCATGCCTCCAGCGGGTTTACCTTGTTGGCGCTGTATTTCGTGGCGTTGCGTCACCGCTGGGCGCATGCCCGCAAGCTCCTGGTGGCGATTCTGCTGATCGGGTTCGTGTACGGTACTACCCGGGTGTTGCAGGGCTGGCACTACATGTCCCATACGTTCTGGGCCGGTATTTTTGTCTGGTTTACCACCTGGATAACTGCGTTGTTCTTCTATGGGCGCATCGCTTTACAAGCGCCGGAGCACAGCCCTGCGATAGGTAGTACGCGGGCTCCGGACTTCGCATAATACCTGTGGGAGCGGCTTTAGCCGCGAACACCGGCGCAGCCGGTGCCAGGCACCGTGTCGCCTGCTTCGTGGGCACGCCCGCTGCTACAGCGACCGCGTTCACGCAAATGTCAGGGTTGGGTCGACACGACCTGCCCCAGTCCCCCAACCTTGGGGGCACGGTGCCCACCGGCAAACGCCTGCAAATCCCCTTGCAATAGAATTGGATCCCTTGCCCTGCAAGGGCTACAGCACATTTTTCCCGGCTTGGCACGCCTATTGCCGATCTCCTGCCAGACGCCCCAAGTCCATGGGCCCGTTTGCAGGAGGAAATGACTCATGCACCGACCGATACCCCACCCGCTGGCAGTGGCGATTGTCGCCGGCATGCTCCAGCTCCCGGCGCAAGCTGCCTTGAATGCTGTCGATCCAGGCGCCTATGTCCCCGCCAACGGTAAATTCCCCGCCTGGTACCAGGACAGTCACGGTCGCACCCTCGACCTGTGCCTGACCAAGGCGGTGAGCTCCAGGGTCGCCGGCGCGCCCGGCGCACCGTCGTACATGTGCACGCTGCTGCCCACACCCGGCGTGTTCGACGATACCCAACCCATCGCCTTCCCCGGCAACTTCCCCGATGAGGCGTTCTGGTTCACCGCCGACGCCACCATCGTCGACGCAGCGCGCGGCATCAACCTGGGCTACGGCACGGCGATAGAAGCTGCGTTCAGCTCCGGAGACCCTGTCGATGGCGACCAGGTCAGCTTCGCCCGGGTACGTATCCGGGTCGATGTCCCCACCGCCGGCACCTATGTGATCACCCACCCCTACGGTGTCGAAGTATTCGACGTGCCAGCCGGCGGGCGGCGGGCGATCAACATGACCCGCGACATCGGCATTGGCGGCGCAGGCGACTTCACCGGCGCCCTCAAAGGCGATGTCGGGCCATTCCTGCGCAGTGTCAACGGCCCCTACACCGAGGGCAGCGAGCGCTTCATCGGCGACCCGAACCTGGAAGAACGGGTGACCGGCAGCCCGTTCAACACCAACTATGTACGCATCGAAGGCCCCGGCGGCATCGACCTGCGCACCGAGCTGTTCGCGATCTCGGGCAAGCTTTCCGAAGTGGCCCTGCCAACCCCGCTGATGCCGCAACGCAGTACCTACTCGCGGCATACCGAGAACGGCAACCTGCGCGCCCAGCAGGACATCTTCGTCATGGCCCCGCCGCCACCGGCCAGCGTCGCCCTGACCAGCCAGACACCCAACCTGAACCTCACCGAGGCCAACGGCACTGGCGCCTGGTACGCCCAGTCGGTCCTCGACCCGGCCGCCGGGACGATCCTGACGCTGACCGCCAACAACAGCGTGGCAATCCCCACCAGCAGCCTGACCACCGCCAACGTGCCACTGACCGACCTGGTCACCATCACCCAGGCTCAGTACCGCCTGTCCACCGGCGAGCTGACCCTGGTGGCCAGCACCAGCGACGAAACCACGCCGCCGGTACTCACCGCGCGCACCGGCAACGGCACGCTGATCGGCAACCTGAGCGGCAACGGCGCCGTGAAGACATTGAGCACCAGCCTGTCGCCCATCCCGCCGGCCAAGGTGCAGGTCACCAGTGCCAATGGCGGTAGCGACACCGAAGACGTGGTGCTGGTGCCATGAACAGACAAAGGCTCAGCCTTCAAGGAGGCAGCATGAACACTTGGTCGCGCCGTGCGCTGTTGGCCGCCGGATTCTCCCTTACCGTTACCAGCGCTGCCTTTGCCGCGCTGTCTGATGTCGACCCGGGGCCCTACACCTTCGCCACCGGTGGCTTCCCGATGTGGTACAAGGACAGCCTCGACCAGTCCCTGGAGCTGTGCCAGTCACGTGCCGTCAGTTCGCGGGCCGCAGGCGCCCCGGGTACACCGGCCTACATGTGCACCCTGCTGCCCGAACCCGGCATCTACGACGACACCCTGCCGCTGGTGTTCCCGGACAACTGGCCACCGGAAATGTTCTGGTTCCTGGCCGAGACCTCCATCCCGGCCGTGGGCAACAGCGGCTATGAACTGGAAGTTTACGTCGCTGGCGTGGAAGCAGCCTTTGCCGCCGAAAACCCGGTGGATGGAGACCAACAGAGCTTCGCCCGCATCCGTATCCGCGTGTCGGTGCCCACTGCCGGTACCTACACCATCACCCACCCCTATGGCGTAGAGACGGTCAACGTCACCACACCAGGCCGACGGGCAATCAACATCACCCGTGACATCGGCATCGGCGCGCCGGGCAACTTCCGCGGAGCACTGGCGGGGGCGATCGGCCCTTGGCTGAAGGGGGTTGGCGGGCCTTACACCGAGGTCAATCCCGACACTGGCGCCACCGAAACCTACATCGGCGACCCCAACATCACCGAAGCGGTGACTGGCAGCCCCTTCAATACCAACTTCGTGCGCATTCAAGGCCCTGCTGGCACCATCCAGACCAACGCCTTCACTGTCTCGGGCAAGGTGCTGGACCCGCGCGCGCAAACACCGGTCACCCTGGAGCGCGCCACCTACTCGCGCAACGCCACCGGCACCCGTACTGAAGTGTTCGCCAAGGCTCCCAGTGCAGCCAGCCTGTGCATGCGCAATGGCATCGCCCTGGTCGGCACCCCGCCTTCGCCGTGCCAGTACACCCTCACCGCCGACAACAACGGGCTGTTCTTCCACCAGCAGTTCGGCCAGGTCGCACCGCCTGCGGTGGTGGTGGTCACCGCCAGCAACAGCGCCGGCGGCACCCAGCCGACCGCGCTGTCGAGCAAGCTCACCGATGTGGTCAAGGTCAGCACCGCACGCTACGACTGGGCCAACAAGCGCCTGCTGATCGAAGCCAGTTCCAGTGACGAAGTGGCAATCCCCGACCTGCTCGCCCAGGGCTACGGTCGCCTGTCCAAAGCAGGCACGCTGCAAAGCCTGACCGTCAACGACGTGCCGCAGCCACCGGCCACCATCACGGTCAAGTCGGCGCGTGGCGGCAGCGATGTCGAACCAGTGGTCGTGGTCGGCAACGCTCCGGTCGAGGCGGCCAACCAGCCACCGCTGGCCCGGGCCGATATCGGCAGCACCAGCGTCGGTATCCCGATCCCCCTCAACCTGCTGCAGAACGACAGCGATCCGGACGGCAACGTGCCGCTGACCATCAGCGACCTGACCCAACCCGCTACCGGTCTTGGCGGCGTGGTGATGAACGGCACCACTTCGGTCACCTACACCCCGCCAACCGGGGCCACACAACCCGTGGTGGCCACCTTCAGCTACCGGGCGGTGGACGCCAAAGGGCTGAAGTCGGAACCGGCAACGGTCACCATCAATGTCGCGCCCAACCGGGCACCGACCGCCAACCCGGAAACCGTCGCCACCCTGGGCGTGCCATTGACCATCAATGTGCTGGCCAACGACACCGATCCGGAAGGCAACCTGCCGCTGACGGTGCCCGCTGCCTCCCTCACCCAGCCGGCTGCCGGCCGGGGCACAGTCAGCACCAACGGCACCACGGTGACCTACACCCCACCGGCCACGGTAACCACGGCCTTCACCACCACCTTCACCTACCAGGCACGTGACTCGCTGGGGGCGCTGTCCAACCCCGGCACCGTTACTGTCAACGTGTCGCCACGGCCTGCGGCCGAAACCTTCGCGGTCACGGCAGCCACGGTCACGGCGCGCTCCAACAACCGTTACAACTGGGACATCAGCGGCACCTCGTCGGTCACCACCGGCAACACCGTGACCGTACGGGTGACCACCACGACCGGCGTGCAGACCCTTGGCACCGCCACGGTACCGGTGAACGGCCGCTGGCGCCTGGCAGTGAGCAATAGCACCACGATCATCCCGACCGCGGCACCAACGGCGACGATCACCACCAGCCAAGGCACCACGCGCACCGTCAACGTTGTGGTGCAGTGAAGGCCGGAGGTTGCAATGAAACGCCTGTACTCCCTGCTGCTCAGCCTGGCCTTGGCGGGCCAGGCCAGTTGGGCCGAGGACCTGATGGACAATGCCGACCTCGCACCCGGCAACGACCTCGGCGAACCGGTGATCATCCGCCTGCTGCCGGCCGGTGCCGGCCAGGCTGCGGTGATCGGGCAGCAAGGCTCGGGCAACCGCGCCGCCATCGACCAGAACGGCCAGGCCCTGCTGGGCCGCATCGTCCAGGCCGGTGGTGCACAGGAAGCGTACATCCTGCAGGAAGGCAGTGACCTGATGGCCATCATCAGCCAACAGGGAAATGGCAACAGCGCGTCGATCCGCCAGAGCGGCAGCAGCAACAGCGCAGCCATCCAGCAGATCGGCAACGACAACAGCGCCAGCATCGTGCAGTCCGGCACAGGCCTCAACAGCTCCGTGACCCAGGCCGGCAGTGGCCAGCATGTTCAGATCACCCAATACCGATAGACCTGGAGGCACCACCATGTACAAGCTCGCTCCGTTAAGTGCCGCTATTGTCCTGGCCCTTGCAGGTCAGGCCATGGCTGCTGACAGCACCTCGTCCCAGACCCAGGACGGCAAGGAAAACATCGCCGAAGTCAGCCAGACCCTGGCGCCATACGCCTCGGCCACCCAGACCCAGACCGGCAAAGGCCACAACCACATGGCGGTGCAGGCCGAAAGCACCAGCGATATCCGGCAGAGTGCCACCGGCCAGTACAACGCCGGCTACGCCGAGCAACTGTTCGAGAACGGCAGCCATATCACCCAGCACGCCGACGGCAGCTACAACGATGCCTTCGCCAGCCAGTCGCTGGGCCTGGGCAACGAATCGCTGCAAACCCAGCAAGGCGCCGAGAACACCTCGACCGTGTGGCAGGACAGCCAGGAAGGCAGCAAGGCCACCACCTGGCAATCCGGCCAGCGTAACGAAGCCTTCATCGAGCAGACCTTTGGTGGCAGCAACAACCGCAGCAGCATCAACCAAACCGGCCAGGACAACTATGCCGCCGCAGAGCACCTGAACCACGTCGATGGCGATATCCAGATCTACCAGGATGGCCAGGGCAACTGGGCGTATGGCGACCAGCGTGACGGCACCGGCGGCACCATCGGCATTGGCCAGTACGGTGGGGGCAACTCGGTGGAAGTGTGGCAAGACACCCAGACTGGCAGCCAGGCCTCCGTGACCCAGTCCGGCCAGATGAACGAAGGCTATATCGACCAGAGTTTCGGCAAGAACAACAAGGTCAGCCTGTCACAACAGGGCACGGCCAACGCCAGCTGGTCGGACCAGTTCGAGACCAACAACTCGACCACCACCATCACCCAGACCGGTAGCAACAACCTGCATTTCACCTACCAGAACGGTGAAAACCTCAATTTGACCATCAACACCAAGGGCAATGGCAACAGCATCACCGCCAGCAACTGGAAAGGCGCCAAGATGGGCGGCCAGTTCGGTACCAACCACAACGCAACCATCAACCAGAACGGCAATGGCAACGGCGTCAACCTGACCCAGAACGGTGACAACCAGCTGGCCACGCTGACCCAGAAAGGCACCGGCAACCAGATGGAGACCAAACAGTCCGAGATGAACAACGAGCTGTACTTCGAGCAGAACGGCACTGACAACCTCCTGATCGCCGACCAGCGTGGCACCGACAACTATGCCTACGGCAACAGCCAGGGCAAGGACAACGTCATCAACCTGGACCAGTCCGGCTACAGCAACCAGAGCTACACCAACCAGCTGTACGGTGGCGGCAACGAAGCCACCATCAAGCAGGCTGACAGCTACAACATTGCCTATGTGACCCAGGGAGGCCAGGGCAACAAGGCGTACGTCGACCAGAGCGGTGTCAACCAGACCGCGACCATCAGCCAGCTGGGCAGCACGAACCTGGCCACTGTGACCCAGCAGTAGATCGCTCCCCCTTGAACCGCGGTGCTCCTCTCCCTGGTGCCGCGGTTCCTTTTTATTCTCGTCAGAACTTCTTTTTCTTGCCGACCTGTTCGCGGGCACGCCCGCTCCCACAGGTACTCCACTGCCGTCAGAGCCTGTGCCAACCCTGTGGGAGCGGGCGTGCCCGCGAATTAGGCCAAGCCTGCCAAGCGCACTACAATGGAACCCACCCAACCCGATACAAAGCCCATGATCCAGTCCGACCTCGACCTGTTCGGCCCCCAGCCGCAACGCCTGGCCAGCCACACCGTGCTGCTGCCCGGCTTCGCCCTGGCCGATATCGAGGCGCTGCTCGATGCCCTGCGCCCGGTGCTGCGTGCCGCGCCGTTCCGGCGCATGCACACCCCGGGCGGCCTGCGCATGGCGGTCGGCCTGACCAACTGCGGCACCCTGGGTTGGGTCAGTGATGAACACGGCTACCGCTACAGCCCCTGTGACCCGCTCAGCGGCAAACCGTGGCCTGCCCTGCCCCCAGTGTTGCTCGACCTGGCCGCCCGCGCCGCGGCCATGGCCGGGTTCGACGATTTCGTACCGGACGCCTGCCTGGTCAACCATTACCTGCCGGGCACCCGCCTGAGCCTGCACCAGGACCGCGACGAGCAGGACTTCGGCCAGCCGATCGTGTCCGTGTCGCTGGGGCTTGCGGCGGTGTTCCTGTTCGGTGGCCTGCAGCGCGTCGACAAGACCCGGCGCATCCCGCTGAGCCATGGCGATGTGTTGGTCTGGGGTGGCGAAGACCGCTTGCGCTTTCACGGCGTGCTGCCGATCAAGCCCGGCGTGCATCCGCGCCTGGGCGAACGGCGGATCAACCTGACCTTGCGCAAGGCCGGTGGCTGAATCGGACCCGCGCTCCGTCACCCGGCGCAAACAGGATGAACGCACATGAAACACGTTGAACATCTTGGCCAGGCAAGCTTCCAACGATAAGCCACGCCCTCTTCAGCCTGGAGCCCACCATGCCCTGCAAGCCCTGTTCCCCGACCCTACACAGCGGAGCCGCGCGCCTATGAAAATGCCCTGCCGCGCGCCCAATGCCTCGCTGCAACTCGATTACGTACGCGACACCCTGTTCGGCCCGGTGGCACAAAGCGTGGAGTGCCAATGCCAGCTCGCCGCCCTCAACCTGCAAGGCCGGCCGGGGCTGCGCCTGCACATCTGCCCGCCGTTGCCTGACAAGGTTGACCGTGCCCACAGCGTGGCCTTTGTCTGGGACGGGCGCAGCTACCACGGTGTGGTCCGCGACCAGGGAAAATGCGGTGATGGCGGCCTGAACCTGCTGCTGGAGCTGCAGTGAGGCGATCAATGAGTGTGCCTGAGCATGGTCAGTGCCGCACAACTGGCGGATAGATGCGCCCGGCCAGCCTGGGCTGAGCAGGGCGCGGTGGGCGCGCTCAGGCAATCGCCTTGAGCGGCGCCGGGTGGCTGTCACGCAGCGCGTGCAGCTGCCCGACCAGGTTGACCAGGTCACGGCAACTGTTGAGGCTTTGCAGCGGGACCCCGCTCAGGGTCACGCCCTCATCGAGACTCTGGCCCTGACCCAGGCGGATGGTCAGGTTGGCGCCGTCCGGGCAGCTGACTTCACAACGGTCGGGCAGGCAGGCCTGCTCGATCATCTGCCGCATTTCTAGCATCGAAACTCCTATCAACGACATGGTACGACCCTCTCTGTGGGATGGCCTGTTGTGTGAGTACGCCTTTGTCAGGCGAGGCGCCAATTGATATTGCGCATGCCCGGGCAGGCGTCCATGCGCCGGGGCAATGATCGTGCGGGGAATCCTCTAGCACCTTAGTGGAAGATCGCTTGCGCAGGCGGAGGGTTCGAACGCAACGGCAGACTTAACGACGAGCGGTCCCGGCAGGCCCCAGCGATGCCCACAGGTGCTGGGCCGCATAGGCCCGCCACGGTCGCCAGGCCAGGGCTCTATGCGCCAGTTGGGCGTCATCGCCTTCGAGCAAGCGCAACGCCTTGACCAGCGCCACGTCGCCCAGCGGCAAGGCATCGGCCGCGCCGGCCTGACGCAGCGCCAGGTAGTGCGCGCTCCAGGGGCCGATACCCTTGAGTTCGCACAGCTTGCGTAGCAGGTCGTCCAGCACCTGCCCGCTGCGTAGCAGCCGGGGCTCGGCCAGTAAGGCACTGGCCAGCGTGCCCAGGGTGGCAGCGCGTGCCCGCGGCATGCCCATGCCGTCGAACTGCGCAGCCGCCAATACCGGCAGCGCCGGGAACACGTGGCTCAGGCCCGGTGCAGGCCGGCGCAGGGCCACGCCGTGGCGTTGCACCAGGCGGCCGGCCAAGGTCATTGCCCCAGCCACACTGACCTGCTGGCCCAGCACAGTGCGCATAGCCTGCTCGCAGGCGTCCCAGCCTTGTGGCACGCGCAGGCCTGGACGCTGCTGTATCAGGCAGGCCATCAGCGGATCGCGGGACAGTTCGGCATTGATGCGCGCGGGGTCGGCATCGAGGTCGAAGACCCGCCTCAGCCTGGCGATAAGGCCGGGTAGCGCAAGCGCCGGGACGCCTTCAAGGCGGACCCGCAGGTGCTGGCTGCCCGAAGGCGTCGCGTGCAGCACGGCGTGGCGACCGGCAACCACCAGGGTACGGCGGTAGGTGCCATCGAAGCAGGTCTCGATGCCGGGGATGCAGCGTGCAGCAAGGAAGGCCAGGGTCGAGGGCCAGTGGTAAGGAGCACGGTAGCGCAGCCACAGGGTGTGGTGGCCGGGGGTGGGCAATGATCGGCGCACGGCGTGCAAAGGCGTTAGCTTGGGCATGGCTGCATCATGCCAGCAAATCCAATGCCTGTACCGGCCCTGTCGCCGGCAAGCCAGCGCTCATAGAACTGCACATGACTCATTGAATTAGCAGGGACCCTGTGGGAGCGGCTTTAGCCGCGAACACCGGCGCAGCCGGTGCCATGCACCGCGTTGGACTCTTCGCGGCTAAAGCCGCTCCCACAGGGTACGAGGATCGCTTGCAAATTCAGTTATCTGTGCGACAGGGCCGGACAAGCCATTCAATCAACCAGGATCAATGTGCAGCACCGTCCCGCGCATCCTGCATCTGCCCGAACCGCCCGGCATGGAAATCGTCGAACGACTCGGCAATCTCTGCCTGGCTGTTCATCACGAACGGGCCATAACCCACGATCGGCTCGTCGATCGGCTCACCGCTGAGCAGCAGCAGGCTGGCACCTTCCAGCGCTTCGACGGCAACATCCTCACCGCCCCGGTCAAGCAGCACCAGGCTGGATGGCCCGGCTTCGCGCTCGCCGTTGATCCGCACATTGCCGCGCAACACCACCAGCGCCGCATTGCGCCCGGCGGCCACCGGCAACTGCAAGGTTGCACCGGCATTCAGGCGCAGGTCCCAGACATCCATGGCGGTAAAGGTCCGCGCCGGCCCCGAGTGGCCACGATAGTCACCTGCAATCACCCGCAGACTACCGCCCTCGCCGTCCAGGGTCGCCACCGGGATGTCTTCGGCCAGCAACGTCTGGTAGCCAGCCGCTGCGCGCTTGTCCCGCGCAGGCAGGTTGACCCACAGCTGTACCATCTCCAGCGTACCACCACTGCGGGCAAAACCTGGGGAATGGAACTCTTCATGGATGATACCGTTGGCAGCCGTCATCCACTGCACGTCACCGGGGCCGATCAAGCCACCAGCGCCGGTGGAGTCACGGTGCTCCAGCTCGCCCTGGTAAACGATGGTCACGGTCTCGAAACCGCGGTGCGGATGCTGGCCAACGCCGCGCCGCGCACTGGTCGGGGTGAAGTCGTGAGGGCCGGCATGGTCCAGCAGCAGGAACGGGCTGATCTTGCTGGCCAGGTTGTCGTAGGTGAACAGGCTGCGCACCGGGAAACCATCACCTACCCAGTGGGCGTGAGGGCTGCGGTGAATACCCAGAATCTTTTTCATGAGAAGGCTCCTCTCTTGGTTGAGATAACCTTATCAATGACGCCAATCAGCCGGTAGCTGGCTGGTTTGGCATTCATCGTTCCACTGATGGAACAATTAGCCTTGCAAGAAACCGAGCACCTGTTCGGCAGCCGTGGCCGGGTCCTCCTGCATGAAGCAGTGCCCGCCGGCGACCTGCTGCGCGGTCACATTGTGGTTGAGCGCCGCCAGGCGGTTCACCGAATGGGGCACGAAGGGGTAGGTGTGCTCGCCATACAGCACCCGCGTGGGCGTGCGGATCGCCGTAAGGCTTGCCCACATGCGCTTGGGGAACGAACTGAAGATTTCCACTTCGCGGCTGGGTCGGCACTTGAGCACCACCGCTTCGCCACAGTCGCCAATGGCATGCTCGATGTAGGCCCGCAGCGCCGCATCGGTCCAACCCTTGAAGATCCCCCGCCCCTGCAGCGAAGCCAGGGCTGCCTCGCGGTCAGGCCAGTGGCTGCGACGGCTGGCGGCCTTGCGCGCCAGGGCATGACGCTGGTGCAAGCCGACCAGGGCTGCAACCCCCATTACACCCAGCATGCTCCGGCTGAACAGTACCGGGTCCAGCAGCACCGCACGCCTGAACAGTTGCGGTTCACTGGCCAGGATCAGGCCGGTCAGTACGCCACCGAAGCTGTGGCCCACGGCAAAGCGCGGCACGTCGCCATACTCGCCTCGTCCGGCTTCGAAAGCGTCCACTGCCAACGCAGCGGTACGGTTCCAGCCACGAAACACTCCGCCATGGTCACTGTCACCATGGCCCTGGACATCGCTGAGCCACAGGTCGAAATGCTCGCCCAGGCGCATCAGCAACGGTTGGTAGGCCAGGCAGCAGAAGCCGTTGCCGTGCAGAAAGTGCAGCAGCGGCTTGCCACTGGCCGGGGTTCGCCAACCACGCAGGGTGAAGCCTTCGGCGCATTCGTGGGACCAGGGAATCAACTGCATCGGCTTACTGTACTCGCAGGTCAGGAAAACGCCGATTCTACAAACAGCAGCGGGTACAGTGAAATCACCAGTAACAAGGCCATCAGGACATTGAACAGCATCAGCCAGCGCGGGTTCTGCAACAGGTTGCGCAGGGCACTGCCGAACATCACCCACACCCCCACGCTGGGCAGGTTGACCAAGGCGAACAAGGCGGCAATGACAATGACGTTGGTCACATAGCCTTGCGCCGGCGTGTAGGTGGTGATTGCCCCCACTGCCATCACCCAGGCCTTGGGGTTGACCCACTGGAAGGCCGCCGCCCCCCAGAAGCCCAGCGGTTTGCGGGCACTGGACGAGGCTGTTCCGACCGGCCCGGAGGTGGCGATCTTCCAGGCCAGGTACAACAGGTAGGTGGCCCCGGTGTAGCGCAGTACCGTGTACAGTGCCGGCCAGGCCTTGAACACCTCGCCCAGGCCCAGGCCGACAGCCAGCACCATCACCATGAACCCGATGCTGATACCCATGGCATGGGGGATCGAGCGACGCACGCCGAAGTTCACCCCCGAGGCCAGCAGCATGGTGTTGTTGGGGCCAGGCGTGATGGAAGATACAAAGGCAAACAGCACGAAGGCGGTCAGCAGGTCGGCAGAGGCAAGCATGGCAGGCATTCCACATTCGTTATGGGTGCTGTCACACTAACGGAGTCGCCCTCCTCTGCGACCGGTACAGTTCTACTAAATTGTGTAGATACACATCGCTGTACCGCTACCACCAGACCAAGGAAGCCGTCACCATGAGCCTCACCATTCGCCCTGCCGTACGCGCCGATGCCGAGCAGATCCTGGCCTTCATTACCGAGCTGGCCGAGTACGAACGCGCCCGCCACGAGGTGATCGCGAGCGTTGCCGATATCGAAAACAGCCTGTTTGGCGAGGGCAGCACCGTACACAGCCTGATTTGCGAACGCGATGGCCAGGCCATCGGCTTTGCCGTGTACTTCTATAGCTACTCGACCTGGCTCGGGCGCAACGGCATCTACCTGGAAGACCTGTACATCACCCCTGAGCAACGCGGCGACGGCGCCGGGCGACAGTTGCTGCAACACATTGCCCGCGAGGCAGTTGCGAATAATTGCGGGCGGCTGGAATGGAGCGTGCTGGACTGGAACGAACCGGCGATCGGCTTCTACCAGAAGCTGGGGGCCGAGGCGCAGGATGAGTGGGTGCGCTACCGGCTGGATGGGGACAAGCTGGCTGCGTTTGCCCGGGGATAACCGGGGGCGCTTGCGTCCGGTTTCCGGTCAAACCCGCTCTCCTGGAACTGCGCATCACTCGGCAGGGACACTGTGGGAGCGGCTTCAGCCGCGAACACCGGCGCAGCCGGTGCCATGCACCGCGTTGGATTCTTCGCGGCTGAAGCCGCTCCCACAGGATGCCCGGAGCCCCCGCAAACTCAATTCTGGCAATTGACGCCAGCCCCGCCCCATGCTCTCCTTATGCCTCGCGTTCAGGTGCCCCCAATGGGGGTGAAACGGGAAACCGGTGCGTCGCAGGCCCTCCAGCAGGGCCGGACAAGGCCGGTGCTGCCCCCGCAACGGTAAGCGAGCGAAGCGTCTGTGCCACTGTGCCCGGTCACCGGGCATGGGAAGGTGACGCCTTCCAGGAGCCTGGCTCCTCCTCGCAAGCCCGGAGACCGGCCTGGCGTTCATGAACACCCCGCGGTGGGCGGGCGCTGTTGCATTCCCCTGGGCCGCCACGCTCGGGGCTGCCGCGCTTGCCCATTGCCCACAAAAAGCAGAGGAACGCGTCATGCCCGTCACCAGCGCCAAGCAACATAGCATCACCACCCCCGTCACCCTCAGCCAGCGTGTCGTCATCGCCGTGGGCGCCAGCCTGCTGGGCCTGTGCCTGGTGTACTTCGCCGGCTTCTCGCACATCGAGGCCGTGCACAACGCCGCCCACGACACCCGCCACAGCGCCGCCTTCCCCTGCCACTGAGTACGCCCGATGATCACACGCATTGCCCGTACCGCGGGCTTCAGCGGGCTACTGGCGGCCTTGCTGCTGACCCTGCTGCAAAGCTTCTGGGTCGCCCCGCTCATTCTCGAGGCAGAAACCTACGAGTCCGCGGCTCCGGCCGCCCAGCACGAACATGCTGGTGAAGTGGCCGCCCATGAACACAGCGCCGAAGCCTGGTCGCCGGAAGACGGCTGGCAGCGGGTGCTGTCCACCACCGGCGGCAACCTGGTGGTCGCGGTTGGCTTCGCCCTGATCCTCACCGCCCTTTACAACCTGCGCGAACCAAAGCGTGCCGGCACCGGTGCGTTGTGGGGCCTGGCCGGCTTCGTCGTGTTCTGCCTGGCCCCGACCCTGGGCCTGCCGCCGGAACTGCCAGGTACTGCAGCCGCCGACCTGGGACAACGCCAAGCCTGGTGGGTCGGCACCGCCAGTGCCACTGCGCTGGGCCTGGCCCTGCTGGTCTTCGCCCGCCACTGGTTGCTGAAGGCGCTGGGTGCCGTGCTGCTGGTCATTCCCCATGTAATCGGTGCACCGCAACCCGAGGTGCACGAGAGCCTGGCCCCTGCCGCACTGGAAACCCAGTTCAAAGTGGCCTCCTGGCTGACCAACGCGGCCTTCTGGCTGGCCCTGGGCCTGCTCAGCGCATGGCTGTTCCGGCGCTCCAGCAAGGCCTGATGCCAGCCTTTTACGCCGGCTTCGGCTGCCGCCGGGGTTGCCCGGCGGATACGCTGGAAGCCTTGCTACACCAGGCCCTGGACAACCAGGGCCTGGCGTTGGCCGACCTGCACGGCATCGCCAGCATCAGCCTGAAGGCCGACGAAGCCGGCTTGCAGCAGTTGGCCGAACGCCTCGACGTGCCCTTGGTGTTGTACGATACCGCGCAGTTGCAACCCTACGAACACCAACTCAGCCACCGCTCCGCCGCAGCCCATGCCCACAGCGGCTGCTGGGGCGTGGCCGAGAGTGCGGCACTGGCCCTGGCCAGTCAGCGGCTTGGCACGGCCAGTTTGCTGCTGACGCGCCAGGTATTGGGCCCGGCCACCCTCGCCCTGGCCTGTTGAACGTTTCACCCCCTCTTTCTTGCAAGGACTTTCCATGACGGTCTACTTCATCGGCGCCGGCCCCGGCGACCCGGAACTGATCACGGTCAAGGGCCAAAGGCTGATCCGCCAGTGCCCGGTGATCATCTATGCCGGTTCGCTGGTGCCGGCCGCCGTGCTCGAGGGCCACCAGGCCGAGACCGTGATCAACAGTGCCGAACTGCACCTGGAACAGATCATTGCCGCCATGCGCAGCGCGCATGAGCAGGGCCAGGATGTGGCCCGGGTACACAGTGGCGACCCCAGCCTGTACGGCGCCATCGGTGAGCAGATCCGCCACCTTCAGGCGCTGGGCATCGATTACCAGATCATCCCCGGAGTCACTGCCACGGCGGCCAGCGCCGCCCTGCTCGGCTGCGAACTGACGCTGCCGCAGGTAGCGCAGACCGTTATCCTCACCCGCTATGGCGACAGTTCGCCAATGCCGCCCGGCGAACAACTGGGTGACCTGGCGCGCCACGGCAGCACCCTGGCGATTCACCTGGGGGTCAAGCACCTGTCGCGTATCGTCGATGAACTGTTGCCGCACTACGGCGCGCACTGCCCGGTGGCGGTGGTGCATCGCGCCACCTGGCCGGACCAGGACTGGGTGCGCGGCACCCTCGGCGATATCGTCGAACGCGTCACGGCCAAGGACTTCCGGCGCACGGCGTTGATCCTGGTGGGCCACGTACTGGGCGATGCACCGTTTGCCGAATCGTCCTTGTACCGCGCGGGGCACGCCCACCTGTATCGCCCTGGCGACTGAGCATTGCCAGCTTCGCCGCGGGCGTAGCAGACTCCAGGTTCCCGCCTGCAAACAGGAGTCATGCCCATGCTGGACCTACGCCCCAACTGCGAGTGCTGCGATACCGACCTGCCGGGTGACAGCCCCGACGCGCTGATCTGCTCCTTCGAATGCACCTTCTGCCGCACCTGCGCCGAGACCCGTTTCCAGGGCCGCTGCCCGAACTGCACCGGCCAGTTGGTGGCACGCCCGACACGGGTTGGCCGGGCGCTGGCCAACAACCCCGCCTCGACCCAGCGCGTGACCAAATCGCACTCCGCCTGCGCTTGACCGACCTCAAAAAACAGACATTGCCGCTTTGGTAGGGTGATGTCTTTCCCCATTTTTGTAGGACTTTTCAACAAAAAGTGCGGGGACTTTCAACACTTCTATACTCGGCATTACCAAATTTCGGGAATGGTCGTATCGTGCAGCGCTTCCGATAACCCCACTTGCAGACGTATTCCTGAGTGATCCAGGAAGCGGACCACACCCCGACAGGAGTTTTCCTCATGACTACCGTGCTGATCGTCGACGACCACCCCATCGTCCGGCTGTCCTTGTGCATGTTGCTCGAACGCGAGCGCTTCCATGTCGTCGGCGAGGTCGGCAATGGTAGCGAGGTGGCGCAGGTGGCCCGCGAACTGCGCCCGGACGTGGTCATTCTCGACATCGGCCTGCCCGGCCTGGACGGCATGGAAGTGATCAAGCGCCTGCAATGCCTGGAGCCAGTCCCAAAGATCATGGTGCTGACCGGCCAGGCCACCGATCTGTATGTGCGGCGCTGCCTGGATGCCGGCATCGGCGCTTTCGTCACCAAGGAAGAAGATCACGAGGCGTTGCTGTTCGCCCTCAAGGCCTTGGTCAAGGGCTACTCGACCTTCCCGCAGATGTCGGTCAACAGCAACTCGCTGGAAAGCGAGCCGGTGCGCCTGGCCAGCCTGTCCAACCGGGAAATGGAAGTGCTGCGGCGTTTGGCGCGCGGCGAGAACAACAAGAATATCGGCACCTGCATGAACCTCAGTGCCAAGACCATCAGCACCTACCGGGGCCGCATCATGGAGAAGCTCAAGACCGAATCGCTGGTTGAAATGGTCGACCTGGCCAAGCGCAACAGCGTTTACTGAGCACTTGACGGCGATGAAGCGCCTGCTGGCAAGCGCCCTTCTGGCCATCGGCCTGGCCGGTCCCGGCGCGCTGCTCGCCAACAGCGAACCCCGCCAGTTGCTGGCCCGCTCGGTCAGCGCCGCCGCCCCGCTCGCGCTGTCCCACGAAGAGCGGCAATGGCTAAAGCAACGCCAGCACCTGGTGCTGGGCAGTTCGCGGCCCGACTACCCGCCGCTCGAAATCAACGTCAGCCAGCGCGACTACGAAGGCCTGAGCGCCGACTACGCAGGCATCATTGCCGAACAGCTGGGCATCCCCATCGAAGTGCGACGCTACGACAGCCGCCACGAAGCCATAGCTGCCCTACGCGAGGGCCGTATCGACCTGCTGGGCAGCTCCAACGCCTTCGAGGCGGCGGATGCACAGCTCATCCTCAGTGCGACCTATGCCGACGACCTGCCGGTCATCGTCACCCCGAGGGGCACAGCCTGAAGAACACGCCCGACCTTGCCGGCCTGCGCCTGGCCATGGTCGATCATTACCTGCCCGCCAGTAGCGTCCGCTCCCTGTACCCCAAGGCGCAATTGAGCCTGTATCGCTCGACCCTGGCCGGGCTGGCCGCCGTCGAACTGGGCGAGGCCGATGCCTACCTGGGCGATGCCATCAGTACCGACTTCGCGATTGGCAAGAGTTACCAGGGCACACTGAAGATCGACCATTTCTGCCAGGTCGCCCCCGGGGCGTTTGCCTTTGCCCTGGCCAGTGACAACCCGGGCCTGCGCCAACTGGTCGACAAGGCGCTGGCGCGCATCAGCGAAAGCGAACGCCTGAACATCCTGCGCCGCTGGAGCAGTGGCAACACCAGCCTGCTGCTGCAGCGCCACGTCACCGCCCTGAGCGCAGAAGAAGAAGCCTGGATCGCTGCCAACCCCAGCATCAGCGTACTGGTCAACACATCGCTTGCGCCGCTGACCTTCAACGACGCCCAGCACCGCCCCAGCGGCATTACCCTCGACCTGCTCAAGCAGATCTCGCTGCGTACGGGGCTGCATTTCAAGCCGGTCGAAAGCCCTTCGGCTCAGGCAATGGTCGAGCGCCTGGCACGCGGCGATGCGCAGATGATCGGCGCATTGGGCTACGGCACGGACCGTTCGAAACAACTGCGCTATACCCGCCCCTACCTGGTCAGCCCGCGGGTGCTGGTAACCCGCGGCGACAACGCATCACCGGCGCAGACCAAGGCGCTGGATGGCCAGCGCATCGCCCTGGTGCGCGGCTCGCCGCAACAGGCCCTGCTGCAACAACGCTACCCGCAGGCCAGGATGGTCGAAGTGGACAACCCGCTCGGCCTGATGGAAGCCGTGGCCAACGGTGCCGCCGACGTCGCCCTGAGCAGCCATATCAATGCTGCCTACTACATCAGCCATGTGTTCAAGGACCGCCTGCGCATCGCCAGTGTGCTCGACGACGACCCGGCCGTCGCCGCCTTCGCCGTGGCCGCGGGCCAACCCCAGCTGCAGGCAATCCTCGACAAGGCACTACTGAGCATTCCACCCGAAGAGCTGGACCAGCTGATCAACCGCTGGCGCACCAGTACCTTGGTCAGTGACAGCCCCTGGCGTGACTACCGCACCCTGGCCCTGCAGGTGCTGGTGCTGTCGGCCTTGCTGCTGGCCGGGGTAGTGTTCTGGAACAGCTACCTGCGCAAGTTGATCAACCAGCGCACCGAGGCCCAGCACGCGCTGCAAGCCCAGTTGGCGCTGAGCCGCGGCCTGCTCGAACAACTGCGCCAGGCCAAGGACGACGCCGAACAGGCCAGCCAGACCAAAAGTACCTTCCTGGCCACCATGAGCCATGAAATCCGTACCCCGATGAATGCCGTGATCGGCCTGCTGGAGTTGGCCCTGGAAGACAGCCGCGGCGGCCGTTGCGACACCCAGACCCTGCAGACCGCCCATGATTCGGCCATCGGCCTGCTTGAACTGATTGGCGATATTCTCGACATTTCCCGCATCGAATCCGGGCACATTACCCTGCAGCCGGTGCCCACCAACCTGGTCGAACTGGTACGTGCCACCGTGCGGGTGTTCGAAGGCAATGCAAGGGCCAAAGGCCTGCATTTGCACAGCGAACTGCCCGTTGCACCGGTCTGGGTGCTGGCTGATCCGCTGCGGCTCAAGCAGGTTTTGTCCAACCTGATCAGCAACGCCATCAAGTTCACCGATCGCGGCGAAGTCCACGCCAGCCTGCTGCTGCCCACGCCCCCCGACAACGACCACCTGGCAGTGGAACTGAATGTGCGAGACACCGGCATCGGCATCAGCCCGGCCGACCAGGCCCGGCTGTTCAATACCTTCGTCCAGGCCGACGGCCCCCGGGCACGCCAGGGCGCTGGCCTGGGACTGGTCATCAGCCGCACCTTGGCCGAGCTGATGGGCGGCAACTTGAGCTTGCAGAGCGTCGAAGGCGTTGGCACCAAGGTGCAGGTCAGCCTGCAACTGCCCGCCTGCGCAGCACCGGAGCAGGTCCAACAGCACGCCCCGACGCTGGAAAGCAGCAGCGGACCGCTGAACATACTGGTGGTCGACGACTACCCCGCCAACCTGCTGCTGCTGGAGCGGCAACTGCAGACCTTGGGGCACCGCGTGACGTTGGCGGAAAACGGCGAAATCGCGCTGGCGCGCTGGCAGGCAGCGCGCTTTGACCTGGTGATCACCGATTGCAGCATGCCGGTCATGGATGGCCACGAGCTGACCCGCCGCATCCGCAACCTCGAGGGCGAGCGCGGCCTGGCGGCATGCCGGATTCTCGGCGTCACCGCCAACGCCCAGGCCGAGGAGCGTGCCCGCTGCCTGGCCAGCGGCATGGACGAATGCCTGTTCAAACCGATTGGCCTGCGCACGCTCAAGACCCACCTGCCCCAGGCGCGTGCCCGGCAACAGCCGCCGGCGCGGCCCGGCAGCGGCTTCAACCTGAGCGAACTGCGCCACCTGACCCAGGACGACGAACAACTGATTCGGCATTTGCTGGAACAGCTGTCGCAAAGCATCAGCGAAGACCTGGGCACCTTGCGTGCACTGGCGGCGGACGCCCCCGGTGAGGCGGTGCGCGCACTGGCTCACCGGATCAAGGGTGGGGCGAAGATGCTCAGGGTGCGCACACTGGTCAAGGATTGCGAAGCCATCGAACAGGCCCACGGCCAAGGCCTGTCGACGGCTGACTTGCGCCTGCAATTACAAGCCAGCCTGGAGGCCTTGCTGGACGAGCTGGGCGATGCGCTCAGTGCAATTGCAGCGTCGAACTGATCTGGCTGATGGCGTCCACCACGTGCCGTGAACCCTGCTGGATTTCCATGATCACTGTGCCAGCCTCGTTGGCCAGCGCCACACCATGATCGGTGCGCTTCAGGCTCGACTGCATGCTGGCCACGGCCAACAGCGACAGGTCTTGGTTCTGCCGCACCACGTCGACGATTTCCAGGGTGGCCTTGCTGGTTCGCGCCGCCAGGCTGCGCACCTCGTCGGCCACCACGGCAAAACCACGCCCGTGCTCGCCGGCGCGGGCCGCCTCGATGGCCGCGTTCAAAGCCAGCAGGTTGGTCTGGTCGGCAATGCCACGGATGGTCAGCACGATCTGCCCGATCACATCCGACTGCTTGCTCACCGCATCGATGCTGCGTGCAGCATCGTTGAGCTCATGGGAAATCTGCTCGATCACCTGCACCGCCTGCTGCACAACCTCGGTACCCTTGCGCGCGCAGGCATCGGTCTGCACCGAACTGGCATGGGCAGCATCGGCGGCGCTTTGCTGGGTGCTGACCTGGCGGGTGATGTCGCTGGCGAACTTCACCACCTTGTACAAGCGGCCCTTGCTGTCGAAGATCGGGTTGTAGGAAGCCTCCAGGTAGACCGTCCGGCCATGTTTATCGATGCGTTCGAAACGGTGCGAATGGTATTCGCCACGGTTGAGCGAAGCCCAGAACTCGCGGTATTCGGCCGATTCGCGCTCATGCGCCAGGCAGAACAGCCCGTGATGGCGGCCGACCACCTCGTCCAGGCGATAGCCCATGGTATCGAGGAAGTTCTGGTTGGCCTTGATCACCCGGCCCTGCGGGGTGAATTCGATCACCGCCATGGAGCGGCTGATGGCCTTGAGCAGGCTTTCGCTCTCGTGCTCCTCCATCACCCGCTGGCTGATGTCGGATGCCACCTTGATCACGCTGCTAACCTGGCGCTTTTCATCCAGTACCGGCATGTAGCTGGCTTCCAGCCAGACTTCGCGGCCGGCCTTGTCAATGCGCTCGAAGGTACCGCTGATGGCCTTGCCCTGCCCCAGTTCGCGCCACAGTTGCTGGTATTCGGCGCTTTTCGCGTAGTCGGGGTCGCAGAACAGCCGGTGGTGCTTGCCGCGTAACTCGTCCGCGCTGTAGCCCATGGCCTGGCAAAAGCGCTCATTGGCATCGAGGATTGTGCCGTCTGGGGCGAACTCGATCATTGCCATGGAGCGGCTGATCGCCGCCAGCTTGGCCTGCAAGCTGGCCAAGGCCTGATGACTGCGCTGGATCTCGACCAGATCGGACTTGCGGTGGAAATCGAACATCCTGTCTATGCTCCCGTTGCCACCAACGAAACCCTCGGTTTCTGGCGATCCTTAGATTCAAGATACTCCAAATCGCTGCATTGTCCAGCGGGCCAGTGGTAGTATCCGCACAGATTTTCATACCACCTTGAACAGCGGATACTCACAGTGCCCCACAGCGTAAAACAGCAGGCCAACAGCGATGCTGCTGCCCGTGGTATCACCACCCCCGGCAAGTACACCGAGGGTTCGGTGCCCGGTGTCTTCCTCCATGTCACAGAGACGGCCAAGGTCTGGCGACTCCGGTACCGGCTGCATGGTGTCGGTGGCCTCTTCACCATAGGCAAGTTTCCTGATATCGGCCACGCCCGGGCCTGTCAGCTGGGGCAGGAAGCGCGCACGCTGGTTGCCGAAGGTATCAAGCCACTGACTGCCAAGAAGGAGCGCATCGCAGCCCAACTGGAAAAGGAGCAATGGACATTTCAGCGTGTCGCGGATCTTTGGTTGATCTACAAGTCGAAGAAGGCCGCCAAGACGCAGGCTGGCTACCGCTCCGTGCTGAACAACCATATCCTGCCCCGCTTTGGCGACATGCAGGTCGACCGCCTGCAGTACATGCAGGTGCGCGACCTGATACTGGGCCTTGCCCAATACCCGACCATGGCCAAGAAGGCACACAGTGTGGTCCGGGAAATCCTCGACTACGCCATTGACCTCGGCGTGCTCAAGGAGAACATCGCTGACCGTCGTATCAAACTGGTCGACATACCAAAGACAGTCCACCACGCCGCCATCGAGAACCCCGACGACCTCAAGGAGTTCATCCGCCGCCTGAATGACACGAACAGCAGCACTATCGTCTCGGGTCTTTGGCTGATGGTGCTGCTGGCAGTCCGCTCCAATGAACTGGTGCAGATGCGCTGGGAACAACTCGACCTGGACAAGGGTGAATGGCGCTACCACATGTCAAAGACGAATAAGGACCACATCGTGTTCCTGCCGACGCAGGCGGTGGGCCAGTTGAACCTACTCAAGGAACGGCAACAGGCACGCCGGATAGCACAGGTGCCGACCCCTTTCGGCAGCGGTGGCCGTACCCCCGTCGAACCTGTGCTGACAGGCTGGGTCTTGCCTTCCAGCCAAAAGGCCGGGCGTCCCATCGCTTCAATATCCCTGCTACGCCAGATCCGTGCGATGGGCTACAAACATGGCGAGCTTACTACCCACGGCTTCCGGGCGACATTCAACATACTGGGCGAGGAAGAACTAGGCATTCGCCAAGCCGTACTTGATGCCTGCCTAGGGCACAAGCGAAAGGATACCGGGAGCCTTGGGACTGCCTATGCCCGGGCCAAGCTGCTGGCACAACGGCGGGAGGCCATGCAGAAGTGGGCGGACTACATTGAGGACCTTTGGTTTGAAGTGGTCAACGGCATCTCCAGAGCGCAGGCCGAAGCACCGCTGCCCTCCCTCGATACCCCACTGCCGAGGACTTGAAATCGGGGTTCTTGGGTCTTTGGAAATGATGGCACTTCCAGAGAGCGCAGGTGCGACAACCAGAAAAAGTTACTAGTTTTTCAGTGGGCAGAACTAGTAACCGAGGCAGTGACGAGCTGTAAAGCTAAAATTAAAGTCGATATATATCGATAAATGTGGTTCCTAGTTCTTAGGTTTTGGGCACAGGTTATGAGGCGGGCTATGAACCTAGTAACCTTCTGAGAGGCCTTAGCACAGTGGTTACGTGGCTTGGTTCTTAGGTTATTAGTTTTTTATAAGATATAGGGGGGGTGTAAAAGGAAGGAGTATACCCCGATACGCATAGCCGTATAACGCTGTGCAGCAGCCCGGCGTCGGCAGAATAGGCCAGAACCTAGGAACCTGACTAAAACTAGGAACCTGACGCGCCATCATTGGCCATGTGCCATGTATGTATTTTCGTACAGTATTGGCCATTCGCCGCTATGCCGTCCTTGGCTTCTGAGAGTCACAATCAACCCTTTAACGCTCGTTGAACTGTGCTGACGCCAATGCCCAGCTTCTGCGCGATAGCCCGTATCGACATGCCTGAGTCACGCAGTTCCATAATCGCAGCGTTACCCTTGGCTGCAGTGCGCCGCTCATAGACCCCTGCCTCTTTGGCCTTGGCGATACCTTCGGCCTGACGCTCGCGGATGATTGCCCGCTCAAACTGTGCAACCGCGCCCATCATGCTCAGCATCAAATCCTGCATCGGGTCTGTCTGGCCGGTGAACGTCAGATTCTCTTTGTGGAATCGCAGGATCACCCCTTTGCCCCTGAACTCTTCGACCAGCCCCAGCAGATCGCTCAGGGAGCGCGCTAGGCGGTCGATGCTATGCACATGCAGGGTATCACCAGCTCGCAACGAACGACGCAGCAAGGCCAGCTCTGGGCGCTCCACGGTGCTGCCGCTCACCTTGTCGGTGAATACCTGGTCGAGTGTCACGCCGTCGAGCTGACGAGCAGTGTTCTGGTCGGTCGAACTGACCCGGATATAGCCAATGTCCATGCTGTTCACCTATGTATTCATAAGTCTAGACATAGACAGCATCACCCTAAAACCGTGGCGCAGCAAGCTTGGAGCGCAGGCACCTGTGTTCATTCCGACTAGTGGTCATGAGTGTACTTGTGAATACACTGAGTCAATCACCCCTGAGCACCCGAATACCTTGCTCGATGCCCTCGGCGTTAGCGTCCAGCGTTTGCAGGGCAATCATCACGCTATCGCAAGCGGGGACAGAGCCTCGCTGCTTGATCCACAGCGCCAGTTCCTCAATGCCTGCGCGCAGGGCTTGCTGGTTAAGCAGGATCAGTTCGAGGGTATCTGCAGTTACTGTCGCTTTGTCCATGATTGCTCCGGGTCAATGGCTATCGGTCAAGCGTAGCGTCAGGCCGCCAGAAAATGCGCCCCTGCCGGGCTGGAAAGTCGGCCGTGGTAGGGGTGTGTCGTCCTTTGCGTGATCGTTGAAACGTAATACTAGGGGTAAGTCCCCACGGAAATTTTCCAAGAATTTCGGCCTAAAACCTGTGCCCCTTGCACCGACGCCAATGTGCGATGCCCCTCCCCCTTAAAAATCCCCTCAAAATCCCATCATAAAATCCTTAAATTTTAATTTTCCGTATAAATCTAAACGGTAACTCATAAACGCAAACTTAAAATTCCCAGGCTAAAACAGCAACTTGTGCCAATAACCAGTTAAAAGAACGCAAACGGTACCGGGATAAATTGTCTCGGTAACTCTAACCCGCTGCCCGCAAAAGAATTTTTACGCCGAGTCGTCTACATGCAATAAACATGCCGCTCGTCGGAAAGTTATTGTATAGACAACCAACTTACAATAACGTTAGTTCATTAGCGGAACATCCGGGGGGATGCGCCAATGAACTCCAAGTCCAGTACGACAGCCGTCACTACCAGCCAGTTGGCCGACTTGTGCGCCGTCACCCCCGCTGCCATCCGCCACCACACCGAACTGCCCCGCATCCCTGTGCATGGCCCAGCCCCGGGTCGACCTGAGCACGCCATTGCATTGGCTGCCCTCGCACAGTTCGCCTTCGACCAGACCGCCCACCTCACAGAAGCCGAAGTCCGTCTGCGTCTGGCGCTGGCCGGCCGCACTGAACCCCGCCGCCTGCGCAGTAAGCACGGCAAGGTCGGCCCGTTCTACCTGACACCCAATCCAGACGGCACCTACCAGATGCGCCCACTGCTGTGCCCCAACGACCTCACCTTCGACGAACAGCTGGACCTCAAAGCCGCCATCACCACGGAGCAGCAACCATGAATCTTCCAACCTCGATGACCACGGGCCTGATCGGCCAACCGACCGAAACCCCCGACCTGAGCCAACTGGCCATCGGCATGCAACAGCTGCTGATCGAAGGCCACTACAAAGTCATTCGTTCGCTGGAGCGTGAACTTGTGCTGATGCAGCTCATGGCACTGGAAGAACGCGACAACGGCGGGTTCACCACCCATTGATTACCAGCCGCCGCGCTGGTGGAGTAAGGAGAAATGCCCGGTATTGCAGACTATTTCAGTGCCGAGAACGTCGGCAGTCTGATGCAGGACCCCCGCCTTTTGATGGGCCTCCAATTGCTGGCGCAAGGTCGCCAAGGCAGTTCCAGTCAGGCCATTGGCCAAGCGGGTGGACGAGCTGTGCAGATGTACGGCGAGCAGAAGCGCCAGCAGGAACTTGGCGACTACCGCCGCCAGATGATCGAGGCCCAGCAGGCCGACCAGCAACTGCGCCAACAAGCTGCTCAAGCCAAGGCACAGCAGCAAGCCGAGTACCGCGCCCGCCTCCAAGACCCCGCCTTCCTCGCAAGCCTCAGCCCCCTCGCACGTCAAATGGCCCAGCTTGGTGTGGACCCATCCGAACTGATCCGCGCCACCAACAGCGACAACATGCAACAGCATCGCCAAGCCTCGCTGGCTCAGCAGAGCGCCCAGTTCAACGAACGTGAAGCACGCATCGGCGCCAACACTGGATCGTCCAGCCCGCGCATGCCCACGCAGCGTCAGGTGCTGGACCAGCCCCTTGGTGACGGGATGATGCAGCGCCATGTGCTCAACCCGCAGACCGGCCAATATGAGGTCTACGGAAAACCTTTCCCGCAGTACAGCCCCGGCCGCAAGTCCAAGGATGCAACCGGTGCCGACGCCGCCACTGAGGCGATCATGGGCGCCGAGGCCGAACCTGTGCCCAGCCTGCCCGGTACCGGCAACCTCCAGTCGTATGCTCCAGGTCTACAGCAAGGCCCGGTCGGTGTCCTGCCAATGTCCGCAGCCGGTGGTAACGCCGCAGCGAAACCACAGGTCCGGGTACCGAACACCCGCAAGCCAGCAGTCAGTGGTGACCTCGCCGCCGCAAAAGGCGCCGTGGCAGCGGGCAAGTCGCGGCAGGCCGTAGTCAACCGACTGATGCAGGCCGGCTACACCGCCGAGCAGATCAAGGAAGCGGGGATTTGAACCATGGCCCTTTCGTTCGACGACTTGCCGGATGAACAACCGGTAGTTGCTGCCGCCCAGCCCGCCCCCGCACCGCAAGGTGGATTGTCGTTTGACGACCTGCCCGACGAGCAGCCAACCACTGTGCCAGCCGATCAGCCATGGAACGCCAACGACATGCTGCCGGAAAGCCTGCGCCCCATCGGTCAGGCCATCGACGATTACGGCCTGTCCCTGAGCAAGGGCATGATCGGCGCCGCCGAAGGTGTCACGGGGATTGGTGACCTTCTGACTGGTGGCCGTGTATCGCCGGGACTCAATCAGCAATATGGCTATGACCCGGCAGGCCGTCGCGCAGAACTCGACCGCATGGCCACCCCACAGCATCAGCAGGCCATGCAGCACCTCGACCGCGCCCAAGGCATGGCGGGCACGCTCCAGGCACTGCGCGAAAACCCTAGCTTGATCCCGCACGCTGTTGCCGAATCCCTGCCGAGCATGGCACTGGGGGGCGTGGCTGGCCGTGGTATCGCTGCTGGTGCAAAAGCCCTTGGCGCTGCGCCGGGTATGGCGGGCGTACTGGGCGCGGGCGCTGGTGAAGGTGTTATCGCTGCCGGCCAACAGGCCAGTTCCACAGTGCAAGAAAACCAACAGAAAGGTGTAGATGGCCTGACCCTTGGCCAGTCCGGCTTGGCCCTCGCCTCTGGTATCGGTACCGGCTTACTCGGTGCCGCTGGCGCCCGCATCGGTCGCGCCCTCGGGGTCGCGGATATCGACGCGCAGCTGGCCGGCGCCAATGGCGTGGACGTAGCCAAGGGTCTGGTCAACCGGGCGCTGGTCGGCACCGGTGTCGAAAGCCTCGAAGAACTCACTCAGTCCGGCCAACAGCAGGTACTCCAGAATCTGGCGAATGACCGCCCGGTGATGGAAGGCGTATCCAAGCAGATGACCGTAGGTGGCATCGTCGGTGGTGCCATGGGTGGCGCTGCCGGTCTGCGCCGGCCAACTATGAACACTCCAGCAGAACAGCCACAAGTGGCAGCGCAACAGCCCGAGGCTATGGCCACCCCAGCACCGGCACCCCCACCAATCCCACCACTCGCACCACAGCCGGCGCCAACTGTGCCGAAAGTGCCGTTCGCTGGGTCCACCAATGTGCGTCCACTGTTCGAGTCGATGGGTCTGAGCCAAGACCAAATGGACAGCAGCCTTGCCCTGCTGGCGGACGATGAGCCGGATATTGAAGCCGCACGCCGAGGCACCATCAGCTGGGAAGAAACCGGCCGTCTTGCTGCCCTCACCGGTACCACGGTGGAGAAGCTGCGCAAGCATCGCTTGGGCGTGGCATTCAACGCCGAAGAGCAGGTCGCGGCCACCCGCCTACTCAAAGACCAGACGATCAAGACTCTGGACCTGAGCGCCAAGATCAGCAGCGGCAACGCCACCGAACTCGAACAAGCGAACTTCCTGCAAAGCCTCAACGACCTGCGCAGTACGCAAAAAGCCGTCATGGCCAGCCGTGCCGAGATTGGTCGTGCAATGTCTGCCATGCGCGCCGACGTGACCACCATGAAACAGGCCGGCCACATGCTGGATGCCGTGGGCGGTGCTCAAGGCGTCAAGGCCATTGCCGACGCGTTGACCAATGCCTCCCGCATTGGTGGAGTGGAAGCGGCCAATAAGCTGGCCCGTCAGGCTGGCAGCGATGGTTTCTGGACCTTCTACAAATCCATGCTGCTCAGCTCGCCTGACACCCACTTCGTCAACGTCCTGTCGAACTTGGCCACCAGTGTCATGCAGGTTCCCGTCCGCGCCTTGGCCGGTGGCATCGGTGCAGCCAAACGCGCAGTAGGACTGAATGGCGAAACCCGTATCGGGGAATCCGTCTACCAGTTGGGTGGCATGCTCGAAGGTGCTATCAACGGCGCCCGTGGTGCTGTCGATTCGTGGCGCACCGGGGAAGACGCGTTCGGCGGTGAGAACAAGGCCGAGGTCTACCGCGACGATTATCCAGGTCAAAAGGTGTGGGGTGTGCCGCTGCGCATGCTCCAGTCGGAAGACCAGTTCTTCAAGTACCTGAACGATGGTATGGCCCGCTATGCCGAGGCCTACCGCATGGCCGCCAAAGAGCTAAAAGGCAAGGGCAAAGGCCCTGCAGATGTGCATAAGCGCGTACAGGAAATCATCGCCAATCCTCCCGCCGAGCTTGTACAGGCTGGTGAGGACGCGGCCCTGTTCCACACCTTCAACAACCGCGCCGGGGAAATCACTCAGGCCGTGAACCGCCTGCGCCACGCGATCCCTTATGGCGCAGGATCCTTGGTAATCCCGTTCCTAAAGACCCCTATGAATCTGGTCACCTACGCGGTTAAGCACAGCCCCGCCGCGCCGATCTTCAAGCAGGTTCGGCAAGACCTGAAAACCGGTGGCCATAGAAGTGAAGAAGCGCTGGCGCGTATGGGTATCGGCTCCCTGCTGATGGCCCTCGGTGTCGTCGGCGCCTTGAACGGCAATGTTTCCGGCGGTGGCCCGGAAGACCCGGAAGAGCGCCGGGCATGGCTCGCCGCAGGTAACCAGCCGTACAGCCTCAAGATCAACGGGCAATGGCAGCAGTACAGCCGTATCGAGCCTATGGCCACCTTGGTCGGTATCGCCGCTGACGTGGCGCACGGCTGGGAAAAACAGGAACTTGGTCTGGCCAGCTTGATGAAAGCCATTGGCCGCAACTTCACCAGCAAGACATGGCTACAAGGCCTGTCCGGTGTGATGCAGGCCATGACTGACCCCGACCGTTACGGCGGCAGCTGGATCAATCGCAGCGCTGCCACACTTGTGCAGCCCGCCACTGCCCTGTCCCATATCGGCCGGTACCTCGACCCGTTCCAGCGCGAAACCGACCGCGACAGCTTCACCGACCAACTCGCCTACCGCCTGCCCGGCCTGCGCGAATCGCTGCCCATCAAGCGCGACCAGTTCGGCGCACCACTGATGGAGCCACAGCGCCAGATCGGCCGCGCTGGCCCTATCCCATCCACTGTGCCAAGTGATGACCCGCTACGCGTGGAAGCTGACCGCCTTGGCTGGGCACCGCAGGCCATGAGAAGCACCTACCATGTGGCATCCAAGGTCCAAGGCCAGCGCGGTGAAAGGTTCGAGCTGGCCACGGAACAGCTGAACGAACTGAGCGAACTGGCCAACAGCCGGATGCACGCCGAGGCCAGCGCACTGCTGCGCTCCAGGCTCTGGCAATCCATGGACGATGACGAGCGCGTAGAGGCTCTGGACAAGATCATGAAGACCGCACGCAGCAGCGCAAAAAAGGCCTTCACCCCGCACCTACGCAATGGCAGCCGGGGCCTTATCGACTTGTACCGCAAGCAGACGGCCACCATGGCCAGAGGTAGGAAATGAACCCTGAAATTGAAGCTGCGCAAGCAGCTGTGCAAGCCGCCCGGGCACAGGTGGTCGAGCTGGAAAACGTACAGCGCTATGTAACCGACGCACTGCCGAAAGCCCAGCAGGCCCTTGAAGCGGCCGTGGCCAAGCTGCGCCGGCTGACCCAAGCAGACGGCAGCGCCGACCAACTGTGCCGCCAACACGAAATCGACCGGCTCAATGCCGCCATCAAAGAGGCCCGCAATCATGCGTGATACTGAACTGGACACCCTGCGCCGTGACGCAGAACTCCACAACTTGGACACCAGCCGCGTGCGCATCACTCCAGATGACGGCGCCTATCTGGTCACCTTCCCGCGCCCCCTGATCGCGCTTGGCCCGTGGGCTGAACATGTGCAACCAGCCGGCGCCGTTCGCTGCCGTACCGCAGCACAGGCCGAGGAAACCATGCTGCGCGGTCTGCTCAAGTTGAGCATTGCCGAGCGCCAACGGGTTCGGTGCGGCTTTGTAGTCGGCTGGGACTCACTCAGGATCAACCGCTGCCCGCTGTCCGACGATGAACTCGACGCGTACCGGCTGCGCATTGGCCACGCAGCGAAAGTGGCCCAGCTGCAGGAAGAGCTGACCGAGGCCTTGGCCGCACAGGCACGTCGCGAAGCTGCCGAACGTGGCGCCGCCGACCTGAGCGCACGCCATGGCCTGACCATACCAACTGTGCAATCCACTGAGCATCCGTCCCTGCCATTGTCTGGCAAGAAACGTCCGCGCACCCAGCGCAAAGAGGTGAACAATCATGAGTGACATTGAAAACGAAAACGGTTTTGACCTTGGCGCCATGGTCACCGAAATGACTGACAGTGCCGGCGTGGCCGATGATGTTGGCCCCGGGGACGCGGTCCCCAGCGCCATTGCCGACGACGTAGAGGACTACGCCGAGCACGACCAGCGCCAGCACGGACACTTGGCCGAACAGGCCGAGGAAGACGACAGCGAGCAGGTCGACGACCAACCCCAAGGCAAGGGCCAACGTCATGTGCCCCTTGGTGCCCTGCAGGAAGAGCGTCGCGCACGTCAGGCCGCACAGGAACAGGTACGCCAGATGCAGGCGCAGATGGCAGCCCAGCAAGCGCAGATGCAACAGTTCCAGCAATGGCAGGCGCAACAGCAGGCAGCCCAGCAACAGGCGCAGATTCCGACGTTCGAAGAGGACCCCCAAGGTCACGTAGAAGCACGGTTGCAGCAGATCGAGCAGGCCCAGCAAGCCGATGTGCAGCGCCGGCAGTTCGAGCAGGCCAGCGCGCATGTAGACCAGCAGATGCGACAGGCTGCGCCCATTGTCATGCAGATCGAAGCCGAGTTCACCGCGCAGCATCCTGATTATGGTCAGGCCTATGCGCACCTGGACAGAGAAGTGACGGCGCTTATCCAGCAGCAGCGCCCGGGCGCCACGCCGGAGCAGCACGCCTTCGCTAAAAATATCGCCATGCTGGGATTCATCCAACACTGTGCAGACAACAACCTGAACCCGGCCCAGTTGCTCTACAACAAGGCACAGGAACTTGGCTACCAGAGTGCGCACCGTACGCCAAATGGCCAGATCAAGCAGGCACCGACCAGCCTGTCCAATCTGCCAGCGGGTGGTCGGGCACCAGACGAACAGGGCGCCATTTCGGCAAGCCGGATCGCATCCATGAGCAATGATGAGTTCGACAAAATGTTCGAGGCCATGCGCCGCAGCTCTGGCGAAGGCCAGTTCGGGTTCTGACCATGGACAGTCCAATCATCCCCACCCGACGAGCCACACGCGGCGACCGGATCATGCAGGGCCTCGCAGCCCTGCAGCGTGATGTCGAGTTAGGCCGGAACGAGACGCTGAAACGCCAGCGCCGAGCTGTGTTGCGCGGCATGCGTGCCGGCATATGGGCTGACGGTCAGGGACTGACGATTGACGAGGTGGTGCAGGGGCTGAGGGCCGAGCTGTTCGGCTGGCCACTCAGGATGCTGCCGGTCCATGACGATGACGACGAACTGTGCCAGTCGGATGGGGAGTGAGGGCTTCTGGCACAGGTGGCAGGGATGCCCTTATTAACCTTCGTAGTACCTCTTAAATTCATAGGTGTCCGTGGCCTCGTCTAACTCATAGACGAAGGACTGATGCCTTACTACGCCGACCCTATCATAATAAGTGATAGTAGCTCTGCCATTACGCGGGCTTTCGTTATCGTTGAAATTGAAAGAGTAGCTTTCCTGTCCTCCAGACCTCATATCCAAAAGACGCAAACCTACTCCAGGGATTTCTGGCTCAAAAGTCATAACCAGATCGGTGGCGTCGGCGCCATTGTTACGGACAATAATTGTGTTTCTAACCAACCCCGAAACGTAGGATGCGTAGCCGGACTCAATTGAAAAAATCGCCCTGAGTGCCTCGTCCCGCTCGTCTATTTGCATTTGTAACGTGGCCCGCTGTGCCTCCATCTGCTCTAGCGCCGCTGTCGCCATAGTTGACTGATGCTGAACTGATCGCTTGAGTTCACCGGCTTGGTCCTCCAGAGCCTTAGTGCTCAATCTCAGTTCATCACCTTGCTGCAGGAAACCCAGGACCAGCCATAGGAACGCAACCGGGCCGAAGGCACCGGCTAGGAAGTCGCCCACTTCGTTCAAAGGCATATCGCCAAGGGTGCCGATGCGGCCCCACGTTAGCGCAGTGATGCCAACCAGATAGACAAGCGTGAGTGCACCGCCAATCTCCACCATGTGCTGTCGCAGGTGCCATTCTGGCTCCTTACGCTTACTGGCAATGCGTGCTCCTATCCCCACAACCGCGACGGCTACAAACAGAAGCACAATTGCTATCGGCCAATGCACCCAACCGTCATTCGGCGGCACGCTCCAGAACACACCACCAACCGGTTCCCACAAACTCGCCATTGCAACCTCTTCGCATTATTCATGGCATATGGCCAGCGATGATAGCGGCGTCGGGGTGCGTAGGGAAATAATTGGCTGTGGCAGAGAGGCCTAGGAATGCCATTTCTTGCGCCGCCAGTGCCACCATTTGCGGGGAGGGCGCGGCGCGTGCACCTCTTTATAGCCGCCCAGCCAGTTTTCAAATTCTTTCGTCGATGGTACTAGCCCGGTCCTATAGGCAGCTTCTTCGTTAACAGTGATGATTCCGACAGGTTCATCCGACAGTTGTTTAATTTCTTTCACCAGAACTTGCCCGTGAGCCTCCAGGTCTTTGCACAGCTTGAGGGAAAAGAAAATAACCTCATCGTTATAGCTGCATACAGCATCGAGAGTGCTGCGATACTCCTTGTTGTGCCCGCCAGCAACAGCTGTGCCGAAATAAAGGTCCGCGAGCGAAAATCCTGGCGGGAGGTCTTCTTTAGAAAACCGGTCTAGGAGATTATTCCTATGATTGATAGCTTCCCCAAGCCGCGTATCGCTATCCATAAGCGCAAGGGCAGCCCGCAGGGCAAGCCCGGAACTGGATATTTTATGCATCACTAGTTGCTGCAGATCCCCTGTCGGCATAGATACATGCAAAAACTTCAGGCGGTCAATTACTAGCACCGCCTCGCCAGTACCCGCTTTAACCGCAGCGTGGAACTTTTCTCGCTCTGCCTCATACCTAACTTTGACAGGTTTGATGTACTGGCTTTTCGAGGACAATGCAGCGTTGAGGATCGCCATACCAATGGTTATGCCTGTATTCACCGCCCTGATTTCGGCAGTCAGCTCGTCTATCCGCTTGGCCTTCTTGGCGATCTTCTGTGCTGCCGAGGCGCCGACCTTCGCGCCCACTAGGGCAGTGATGAACGCGGCGGCAGCCGTCATAATGAAGGGAAACCAGTCGAACTTATCCCAAAAATCCATCGCCGGCAGCCACGATGGCGAAGCCGTAAACACACCATGCACTGGTTCCCACGAAGCCATTGCAATCCCTTCTCTCAATCCATGGCACATAGCCAGCGATGATAGCGGCGTCGAGGATAATCTTGCCAGCATGGACCGCACGCCGACCATGTGCTGAACTGACTGTGCCCACCATCGGAGCAAGCAGCCATGTCACCCGACGACATCCTGGCATTCGTTGAACGTGAGTACAGCCACCTGGTAGCAGAGCCGCGCCACAACCCTGACGGCTGGGCATTCTTCCTCGGGGCTCCGCGTCGTGGTGCTGACAGCAACCGGATTTTTCGCGCAGTACAGCACAGTGGTGGCGGCCCCACCAGGCTCAAGTTGGCAGTGACCTCCAGGCTGAAGGGCGAGCCGGTGGAGATTGATTTCACGGGGGGTAGTGCAGCGCTCCAGGCCTTGATCGACAGAGAGCTGGAGCGGTACCGAGACGGCCTCTAGTCGATCATGCCGCATCCCCAGGGAAAGGGCCACGCAGGCAGCTCAGGATGTATTTGGTATCGAGACCGGCGATGTGGTCGCGTATCTGCTGCGCCAGCTCGGGGTCGGTCGCAGGATCGAGCGCCATCCGCGCTTCCTCCTGCAGCATGGCCAACGCAGCGTCGAACATCATCAGCTCCAGGCGACACTTCGCTTCGGCCAGCCGGTATTCCAGCTCGTCGAATTCATCCATTGTCATCGTCACCCTCGAAGAACTCGCCCAGGTCGATATCACTGGGCGGGGTGATGTCCTTTTCGTTGCGCTCAATGCGGGGCACAGCTTTACCCGCTTCCTCGACAGCGCGATTCGCTACTGACCACGCACCCAGCGCGTCCAGCAGCTTCTGTGCAGCAGTGTCACGCTGTTTCGCGTCGTCCGGGTCGGCATCGCGCGCCCTGCTCAGCTCGATAATATCCATGCGCAGCTGTCGCGCTAACTTCGGGTCGGTTGCTGGGTTCAAGGCAGCGGCAATGTGCTGGTCGAGCATGATATCCGCATACTCGACGGCCTTGTTTTCCACCGCACGCTTGGCCGCACGCAGCTTTTCGCGATGCTCGGCAGCAACGGATTTGACCGCTTCCTTTTCAATGCGCTGGCCAGCCCTGCCGGTCAGAATCAACGGGATCAGCACAGGTTGTGCCAGGGCGGCGGTGCCGGAAATGGAATTACTCATGGTTGGCCACCTCGCAGGGTTGGTCTTGAACTGGGAACACACACTTGTCAGATTTCAGGAAGGTGCCACGGTCCTTTGGTGACATGCCCCGCCACCAGTCATCGGTCGGCGTTGTCAGGTAAACACTGACCCTTGCCCCGCCCGATTTCCCGCCCGGGTATTCGACTTTGCCTTCCCATGGCTTCCAGCCCATTTTGTTCAGCGCCTTGCCCACCGCTGGGTAAGTGACTGCGCAGCCCCACAGCTCGTGCTTGCGTTCACCCAATAGCAAACTTGCAATCTGGTCAGCAGTGACTGCGCCTCGGTTGAACGGCGGTACGCTCGCCTCCCGCATTTCCAGCAGCTTGACGTACAACGTGCCTTGGCTGATGCCCTGCAGGGCCTTGGCAGCTTCGGTCTGAGGCACAGGGGCATAAGGGTTCCAGTCGGCATCGAACTTCCAAGTGGCCAACACACCTGCCACCAGCGCCGGCCCCGGCCCATCCATCCATTCCAGCAGCTTGACGTAGTATTCAGGGGGTTTCCGGTCAGCCTCGCACTGGAACACAGCGATACGCCGGTCACCCTGTGCCAGTGGCAGCGCGTCCCTGTGGTTTGTCGTGATAACGAAATGCGTGATGTTGCGAATATCCTTGGCCGGCCGGCCCTTGCCCTCGAAGCTGGTCTGCCCCTCGGAAATCATGTTCTTGAAGTTTTCGTACCAGTCGGCCCGGTCGCTTCTGGTCGCCTCGTTAATCACGAGCAACCGCTTGTGCTCCATAGCGTCATCGAAGCCCTTGGTCAGTGCCCGGCCGCTGACGTTGCCGACCATGGACCACCCGAATACCTTGGACAGCAGGTTGTACAACGTGGACTTACCAACGCCTTGCTCTCGCGAATAGAACAGGAACGCCGATGGAATCTTGATTTCAGGCGTCTGGTACAGCTGTGCCAACCAGTGCATAAAGTACCGGACCACAACATGGTCGCCATCGCTGATATACATGAGGTGATCGGTCAGTGGCTTGATGCTCTCGGGCGTGGCGGTCATGTCGGGTGGGCACATGTCTTTCTTGCGCTCATACCAGAGGTTGAACACCTCCGGGTTGCATTCATGCTCCAGCTTGCTGGTCGGCTCCATGACGATGCGTCGGGCCACTCGCTGCAAGGGGTCATTCCACGTCCACCAGATCAGCCCCGAGGGTTGGCGCTCTTCGCTGCCGTCAGCCTTGGTGATCGTCAGGTCGCCATAGTGCTTGCTGCAATACTTGATGAACCCGTTCTTGCCGAACACGTCACCCGACGCGATGTGATAGGCGCGTTCATCACCGTTCGCTGTGAGCATCACGAAGTCTTGCGAGATATAGCGGAGGATTTCCCTCGACTCGGGGTCGATGTGTAGACCACCGCCAGACTTGGGCGGGGTGGATTGCACTGGTGGTTGCTGCACCTGTGCAGTCGACTTCGACGCGCTCGGTTGCACAGGGGCTTGCTGTGCAGGCGCTTCCCGCGCTTGCTTCATGGAGGTCAGCAGACCGCTGGCGTCAGCCTGCCTTGTGCCGAACTCGACCTGCTCATTCGGCACGACGGTTTGTTCTGGCAGACCGTCCGCATCATTGGTCGGTGGCAGGTCAAGCAGTGTGGCACTGCTCGAAATACTGACATTGGATTCACCGGGCACAGGTGACGCTTGCTTGGCAGCGCGCTTGGATTTTCGGCGTGCGTCCTTTGCTTCCTCTTCGGCCAACTTGGCGGCCATTTCTGCATTCATCTTGTCCTTGATTTCAGGCGGGATGCCACTTGCCCCAGCGCCAGCGCCTGTTAAAATATTGCTACTCATTAGATACACCCCCTAGCCTCTACCGGAATGCACAACTGGTAGGGGCTTTTTCTTTTCAGGCTGGTTGACCACGGCCGTAGGCAGCATCGCGTTCTGCGAGCTTGGCCTTGATCCACGCTTCCACTTCGGTACGCACGAACATGCGCTTGCCTACAGCACCGTCGGTACGGCGTGGGCTGATTTCCAGTGGTGCCGGGAACCCCAAGGCGATGTACTTGTACATGGTCGCATCGCTTCGGGCGTCAATCAGACGCTTGGCCTCTTCCCACGGCATCAGGAAGCCGGGGGCAGTCATCAGGGGTTTCTTTTGGTTGCTCATCTCAAATACTCCCAAGGTGATATGCATGGGGGTTCGTGAGATGGCTTTTTAGGTGGGAGTACTGCGCTAGAGAGGCTGCTTTATCCTGTGCTGCCGTCGCGGTGGAAATCGAACATGACGCCGGGCTCCTGTATGCGCGGTGTCCTGAGCATAGTTCGCCTGGTGTAAGTCGTGTTTTTTGTGGCGCCTGTGAAATCGAGCGCCGCCCGCGCTGCGCATCGCGAGCGAAGCTCGCTCCTACATTTGTTTCGGGCCAGTAACGCCTGCACCAGCGCGCGCGACCGCCTTGTTTGTTTCACACGATATCGAGGTGGACGCCAAAGGGCCGCGCGCCTCTGCCTCAGGAATAATTGGCCCGAAACAGATGTAGGAGCGAGCTTCGCTCGCGATGCGCCGCGCGGGCGGCGCTCGGTCTCGAAACCACCCCACCCCTCAAGACGAGCTCAGGAACTCTCCCGCACCATCAACTCAAAGCCCAGGTCCTGCTGCGCATTCGGTACCCGCTTGCCATCGAGCAACGCCAGCAGCGCCTGCGCCGCACCGCGCCCAACGGCGGCCCGAGGCGTGCGAATCGAGGTCAGCCGCGGCACCATGTGCGCCGAAGCCGGCAGGTCGTTGAAACCGACCATCGCCACCTGTCGCGGTACCTCGACCCCCTGGCGCAATGCCTGCAGCACCGCGCCCTGGGCCAGGTCGTCGTTGCAGAAGAAGATACCGTCGACATCCGGCGCCTGCTGCAGCAGCTGGCTGAACAGCGCGCTGCCCAGGGCAATGGAAGAAGGCTCCGGCGCCAGCACCTCCAGCTCGGCCGCCTGCAAGCCGGCCTCGGCCAACGCCTGGCGGAACCCTTCGGCACGCTGCATCACCCGCGGGTCGAGCTGGGCGGCAATGAACGCCAGGCGCTTGCGCCCGCGCTCGATCAGGTGGCGGGCCGCAGCACGCCCGGCCTGCTGTTGCGAGAAGCCGACCGACAGCGCCCCGGCCTCGCCATTGAGTTCCATCATGTGCACGCAGGGTACGCCACTGGCCGCCAGCATCTGCCGCGATGCCTCACTGCGCTCGAAGCCGGTCAGCAGCATGCCGCAGGGCTGGTAGGCCAGGTAATTGCGGATCAGGTTCTCTTCTTCGGCAAGATCGTAGTGATAGTTGCCGATCAGCACCTCGAGCCCGCGCGGGCGCATGACCTCATGAATGGCCTCCAGGGTGTCGATGAACAGCTGGTTGGACAGCGACGGGATCAACACCACCACCGACTGGCTGCGTGCCGAAGCCAGGGCCCGGGCCGCCGGGTTGGCCACATAGCCCAGGCTCGCTGCAGCCGCAACGACCTTTTCGACCAGCTCCGGCGCAACCGTGCTGACACCACGCAGGGCGCGCGAGGCGGTAATCGGGGAAACCCCGGAAAGCCTGGCAACTTCTGCCAGGGTGGGACGACCTGTGGTGCGGGAGCCGGTGCGGGACATGAGTGTTGTAATTTTACTACTTGCAAGGAAAGGGAACGGCCACTAAGGTAGCGCTGTCTCAGGACGCAGGCAATGTAATCTTTGGTAGCAGCCTCCGCACGCTCGCCGCCAAGCGTCCATACTGCGTAAGGACAAGATCAATAACACCGGGGAGGTGACTGTTCGTCGATGACGGGACAGCGCTATCTCACCCGCAGGAGGTACTGATGAATTCTCCCCTGTCCGCCATCGTGGTGATGGGCGTGGCCGGTTGCGGCAAAAGCTGCATCGGCGCTGCAATCGCCACCCGAAGCGGCGGCCGCCTGATCGAAGGCGACGCTTTCCACCCTGCCGAAAACATCCGCAAGATGAGCGCTGGCATCCCCCTGGACGACAGCGACCGTGCCGGCTGGCTGGTGCGTCTTGGTCAGGAACTGCAAGCCACGACCCAGGCTGGGGAGCGTCCGATCCTGACCTGTTCGGCCCTCAAGCGCCGCTACCGTGACACCCTGCGTGATGCCATGCCGGGGCTGGTGTTCGTGTTCCTCGAACTGTCGCCCGCCGAGGCCGAAAAACGCGTGCTGGCCCGCCCCGGGCATTTCATGCCGGCGAGCCTCATCGACAGCCAGTTCGCTGCCCTGGAACCGCCACACGGCGAACCCCTGACCCTGGCGCTTGACGCCACCCAGCCCATCGAAGCGCTTGCCGAAGCGGTGGACCGCTGGCTAAAGGACCGCGGTGAGCGGGGCCTGGCACAAACCGCCTGACCTTGCCGACTTTCCTGGCTCACTAAAGACAGCGCTACCCTGCCCCGTAAACGTGCGCAAAGTTTCAAAAAAGCTACGCCAAAACAACGATAAGACCGAGGCCTTCAAACCATGTTCGGACTGGCTACTGATACCTTCCTGCTGCTCGACGCGCTGGTTACCATCGTCGGGCTGATCCTGCTGATCACCCACTTCAAAGTTCACCCCTTCGTCGCCCTCACGATCGCGGCCGGCTTCCTTGGCCTGACCTCCGGCATGCCGGTGGCCAAGGTCATGAAATCGTTCCAGGACGGTTTTGGCGGCGTGCTGGGCTTCGTCGGCATCGTGCTCGCCCTGGGTACCATGCTCGGCAAGCTGATGGCCGACTCCGGGGGCGCCGACCAGATCGCGCAAACCCTCATCCGCGCCTTTGGCAAGAAGAACGTGCACTGGGCCATGATGTTCGCCGCCTTCCTGGTGGGCATCCCGCTGTTCTTCGAAATCGGCTTCGTGCTGCTGATTCCACTGGTGTTTATCGTCGCCCGGCGCTCGGGCGTGTCGCTGATCAAGATCGGCATTCCGCTGCTGGCCGGCCTGTCGGTGGTGCACGGCCTGGTGCCCCCGCACCCGGGCCCACTGCTGGCGATCGGCATCTTCCATGCCGACATCGGCAAGACCATCTTCTATGGCCTGATCGTGGCATTGCCTACCGCCATCATCGCCGGCCCGCTGTTCGGTAACTTCATTTCCCGCTACATCCCGGGCACCCCGTCCCAGGAACTGATGGACCAGATCGCCAAGGAGTCCGACCAGGGCAACCTGCCGAGCTTCACCATTACCCTGGTCACCGTGCTGCTGCCGGTGGTGCTGATGCTGCTGAAGACCTTCGCCGACGTGGTGCTACCCGCCGAGCACATCGTGCGCCAGTGGATGGACCTGATCGGCCACCCCATCACCGCCCTGCTCGCCGCCCTGCTGCTGGCCTTCTACACCTTCGGCGCGGCCCGTGGCTTCAACCGCCAGCAGATCATGAAGATGCTCGACCAGAGCCTGGCTCCGACCGCGGCGATCGTGCTGATCGTGGGTGCCGGTGGCGGCTTCAAGCAGATGCTGGTGGACACCGGTGTGGGCAACGTGATCGGGCAGATGGCCGTACAGGCGGAGATTTCGCCGATCATGCTGGCCTGGCTGGTAGCGGCGGTAATCCGCATCGCCACCGGTTCCGCCACGGTCGCCACCATTACCGGCGCAGGCATCGTCGCACCAGTGATCGACCTGGTGCCGGGGGTTAACCGTGAACTGCTGGTGCTGGCCACCGGTGCCGGCTCGTTGATCCTGTCCCATGTGAACGACGCCGGCTTCTGGCTGGTTAAGCAGTACTTCAACATGACCGTGGCGGAAACCTTCAAGACCTGGAGCATGATGGAGACCATCCTGTCGATCGTCGGCATCATCTTCATCATGTTGCTGTCGCTGGTGGTGTAACCGTTGATCGGAGTAATGGCACCTTGAAGTTCGGGTAGGGCCGAAGGGAAGTATCAGCCCTACCCGAAGCAAAGGAGCCTGCCATGCCCCGCTCAAGCATTCTGCTGATTGCCCTGCTCGCCACGCCGCTGGCCCTGGCTGCCGGCACCGGCCCCACCTACCCCGACGACCCGCACAACCCGGCGCCCAAGCCGGGCGCGGACAGCACCCTCAACCCGATCGAAAAGCCCATGCCACGGGACACCGACCCACGCATAAAGGGCAACGACCCGGACAGCCCGCCGGCGGAACAGAATGACGACCGGGATTTGCCGGGGATGGATGGCAGCGGCTCGGAAGGCACCGGGCGGCAGGGAGCAGCCGATATTCAGCGTTGATCAATGATCCTGAATGTTTCGCGGCCCCTTTGGGAGCAACTGTCTTGCTCAAATTCTAAAAGTTGGCGCGCTCCCACAGGGGCCCCTGTACGGCCCATTATACGATGCTCACCACTGGCGCTTGTCCGGCCTGGTCAGCCCCAGCTTCTCGATCCGGTAACGCAGCATGTCCCGCGATAGCCCGAGCAAGCGCGCCGACTTGGTGACGTTCCAGTCCGTGCGGTCCAGGGTCTTGCAGACCAGGTCGCGCTCCATGTCCGGCAGGCTGGTGCCCGGCTCCGGTTCGTGCCGGGGCATTTCGAACATCGCAGGCGCCGCTTGCTGCACCAGCGGCTCGTCGATCAGGGTCATGCACAGGTTCAGCTGATGCGCCTGCACCACCTCGTTCGGTGCCAGCAGCACTGTCTGCTCCAGCATGTTGCGCAGTTCGCGCACATTGCCTGGCCAGCTGTAACCGAGCATCAGCTTTTCCGCCTCGGCGCAAAAGCGCAGGTTCGGCTTGCCATAACGCCGGCCATGATGGGCCAGGAAATGCCGCGCCAGCAGCAGCACGTCCTGCCCGCGGGCATACAGGCGCGGCACCTTAAGGGCAATGATGCGCAGGCGGAAGAACAGGTCGCGGCGGAACTTGCCTTGCTGCACCATCTGCTCCAGGTTGCAGTTGGTAGCACTGATCACCCGCAGGTCGACCTTGCGCTCCTTCACCGCGCCGATCCGGCGGATGCTGCGGTCTTCCAGCAACTTGAGCAGCTTGGCCTGCAGCACCAGGTCCATCTCGCCAATCTCGTCGAGGAACAAAGTACCGCCATCGGCAGCCTCCACCAGGCCCACCCGGCGCTCCTTGGCGTCGGTAAAGGCGCCCTTCTCATGGCCAAACAGTTCGGCCTCCAGCAGGTTGGCCGGGATCGAGGCGCAGTTGAACTCGATGAACGGCCCCTTGCTGCGCGACCCATCAAAATGCAAGGCGCGGGCCACCAGCTCTTTGCCGGTACCGGTCTCGCCTTCGATCAGCACCGGTGGCAAGTCGTCGCTGGCCATGCGCCGCTCGGCATCCAGCACCTGCCGCAGGGTGTGCTTGAGGGAGAGCATCGTCGGTGATTCGCCGATCAACGCCTGCAACCCTGACTTCTGCGCCTCGCGCTCCTGGTAGAACGACAACGTGCGCTCCATGCGCTCAGCGGCCAGTGCCTTGTCCAGGGTGAGCTTGAGCTCGGCCAGCACCACCGGTTTGCTCAGGTAATGGAAGGCGCCCTCCTTCATTGCCTGCACGGCATCTTCGACATTGCCATAGCCGGTCATCATGATCACTTTCAGGTCCGGCACCTGCGCCACCAGGGTGCGCAGCAGGTCGTGCCCGCTCATGCCCGGCAGCGAGTTGTCGGTCAGCACCGCATCGGGCTGGGCCCGCTTGATCTGCTCCAGCGCCAGCTCCGCGCTGTGGCATACGGTGACCTCGAAGCCCTTGAGGCTGAGGTAGGTGCGAATGTTGTCGGCGAGGATTTCATCATCCTCGACTACCAGGATGCTGTGCTCCATGGTCCCCTCCCGCTGCGATATTGAATGTGAGGCTTACGCGGGTTCCTTCCTCTTCGCGGCTGCTCAGGCTGACCGAGCCGCCAAAACGTTCCATGATGCGTTTGACCAGGGCCAGGCCTACGCCCAGGCCGCCCTGCTTGGTGGTGTAGAACGGCTTGAACACCATCCGTTCCTGCTGTTGGCTCATGCCCTTGCCGGTATCGCTAAGGACGAACTCGGCACGCTGCCCATCCTGCACATTGACCTGGGCGCGCAGCATGCCGCCTTCGGGCATGGCTTCCAAGGCATTGGAAAACAGGGTGTTGAGAATTTGCGTGAGCTGTAACGGCTGGCTGGCCACCCACTGTGACTCGGGGCCTTCGTAGCAGAAGCGCACGCCGTTACGTTCGATCTGCTGGGCGAATGCCAGGTGGGTGTCCTCGATGGCCGTCACCAGGTCCACGGCCTCGGCCTCGTCGCTGGTCGGGCGCAATGACACCAGCAAATCACGCACCCAGCGCGACATGCGGTCGACCTGGCTGATGATGTCGGTGATGTTCTTCTGCGCCGCGGGGTTGGCGATTTCCTGGGCCAGTTCGGCGCTGGAACGAATGTTGGCCAGTGGATTGCGCAAGCTGTGAGCCACCGCTGAGGACATCTCGCCCAAGGCCACATAGGTTTCACCCGCCACCAGCCGGTCCTGCTGTAGGCGCAGCAGCTGCGCCGCGCGGCGCACGATCCAGAACAGGCCGAAGTAGACCAGCGCCCCGCCCACCAGGGTCGAGGCCCAGATCAGCACATAACCGCGCTGGATGCGCCGGACCAGGTCCTGCGGCTCCTTGTATATTTCCACCATGGCCAGCACCTGCTCGCCCTGGCTGTCGAACAGCGGGATGTAGTTCTCGATGAACAGGTAGCGCGGTTCACGCTGGAACTTCTGCTCCTCGCGGTCGTCCTCGGCCTGGTGGTAGCTGGCCGACACCGCCTTGCGCGAGCGAAAGGCGCGGTCGAGGTCGCCGTCGGCCTCGATGCGCTCACCGATCAGCTCCGGGTTGGTCGACCAGACGATGGTGTGGTCGCGGGCATAGACGTTGGCCAGCAAGGTGTCCGGCAGGTGCTCGACATGGTCGAGAAACTCGACCCGGGTCGATTCAGCCAGCGCCGGGGTGAACTGCAAGTGCTGCTGGTCCAGGCGCGGGTTAAGCAACTCGCCCATGGTGGTACCCGGCGGCAACTGCGAATGGCGCACCTCGGCCTGGGCCATGGCCTGGATGAACTGAGCGGTGAGCATGGCATCGCGCTCGACGCTGTCGTTAACCACGAAACGCGTCGACACATAACCCAGCCCGCCCGCCACCGAGGCGATGATCAGCAAGCTGATGACCGAAAACCAGCGCAGCAGATTGAATTCGCGCAATGGCACGGCCACATCGCTGGCGGTAGTACTGGCCTTGTCGGAAACTTCGTTTTCCAGCGTCTGCATCGCGTGCTTCCCGCGCAGGGCGTCCGTTCAGAAATGCGTCAAGGCGACCAATGGTAGCCAATTGATAGCACCTCACCCGTGCAGCCGCAGCTGCCATTTGTCGCGTGTTGCGCTTCACCTGTCACATTGCAAGAATTTAGCCAGCCATCTAAAAATATTTTTATTTGTTATTTTTTCAAGTAGTTACTCAATATTCCTAAAGTAGTCCGGAGGAAAATTCCCCACATTTGGGTTTTTTTACCCTAAAAACATTAGTTATTTAAAATCAATAAGATATTTAAATTTGTTAACGTCAATCAGGAAGATTTGAACAGCCGGAAGTTCAACGAAACCCGGGTGCCATGGCCTTCACTGCTGCTGAGCCGGACGGTGCCGCCGAAGCGCTCCATGATGCGCTTCACCAACACCAGACCCACGCCCAACCCACCCTGCTTGGTGGTGAAGAACGGCCGAAAGGCCATGCGCTGCTGCTCTTCGTTCATGCCTTTGCCGTTGTCGGACAGGCGCAGGGTCAGGCTACGCCGGTCGTGGCGCACCACCTCGACACGCAACCGCCCCCCCTGCTCCATCGACTCCAGGGCGTTGGCGATCAGGCTGCTGAAAATCTGCCGCAGTAACGCCGGGTGCCCCAGCACCTGCACCGCCGGTAACGGTTGCAGGTCCAGGCTCACCCCACCACGTGCCAATGGCACCGCGTAGGTCTGCAGGCTTTCCTGCAATGCCAGCGGCAAATCCACCGCCACTGCCTCATCGTTGAGCGGGCGCAATGACTGCAACATCTGGCGGATCCACTGCGACATGCGGTCGACCTGGCTGATGATGTCGTTGACATTGCGCTGCGCCGGGCCATCATCGAACGCCTGGGCCAGTTCGGCACTGGAACGGATGCTGGCCAGCGGGTTGCGCAGGCTGTGGGCCACCGCCGAGGACACCTCACCCAGTGCCACGTAGGTTTCGTTGTTGATCAGCCGCTTCTGCTGCACCGCCAGTAGACGCGCGGCGCGGTGCATGATGCCGTACAGGCCGACGTAGACCAGGCCGGCACCGACGGTGATCGCCAGCCAGATCAGGATCAGGCCATGCTCGATGCGCCCGATCAGGTCATGGGGCTCTTTGTAGATCTCGACCATGGCCGTGACCTGCTCACCATCGGCATCGAACAGCGGAATGTAGTTCTCGATGAACAACTGCTCGGGTGAAGTGACGAACTTCTGCTCGGCGCGGGCCTGCTCGAAGTTGTGGTAGCTGGCCGAGACTCGCATCTTGTACTCGAAGGCCTGCTCCAGGTCGCTGTCGCCCTCGATCAGCTTGCCGACCAGCGCCGGGTTGCTGGACCAGATCACCGTCCGGTCCGGGGCATAGATGTTGGCCAGCAGCATGTCAGGCAGGTGGGCGATGTGGTCAAGGAACTCCCCGCGCGCCCTGCGTCGGGCGTCCGGGTCGACGTCGAGCAGGTTGGCGCGGTCGATGCGTGGGTCGAGCAGTTCACCCATGGTGCGCACATTGGGGATCGACACATGGCGCACTTCGGCATCGGCGATGGAGGTGATGAACTGCGCAGTGAGCAAGGCATCGCGTTCGATACTCTCGTCGATGATGAAACGGCTGGAAATCAACCCCAACCCGACCGCTACCGAGAGGATGATGGCCAAGCTGACCCAAGCGTACCAGCGCAGCAGGTTGAAAGGCTTGCGTGGGGTGGCCAGCTCGCTACCGGCAGGTACTTCAATAGCGTCGGAACGAGGGGCGATGTCCATGGCGGACTCCACAACTGGGCACCTTCAGAAGGTTATAGTCCAGAGTTGGGGAAACCATCGGGTTAGCTTGGTGGCATCCGCCGAAGGGTATTGTTTCCGTACTTGCCGAGTGGCGCCCGCCCTGAAAAAAATCCAGATGCCGGCGCGGCCCCTGTGGGAGCGGGCTCGTCGAGGCGTCGAACCGCCGCGAACACCGGCGCGCCGGTGCCAGCCACCGCGTTGAATTCTTCGCGGGCACGCCCGCTCCCACAAGGGAACGTGGCACGCTCTCGAACATTGTTCCCTGTGCGGCAGCGCAGCCCAAAGGGCTGGGCAATCTCCCACAGGGAAAATTGCAAAGGCTAATCACCCGACAACCCCTGCAACCTGCGGTACTCCCGCAGCACATTGGGCACATAGCGCCGGGTCTCGGCGAACGGTGGTACCGCACCACGGCGCAACACCGCGTCGGGGCCGGCGTTGTAGGCCGCCACGGCCAGGGTGATGTCATTGTCGAACAAGTCGAGCATGCGCTTGAGGTAGCGGGCCCCGCCCTGCACGTTGTCTTCCGGGTCCAGGCGGTTTTCCACGCCCATCTCGCGGGCGGTATCCGGCATAAGTTGCATCAGCCCCACCGCACCCGCCGGTGAACGGGCCTTGGGGTTGTAGCCGGACTCAGCCTTGATCACTGCATGCAGCAACGCCGGGGGGACATCGTTGGTGCGCGCTGCGGCGGCAACCAGCTTGGCGTAGGGGCGGCCTGTGATCAGCTGCGCGTTGGCCGGGCCGGCCTGGGCCTTCGGCTCGCTGATCACCGTTTCATAGAGGCGCCCGGGTCGATGGACGTTGGTCAGTATGTAGCTGCCTTTGGCATCGATGGAAATGTACACATCGGCCTGGGCAGCACCTGCCACCAGCCAGATCAAACCGAGAATGAGTCCACGCATGTCGGTCGCCTCTTCGTGGTACCCCCAATGTTGGGGAATATGCCCCGGAAAACCCGAGGTCGATGACCACGACGCAAGCACTGTGCCGCTTTCCGTGCCGCATGCTGCAAGGCCCCAAGGCAGGCGTGCACGGCTGTTGCATGGAGCCTGCAAAAGCTTGTCCCCATGCAGCGGAGGGCTTCACCATGCAGCGCAGAACCAACCCCCAACATGGTTTCACCCTGCTTGAACTCCTGGTGGTGCTGGTAGTGCTCGGCCTGCTGGCCGGTATCGTCGCGCCCAAGTATTTCAGCCAGCTCGGCCGCTCCGAGGCCAAGGTGGCGCGGGCTCAGATAGAGGGGCTGAGCAAGGCCCTGGACCTGTACCGCCTGGAAGTCGGCCACTACCCCAACAGTGAGCAAGGCCTGCAGGCCCTGGTGGTCGCCCCCAGTGGCGAAGCGCGCTGGACCGGCCCGTACCTGCAGAAGGCCGTGCCGCAGGACCCGTGGGGCCGCCCGTACATCTACCGGCAACCCGGCGAGAATGGCGGCGAGTACGACCTGCTGTCGATGGGCAAGGACGGCCAGCCCGGTGGCGACGGGGAAAACGCCGAAATCACCAGCTGGCAATAGGGAGAGCGGCCATGCGCTACAGCCTCAAGGCCCTGGGCAGGCAGGGTGTGGTGCAGTTGCAGATCGACGCCGAGGACGCCGACCAGGCCCGCCGCCAGGTCGAGGACCAGGGCCTGCGCGTGCTCAGCCTGCGTGGCCACGGCGGCGCCTTGCGCGGCATGGCCTGGCGCCGCGAGGCAAGCTTTGACCTGGTGCTGTTCAGCCAGGAGCTTTCGACCCTGCTCAACGCCGGCCTGCCGCTGATCGACGCGCTGGAGAGCCTGGCGGAAAAGGCCCCCGCAGCCGCAACGCGCAAAGTGCTCGCCGAGCTGGTCCGCCAACTGTACGAAGGCCGCTCGCTGTCCCAGGCCCTGGGCCAGCAGCCACGGGTGTTCCCACCGCTGTACGTGGCGCTGGTGCAGTCCAGTGAGCGTACCGGCGCGCTCGGCGACGCCCTCGCCCGCTACATCAGCTACCGCCAGCGCCTGGACCTGGTACGGCAGAAACTGGTGGGGGCCTCGGTCTACCCGTTGCTACTATTGCTGGTGGGCGGTGGCGTGGTGCTGTTCCTGCTTGGCTACGTGGTGCCGCGTTTCAGCCAGGTATTCGAGGGCATGGGCACGGAATTGCCCTGGCTGTCACGGTTGCTGATGCAGATAGGTCTGTTCCTGCATGCCCAGCAACTGCCGCTGGCTCTGGGCAGCCTTGGCACGGTCACAACGCTCTGGCTGCTGCGCCGCCAGCCACGGGTGAGGCGCTGGGCGGCCTGCCAGCTGCGGCGCCTGCCGGCACTGCACCAACGCCTGATGATGTACGAACTGGCGCGCTTCTATCGCTCGTTGGGCATCTTGCTGCAAGGCGGCATACCCATCCTCACCGCCATGGGCATGGCCCGCGGCCTGCTCGGCAGCGCGGCAGCCCAGGGCCTGGAACGGGCCAGCCAGCGGGTCGGCGAAGGGCTGCCGCTGTCCGATGCGCTGGAGGCCGGGCAACTGGTCACGCCGGTATCGCTGCGCCTGCTGCGGGCCGGCGAGCAGTCCGGCAACCTGGGCGAGATGCTGGAGCGCTGCGCCGACTTCCATGACCAGGAAATCGGCCGCTGGGTGGAATGGTTCGTCAAGCTGTTCGAACCGCTGCTGATGACCTTCATCGGCCTGCTGATCGGCCTGATCGTGATCCTGATGTACATGCCGATCTTCGAACTGGCCTCGAGCATTCACTGAAGCGCCAGGCCCATGTTTTCACGCAGGTCATAGGGCTTCCTCGGAAATGGTGGTGCCTGTCCCGGCCTCTTCGCGGGCAAGCCCACTCCCACAGGTACTGTGCAGCACTTCAGGACTGTGCAATCCCTGTGGGAGCGGGCGCGCCGGCGAACACCGGCGTAGCCGGTGCCATCCAGCGCATCGCTCGCTCCCACAAGGTCCGCCGCTACAGCTCCAAAACCCCAAGGCCAAGCCCGCCATGCCCAAAATCGATGATTGACCCACACATATCATTCATCGTGATAATAACCTTCGGCCCGTTCGATTCGTGCCTCACGCGCAAGACACTCACACTCCGCCCACTACTAATACATTGGCGGAGTTCTCCATGGAACAATCACTCAAACCCTTGCGCTTCCCCCTCGCTGCCCTGGCAGTGGTGGTGATCAGCGCTTGCGGTCGAACCCCCGACGCCGTGCAGGCTCCCGCCGCGCCGAAGGTCAGTGTGGCCAAGGTGATCGAGCAACCGATCAACGAATGGGACGAGTTCACCGGCCGCCTCGAAGCCCCGGAAACCGTCGAGGTGCGCCCACGGGTCTCCGGCCAGATCGACCTGGTGGCCTTCACTGAAGGCGCCCAGGTCAAGAAAGGCGACCTGTTGTTCCAGATCGACCCACGCCCGTTCCAGGCAGACGTCCGCCGCCTCGAAGCCCAACTACAGCAGGCCAAGGCCACCGCCATCCGCAGCGCCAACGAAGCCCGCCGTGGCGAACGCCTGCGTGACAGCAACGCCATTTCCGCAGAGCTGGCCGAATCGCGTAGCAGCGCCGCCGCCGAAGCCCGCGCCGGGGTCGACGCGATCCAGGCCCAGCTCGACCTGGCACGCCTGAACCTCAGCTTCACCCGTGTCACCGCGCCCATCAGCGGCCGTGTCAGCCGCGCCCAGTTCACCGCCGGCAACATCGTCACCGCCGATGTCACCCCGCTGACCAGCGTGGTTTCCACCGACAAGGTCTACGCCTACTTCGACGCCGACGAGCGCGTGTACCTCAAGTACACCCAGCTGGCCCGCGAAGGCCAGCGTGGCCAGAGCACCCCGGTGTACCTGGGCCTGACCAACGAAACCGGCAACCCGCACCTGGGCCAGATGAACTTCGTCGACAACCAGGTCAACCCGCGCACCGGCACCATCCGTGGCCGCGCGGTGTTCGACAACAGCGACGGCCAGTTCACCCCGGGCCTGTATGCACGCCTGAAACTGGTGGGCAGCGCCCAGTATCAGGCCGTACTGATCAACGACGAAGCCGTAGGCACCGACCTTGGCAAGAAGTTCGTGCTGGTCATGGACAAGGACAACAAGGCCGCCTACCGCGCCGTGGAGCTGGGGCCGAAGCTGGAAGGCCTGCGCATCGTGCGCAGCGGCCTGGGCAAGGACGACCGCATCGTGGTCAAGGGCCTGCAGCGCGTGCGCCCTGGCTCACCGGTCACCCCGGAAGAGACACCGATGGCCAGCGAACAGACCCTCGCCGCCCTCGCCCAGCAGCGCCAGGCTCTGGAAGCCAGCAACCCGGCGCCGAAGGTGGCGGGCAACAACGTGAAAGTCGCCAGCGCCCAGGCGCCACGCGGTTAAGGGACCACACCGATGAACTTCTCGAAATTCTTCATTACCCGGCCGATCTTCGCCGCGGTGCTGTCCCTGGTGCTGCTGATCGCGGGTTCGATCTCGCTGTTCCAGCTACCTATCAGCGAATACCCCGAAGTGGTGCCGCCCACCGTGGTGGTGCGCGCCAACTTCCCCGGCGCCAACCCCAAGGTCATCGGCGAAACCGTCGCCGCGCCGCTGGAGCAGGCCATCACCGGTGTGGAGAACATGCTGTACATGTCCTCCCAGTCCACCGCAGACGGCAAGCTGACCCTGACCATCACCTTCGCCCTGGGTACCGACCTGGACAACGCCCAGGTGCAGGTGCAGAACCGCGTCACCCGTACCCAGCCCAAGCTGCCCGAGGAAGTGACCCGCATCGGTATCACCGTCGACAAGGCCTCGCCCGACCTGACCATGGTCGTGCACCTGACCTCGCCGGACAACCGCTACGACATGCTCTATCTGTCCAACTACGCCATCCTCAACATCAAGGACGAGCTGGCGCGCCTGGGCGGCGTGGGTGATGTGCAGCTGTTCGGCATGGGCGACTACTCGCTGCGTGTATGGCTGGACCCGAACAAGACCGCTTCGCGCAACCTCACCGCCAGTGATGTGGTAGCTGCCATCCGCGAGCAGAACCGCCAGGTGGCCGCCGGCCAGCTGGGCGCCCCGCCCGCCCCGGGCTCGACCAGCTTCCAGCTGTCGATCAACACCCAGGGTCGCCTGGTCAATGAGGAAGAGTTCGAGAACATCATCATCCGCGCTGGTGCCGATGGCGAAATCACCCGTCTGAAGGACATCGCCCGGGTCGAGCTCGGCTCCAGTCAGTACGCCCTGCGTTCGCTGCTGAACAACCAGCCGGCGGTGGCCATCCCGATCTTCCAGCGCCCAGGCTCCAACGCCATCGAGATCTCCGACGAAGTACGGGCAAAAATGGCCGAACTGAAGAAGGACTTCCCCGAGGGCATGGACTACAGCATCGTCTATGACCCGACCGTGTTCGTCCGTGGCTCCATCGAGGCCGTGGTACACACCCTGTTCGAAGCGCTGGTGCTGGTCGTGCTGGTGGTCATCCTGTTCCTGCAGACCTGGCGCGCCTCGATCATCCCGCTGATGGCCGTGCCGGTATCGCTGATCGGTACCTTTGCCGTGATGCACCTGTTCGGCTTCTCGCTCAACGCGCTGTCATTGTTCGGCCTGGTCCTGGCCATCGGTATCGTGGTGGACGACGCCATCGTCGTGGTGGAAAACGTCGAACGCAACATCGGCCTGGGCCTGAAACCGCTGGAAGCCACGCAGAAGGCCATGGGCGAAGTGACCGGGCCGATCATCGCCACCGCCCTGGTGCTGTGCGCCGTGTTCGTACCTGCCGCGTTCATTTCCGGCCTGACCGGGCAGTTCTACAAGCAGTTCGCCCTGACCATCGCCATTTCCACGGTCATCTCGGCGTTCAACTCCCTGACCCTGTCGCCGGCCCTGGCTGCCGTACTGCTGAAGGACCACCACGCGCCGAAAGACCGTTTCTCGCGGTTCCTGGAAAAACTGCTGGGCAGCTGGCTGTTCACCCCGTTCAACCGCTTCTTCGACCGCGCCTCCAACCGCTACGTCGGCGGTGTGCGTCGGGTCATCCGCTCCAGCGGCATCGCCCTGTTCGTGTATGCCGGCCTGATGGGCCTGACCTACCTGGGCTTCTCGTCCACTCCGACCGGTTTCGTACCAGCCCAGGACAAGCAGTACCTGGTGGCGTTCGCCCAGCTGCCTGACGCAGCCAGCCTCGACCGCACCGAAGCGGTGATCAAGCGCATGAGCGAAATCGCCCTGAAACAGCCTGGCGTGGCCGACTCGGTAGCCTTCCCTGGCCTGTCGATCAACGGTTTCACCAACAGCCCGAACAGCGGCATCGTGTTCACCCCGCTCAAGCCGTTCGACGAGCGCAAGGACCCGAGCCAGTCGGCAGCGGCCATCGCAGCTGCACTGAATGCCCAGTTCGCCGACATCCAGGACGCCTACATCGCGATCTTCCCGCCCCCGCCGGTACAAGGCCTGGGCACCATCGGCGGCTTCCGCCTGCAGATCGAAGACCGCGGCAACCTGGGCTACGAAGCGCTGTACAAGGAAACCCAGAACATCATCGCCAAGAGCCACAACGTGCCGGAGCTGGCGGGCCTGTTCACCAGCTATCAGGTCAACGTGCCGCAGGTCGATGCCGCCATCGACCGGGAAAAGGCCAAGACCCACGGTGTGGCAATCACCGACATCTTCGACACCCTGCAGGTTTACCTGGGCTCGCTGTATACCAACGACTTCAACCGCTTTGGCCGCACCTACCAGGTCAACGTCCAGGCCGAGCAGCAGTTCCGCCTCGATGCCGAGCAGATCGGCCAGCTGAAGGTGCGCAACAACCTTGGCGAGATGATCCCGCTGGCGACCTTCCTCAAGGTCAGCGACACCTCCGGGCCGGACCGGGTGATGCACTACAACGGCTTCATCACCGCCGAGATCAACGGCGCCGCGGCACCGGGCTACAGCTCCGGCCAGGCGGAAGCTGCGATCGAGAAGCTGCTGAGAGAGGAACTGCCCAACGGCATGACCTTCGAGTGGACCGACCTGACCTACCAGCAGATCCTCTCGGGTAACACCGCGCTGTTCGTGTTCCCGCTGTGCGTGCTGCTGGCCTTCCTGGTGCTTGCTGCCCAGTACGAAAGCTGGAGCCTGCCGCTGGCGGTGATCCTGATCGTACCGATGACCCTGCTGTCGGCCATCACCGGGGTGATCGTGTCGGGTGGTGACAACAACATCTTCACCCAGATCGGCCTGATCGTACTGGTAGGCCTGGCGTGCAAGAACGCGATCCTGATCGTCGAGTTCGCCAAGGACGAACAAGCCAAGGGCCTCGACCCGCTGGCTGCGGTCCTGGAAGCCTGCCGCCTGCGTCTGCGGCCGATCCTGATGACCTCGATCGCCTTCATCATGGGTGTGGTTCCGCTGGTGTTCAGCTCCGGTGCCGGCTCGGAAATGCGCCATGCCATGGGTGTGGCGGTGTTCTCGGGGATGATCGGCGTGACCGTATTCGGCCTGTTCCTGACCCCGGTGTTCTTCTTCCTGATTCGCCGTTTCGTCGAGCGTCGCCAGGCCCGCAAGGCCGAACACGTTCAAGTGCTGGAGAACCATGCATGAACCTGCTCAAACCCTTGACCCCGAGCCTGCTGGCGTTGGCCTTGGCGGCCTGCGCGGTAGGCCCGGACTACCAGGCGCCGGCCACCGAGCCCGCGCAGCTGGCCAGCGATGTACAGGCCAAGGCCTACGACCGTAGCCGCTTCGAAAGCCTGTGGTGGAAGCAGTTCGACGACCCGGTACTGAACCAGTTGGTGCAGGCTTCGCTGGACGGCAACCGTGACCTGCGCGTGGCCTTCGCCCGCTTGAAATCGGCTCGTTCAATCCGTGAAGACGCCGAGAACGATCAGTTCCCGGTGGTCACCAGCCGCGCCAGCAGCGACATCGGCAAGGGCCAGATCCCCGGCCAGACCACGCAACGGGTGAACAGCGAGCGCTACGACCTGGGCCTGGACATGGCCTGGGAGCTTGACCTGTTTGGCCGCATCCAGCGCCAGATCGAAGCCAGCGAAGCCCAGGAAGCGGTGGCAGCGGCCGACCTGCAGCAGTTGCAGGTCAGCCTGATCGCCGAGCTGGTCGATGCCTATGGCCAACTGCGCGGTGCACAGTTGCGCGAAAAGATCGCCCTGGCCAACCTCAAGACCCAGCAGGAATCGCGGGCCATCACCGAAACCCTGCGCGATGCCGGTGTCGGCAACGACCTCGACGTGGTGCGTGCCGATGCGCGCCTGGCCGGGGTTGAAGCCACCGTACCGCAACTGCAGGCGGAACAGGCGCGGGCCCGACACCGCATCGCCACCCTGCTCGGCCAGCGCCCCGAGGCGCTCAGTGTCGACCTGTCGCCCAAGGCTCTGCCGGCGATCGCCAAGGCGCTACCGGTGGGTGACCCGGGAGAACTGCTGCGCCGCCGCCCGGACATCCGCAGCGCCGAACGCCAGCTGGCAGCCGCCACCGCCAATGTTGGCGTGGCCACCGCCGACCTGTTCCCCCGTGTCAGCCTCAGCGGCTTCCTTGGCTTTACTGCCGCCCGCGGCTCGCAGATAGGCTCCTCGGCAGCCAATGCCTGGGCGCTGGGCCCGAGCATCACCTGGGCCGCCTTCGACCTGGGCAGCGTGCGCGCCCGCCTGCGCGGTGCCAAGGCCGATGCCGAAGGGGCGCTGGCCAACTACGAACAACAGGTGTTGCTGGCCCTGGAAGAATCGGCCAACGCCTTCAGCGATTACGACAAGACCCAGCAGCGGCTGTTGTCGCTGATGCGCCAGAGCGACGCCAGCCGCAAGGCGGCGGAACTGGCCTCGATTCGTTATCGCGAGGGCACGGTGGACTACCTGGTGCTGCTCGATGCCGAGCGTGAGCGGCTGAGCGCTGAAGATGCGCAAGCCCAGGGTGAGGTCGAGCTGTACCGCGGCATCGTCTCGATCTACAAGGCCCTGGGTGGCGGCTGGCAACCGGAGACTGTCGCCAGCGCGCACTGATACCCCCGTTTCAACGACTCCTTTGGTTGGCTCCTCCCCCAACCGTTTGCCCCGCAGGCCTTGGTTTGCGGGGCTTTTTTATGTTTTTTTGGTTTTTTTTGGGGGGGTTGGGGGTGTTCGCCACGACATCATCGTTGTCGTCGAGATCGAGCGCCGCGCGGGCGGCGCTCGATCTGTGCCCCACCTCAAAACCCGAGCCAGACACCTGGCAGCCTTCACTCGGTTGCATTTACCCCCCAGCTAGCCCAAGCTCTGCCCTTCCCGCCGCCACGGACCGTCCGATGCCCAGACGCCACCGCTACCTGATCGCCCTGCTGCTGTTGATCCTGGTATCGGCCCTGTTCGGCTACCTGTGGCGCGACGCCCCACCAGCCCCGCCGAACTTGCCGGCACACAGCTACGCCAAGGCCCTGCGCCAGGCCCACGACGGCCAGCCCGGTGCCGCCCGGGTGCTGTACCAGCAGTTGCAACGCACCGACTTGCCCGCCATCCGCCGCGCGGCGCTGTACGCCGAGTTGCCCAACTACCCCTCGCCGCAGGCATTGAAACTCGCCCGTCAGGACCTGGAGCATGCCGACCCGCTGGTGCGCCGAGCGGCCATTGCCGGTATCCGTCGCCTGCTACCGGCGGCGCAGCGCAGCCTGGTACTCGGCCCGCTGCTGGACGACGACGAGCAAAGCGTACGCTTTGCCGCGGTAGATGCCCTGCTCGGCCTTGCCCCCGATGACATCGGCCTGTATTTCGGCCCGCTGCAGGTAGCCTTGGAGCAATACCAGCAGGCCCTGGAGCAACAACCCGAGGAGGCCGATGCCCAAGTGCACCTGGCGCGCCTGTACCTGCACGAAAACGACTACACCCAGGCCGCCAACGCCCTGCAACGAGCGCTGGCAGTCGCCCCTGGCAACCTCGACGCATTGGCTACCCAGGTACGCCTGCTGGAGCGCCAGGGCCATCACGACGCTTCGCGCCAGGTGCTGGGCAAAGCCTTGGCGCTGAGCCCCGATTCAGCCTTTCTGCAGTACGAACTGGGGCTCTGGCTGAACCGCCACGAACAGCGCGAGTACGCCTTGCTGGCCTTGTCCCGCGCCGTCGAACTGGACCCGGACAACACTGACTACCGCTATACACTGGCAGTCACCCTGCATGAGCTGGAACAACTCGACGCCGCGCAAAAGCAACTGGAAACCGTGCTCAGCCGCCAGCCGGCGAATCGCCGGGCACGGGTGTTGCTGATCCAGTACTGGAAGGAAACCGGCCAGTTGCAGAACGTGCAGGTGCTACTGGCCGAGCTGGAGCGGCAGAACCCGGACGATCCCGTGCTGCAACAGGGCCTGTAGGCAACGCCCGAAATTTTGTTGAACCCTGGGACTGCGCCCAGGGTCCAGTGGATATCGGACCACCCTGCAGGAGAGTCGTTTTGGCCAGTTCGTTGGCGCTGGACGAACGTGCGTTGATCCTGGCGCCCCCGCCTTTAGCCACGGATACTGCTCGCCTGCTCGCTGGCGCCGGCATCGACAGCCTGTGCGCGGTCGACCTGGCCAACCTGCAGGCCTGCCTGTCCGAAGGCGCAGGCCTGGCAATCATTGACGAGCAAGTGTTCAACCAGGGCCCAAGCGCATTGCTGCAGGCATTCATCGACCAGCAACCGAGCTGGTCGGACCTGCCCATCGTGCTGCTCAGCCAGGGCAAGCAAGCGACCATGGGCTCGACCAACCACCCGGTGGGCAACCTGGTACTGCTGGTCGCACCGTTCGAAAACGCCCAACTGCTGCACATGACCCAGTCAGCCCTGCGCAACCGGCGCCGGCAGTACCTGGCGCGCGACCAGTTGCTCGACCTGCAGCAACGCCTGGACGCCCAAGCCGCGCCTCCCGGCGAAGGCCACGAGCGCAGCGAGTTCGCCCGCCACCAGACACGCAAGATGGAAGCCATCGGCCAACTGGCCGGGGGGGTCGCCCATGACTTCAACAACCTGCTCACCAGCATTGGCGGCAGCTTTGAACTGATCGACCGGCGCCTGCGCCAGGGCCGCAGCGATGGCCTGGACACCATGCTGCGCATGGGCCGAGAGGCAGTGTCACGTGCCGCCCACCTGACCCACCGCCTGCTGGCCTTCTCTTCCCGGCAATCGCTGCACAGCCAGCAGGTCGATCTGCACGGCCTGCTTCAGGCAAAGCGCCTGAAGGCCTGCCTGAGCCCGGCCGTGACCCTGCAGGTGCACATCGCCAAGGGCCTGTGGTCCGTCGAAACCGATGCCCAGCAGTTGCAGGAAGCCCTCGACAACGTGCTGCTCAATGCCTGCGAAGCCATGCCCAGCGGCGGCCATCTGCGCATCGAGGCGAGTAACCAGCATATCGGCACCGGGCAATTTGCTGGCGGCTCCCTGTGCGCCGGTGACTATGTGCGCCTGCGCATCATCGATGACGGCCAAGGCATGGCGCAAAGCACGCTGGAGCATGCCTTCGAGCCGTTCTTCAGCACCAAGGCGATCGGCCAGGGTATCGGCCTGGGCCTGTCGATGGTTTACGGCTTCAGCAAGCAGTCCCACGGCCATGTCACCTTGCACAGCCAGATCGGCCAAGGTACCCGGGTGGACCTGTACCTTCCACGCCATTCCGGCAAGGCCCAGGCGCCGGGCAAAGCCGTGCAACCCACGCAACCCATGGAAGGTAGCCGGGGCCATCACGTGCTGGTGGTCGAGGACGACCCGCATGTCCGCCAATTGCTGTGCCAGGCCCTGCGCGAGGATGGCTTCGCCTGCCACAGTGCCGCCAACGCCAACGAGGGCCTGAAGGTGCTGCGCTCGACACAACCGGTGGATTTGCTGGTTAGCGATGTCGGCTTGCCCGGCATCAATGGCCGCCAGTTGGCCGAAATTGCGCGCAGCCAGCGCCCACGCTTGCCGGTGCTGTTCATCACCGGCTACGCGGAAACGGCCATGGCCCGCGAGGGCTTCCTGGAGGCGGGCATGCACCTGATCTGCAAACCCTTCGAGCTGAAGCAACTGCAGGCGCAGGTGACGCAGATTCTGGGCAAGCCCTGAAACGCATTACGCCTCAAGCATGCGTAACGCCTGGTCGGCAAGGTCCGCCAGCGGGAACGGCTTGTTCATCAATGCCGTGCCCGGCTGTTCGAGCAACTGCGCTTCAATCGGCTGATCCGCGTAACCTGTGATGAACAGGATCTTCTGCTGCGGCAGTTGCATGCGCATGGCCTTGGCCACCTGGCGACCACTGAAACCACCCGGCAAGCCGATGTCGGTGATCACCAGGTCGAACGGGCCGCCATGGCGGAAGCGCTCCAGCGCACTGTTGGCATCGCCCACCTCAGTGACTTCGAAACCACGCTCGGTCAGGTACTCGCGCATGACCGCACGCAATCCGAGCTCGTCATCGACCAGCAACAACCGCTCGCCCTGGGCCAGTCGGTGCGAACGCTGCAACAGCTTGGGTTCCTCGGGTACCGGTTCATGGCACCTCGGGAACAGCATGCACACCTTGGTCCCCAGGTCTGGTGTCGACTCGATCCACACGTAGCCCCCAGATTGGCCGACAAAGCCATATACCATCGAAAGGCCAAGCCCTGACCCGCGCCCGACAGGTTTGGTGGTAAAGAACGGCTCAAAGGCCCTGGCAATGTCTAACGCCGACATGCCATGCCCATCATCCTCTACATGCAAGGCCACGTAATCGCCTGGCGGCAGGCCGCTCTCATCTGGAAAACACGCCGTCAGCCGCCTGTTGACGCTATGGAGTGTGACAGTACCACGCTCCAGGCATGCCTCACGGGCATTGGTACACAGGTTGATCAAGGCATTTTCAAGCTGTGATACGTCCAGGCTCACTGCCCACGGCGTAACATCCAGCTGCCAGTCCAGGCGCATCTCGGCACCTAGCGTCCTCAGCAGCAGTGGTTCGATCAACCTCAGTTGACGGTTGAGGTCCAACGGTTTGGGGGCCAATGGTTGATAGCGGGAAAACGCCAGCAAGCGATGGGTCAGCTCCATGGCACGCTGCACCGAGTCACGCGCCACCTCGACATAGGCCTCTACCCGCTCCAGTCGTCCTTCCTGCAGGCGCCGTTGCAGCAATTCGAGGCTGCCACCGATCCCGGACAGCAAGTTGTTCATTTCATGGCCCATGCCCCCGGCCAACTGGCCAACCACCTCCAGGCGTTCGTTGTTGCGCATCAGGGCTTCGGACTGACGAGCGGCCTCTTCACGGTCCTCGGTGATATCCCGGCCAACCGCAGTCAGCAGGCTGCCATCGAAGCGCGCGCTCCAACGAAACCAATGGTAATGACCATCGCGATGACGCAGGCGGGTCTCCAGCTGCTCGGTGTTGCTGTACTGCAGGAACCCGGACACGGCCACCTGTACTTCGGCGCGATCCGCCGGATGCACCAGCTCCAGTACCGGGACGTCCCGTACCTGCTCTTCGGCCCAACCCAGAATGCGGTACCAGGCGGGGTTGGCGGCATGCACCTTCAACTCGGGAGTAACCGTCATCATCGCATCACGCGACAACTGCCAGAACTGCTCGCGCTCTGCTACGTGCTGCTCGATCTGTCGCTCGAAGCCTCGCGCCTGCTCGCGCCAATGGCGGTACGCCTCAATGCTCGCGGTGGTCTCGATCACCGTGTGCAGAAACCCCGCCACGCTGCCCAGTTCATCACGAATCGGCGCATAACCGAATGCACACCACAACGGTTCCATGCCTTCGCCACAGGCAATCCGCAGTGGTGGGTCCTCGACAAAACTCGAGTGCCCTTCAAGCGCCTTGAACACCCAAGGCCCCATCGCCGGCCATACATCGCTCCACAGTGCATCGAAGGCCAGGCCCAATGCATCCAGGGCAACCGGCCGCAACGCCCGGTAGGCATAGTTGTGGATCACGCTAAGGTCCGGCCCCCAGACCACGGCACACGGGAACGGTGACAAGTGCATCATGTCGACGACAATGCGCAACGAGGCCGGCCAGCGCGGCAATGGCCCGAGCGATGTGCGCCCCCAGTCGAAGCGTGCAATCCGCTCGGCCATCATGTCCGGCGTCAACACAGGCGGTTGCAGGATGACCTGCGGTGCAGGCTCGCGCGGCGTACCGTTTGCGACCACTATCGTGACTCCAGCAGGGTTCAGGAAAGCGCACGGGCGCCCCCGTGGATGCCGTTCACGTTAGCACAACACACGCCACGCAATAATGGCGTACTCGCACCTGACAGCTATGCTCATTAGGTTTTCCCTCGGGCCAGGGAGCAACGGCCCATTCAGGTTGCCGACGGGAGCGTGGTCATGAGCAAGAAAATGCTGGTGGTGCTGACCAATACAGCCAAGTATCCGACCCTCAAACGGGCGACCGGGTTGTGGCTGGGGGAAGCCGTGCACTTTGTCGAAAAAGTCGAAAATGCCGGCTACACGGTCGATTATGTCAGCCCGCAAGGCGGCTACGTACCCGTCGACCCGCACAGCCTGCAAATGGCCCCCGACCTGGACTGGCAGTGGTATGACGACAAACGCTTCATGAGCCGCCTGGGCAACACCTTGAGCCCTGGCCAGGTGAAAGCCGAAGAATACAGCGTCATCTACTACACCGGCGGGCACGGGGTAATGTATGACTTTGCCGACAATCAGCCGCTGCAGGAGCTGGCACGCCGGGTCTACGAGAGCAAGGGCATTGTCGCTGCGGTCTGCCATGGTGTTGTCGGCCTGCTGAACATCAAGCTCAGCGACAACAGCCTGTTGCTGAAGGACCGTCAGGTGACCGGTTTCTCCAATACCGAGGAAAAGCTGGTCGAACTGGACAAGGTGGTCCCCTTCCTGACGGAAAACGAGCTGGGCGCCCGCGGCGGTAACTACAACAAGCATGATGACCCGTGGCAGCCGTATGTGGTTGCCGATGGTCGGCTGATCACCGGGCAGAACCCTGCCTCCACAGAATTGCTGGCCGAGAAAGTGCTCGCAAAACTCAAGGGCCGTTAGCGGCCTACGCCGGGCTTCCGGATTTCCCATAACGCGCACTGCACCCGGCCTACAGCCGGCCGGTCATTGAATACATAGGCTCAGGGTTCAACTGTTCACCACGAACAGTTTCGGACCGGAGAGCAATTGGCCTATGTCGAAAATCATGCACGCCGGGCGCAGCTTGCTGGAACTGCTGCTGCTCATCGCCTTGGGCCTGGTGCCCGTGGTTTCAGGGTTGCTGGTAATGGTATTCCAGCTGGAAACGAAACTCGCGGAAAACGCGAACATTTCGGTCCAGGAGGCAGTTTTCAGTGTCGATCAGGCGCTGGACCGCATGCACGAGACCGCTCTTCAGGCCCTGCCCTTTGCGGGCAAACCGTGCAACGACGTCATCGGCAAGTTGCAGGACCAGGTGGCCGGCCGCTCCATGGTGCGTTCGCTGTCCCTGGTCAAGGGCAACCAGGCCTACTGCAGCACCACTTCGGATTCACTGGCTGACTTGTCGGCCCTTGCCCTGTCCGGCCGCCAGGTCGAACTGGCTTACGGGGCAGGGGCAGCGACCAACAAATTGCTGGTCAACTTTTACCTGGGTGGCAATGACAACGGTGTCATAGTGACCGCCTATGCCATGCAACTGCGCAACGAACTGGACGCTTTCCAGGACGGCTTGACGCTGCTGCTGGAGTTTGGCGACCGGTACATCTGGAGCCACGGAGACAGCCGCGACAGGCAACGTCCCTCTCAGTCCGAGTTCACTGCAAACGCGCATTCGGTCAAATATGGATATGAGGTCAAGGGTGGCTACGCCCAAGGCTATACCGCCCGGGAAGCCCGCCAGTCGATGCTGCAAATCCTGCCTTCGCTGATGTTGGTGGGGATCGTGACGGGCTCGATTGTCTACCTGACCCTGTTCAGGGCGCGGGTCGGCCGGCGTGGTACCGCCGCCAACCATGCATGACGGCGGCGGTACTCCAAAGGGGATCAGTCGGTGCTCAGCACACCACGGCGCACCTGGTCGCGCTCGATGGATTCGAACAGGGCCTTGAAGTTGCCCTCGCCAAAGCCGTCATCACCCTTGCGCTGGATGAACTCGAAGAACACCGGGCCCAGCAGAGTCTCGGAGAAGATCTGCAGCAGCAGGCGCTTGTCGTCAGGCTGCGAGGCACCATCGAGCAGGATGCCACGTGCTTTCAGCTGGTCTACCGGCTCGCCGTGACCTGGCAGGCGCTCTTCGAGCATTTCGTAGTAGGTTTGCGGCGGTGCAGTCATGAAGCGCATGCCGAAGCCCTTGAGGGCGTCCCAGGTCTTGAGCAGGTCATCGGTCAGGAAGGCCACGTGCTGGATGCCTTCGCCGTTGAACTGCATCAGGAACTCTTCGATCTGCCCGGAGCCCTTGGACGACTCTTCGTTCAGCGGGATGCGGATCATGCCATCCGGTGCGGTCATGGCGCGCGAAGTCAGGCCGGTATACTCACCCTTGATGTCGAAGTAGCGGATTTCGCGGAAGTTGAACAGCTTCTCGTAGAAGCCGGCCCAGTACGACATGCGCCCGCGATAAACGTTGTGGGTGAGGTGGTCGATGATCTTTAGGCCGGCACCCACCGGGTTGCGGTCGACTCCTTCGATGAACTTGAAGTCGATATCGTAGATCGAGCTGCCCTCTTCGAAACGGTCGATCAGGTACAGCGGCGCACCGCCGATCCCCTTGATCGCCGGCAGGCGAAGCTCCATCGGGCCGGTTTCGATTTCCACCGGCTGGGCGCCCAGCTCCAGGGCACGAGCATAGGCCTCATGGGCGTTGCGCACGCGGAACGCCATGCCGCATACCGACGGGCCGTGTTCGGCGGCGAAGTACGAGGCAATGCTCTTGGGTTCGTTGTTCAGAATCAGGTTGATGTCACCCTGGCGATACAGGTGCACATCCTTGGAACGGTGGGTAGCCACCTTGGTGAAGCCCAGCATCTGGAATACCGGCTCGAGTACGCCAGGTGTCGGCGAAGCCAGTTCGATGAATTCAAAGCCCATCAGGCCCATTGGATTGTCGAAAATATCAGCCATGTTCGTGTCCTCATCTGCAGCGAAAAATTATTGATTGCGTGGGATGTGGAACGGAAACGGTGGTGAGCACGGGATACCCCGTACGCTGCGGGCGAGGAAGTCACCTATGATCAGCTTGAACCCATGGTATGTCATATGGACCCATTCTCGGCGGGCTTGATCCTTCGGCATTGAAGGACCTTATTGTTGTATTCGTAAATCGATTCTACATTGCGTAAAATGGTTTGTCGCGTTTTAGTTGCTCGCGAGTTCCGACAAGCGGCTATCCTCTCGTAATCCTTCCTACAGACCAGATCAGCATGCCCCTTACCGTCAAACGCCGCGCCGGCCTCGGCTGGCGCACCCTGCTACCCTGGGTCGTCGGCGTGCTGCCGGTGGCATGCGGCCTGGCCGTGATGAACTGGCAGATCGAACGCGAAATGCAGGCCAGCAGCCAGGCCACCACCCGTCAGGTGATGGAGCATGTCGAGCGCATCCTCGACAACCTGTCCAGCGCTGCCAATGCCCTGCTGCCGCTTGCCGGCAGCCCGTGCGACCAGGCCCAGCTCACGCTGCGCGCCCAGGTCACGCGCAACGCCTTCGTGCGCTCGACCAACCTGTTCCGTAACAACAACCTCTATTGTTCCTCGTTGTTCGGCGCCTTCGACGAAACAGTCAGACCCGGCGACTACACCGACGGCAAGCTGTGGCTGATGGACGGCAACTCGGTCACCCCGAGCCACCCGCTGCTGGTGTACCGGATCAGTGACGGCGACCGCGGCGCAATCAGCACGGTGGATGGTGACCACCTGCTGACGGCGCTGCGCCTGATCGGCCCCGATGAAGACCTGCAGATTCGCGTAGGCGATGCCTGGCTGGGCAAGGATGGCATCGTGCACAAGGGCGTGCCACCCACCGCAGCCAACGCAAATGTGCTGCTGAGCTCGACGCGTTACCCGTTCAGCGTGCACGGCGGCTATGGCGCCGACAAGCAGGGCCAGCTGTGGCGCAGCCACTACCCCGCCCTGTTCGGCTTGCTGCTGGTACTGGGCTCGGTAGCCGCCCTGGTGTGCCGCTGGCAGGTTCGTCGCGCCACCTCGCCGCGCGCCGAACTGCAACGGGCCCTGGAGGCTGACGAGTTCCTGCCCTACTTCCAGCCGGTGGTGCGCAAGGGCGATTACCGCTGGGCCGGCGCCGAAGTGCTGATGCGCTGGAACCACCCGCGCGAGGGCCTGGTACGGCCCGACCTGTTCATCCCCTACGCCGAACACAGCGGGCAGATCGTCGCCATGACCCGTGCGCTGATGATGCACACCGCGCAGAACCTGGCGCCCTATGCCGGGCTGCTGGAGGACGGCTTCCATATCGGCATCAACATCACCGCCGACCACTGTCGCGACTTCAGCCTGCTGGACGACTGCCGCACCTTCCTCCAGCACTTCCCGCCAGGCAGGGTGGTGCTGACCCTGGAGCTGACCGAGCGCAAGCTGATCGAGGCCACGCCGGTGGCCCTGGAACTGTTCGAGAAGCTGGATGCCATGGGCGTGAAGATCGCACTCGACGACTTCGGCACTGGCCAGTCAAGCCTCAACTACCTGCGCCAGTTCAAGGTCGACTACCTGAAGATCGACCAGAGCTTCGTCGCCATGATCGGTGGTGACGCGCTGTCGGTGCATATCCTCGAGACCATCATCGAGCTATCGGCCAAGCTAGGCCTGGGCATCGTTGCCGAAGGCGTGGAAACCGAAGCCCAACGCGACTACCTGGCCCAGCACGAGGTGGACTTCCAGCAGGGCTACCTGTTCGCAAGGCCCATGCCGGCCGACCAGTTCCTCGAAGCGCTGGCCGCACGCCCGGCTGCATCGCGGTTGCCGCAAGCCGCGCCCCCTGAGATCATGCGCGGCTGATCCACCCGCTCAATTCCCTATTCGAGGCATTCGTGTCAAAAGGCATTCTTTCGTCGGTCATGGCGTCCTGTCTGTTCGCCGTGATGTATTTCTATACCTCTCTGCTCACACCACTCGATGGCGAAGAGATCTTTGGCTGGCGTACCCTGTTGACGCTGCCCTGCCTGACCCTGTTCATGCTTGTCTCGAAAGACTGGAAACGGGTGGGCGAACTGCTCGCCCGGGTAAAACGCACACCGCTGCTGTTGCTGGGTATGGTCGGCACGTCGTGGCTGATGGGCGTGCAGCTGTGGTTGTTCCTCTGGGCTCCCCTGCACGGGCGCAGCCTGGAAGTGTCGATGGGCTATTTCCTGCTGCCGCTGGCCATGGTCCTGACCGGGCGGCTGGTTTATGGCGAGCGCCTGTCACGCCTGCAGAAGGTCGCCGTGACCTGCGCCGCGCTGGGCGTGGGCCACGAGCTGTACCAGCATGGCAGTTTCGCCTGGGAAACCCTGGTGGTGACGATCGGTTACCCGATCTACTTCGTGTTGCGCAAGCGCTGCCGCACCGAGCACCTGGGTGGCCTGTGGTGCGACATGTGCCTGCTGTTGCCCTGGGCGTTGTACTTCGTGATCCAAGGCCCGCTTTCTCCTGCCGATCTGCAGGCACACCCCGGGCTGTATGCGTTGATCCCGATCCTCGGGGCAATCAGCGCATCGGCCCTGATCGCCTACGTGCTGGCCAGCCGCTTGCTGCCGTTCAGCCTGTTCGGCCTGCTCAGCTACGTCGAACCGGTGCTGCTGGTGGGCGTGGCGCTGCTGCTGGGTGAAACCATCGGCCCGGACCAGTGGCTAACCTACCTGCCGATCTGGGCCGCAGTGCTGGTGCTGGTGATCGAGGGATTCAAACACCTGCTGCGTCAACGTCGCCGTTCGGTATAAGCCGAACCTGGCGCACCCGCCGCTCCTCAACCGCTTCCACGGTTAGCGTCCAGCCATTCCAGGCCAGGCGGTCACCGACCATCGGCAGGCGGTCGAGCAGGCTCATTACCAGGCCCGCGAGGGTCTGGTAGTCCTCGGTGGCGCGGGCGCTGAAGCCGGTACGCGCCTGTACCTGGCTAAGGTTCAACGCACCGCTGACCACAAAGCCTTCACCTTCCTGGACAATGCCCGGGCCTTCGACCTCGCTGGCATCGGGCAGCTCGCCGGCAATCGACTCGAGGATATCGGTCATGGTCAGCAGGCCGGTGAAGTCACCGAACTCGTTGACTACGAAGGCGATGTGCGTCGACTGGCTACGCATCTGTTCCAGGGCGTTGAGGATGCTGAAGCTCTCAAGCAGGTTCAGCGGTACCCGGGCCATGCCTTCCAGATCGGGCTGGCTGCCCGACAGCAGTTCCTTGAACAGCTCCTTCTTGTGCACGAAGCCCAGTGGCTCGTCCACGCGGCCATCGCGAATCAGCGGCAGGCGCGAGTACGGCGAGTTGGCCAAGGCCTGGACAATGATGTCGGCCGGCTGCGCCAGGTCGATCATATCGACCTCGGCGCGGGCGGTCATCACCGTGCGGATGGGGCGCTCGGCCAGGTTCAGCACACCACTGATCATCACCCGTTCGCGACGGTCGAACAGCACCTGCTCCTCACCGCCTTCGACCAGGTCGGCGATTTCCTCGCCCACCTCGTCAGCCTCGACCCGGCGGCCACCCAGCAGGCGCAGCACGGCATGCGCGGTGCGCTCACGCAGCGGTCGGTGCTGCTGCAGGCTGCGCTTGCGGCGGGCACGGGCCAGCTGGTTGAACAGCTCGATCAGGATCGAGAAGCCGATGGCCGCATACAGGTAACCTTTGGGGATATGGAAGCCTAGGCCTTCGGCGGTCAGGCTGAAGCCGATCATCATCAGGAAGCCCAGGCACAGCATGATCACCGTGGGGTGGGCGTTGACGAAGCGGGTCAGCGGCTTGCTGGCAACGATCATGATGCCGATCGAGAAGATCACCGCGATCATCATCACCGACAACTGCTCGACCATGCCCACCGCGGTGATCACCGCGTCCAGCGAGAACACCGCATCGAGCACCACGATCTGCGCCACGATCGGCCAGAACGCAGCGTGGCGCACCGCACCGCTGGCCTGGGTCACGTGGCCTTCCAGGCGTTCATGCAGCTCCATGGTGGCCTTGAACAGCAGGAAAACGCCACCGAACAGCATGATCAGGTCACGGCCCGAGAAGCTCTTGTCGAACACCTCGAACAACGGCGCGGTCAGGGTGACCATCCACGAGATACTGGCCAACAGGCCAAGGCGCATGATCAACGCCAGGCTCAGGCCAATGACCCGCGCGCGGTCGCGCTGGTGCGGCGGCAGCTTGTCGGCGAGGATGGCGATGAACACCAGGTTGTCGATACCCAGCACCAGCTCGAGGACGATAAGCGTCAACAGGCCCAGCCAGGCCGTGGGGTCGGCTAGCCATTCCATTAGCGAGTACTCACGAGGGCAGCGTCACGTGGACGGGAGAAGGAAGGCCGTAAAGGCCGGGGACTGGGGGGCTCCGCGAAGGTGCTCATATAGACCTTGATAGCAAATTGGGGAAATGATCCTACAAGCGCTGCAGCGTTCTCTGATAGCACAAAACTATTACAAAACCTGTAACAACATCTCCGGAGCCACGCTCTCATAGAACTGCACATAACTCATTGAATTAGCGGGGACCCTGTGGGAGCGGCTTTAGCCGCGAACACCGGCGCAGCCGGTGCCATGCACCGCGTTGGATTCTTCGCGGCTAAAGCCGCTCCCACAGAGTACGAGGATCGCTTGCGAATTCAGTTATCTGTGCGACAGCGCTGCCCAAAGGGCTGGGCAATCTCCCACAGGGAAATGCATTGGTCCGGAGTGGGTACTTTTCTTCAATACCACAGGCTGCCGATACCCGAGCATGGAGGCCCCCCTCAACCACACGGATCACCCTCATGAGCCTGTCCCTGTCCATGGCCGCTTTCGCACTGGCGGCCTCGATCTCCCCCGGCCCGGTCAACATCGTCGCGCTGGGCAGCGGTGCCCGCCATGGCCTGCGTGCCAGCCTGGCGCATGTGGCCGGTGCCACGCTGGGCTTCTGCCTGCTGCTGGTGCTGGTCGGGCTTGGCCTGCATCAACTGCTGCTGCGCTGGCCTTTGCTGGGCCTGCTGTTGCACTGGGGCGGCGTGGCGTTCCTGCTGTACATGGCATGGAAGCTGGCCAGCGACGACGGGCAGCTCGGCAGCGCACATCCCACCCAGGCCCCTTCGGCCTGGCACGGCGCGGCGATGCAATGGCTCAACCCCAAGGCATGGCTGGCAGCGGTGGCCGGGGTGGGTGCCTACACCGGCGGTGAGCAGCAGTTGCTGTGGCTGTTTACCTGGATCTACGGGCCGATCTGCTTCATTTCGGTGGCCAGCTGGGCGTGGGCCGGAAGCGTGGTTCGTCAGTACCTGGGCAACCCACGGCACATGCGCCTGCTGAATCGGGGCTTGGCGGCCTTGCTGGTGGGCAGCGCGGTTTACCTGGTCATTTAAGGCTGGCTGCACACCGGCCTGTCGCTGGCAAGCCAGCCCCCCCGGCCGCGCTGCCCTCAAGACCTGTGCAGTACCTGTGGAAGCTGGCTTGCCGGCGATAGGGCCATGACGGCCAACAGGGCAATTCAACCGAATGCGTTGCGGTAATGCCCCGGCGTCGCCGCCAGGTGCTGTTTGAAGGCCCGCTGCAGGTGCGCCTGGTCGGCAAACCCGGCCTCATGTGCAACCTCGGCAATTGCCCGGCCCAGGCGCAGTTGCGCCCTGGCCAGTTGCACGCGCTGATCGAGCAGGTAGCCATGCGGCGTCAGCCCGAAGCGTTGGCGGAACGCACGAATCAGGTACGAGCGCGACAGGCCGCAGGCCGCGCAGATGTCGTCCAGGCTCAGCGGATCGCTACGGTGGGCGCGTATGAACGCTGCCGCCGCGTCCAGCCGCGGGTTGCCCTCGTCGTTCACGCCAACATTACCGTCAAGCAAATCCGGCAGTGCGCCAAACAGCGCCGCCAGGCGGGCTTCCCGGTCTGGCACGCTGGCGTCGAACAGGTCGGCAAAGGCCTGCAACAGGCACCGGTACAACGCCGGCGAGCTACTCCAGGTCTGGGCCGGCAAGGCAAACCCCAGCGCTTGCAACCAAGGCATATCGACAAACAACATCAGGTAGGACCACGGCTCCCCGGCGATGGGGTTGCAGGCATGCACCACACCTGGGTTCATCAGCACCGTGGTACCGGCCTCCACCTTGATACGCTGGTCACCGTTGAGGTAGGTGCTGTGCCCACCCGTGATCACCCCGATGGAAAAGCTCTCATGGGAATGCGCGGCGTAGCACACCTGCCGCCCGTCCCCTACCCGCCGGGCTTCGACGAAGGGCAGCGCCGGGTCGCGCCAGAACCGTGATACCTCGATCATCCCTCACCCCGCTCGCAGCTGCCATGCGCCCGGATACTACACGCTTATCGCGGAAACAGGTCCAACGTCCGCTCCACTTCGCCAATATCGATCGTGAAACCATCGCCTTCGGGTATCCCGACCACAAAGCCGAAATGCTGGAGGTCACGGTCCGTCAGGTACTTGTAGTAGCTGACAAACCGGTTTGGCGGCTGCAAGGTCAGCAGGCAACCGCCGGCCTGCAATACATTCACCCCATGCACCAGCTGGCTACCCTCTACACCAATGACCACCCGCCCCCCGGCGCAGGCCGCGACGATACTTGGTACATCGGTCTTCAGCGGGTCGACGATGCGAAAGCCGCGGGTGGCGCGCAAGTGCTCGGCCAACGCCAGCTCATTGCGCAACAGGCGCAGGTCACCATCGCCACCACGCAGCAGAAACACCCCAGGGTGTGGGGCATACAGCACATGCGACAGCAACTTGTTGCCCATGGCCCGGTAGCGGGCATGCCGGCTGCGGTTGTTGGCCAGGTCATCGAACAACACCAGCTCACGGAAAAACGCACTGCGCAGGCGCAGCGGGTTCATCTCCAGCCAGTCTTCATAGGCCGGCGCCTGGGTAAACAGCGGGAATCTGGCCGAAGGCGCGGTGGTTACCGGTATGCCTTCGTTACAGGCCAGCGCATAGGTCGGGCAATCCTCCATCAGCCAGGTACCGAACCACGTATTGCCATTTTGCGTGCAATAGATGGCCGCACGGTCGATTTCATTGTCCACGATGATGGTCGGCAGGAGGCCCGGTTTCAGCGACAGCCAGTGGCTGGCGTTGCCCTTGTACAACGCCCCGTCGACCAGCCACACCTCCTTGATCAGGTAGCCGCGGGTTGGCCCTTGCAGCGTGCTGATACCGCCCTCCATGGTGCGTGCAGGGTGCACGTAGGGATAGAAACGCTTGCCTTCCCAGCCCGTCACCCGCTCCAGTTGGCCTGGCAGGTAAAAGGCCGGGGGCGAGACCGTGACTTCACCAGGGGCAATGTCCCAGCTCTTGGCCGCAATGCTCTTGAGGTCGATGGTGCTGTTCCCGCCCAGCCGTTTGCGCGCCATATAACGGTAGGCGGCCAAGGTCCAGGTGTGCTGCCTGTCTGCGGGCGCTGGACTGAACTGCGAGATGTCGCTTCCCATGAAGCGTCCTCCCTTGGTGACAAGGTCAAAAGCCTGGCGCGATGTGCCAGATCAACGCCTCCCTGGCATCTGTTCAGTTGCACATGACCCTTTCCATGGTGGGCGGTGACTTCAGGTTGGCGTAACGGCGACGCAAGCTTTCCACGAACGGTTCGCCCGCCCCGTTGCCACCATAGAAATAAATCTTGTGCAGGCCGCCAAACACCATTTCCTGGTAACGGCTGGCAACTTCCTCGTCACTCGGGCCCTCGGGCAACCCCAGGTGCAGCGTGAGCTTCTCGCCTTCGATAGCGAACATCGGTGTGTCCCAGAGGAACTTTGCCGTGCCGGTTCTGGGTAACCGGACAAACAGACAGGCATGATTACCCAGCGAATCGATATCGCCACCGCGGCGGCGCTTCCACTTCAACAAACCGTCATCCGGGCGCGCCAGGCAAAGACCGATGTCGTAATAATCGAAGCCCTGCATCAGTGCCCACTCCAGGGCCATGAAAGTGGTGATCGAGTTCACTTCGCGCAACTTCCGTGCATCGGTAAACACCGCCTCGCAATAGCCGAAACGCAACGTGCTCCAATAACGCTTGCCCGCGCGTACCACTTCACAGCCCAGGTGGCAGCCGATCACTTCATCGCCCAAGGTGATCAAGTCGAGCCGACCGACGCTCCTGGCAATGCGAAACACTTCGTCAGTGGGAAACTGCGCGGTATGGATACCCTGCCTGGCGCTGGCATAGGGGCGCAGCAGGTCGCGGTCGGCCATGGCGATTTCGTCGTCCGAGCGGGCCTGGCGCATCTGGTACAGCGGGCGGTTCTTGCGGATGCTGCGGCGCAACTCGCTGTCATAGCGCGCAGTGATGTCCTCCAGCGAGCGCCCCAGCGGCACCACGGCGCTCAGGTAATGCGGCACCGACAATGCCCCCGACGTCGGTATTTCGCTGACCACCACCACGTGGCTGGCCGCTATCGTCGCGCTTGCGCTGTCAATAGCTGCAACGTTGCCCTGGCCCTTGCCGGCAATCAGCAGCTTGGCCATTTCCCGTTGCTGCTTTCTACCGATATAAACAATTTCGTAGGGACTTTCCTGCTGCAACCGAAACCTGGCAACTTCCCAGCGCCAGAAACAGGCGCGCGCCATCACTTCAAGTACCTTGCTGGCCAGGTGTCTCATTTCATAGCGTATGGAGGGCGAGATGAATTTTCGCGCCACAGCCGTCAAGGTCGCTTTCATTTCTTTTTCGACGTCCTTCGATGTGCACCATGGTCTACCGGGAAAGGGCAACAACTCAGCAAAATTAACTATGGCATTGATATTAAGGAGTTATCTGCAAAAACCCATATCAATTGACTATTTAAGGTGCGCACAACCACTTTCGCAAGTGGCACTTTGATTGCATTTCATTGGGCTTCTCGAAGTTTTGCAAAGTTTAATGGCGTCAAATTTCCTGCATGAATAGCGCATCCGCCAAGCACTTATCTATCAACATACCCAATCCGCGTTATCCCATTACCACTTGGCTATTGAGAAATAACGTTTGATGCCTTCTTTGCATAAAAGGAGCATCGACATGCCAGCCAACAACCCCCATCAACCTTTGCTCGAGGCGCAACTGCCACACTGGGCACGCCAGGCAACCCCCAACCAGTGGGCCACATTGAAGCAAACCCAGGTCGCCCCGTGGCAGGCACAGGACTGGTTCGCCAACGCAGCCCCCGACCTGCGCCAGGCAGTGCATGCCAGCCAGGCGCGGCTGATGCATGCGCAAGCAGCCTTGGCCTGCTCACTCAAAGGCCTGAAACAGATCACTGAGTTCGCCGAGCCAATGCTGCAGGGACGCCTTGCTGAACAAGGCTTTCACGCACCGCTGCGCAATACCCAATTGCTGCGGGTCGAACGCAGCTGGCACTGGAGCGTTCTGCGCTATCTCTATCGCCATCGTCGCGACAACCTGCTACAGGCCGCCCTGCAGAACTTCGCCGATGACGAGGCGTTCACCCCCGAAAGTGCCATTGCCCTGAGCGACAACATTCAGGTCACGCCGATACTGGTAAACGGCTCCTTCCCCCTCGGCATGCAAGTACCCGTGGCGCGCGTTGCGCTGAAGTCTGAGCAGTATCAGGTGGAACGGCTACCACTGGCGCCTGCCGCTTTCGCCACACTGTGCCGTGACCTGGACCTGGGTAACGCTTACCAGGCCCACCTGGAAGAACACTTCGCCCGACCCGCTACCCGGGCCTTGGCCATCAGGGTGCAAAAAGACCGCCTGCGCCTGGCGGCCGACCTGGCCTATCTGCGGCACCTGCTTGACGGTAACACGCGCGATCAGGTCGAACAGCTGTTGCAGGGTGGCGCGGTGAAGTGCTGGCAACTGGCGCTGTTCGGCACGGCCCTGCACGAAGTCATGCTGATCGATGCCGGCAGTGCGGGGCTGGCGCTGTACTTGCCCGGCCATGACCCGGCCCTGCGTCAATGCAACAACCTGGACGCGGTACACGATACGCTGGCGACCTTGCTGCTGGAACCGGAAGCCCGCCAGGCCTTCACGGCCTACATCAGGCAGGACGAGCGCACGCACTTTCTCGACCTGCTGCAGCAAAACCTCGACGCCACAGGCAGCACGGCCTACGACCGCCAATGGCAGCGCACAGCGCAAGCGGACCTGCGCCCCACACGCGTGGCCATCACAGCCGAGCCTTTCGGCCACTACCAGGACCTGCACCTGGCCCGCCTCAAGCTTGAAGCCAGCCTGCTGGCGGTCCCGACAGCGACGGCCGATGCCAACGCGCGGGCCAGGCGCCTGGAGGAATGGGAAAGCCTTGGCCTGGATGCACTCAATATCGCCGCGTTCTTCATTCCGGGTGTAGGCACCCTGATGCTGGCGGTCACTGCCTGCCAACTGCTCGGCGAGGCCTTCGAGGGCTACGAGGCCTGGCATGAAGGCGACCGTCACCTGGCGCTGCGCCACCTGGAGGCGGTCGGCCTCAACTTGGCCGTCATCGGTGGGTTCGTGGTAGCGGGCAAGGTGATACCCAAGCTGTTCAACAGCCCGTTGATGGAACATCTGCAGCAAGTACGCGGCAACGACGGGCGCTACCGGCTATGGAATGAAGACCTCACCCCCTACCGCAGTACCGTGACACTGCCGGAAAACCTGCAGCCCAATGCCCTTGGCCAGTACCTGTACGAGGGCCGGCATTTCATCCGCATGGATGGTCAACTCTTCGAACAACGCTTCGACAACGACCTGCAGCAATGGCGCGCCATTCACCCCGAGAAGCCCGATGCCTGGCAGCCACCGCTGGCGCACAATGCCCAAGGCGCCTGGCGCGGCCAGCATGAACAGCCAGGCCAGTGGCCATTCGCGAAGCTGGTGCGCCGTCTTGGCGAGGCATATGCCGCATACACGCCAGAACAGCTGGCGCAGGCCGGCCGCCTCTGTGGCATCGACGCCGCGCGCTTGCGCCGGGTGCACCTGGAAGGCCAACCAACGCCCCCGCTGTTGCTCGATGCCCTGCAGCGCATGGCGGCACAGGCCGAGGTAGAGGCGTTGGCCGACAAGGCCCCGCCCGGCCTGTTCGAGCGGCTCTACAACGGCAGCGCGCCCACCACCCCGTCAACGCAGAAGCTGCTCGATGCCTATCCACGGCTTTCCCCTGCCCTGGCCAGGCGTTTGCTGGCACCGCTGGGCGAGGCCGAATTGCTCGCCTGGCAACAGCACGGTCAATTGCCCACACAGGTTCGCCAGTCGCTGGAGCAGGTGCACAGCGAGCTGCCCTTGGTACGCGCGCTGGAAGGCGTGCTTCAGCCAGCCCGGACCAGCAGCGATAGCGAACGCCTGCTGTTCAGCGCACTGGATGCCATGCCCGACTGGCCTGAGGACCTGCGCCTGGAGCTGCACGGCGCCAGCCCGGAAGGCCCTCGGCTAGAGCATGTCGGCAGCGACCAGGCCACCACCCTGCGCCGCGTGATCAAATCGGCCGAAGGCTATGAGATCGACCGGGGCGAGCGCCCCGCACCAGCGCCGCGTGATCCGGACCTCTGCCGCGCCTTAGAGCAGGCACTGCCACGCTCACAACGCAATATGCTGGGTATCCCGACGGCCGATGGCAGCTCGCTGCGCCAGCGTGTACTGGGTTGGGTCGACAACCACAGAGAGACATTGGCCCAGCGGCTCTGGGGGGACTGGGCGCTGCTGCGCAAGCCCATGGGCCGCTTGCTCGGCGGTCGGCCGCTTGCCCCCGAACCGCCGCAGCCGCGCCTGGTTGGCTCGCTGGCCGGGGCCTATCGCCGCTTGTTCCCGGACGCCACCGATCAGGAGTTCGAAAATTGGCTCGGCAGCGATGAGGACAACCCGTACGTCGATGACATTCGCTCACCCACACAGCGGCTGCGCGCCCTGCAGCAGCGCCTGAATACCCTGCGCCGCGACCTGCAGGAATGGGCCCGGCCCGATCCACAACACCCTCACCAACGGCACCTGGCCATCCGCCCCATCCTCAACGCCTGGCGACGGCTGTCGACCGTAGCACTTGAAGGGGGTGGCCGCATGCACAGCCTGGACCTTTCCGGCCTGGAACTGGACAATCAGGCCTTGACCAGCCTGGCCTTGCCGGACGACTTCACCCATGTGGAGCACCTGTCACTCAGCAACAATCGTTCGCTCAGCCAGTTGCCGGCCGAGTTCTACGAACGTTTCCCCAACCTCAAGCGCCTGCTGCTGACCGACTGCCGGTTCGATACCATGCCTCGCCTGGGCAGGCCTGAGCACCTCACCTGGCTGGACCTGGAAGGCAACCGCATTACCTGGGATGCCCAGGCCCAGCACGCGCTGAACCGCTGCTCCGGGCTTGCAGTACTGGACCTGTCGGGCAACCCGCTGCTGCAGGCCCCGGACCTGCGTGAGCTGGCCTATCTGAAGACATTGTTCCTGAACGACTGTGCGCTCCGCGAGTTGCCGCAAGGCCTGGACCGCATGGTCGAGCCCATCATCCTGGACATAGGCGACAACCAACTGCTGCGGCTGCCAGACGGTTTCAACGTGCCACGGCCAGTTGCAGACGCCCTGCGTCTGGAGAGCGACTGGCTGGGCGCCCCTGTGCTTGCGCAGATCGAGGCCTACAACGCGGTGCACCAGGTGGACCTGCTGGTGTGCGCAGGCGACTATCTGGAATTTTTCGAACGAACCGGCCCGGCCGAAATGGCCCTGTGGCAACGGTTACCGCTGCAGTACCGCCGCGACCTCAGGCCCTTGCTTGAGCTTGAACCGTTCCTGTCCCACCCACGGTATGCCCGTACAGAGTTCTGGCGGCGCCTGGCCTTGATCGACGAAGACCCCGCCCTGCGCCAGCAATGGTTGACACACCCACCCTACGACCTGTTCAACCTCCCGCTTTGACATTGACCCCGATGCCTGCCTGTACGACAGGCAGGCACTTACACCGATGTTAAGCCAGACTGGTGTTTTTCCGGCGGCCGGTGCATGCTCGAAGCTGAAGCGATTCACCTGGCTCGAAACCCGCCCTGCAATGTGAGGTGCAGTACCCATGGACCGTCTGCTCGATTCACTCTTCCCCAGCGCCGAGAACATCCCGGAAACCTGGCGCCTGGGAGCCCCCCTGGAACAACGCGACTACCTGGTGAACGGTGAGCTCAGGCGCTGGGACGGCCCCCTGGCCACGGTGCGCAGCCCGGTCTGGCTAAAGGACGGCAACGAAGAGCGCCAAGTGGTGCTGGGCAGCGCCCCGCTGCTCGATGCCGATACCGCGCTCAGCGCCCTCGATGCCGCTGTGCAGGCCTACGACAAAGGCCGCGGCGCCTGGCCGAACATGCGGGTGGCCGAGCGCATCCAGCACGTCGAAACCTTCCTGGCACGCATGCGTGAGCAGCGCCAGGCCGTGGTCAAGCTGCTGATGTGGGAGATCGGCAAGAACCTCAAGGATTCAGAAAAGGAATTCGACCGCACCTGTGACTACATCGTCGACACCATCAATGCCCTCAAGGATCTCGACCGCCGCTCCAGCCGCTTCGAGCTGGAACAGGGCACACTGGGCCAGATCCGCCGTGCACCGCTGGGCGTGGCCCTGTGCATGGGGCCCTACAACTACCCGCTGAACGAAACCTTCACCACGCTGATCCCAGCGCTGATCATGGGCAACACCGTGGTGTTCAAGCCGGCCAAGTTCGGTGTGCTGCTGATTCGCCCGCTGCTCGAAGCCTTCCGGGACAGCTTCCCGCCGGGGGTGATCAACGTCATCTACGGCCGTGGCCGGGAAACGGTGAGCGCGCTGATGGCCAGCGGCAAGGTCGATGTGTTCGCCTTCATAGGCACGCACAAGGCCGCCAGCGACCTGAAAAAACTGCACCCGCGCCCGCACCGCCTGCGCGCCGCGCTGGGCCTGGATGCCAAGAACCCGGGCATTGTGCTGCCCCAGGTGGACCTCGACAACGCCGTCGAAGAGGCAGTCACCGGTGCGCTGTCGTTCAATGGCCAGCGCTGCACGGCACTGAAAATCCTGTTCGTCCACGAGGACGTGGTCGATGCCTTCCTCGACAAGTTCCAGCGCAAGCTGGCCGCGCTCAAGCCCGGCATGCCATGGGAGCCTGGCGTAGCGCTGACACCGCTGCCAGAGCCCGGCAAGGTTGACTACCTTGACGGCCTGGTCGCCGATGCCACCGCCAAGGGCGCACGCGTGCTCAACGAAGGCGGCGGGCACAGCCGTGGCTCGTTCTTCTACCCGGCCGTGCTGTACCCGGTAAAGCCCGACATGCGCGTCTACCACGAAGAGCAGTTCGGCCCGCTGGTTCCAGTGGTGCCTTACCGCGACCTGCAGACAGTGATCGACTATGTGCTGGACTCCGACTACGGCCAGCAACTGAGCCTGTTCGGCAATGACCCGGCGACCATCGGCAGCCTGGTCGACATCTTCGCCAACCAGGTCGGGCGCATCAACATCAACGCGCAATGCCAGCGCGGCCCCGACACCTATCCGTTCAACGGCCGCAAGAATAGCGCCGAAGGCACCCTGTCGGTACACGACGCCCTGCGTGTGTTCTCGATCCGCACGTTGGTCGCAACGCGCTTCCAGGAGGCCAACAAGGAACTGATCAGCGAGATCATTCGCAACCGGCAGTCGAGCTTCCTGACCACCGACTACATCTTCTGACGGCCGCGCTTATAGAGAATCGATCTATCACCGCTGTCGATTTTCCATCCGCGCAAACGACTCTAAGCAACAGGGCGCCCACCGGCGCCCACTTCCAAGGAGAGTCGAACATGGCAGCCAAACCCATTCCCGAAGGCCAGCGCAGCATCACCCCCTACCTGGCCATCAACGACGCCGCCAAGGCCATCGAGTTCTACAAGAAGGCCTTCGCTGCCGTCGAGATGTTCCGCCTCGACGCCCCGGGGGGCCGCGTCGGCCATGCCGAGCTGAAGATCGGTGACTCGTCGCTGATGCTTGGCGACCCCTGCGACATGGAGGGCGGCCTCACCGCCAGCCAGAAGCTCAGCGGCGCAGGCGTTGGCCTGCACCTGTATGTCGAGGACTGCGACAAGGTCTACGCCCAGGCCCTGGCGGCCGGCGCCACCCAGCTGAGTGCGGTGACGGACCAGTTCTACGGCGACCGCAGCGGCACCCTGAAAGACCCGTTCGGCAACATCTGGTTCGTTTCCACCCACAAGGAGGACCTGACCCCCGACGAGATCCGCGCCCGCGCGGCGAAAATGTTCAGTGCAACTGAGCGGTAAGTTGAAAGCGGCGCGACTTTGCTTGAAGCTTGGGGCTCGTAGCTGGGAGCTGCTTCATGCGAATCATCGACAAAACCGCCGCACAGGTCCGTAGCCTGACCCCCGCAGAAGAGGAGCTGCTGGTCGGCTTTGCCACCGGCAGCCTCACCGGCCCACGCCTGCTACAGGCCAACCAGCTGCTGATGAAGGTACGCAACGCCAACCAGTGGCTAGCATGCGACTGCCGCAGCGATGCCTTGCCGGTGCTCAATGTCACCCTCAACGGCAACACTGGTACGCTGTTTCTCAAGAACAACCCGGGTACCGCCGAGCACGCGCCCGGCTGCCCGTTCACCAAGGACGAGCGAGAAGCGGCCGAGCGTGAAAACGACCCCGCGCCACCCGCGGCTTGGCTACCGCCCGACACACCGTTGCGCCTGATCGGCGACTTCCGCAGCAGCACCGCCAATGGCGGCGGCGATGGCAGCGAGCGGCGAGAACAACAGCGCCTGCTGTCACTGCTGCTGACCTGGATCGAAACCAGCGGCCTCAACCTGTATGCCACGCACCTGAAAAAGGACCTGACCGGGCAATTTGCCGAGTTGCGCAGCGTGGCCAGCCGCTATCCGCTGCAGGAACGGGTCCCCGCCAGCAACTACCTGGAAACCCGCCTGGACATGAAGCACATGATGATGCTCAAGTCCCGCCTGCGCGAAGCCACGGTGTTCGGCAGCCACCGCCGCCACGGCCTGCTGCTGGACTGCGTGGACCAGATCAAAGGGCGCAAGCTGTTCAACAACCGCAGTGAAGACGGCTTCGACTTCCAGGGCCACCACCTGTACTGGGGCGGCAACCGCACCGCCGGGCCGTTACTGGCCTTGGCGCTGTACTCGCCGACCAGTGCCGGCAGCCATTTCTACGAGCTGATTCATGTGGCCAGCGTGCCGGTGCTGTCCCGCGCGCACCTGTTCCCGGTGTATCGGGACGAAGAACGCGAGCCGCTCAAGGCCCTGGTATCGCTGGTCGACTGGATGGCCAGCAAGGGCGTGAAAGTGCAAATGCGCCGCCCGGTGATCGGCGGCCAGGTGATGGATGAACTGGTGATGACCTCGGACCAGGACCGGGTGTTGTCGGTGTCATTGCTGGAGCAACCCATCGGGCCCGAGCCGGATACCGAGAATTTCAAGCGCTACGCCGACTTCAAGAGCCTGGAAACCTTCCGCAAGTTCGTAGCGGGCTTCTTCATGCGCGAGCGCTGAGGGCCGTGGGCTCGCCTTGATCTTTATAGCGCCAACGGCAACCCCGTCAACTCATCCCGCGGCACTTCCAACGCGGCGAAAACCCGGGCCTCTGCCGCACCATGGTTGCGGTAATGGAACAGGCTGATGTTCCAACGCTTGCCAAGCCGCTCCAGAAAGCCCAGCAACGCCCCGGGGCGCTCGGGGAATTCGAAGCGCAGCACCCGCTCGTCAGCCCCGGGCGCGGCATGGCCGCCCACAGTATGCCGTACATGCAGTTTGGCCAGTTCGTTGTCGGTCAGGTCCAGTACGCTGTAGCCCTGCTCGCGCAGGCTGGCCAGCAACTGCTCGCGTGGGTCGTGCAGCGGGTGTGTCTGCACACCCACGAACAGGCGCGCCTCCTTGCCAGGGTAATAGCGGTAGTTGAACTCGGTGATCTGCCGCTTGCCCAGGGCCTGGCAGAAGGCGCGGAAGCTGCCCGGCTGTTCCGGGATGGTGACAGCGATGATCGCCTCGCGCTGCTCGCCCAGTTCGGCACGCTCGGCGACATGGCGCAGGCGGTCGAAGTTGACATTGGCCCCGGAGTCGATGGCCACCAGGGTCTGCCCCTGCACGCCGTCGCGCGCCACGTACTTCTTGATCCCGGCCACAGCCAGGGCGCCGGACGGCTCGGTGATCGAGCGGGTGTCGTCATAGATGTCCTTGATCGCCGCGCACAGCTCGTCGCTGCTCACGGTCACCACCTCGTCAACGAAGTGCCGGCACAACTCGAAGCAATGGGCGCCGATCTGCGCCACCGCCACACCATCGGCGAAGGTGCCAACCTGCGGCAGGATCACCCGCTCACCGGCGGCCATGGCAGCCTGCAGGCAGTTGGAGTCCTCCGGCTCGACGCCGATCACCTTCACCTCAGGGCGCAGGTACTTCACATAGGCGGCAATGCCAGCAATCAGCCCACCGCCACCCACCGGTACGAAGATGGCATCCAGCGCCCCCGGGCGCTGGCGCAGGATCTCCATGGCCACGGTGCCCTGCCCGGCGATCACATCCGGGTCGTCGAACGGTGGCACGAAGGTAGCGCCTTCGCTGTCGGCCAGTTTCAGCGCGTGGGCCAAGGCATGGGGGAAGCTCTCACCGTGCAGCACTACATGGCCACCGCGCGAACGTACCCCTTCCACCTTCAGCGATGGCGTGGTGGTCGGCATGACGATGGTGGCCTTCATGCCCAGGTGCGATGCCGCCAGGGCCACACCCTGGGCATGGTTGCCCGCGGAGGCGGTGATCACCCCGCGCTCGCGCTGCACGGTACTCAGGCGTGACAGACGAGTGTAGGCACCGCGGATCTTGAACGAGAAGGTAGGCTGCAGGTCTTCCCGCTTGAGCAACACCTGGTTGCCCAGGCTGGCAGACAACGCGGGCGCAGCCTGAAGGGGCGTTTCGATGGCCAGGTCGTACACCGGGGCGGCAAGAATGCGCCGCACCTGCTCCGACAGCAGTTGCTGAGGGGTGACGGTAGAGCGAGGGCTGACGAAGCTGGTCATCGATGACTCCTTGGCTGTGTTCACGTTGCCCAGGAGTCAGAGAGAAAAACCCGCCTCCAGGGCGGGTTCGGTGCACGTACGCGCTAGCCCGCCAAGCTGATAATGGCGGTAATAATAATGGCGTCGACGTGCGGGAAAGTATTCATGGGGTAGGAACTTAGCCGGTAGTGCGGCACAAAGTCAACACTTCGCCTGCTGCGCCGAAAGCGGCACATCGAACACCTTGTCGAAGCCCCACTGGAAGACAAACGCGTAAACGAAGAAGAACACGAACAACGCCAGGTTGGTCAGCAACGCCGCCCACAGGCTGACATCCAGCCAGTACGCCACCAGCGGCAGCAGGATCAACACCAGCCCGCCCTCGAAGCCCAACGCATGCAGCAGGCGCCGCAGGAAAGTGCGTTCACGCTGGAGCTGGCGCGCTTCCCAGCGCTCGAACACCCAGTTGTAGCCCATGTTCCAGCTCATCGCGATGCCCGACATCAGCACCGACAGCACGGTCGACTGCGCCATGCCGGCACCGAACGCCAGCTCCAGCGCGGGCGCCACGCAGGCGACAGCGATGGCTTCGTAAAGAATGGCCTGGACAATCTTGCGTGCCTTGCCTTGCATGTTCAGCTCCCTGGTTTAACGACCTGTAAAGCTACAAGAAGTGGCCCACAAGAAAAAGCCAGAAATTTGGACAAGCCTGCGTTCGGCTGCTTGTATCTATCCAGTACAAACGGCGACAAGTCGTACAACTTCGTCCAGGGAATCGAACGAGGATAAAGACGATGGCCCACCCCTTCCTGCCGGTGTCCGCCACATGAGCCTGGCATTCATCGATTTTCTCACCTACGTGCTGTTCGGCCTGAAGATCCTCGCGATCGTCCTGGCCTCGCTGATGTTCCTGCTGGGCCTGGATGACCTGTTCATCGACCTGTGCTACTGGGGCCGCAAGCTTATCCGGCGTTTTCGCATCTACGACAAGTACGAGAAAGCCGACGAAAAACGCCTGTACGAGGTACCGGAGAAGCCTCTGGCCATCATGGTCCCAGCCTGGAACGAAGTGGGCGTGGTCGGTGAGATGGCGCGCCTGGCTGCCTCGACCATCGACTACGAGAACTATCAGATTTTCGTCGGTACCTACCCCAACGACCCGCAAACCCAGGCCGATGTCGACGCGGTGTGCCTGCACTACCCCAACGTGCACAAGGTGGTCTGCGCCCGCCCCGGCCCTACCAGCAAGGCCGACTGCCTGAACAACATCATCGACGCGCTGCTGCGCTTCCAGCAGGACGCCGGCATCGAGTTCGCCGGCTTCATCCTGCACGACGCCGAAGACGTGATCTCGCCCATGGAGTTGCGCCTGTTCAACTACTTGTTGCCGAACAAGGACATGATCCAGATACCCGTGTACCCCTACGCACCGGAGTGGAAAGGTTTCACCGCCGGCCACTATGTCGACGAGTTCGCCGAAAATCACGGCAAGGACGTGATCGTGCGCGAGGCACTGACCGGCCAGGTACCCAGCGCCGGGGTCGGCACCTGCTTCAGCCGCCGCGCCATCAGTGCACTGCTCGAGGACGGCGACGGCATCGCCTTCGACGTGCAGAGCCTCACCGAAGACTACGACATCGGTTTCCGCCTGAAGCAAAAGGGCATGAAGTGCATCTTTGCCCGCTACTCCATCACCGACCCGGCGCTGACCCTGAAGCAGGAATGGCGCCCGGGCATGAGCCGCGAATTCTCCCAGGTGATCTGCGTGCGCGAGCATTTCCCGCGCGACTGGCAGCATGCCATCCGGCAGAAGTCGCGATGGATCGTCGGCATCGTCTTCCAGGGCACCAGCAACCTGGGCTGGAGCCGCAAGGGCGCGCTCAACTACTTCCTCTGGCGTGACCGCCGCGGCCTGTTCGCCTACCTGCTGAGTTTCCTGGTCAACCTGTTGCTGCTGGTGTTGCTGGCCATGTGGCTGGTCACGGTGATTGCGCCAGAGTCGTGGCGCTTCATGTCGATCCTCAGCGACAGCTGGCTGCTGGCCACCTTGCTGTGGCTTAACGGGCTGATGCTGTTCAATCGCCTGTTCCAGCGCGCCTGGTTCGTCACCCGCTTCTATGGCCTCGGTGAAGGCCTGCTGTCGGCGCCGCGGATGATGTGGAGCAACTTCGTCAACTTCTTCGCCAACCTGCGTGCCCTGCGCCAGGTGATGGAAATGGGCGACTCGCGGCGCGTGGCCTGGGACAAGACCACCCACGAATTCCCCGCCATCGCCGCCCCCGCCCGCACGCCGCTGGGCCAGCGCCTGGTGGCCAAGGGCCTGATCAGCGACGCACAGCTGCAACAGGCGATCACCAGCCCGGTACGCCGGCGCCTGGGCCGCGAGCTGCTGCTGCGCGGCTGGTTGAACAGCGAACAGTTGGTGGCCACCCTGGCCGAGCAACTGGACCTGCCCTGGGCACCGCTTAACCCGTTCAAGCTCGACCCGCAACTGATCGCCAAACTGCCGCGCAAGCTGGCGACGCACTATGGCGTGCTGCCCGTGGCCGAAGACGGCGACACGCTGGTGCTGGCCAGCGAAAGCCCGGTGAGCCAGGTGTCGCTGGGGGTAATCAGCCGCCACCTGAAGCGCCCGGTCAGCGCCCGCCTGGCGCCTCAGGGCCGGGTGACCCTGGGCCTGCGCTACCACTACCCAAGCCCTTGGCAGAAGCCGGAAACCCGCGAGATGCTGGCCATCCTCGCACGCCACCAGGATGACGAAGCGCTGCTGGAGCGGGTCAGCCACCACCAGGTAATGCTCGGCGCGCTGCTGCAGGTGCGCGGCATGGTCCCGGTCACCCTGTTCAACCAGGCGCTGATCGACTTCGACCCGGAACACCAGAGCCTCGGCGAGCACCTGATCGCCCGCGGCATCATCACCGAGCAGGTGCTGCAGCAGGCCCTGACCGAACAGGCCAGCGAACAGCAGGCCGCCTTTGACCTGACCCGGGAGGTGGCATGAAGCCGCGCTTTTCCCTCACCTTCACTGGCTTGTTGCTGTGCTCCGCCGCCCTGCCCGCCGCAGCTTCGGCGCCGATGACCGACTTCCAGCGGTTCACCAGCTACCCGTTCATGGAACGCAGCTACCGCGAAGCGAAAAAGGACAACTGGGCCGAGGTCGAACGCCTGACCCGCCACGTGCTGGGCCGGGTACCGAACAACGACGAAGCCCGCGCGCTGCTGGTGGAAGCCCTGGCTCACCAGCGCCGCTACAAGGAGGCCGAAGCCCTGGCCGAACAGTTGGACGGCAGCCCCGAATACGCCAACGCCCTGCTTGAACTGCGCCTGACCTGGATCGAACAGGACCCGCCGCCGGCCAGCCAGGTGGAACAATGGCTGTCCACCAGCGATGGCACCAACCGGGTGCGCCTGTGGCAGGCCTACAGCCTGAGCCTGGCCAAATTCGGTGGTGCAGCCAAGGCGCTGGACTGGCTCAACCAGTTGCCACCACAGAGGGACGGCCAGGTGCTGCGCCTGGCCCGGGCCAACTTCGCCGAACAACTGCGCAACTGGAAGGAAACCATCGAACAGCTGCAGCCGCTGGCCGACCAAGGCCAGTTGCCCGCGCAGGACTGGCAGCGCCTGGCCAATGCCTATATCCAGCAGGTGGATGAAAAAGGGCTGAACGCGCTGCTGCCCAGCGCCCCTTCCCCCGAAGCAGCCAACCAGGCCCGCCTGGCCATGGCCAACCGCGCCATCGCTGTCGGCCAGAACCAGCAGGCCCAGCGTTGGCTGCAAGCACTGCCGGCCGCGCAGCTGAACCAGCCAGAGCAGCGCCAGCAACTGTGGGAGCTGGCCCGCGAAGGCCACGACGCCCCCTTGGTACAGCGCCTGAGCAACCAACTGCAACGCCCCTGCCTGGAAACCGTCGACTGGCTGTCGCGCCGCGACCCGGAGCTGGCGCGCGAGCAGTTCAAGGGCTGCACCGCCAGCACCGACCCAAGGGCCTACGCCGTGCTCAGGCAACGCCTGTACGGCGACCCGCCACAGCCCCCTCAACCACGCACCGCCGCCGAATGGGAACAACGCTATCGGCAGAGCGGCGACCTGGCCGCGCTGGAGCAAGCCACCTTCCTGCTGACGCAACAGGGCCACGGCGAACGCGCCCGGCAACTGCTGGAGCAGGCCTACGACCGCCACCAGGGCCGCCTTGCCCCGTCACTGCTGCAGCGCCTGGGCAACCTGTATGCGCGTAACGACGGGCCGCTGGACAGCCGCCGCATGCTCAGCCTGATCCCTCGGGTCGACGCCGGTACTCGTGCCCAGCTGCTCGGCCGCCTGGCCGAGGCTGGCCAGTGCGATGCCGTGCGCCAGGCCGTACCGGCTACCCCGAGCGAACCTGGCCAGTACCGCGCCCTGGGCCGCTGCGCCATGCCCGACCAGCCCGGCGAAGCGGTGGTCTACTACCAGGCCGCCGAGCGCTTGGGCGACGGCGGTAACCGCCTGCCACTGGCTTACGCCCTCGAGGCAGCCGGGGACTCCGAGGCCGCCCTGCCCATCTGGCGTAACTTGCCCGACAGTGCCTGGACCGACAACGCCCGCCTCACCGCCGCCCGTGGCGCGCTGAACGCGGGCGACGCGCAAGCTGCCCGGCGCTATTGGGACGCTGCCGCGCACAATGGCGCCGACGACTGGGCCCTGGGTGCCGCCATCGCCCAGCGCCAAGGCGATTACCAGGCCGCGCTGGGCTTCCAGCGCCAGGCCCTGGCGCACACCCCACGCGCCGACCATTACTACGCTGCCTCCAGCACCGCGCTACTGGCCGGGGACAGTGCCCAGAGCAGCGCCTGGCTGGCCGAAGCCGTGCGCCTGGCCCCCGACCAGCCGCGCTACCGCGCCGACTACGGCATGCGCCTGGCCGGGTCGACGGACAAGGCCCAGCGCCACCAGTCGATCCCCTACCTGGAACGCGCCACCCACGACTTCCCCGAGGACTACCGCCTTGGCGAGACGCTGGCCTTGCGCTATGACGAAGCCGAAGACAGCGCTTCGGCACGCCGCGAACTGCGCCGCATCCTCGATGTGGAGCAGGACCTGGTCGACGGCGACGACGAATACGGCAGCCTGGAAGCACGCAAGTACCGCCAGCGCCGCGCCCACGAAAGCCTGTCGCGGCGCGACACCATCACCCTGGCCAGCACCTGGTCGCCGGCCGGCACCTCGACCAACGACAAGTTCCTCGACAATGGCCAGCGCAGCGGTACTTCGCGCCGCGCACAATCGCAGAACGTGCAACTGGCCATGTGGGACCACGCTCTGGGCGAAGAGCCCAGCCGCAACGGCAGCACCCTGTCGGTTTATGGCCGTGTGCTGTTCGGTGGGCAGAGCCGCACCGACTACGCGCAAAGCATGGGCACCGGCGTCGGCCTGCGCTACAAGCCACTCGGCCAGGCCAACCTCAACCTGTATGCCGAGCTGTACCACCAGCGACAGATCGACGAGGAGCACTACCGCGGCCTGAGCCTGGGCCAGCTGCTGAGCCCGGCCAAGGTCGGTGGCAACTGGGGCGATTTGCGTCACCACGCCGAATCGAGCAACGACCTGCTGTTGCGTGCCACCGCCTCGTTCCTCGACCAGGGCGACTGGCGTAACGACTGGCGGGTCGACGAAGACGACTGGAACGAGCGCTTCCTCTACCTCGACGCCGCCTGGTGGACCCGTGCCGGCGACCACGCCTGGCTGTCGCGCTACCAACAGGGCCACGCCTGGAAGCTGCCGGGCAGCTCGCCGCAAACCATCATGCCCTATGGTTTCGTCGAGTTTTCCAGCCAGGACCCGAGCAACGATTGGCGTCAGGACGCCCGGGCCGGGGTTGGTGTGCGCTGGCAATGGTGGTTCGACGACGACCGCTACAACGCCTACCGCGGTTCGCTGAAAGTGCGTGCCGAGTACCAGCAATCGCTGGGCGGCAATCTATACGAGCGCGCCAACGGCGTGCTGGTCGGTGCGGAGATGACCTTCTGATGCGTACGTTCCTGGCCCTCTGCCTGCTTGCTCTGTGCCTGCCGGCCAGCGCCGATCAGCGCCTGTTCTACCAACCCCTCAACCGCGATGCCAATGTCACCCCCGCCCAGTGGCAGCAACTGTGGCACGCCACCGTGGCCCAGGGCGGCAAGACCCTGATCGTGCAATGGAGCGCCTATGGCGACAGCGATTTCGGCGGTGCCCAGGGCTGGCTGGCCAACAGCCTGCGCAGCGCGCGTGCCCAAGGGCTGCAACTGGTGTTGGGGCTGTACATGGACCCGGCCTACTACCAGCGCCTCGACGAACTGGATGGCGAAGGCCTGAACAGTTACTGGAAAGCGCAACTGGGGCGCTCGCTCAGCCAGTACCAGCAGTTGCACCAGGCGTGGCAGTTGCCGGTGGATGGCTGGTACCTGCCCATGGAGCTGGACGACCATCATTTTCGCGAGGCCGAACGCCGTGATGCCCTGCACAGCCAGTTGCAGGCCTTCAACCGGCAGCTGGACAAGCCATTGCACATCAGTGCCTTCAGCGCCGGCAAACTGTCGCCGCGAGTCAATGCCGCCTGGCTGGATCAACTGGCCGGGCTGGGCTTGACTGTGTGGTGGCAGGATGGCGCCGGGACCGGGCGCTTGCCCGCGTTGGTACGCCAGGGTTACGAACAGGCCTTGCCATGCCGAGTGGGCGTGGTGCGCGAGGCGTTCCGCCAGGTGAGCAAGCCAGGGCAGGCGTTCAGGGCTGAGCCGGCCCAGCCAAAGACGGGCGGCGGGTGCCATGCCGAGGCGGTGTTCGACCTGCGTTACCGGCCATGGGCCCGGGGTGTTCTGCCCACCAATTGAGTCTCCAGGCCCGGCCCTTTCGCGGGCTCGCCCGCTCCCACAGGCCCCCCACAGCAGCGGAAATCTGCGCGGTCCCTGTGGGAGCGGGCGAGCCCGCGAAAGGGCCGGGCCTGGCATAGCAGTACTCACAGGAGCCCGAATGTTCAAGACCATCGAAGCCCACGTGCGCAAGCAGGTCGCCCCCGCCGCCCTGCGTGCCGAGTTCCGTCAGCACGAATTCGAGGCCATGCGCCCGTTCTGCCTGCTCGTGTTCTGCGTCAGCATCCTGATCTGGCTGGTGTTCGACCTGATCGTCAGCTTCCTCGGCGGCCAGGGTTTCACCTGGCTGTCCTATCTGTTCATCACCCTGCTCATCAGCCTCACCGTGGTGCTGCGCTTTACCCGTCGCAGCCATCACTTCGACGTGCTCAACCTGCTGTTCATCGCCACCATCACTGTGGGCATGCGCCTGGTGATCGATGGCATCCCGGTGACCCTGCGCCCGGTGTGGCTGGTACTCGGGGTCTCCACCGTGCTGTATGCGGTGTCGGTGCTCCCGGTTCGGCGCTGGTCGTTCTTCTGTGCCATGGCCATCACCTGGTTGGTGCTTAACCCGTTCTACCACACCCGTATCGAAGCGGACGCGCTCGAAGGCGCCATGCTGTTCAGCTACGCGGTGTTCCTCAGCGGCCTGGTCATCTACAGCTACCTGCAGATGCGCAAGGCCAAGCTGCACAACTTCTATCTGTCCAAGGTGCTGCTGGAACAGGCCTATGTCGACGCCCTGACCGAAATCCCCAACCGCCGCTCGTTCATGGCCCAGGCCGGCCGCCAGCTGCGCCTGGCAACGGCCGAGCAGTACCTGGCGATGATCGACATCGACAATTTCAAACGGGTGAATGATCGTTTCGGCCATGACGTGGGCGATGAAGTGCTCAAGCGCGTGGCCCTGCATATCAAAGCGAGCATGGCCGGTTACGAGTTTGCCCGACTGGGCGGTGAGGAGTTCGCGATCTATTTCCACGGGCTGGACCAGCAAGGCGCCGAGCAACGGGTGGCGGCGTTGTGCCAACGGGTGCGCGAGGACGTTGGCAAGCACCCGGTGACTGTCAGCATCGGCCTGGCCCGGGTGGACCAAGGCGACAGCCTGACAACGGCGCTGGTGCGCGCCGACCAGGCGTTGTACGAGGCCAAGCACAGTGGCAAGGACCGCTTTGTACTGTGGTCCGCCCGGCTGGCAGACCAGGGTTAGCAGGCCCGGCCTCTTCGCGGGCTCGCCCGCTCCCACAGGGACCGCACCGCCTGCGAACCCTGTGCCTGTCCTGTGGGAGCGGGCATGCCCGCGAAAGGGCCGGCACAGGCAACCCATCACCCGGCAGGCAAACGAATCCGGAACTGCGCCCCACCCAGCGCCGACTGCGCCACGGTCAAGGTGCCACCCTGCCCCTCGATCGCCCGCCGGCTGATCGCCAAGCCCAGGCCAAACCCGCCGGTATTGCGGTCGCGGCTACGGTCCAAGCGGTAGAACGGCTGGAAAATCCGTTCGCGCTCCTCCACCGGAATACCAATCCCGTCATCCTCGACCGTCACCAGGCAGGCACCATCCTCTTCCAGGCGCAAGCGCAGCAACAGGCTCTCGTCGCAGTAACGCATGGCATTGCGCACCAGGTTCTGCACCGCCCGTGCCGTCAGCCGTGGGTCCAGCACAAAACGCGGCAAATCCTCCTCGGCCCGCACCTCCCACTGGATACCCCGGCCATCGAGTTCCTCGGCAAAGCCACCGAGCACGCTGTCGACCAGCTCCAGCAACGACACCTCGACCCGCTCGCGGGCCTGGTCGGCGTTGTACAGCCGGCTGTAGGACAACAGCTCCAGCACCAGCTCATCCAGCTCGCGCACATGCCCCACCAGCTCCAGCAGGCGTTTGCGGCAGGCTGGCGGCACTTCGTCGAACAGCAGCACCAGGCCGAAGTCCAGCCGGGTCAACGGCGTGCGCAACTCGTGCGACACCGCATTGAGCAGCTCGCGCTGCTGGTTCACGTGGCGCTCCAGGTCACTGGCCATGGTGTCGAACACCCCGGCCAGTTCACCGATGTTGGAGTGCGGCGAAATGTGCGTACGCTCGGCCATCTGCCCCTGGCCCAGGCGCCGGGCGGTTTCCTTGAGGCGCTCCAGGTCGCGCCAGTGCGGCCATACCCATAGCAGCAGGCAGCCGAGCATGGCCGCACCGATCAGTACGGTCACGCCCCACGACAGCACGTTGATGTCCAGCGGGTCTGGCGGTGAGTGCAGGCGCACCAGCCATTCCTTGTCCAGCGGCGCCAGCACCGTCTCGTAATAACCCCATTCGGCAATGCGCACAGCGTACAGGCCGTGCTCCAGGCGCGCCTGCTCATCCTCGCTCAAGTCGGCCTGGTCCATGCGCAGCAGCTGCAGTTCCAGCGGCGCGAAATCACTGGCCAGCTCTTGCTCCACTGCCGGCCACTGCTCGCGCGGGGCCTGGCGGAACTGGCGCACGATCAACGACTGCACGCCCTTGGCCTGGTCCAGGTTATAAGCCATGAAGCGGTCCTGGAACAGGCCGACGATGGTGTCAGGGATGAACAACAGCGCACCGGCATAGGCGACGATGATCACCAGGTACAGCCGCACCAGTATCTTCAGCATGGGCGGTCAGCACTCCCACTCGACGCGGCTGAACAGGTAGCCCTTGCCCCACACGGTCTTGATCTTGCGCGCTTCGCCGGCGTTATCGTCGAACTTGCGCCGCAGCTTGGAGATGGCTACATCCACCGAGCGGTCAGTGCCGTTGAACTCGATACCACGCAACTGCTGGAGGATGCGGTCGCGGTTCAGCACTTCGCCAGCATTGCGCGCCAGTACCACCAGCAGGTTGTACTCGCCGCTGGACAGCTCCACCTCTTCGCCGCGCCAGCTCACGGTGCGCTCGGCCAGGTCGATGCGCAGGCCGCCGATCAGGATCAGGTCATTGTCCAGGCGCGGCTCGTTGACGCTACTGCGACGCAGCAGGGTGCGCACGCGGGCCAGCAGCACACGCGGCTCGCAGGGCTTGGTCACGTAGTCGTCAGCGCCCATTTCCAGGCCCAGGACCTGATCGTGGCTGTCATCGCGGGCGGTCAGCATCAGGATCGGCAGGCCCTGCGACTCCTGGCGCAGCAGGCGGCACAGCTGCAAGCCATCGATGCCCGGCAGCATCAGGTCGAGGATGACCAGGTCAGGCTTTTGCCGGCGGTACTCGTCCAGCACATGATCGCCACGGGCGATCACCTGAACATGGAAGTCGTTGCGTTGCAGGTAACTGGCGATCAGCTCGGACAGGGCGCTGTCGTCTTCGACCAGGAAAATATTCGGCATAGGCGCTTGGGAATCTGGATTGAGGTAGGCCTTGCCGGCCTCTTCGCGGGTAAACCCGCTCCCACAGGGACCACACAGGTTCCAGATGCTGTGCGGTCCCTGTGGGAGCGGGTTTACCCGCGAAGAGGCCGGTACAGGTACACGCAGAATATAGAACCCTACAGGTCGAGAGGATTCTTCTTCACACTTTTTCACACTCGCCCTACAGGTATTAACAGCCACCCAAGGAACGCCTGCCGTAGCATACAGGCGGTCATCATCGGAAGATCCGTATGTCTACTACCCTCCCCCCCCGCCTGCGCCCATTGGCGCTTCTGGCGTTTCTGAGCCTGTCCCTGGCCGGCTGCGACGACAGCGCCGAGCAGGAAGAACAGGCCCCCACTCCGCAAGTGCGGGTGGAAACCCTGCAATTGCAGCCACTGGCCATCAGCAGTGAACTCAGCGGCCGCATCCTTGCGCCGCGTACCGCCGAAGTGCGCGCGCGGGTCGCGGGCGTGGTGCTCAAACGGGTGTACCGCGAAGGCAGCGACGTCAAGCAGGGCGATGTGCTGTTCCTGATCGACCCGGCACCGTTCAAGGCCGACCATGACAGTGCTCGCGCCACCCTGGCCAAGGCCGAGGCCACCCTGTACCAGGCGCGCCTGCAAGAGCAGCGCTACCGCGAGCTGGTCGACGACAAGGCCGTCAGCCGCCAGGAATACGACAACGCCAAGGCCAGCTACCTGCAGGCCGATGCCGCAGTGGCCGAGGCCAAGGCCGCCCTGGAGCGCGCCCGCCTCAACCTCGGCTACGCCACCGTGACCGCACCGATTTCCGGCCGTATCGGCCGCGCCCAGGTCACCGAAGGTGCGCTGGTCGGGCAGAACGAGACCACGCCGCTGGCGACCATCCAGCAGCTGGACCCGATCCACGCCGATGTCACCCAGTCGACTCGCGAACTCAACGCCCTGCGCCGCGCCTTGCGTGCTGGCGAGCTGCAGCAGGTCGGTGACGGCCAGGCCCGTGCCACGCTGATCCAGGACGACGGCAGCACCTACCCGCTGCCGGGCAAGCCGCTGTTCTCTGACATCAGCGTCGACCCCAGTACCAACCAGATCACCCTGCGCAGCGAGTTCCCCAACCCGGACCTCGACCTGCTGCCCGGCAGCTACGTGCGCGTGCGCCTTGAGCAGGCCGTGCAGCCCAAGGGCCTGAGCGTGCCGCAACGCGCCATCCTGCGCGACAGCGCCGGCGTGCCCAAGGTGCTGGTGGTCGACCCGCAAGCCCGGGTCAGCGACCGCCAGGTAGTGCTGGGCAGCGCCCAGGGCGACCGCTGGATCGTCAGCGAAGGCCTGGCCCCCGGCGAGCAGGTAGTGGTCGAGGGCCTGCAACACGTCAAGGCCGGTGACCAGGTGCAGGTCGACAACGCATCAGGGGCACCGCCCATCGCACAGCACACTGGCCAGTGAGGGCCTGACTCATGCCGCAATTCTTCATCGACCGCCCGGTATTCGCCTGGGTGGTCGCCCTGTTCATCCTGCTGGCCGGTGCCCTGGCCATCCCGCAGCTGCCGGTGGCCCAGTACCCCAACGTGGCACCGCCGCAGGTGGAAATCTACGCCGTGTACCCGGGCGCTTCGGCGGCGACCATGGACGAGAGCGTGGTCAGCCTGATCGAACAGGAGCTCAACGGTGCCGACAACCTGCTGTACTTCGAGTCGCAGAGCAGCCTGGGCAGCGCCACCATCACCGCCACCTTCGCCCCGGGCACCAACCCGGACCTGGCCCAGGTCGACGTGCAGAACCGCCTGAAGGTGGTCGAGTCGCGCCTGCCACGCCCGGTGACCCAGCAGGGTCTGCAGGTGGAAAAGGTCTCCACCGGCTTCCTGCTGCTGGCCACCCTCACCTCCGAAGACGGCAAGCTCGACGAAACCGCCCTGTCGGATATCCTCGCGCGCAACGTGATGGACGAAATCCGCCGCCTCAAGGGCGTCGGCAAGGCCCAGCTGTACGGTTCGGAGCGTGCCATGCGCATCTGGATCGACCCGCGCAAGCTGATCGGCTTCAACCTCACGCCCAACGATGTGGCCGAGGCCATCGCCGCGCAGAACGCCCAGGTGGCCCCCGGCAGCATCGGCGACCTGCCCAGCCGTAGCACCCAGGAAATCACCGCCAATGTGGTGGTCAAGGGCCAGCTGAGCACCCCCGAGGAGTTCGCCGGGATTGTCCTGCGCGCCAACCCGGACGGTTCCACGGTGACCATCGGCGATGTCGCCCGGGTCGAGATCGGTGCCCAGGAATACCAGTACGGTACGCGCCTGAACGGCAAGCCAGCCACCGCCTTCAGCGTGCAGCTGTCGCCGGGCGCCAACGCCATGGAAACCGCCACCCTGGTGCGGGCGAAGATGCAGGACCTGGCGCGCTACTTCCCGGAAGGCGTCAAGTACGACATCCCTTACGACACCTCGCCATTCGTCAAGGTGTCGATCGAACAGGTCATCAACACCCTGTTCGAAGCCATGCTGCTGGTGTTCGCGGTGATGTTCCTGTTCCTGCAGAACCTGCGCTATACCCTGATCCCGACACTGGTGGTGCCGGTGGCGCTGATGGGTACCTTCGCCGTGATGCTGGCCATGGGCTTCTCGGTCAACGTGCTGACCCTGTTCGGCATGGTGCTGGCCATCGGCATCCTGGTCGACGATGCCATCGTGGTGGTGGAAAACGTCGAGCGGATCATGGCCGAGGAAGGCCTGCCGCCCAAGCAGGCCACGCGCAAGGCCATGGGCCAGATCAGCGGCGCGATCATCGGCATTACCCTGGTACTGGTGGCAGTGTTCCTGCCCATGGCCTTCATGCAAGGCTCGGTGGGGGTGATCTACCAGCAGTTCTCGCTGTCGATGGCAGTGTCGATCCTGTTCTCTGCGTTCCTGGCCCTAAGCCTGACCCCGGCGCTATGCGCCACCCTGCTCAAACCCGTGGCCAAGGGCGAGCACCATGAACGCAAGGGCTTCTTCGGCTGGTTCAACCGCCGCTTCGAAGGCATGAGCAACGGCTACCAGCGCTGGGTGGTGCAGGCGCTCAAGCGCAGCGGCCGCTACCTGCTGGTATACGCGCTGCTACTGGCGGTGCTGGGCTATGGCTTCAGCCAGCTGCCCACGGCGTTCCTGCCCACCGAAGACCAGGGCTACACCATCACCGACATCCAGCTGCCGCCAGGCGCCAGCCGCATGCGCACCGAACAGGTGGCGGCACAGATCGAGGCGCACAACGCCGAGGAACCGGGCGTGGGCAACACCACCCTGATCCTGGGCTTCAGCTTCTCCGGTAGCGGGCAGAATGCGGCGCTGGCCTTCACCACCCTCAAGGACTGGTCCGAACGCGGTGCCGACGACAGCGCCCAGTCGATCGCCGACCGCGCGACCATGGCCTTCACCCAGCTCAAGGACGCCGTTGCCTACGCCGTGCTGCCGCCGCCGATCGACGGCCTTGGCGAGTCGACCGGCTTCGAGTTCCGCCTGCAGGACCGCGGTGGCATGGGCCACGCCGAGCTGATGGCCGCCCGCGACGAGCTGCTGGCAAATGCCACCAAGAGCAAAGTGCTGACCAACGTGCGCGAAGCCTCGCTGGCGGAAAGCCCGCAGGTGCAGCTGGAAATCGACCGCCGCCAGGCCAATGCCCTGGGCGTGTCGTTTGCCGATATCGGCACGGTGCTGGATGTGGCCGTGGGTTCCAGCTACGTCAACGACTTCCCCAACCAGGGCCGTATGCAGCGGGTGGTGGTGCAGGCCGAAGGCGACCAGCGCAGCCAGGTCGAAGACCTGCTGAAGATCCACGTGCGCAACGACAGCGGCAAGATGGTGCCACTGGGTGCATTCGTCCAGGCCAGATGGGTCAGCGGCCCGGTGCAACTGACCCGCTACAACGGCTACCCGGCGGTGTCGATTTCCGGCGAGCCGGCGGCCGGCTACAGTTCGGGCGAAGCCATGGCCGAAATCGAGCGCCTGGTGGCTCAGCTGCCGGCCGGCGCCGGCCTGGAATGGACTGGCCTGTCGCTGCAGGAACGGCTTTCCGGTAGCCAGGCACCGATGCTGATGGCGCTGTCGTTGCTGGTGGTGTTCCTGTGCCTGGCAGCGCTGTACGAAAGCTGGTCGATCCCCACAGCGGTACTGCTGGTAGTACCGCTCGGCGTGCTCGGTGCGGTGCTGGCGGTGACCCTGCGCGGCATGCCCAACGATGTGTTCTTCAAGGTCGGCCTGATCACCCTGATCGGCCTGTCGGCGAAGAACGCCATCCTGATCATCGAGTTCGCCAAGAGCCTGGTCGACCAGGGTGTCGATGCCGCCGACGCCGCTGTGCAGGCCGCGCGCCTGCGCCTGCGCCCGATCGTGATGACCTCGCTGGCGTTCATCCTTGGCGTGGTACCACTGGCCATCGCCAGCGGCGCCAGTTCGGCCAGCCAGCAGGCAATCGGCACCGGCGTGATCGGCGGCATGCTCAGCGCCACCCTGGCGGTGGTGTTCGTGCCGGTGTTCTTCGTGGTGGTAATGCGCCTGGCCGGGCGACACCAGGCGCGTAATGCCGACACGCAAACCGTGACCCGCGAAAGCTGACTGGACAAGCCCCGCGTGAAATGGGAGGGTTCCCGGCAATGACTGCCCGGAACCCTTTTTCATGCCTGATGCCCTGCCCCCCTGCTCCATCCTCATTCTCGCCGGTGGCCGCGGCCAACGCATGGGCGGCCGTGACAAGGGCCTGGTCGACTGGCAGGGCGAACCGCTGGTGGCGCATGTGCAACGCGTGGTACGGCCACTCAGCGATGACCTGGTGATTTCCTGCAACCGTAACCAGGAGGCCTACCGGGCGTATGCCGACCAGTTGGTGGGCGATGCCGAGGCGGACTACCCCGGGCCGTTGGCGGGGGTGATTGCCGGGCTCAAGGTGGCGCGGCATGAATGGGTGGTGCTGCTGGCCTGTGATGCGCCGCTGGTTGACCGGGGGTTGATCGAGGACCTGCTGCGCTTGGCGGTGGCCAGTGACAGTGCGGCGATGGTGCGCCAGGGTGGGTACTGGCAGCCAATGTTCAGTGTGCTGCCACGCCGGGTGTTGCCGGTGCTGGAGCAGGCCTGGGCGGCGGGTGAGCGGAGTTTGCAAAAGGCCTTGCTGCGTGAAGCGGTGCAGGGGCTGGAATGTGCCGACGATGATCGCAGGTTGAGCAACTTCAACAGCCCGGAGTTGTTGCAAGGCTGAGGTCATCTACTGCCTGTGTTGGCCTCTTCGCGGGCATGCCCGCTCCCACAGGTTCTCCACTGCTCTTGAGGCCTGTGCAATACCTGTGGGAGCGGGTTTACCCGCGAAGAGGTCGGCACAGGCAACACATCACCCGGCAGACAATTCCTCGACACTGATCTCGCGCATGCGGAACTTCTGCACCTTGCCGGTCACCGTCATCGGGAACTCATCGACAAAGCGGAAGTACCGGGGCACCTTGAAATGCGCAATCCGCGCCTTCGCCCACTCGCGCAGTTCCTCCGCGCTGGCCGTATGCCCCGGGTGCAGCCGCACCCAGGCCACGATCTCTTCGCCGTACTTGCTGCACGGTACGCCAATCACCTGCACATCGGCCACCGCCGGGTGGGTGAAGAAGAACTCTTCCAGTTCGCGCGGGTAGATGTTCTCGCCGCCACGAATGATCATGTCCTTGCTGCGCCCGACAATACGCACATAGCCCTGCTCGTCCATCACCGCCAGGTCGCCGGTGTGCATCCAGCCTTGTTCATCGATGCTTTCGGCGGTGGCCTTGGGGTTGTTCCAGTAGCCCAGCATCACGCTGTAACCCCGCGTGCACAGCTCGCCGATCTCGCCACGCGGCACGGTGTTGCCGTCGGCATCGATCACCTTGTTCTCCAGCCGCGGCTGGGTACGCCCGACGCTGGTCACGCGGCGCTCCAGGTCGTCGCTGGCGCCGGTCTGCAGCGACACCGGGCTGGTCTCGGTCATGCCGTAGGCAATCTGCACCTCGGCCATGTGCATCTCGCCGATAACCCGGCGCATCACTTCGATCGGGCAGGTGGCACCGGCCATGATCCCGGTGCGCAGGCTCGACAGGTCAAACTCGCCACGCTGCGGGTGGTCCAGCTCGGCGATGAACATGGTCGGCACGCCATACAACGCAGTGGCCCTTTCTTCCGCCACCGCACGCAGGGTGGCCAGCGGGTCGAAGGCGTCGTTGGGGTAGATCAGGGTGCTGCCGTGGGTCATGCAGCCGAGGTTGGCCATGACCATGCCAAAGCAGTGGTACAACGGCACCGGCACCACCAGCCGGTCATGCGCGGTCAGGCCCAGGCTCTCGCCGACCATGTAGCCGTTGTTGAGGATATTGCCGTGGCTGAGCGTGGCGCCCTTGGGGAACCCCGTGGTGCCCGAGGTGTACTGGATGTTGATCGGGTCGTCGCAGCGCAGTTGTGCCTGGCGCTCGGCCAGGGCTTCGCGGCTGACCGCCTCGGCACGGGCTTGCAGGTCGTGCCAGGCGAGGAAGCCCGGCGGTGGCGCAGCGGCCAGGCTGACCACGCCGCGCAGCTCGGGGAAGCGCTCGCAGATCAGGGCGCCCGGCTGGCCGCTGGCCAGGCCCGGGACCAGGCCCAGCAGCATGGCGTGGTAATCGGAGGTCTTGAACGCGCCGGCGCAGATCACCCAGCGGCAGCCGGACTGGCCAAGGGCGTAGTCCAGTTCGCTGGAGCGGTAGGCCGGGTTGATGTTGACCAGGATCGCGCCGACCTTGGCGCTGGCGAACTGGGTGATGCACCACTCTGCGCAGTTAGGGGCCCAGATGCCGAGGCGGTCACCGGGCTGCACGCCCAGCGCCATCAGCGCGCGGGCGTGCTGGTCGACGGCTGCGGCCAGTTGCCGCCAGGTGTAGCGCAGGGCCTGGTGGCGGACTACCAGGGCTTCGCGGTCGGGGAAGCGGGCGACGGTGGTGTCGAAGGCGTCGCCGATGCACTGGGTAAGCAGGGGTTTGTCCTGATTGCCCTGGGAGTAGCTTGGCTGGGGCATGGGCGGTCTCTTGTTGTTCTTGTGTTGATTGAGCGGGCCTCTTCGCGGGTAAACCCGCTCCCACAGGGACCGCACCACATTCAGCCCCTGTGGAGCTCCTTGTGGGAGCGGGTTTACCCGCGAAGAAAGCAACACCGGTTTAACGGATGAACACCTGCGGCGTAGTGGTGGACATGTCGCCACCCGGCAACTTGATGTTCTTCACCTTCTCCAGCGTATCCGGGTTGAACACCGCCAGGTCGTTGAAGGTGCCGCCCAGGTACAACTTGTCACCCTTCTTGTCGAAGGCCACGCAGTAGTAAGTGTGGTCCAGATTCGCCGCCTTGATCAGCTTGCGCTGCTTGAGGTCGTACTTGGCCAGGCGGTTGAGCACGCCGTAGATCTGGTTCGGGTCTTTCGGCGAAACCAGCCCGGTGAAGTACAGCTCGGTCAGGTCGGCGAACTCCTGGGTGTGAGTCTTGCCGGTCTTCAGGTCGACGCTCAGGTAGCCATACAGCAGCTCGGCGGTGGCCGGGTCCTGCTTGTCATCCTTGAACCTGGCAATGGTGTACAGCATCGAGAACTCGTGGCGCGGGCTCTGGTGCGGCCAGAAATACAGCACGTCCGGGGCGCTGTAGCCTTTACGGTTCCAGTTGCGCAGCGGCAAGGCTACCGTGTACTTGCCGGTCTTCACGTCCATCTTGTAGATGTCCGGCCCGGCGACGTACAGGCTGCCATCGTCCGCCGCACGCATCAGGTACACCTGGCGCGGCATCGGGAAGGTGCGTACCGGCTTGGCCTCAAGGCCATCGGCGGTGCTGAACACCTCCAGTCGCGGTGGCTTGACCACGTAGTGGTCGTTCAGGCGCTGGGTCGGGTTGACCGTGGCGTACACCTCCTTGCCGTCCGGGCTGATGGCGAACGAGTACATCGACCGGCCCACCTCACCCGGCACGCTGGACAGGTTGGCGTGGAAGGTATTCTTGCAGGTGTCCAGGTCGATGCCGTAGATGTCGCCGTAGTGGTTGTTGAGCACGTAGGCGGTGCGGTTGTCCGGCGCCATCATCGCGGTGCCGGGGCCGAACTTGTCGGGCATGACGCAGCTCTTGTATACCGTGTCACTGGCCACATCGACCACGTGCAGGTTGTTCGGGTAGTTGGTCACGATCATGTATTCGTGGCCAGCCTTCAGCGCCGGCCCGGTGTCGGCGGCCTGTACCAGCCCGGCGCAGGCCGTGGCGGCGATGGTGAGCGCGAGTGACGCGCAGCGTCCAGCTTTCATGCGGTTTCCCCTTGTCGTTCTTGTTGGGCCGGTCACTTGTCTTTCGGGAACACGGTGCCGAGGTTGCGCCAGTCTTCGGCGGAGTTGCTCGCCTGGGCGTTCCAGTCCTGATAGGTGCTCATCATGTCCGGCACCTGGGCCGGCCACCAGCAAGGGTCGGAGCAGCCATACAGGTCGGCCTCCATCGGCTGGCACAGCGAACTCACGCCACCAAAGGCGTCCACTTCCCAGCCCGGGTCGGTGGTGGCGGTGCAGCCTGCCACCGCGCTCATGGCCATGACTTCTTCGACGCGGTCTTCGGCGGCGGCCTGCTCGAGGATGCGCGCCTTGTTGTTCAGGGGCTTCAAGTGCTTCATGTCAGTGCGCCTTCCGCGGGGTGATGTAGCGATCGATGAAGGCCGGGTTGGCGGCCATGATGCGGCTGTAGACTTCAATGCCGAAGTCGACCCAGTCGCGCATCAGTTCGCAATAGTGGTAGGTCGGGTGCTGCGGGTCGCCGTAGCGGGCATAGCTTTCGTGGTAGCAGCCACCGGAGCACAGGTTGCGGATGCGGCAGCTGTCGCAGCCGGTGTTGCTGCGGTCCAGGCGCTGCGACAGGAAGTCGTTGAGCTGAGCCTGCTTCACGCCCTGATGCACGTTGCCGAAGGTCGGCAGGCTGGAGCCGGTGAAGCGGTGGCACAGGTTCAGCTCGCCCTCGTGGTCCACTGCCAGCATCTTCAGCCCGGCGCCGCACGGCAGGGCCTTCTTGTGGCCTTCGTGGATGTCGGTGATCAGCTGGTGCAGGTTGGAGAAGCCGATGTTGCGGTGCTCCAGCGCAGCCTCCAGGTAGCGTCGGCCCAGCGCCTTCATGTTGGCGAACACCTGCACCAGTTCTTCGCCGGTAAGGTTGAAGTTGGCCATGTCGCCGGAGGTAACCGGGGCAAAACCGACTTCAGCGAAGCCCAGCTCGTTGAACAGGTGGTTCCAGATGGTCTCGACGTCGGTGATGCCACGGGTCAGCGTGACCCGCGCCCCCACCGGGCGGCTGTGGTAGCGCGACAGCAGCATGTCGACCTTGCGCCGCACCACGTCATAGGTGCCCTGCCCGCCCACGGTGATGCGGTTGCGGTCGTGCACGGTCTTGGGGCCGTCGATGCTGATCGACAGGCCGAAACGGTGGGCGTTGAGCCAGTCGATGATCTCTTCGGTGAGCAGCGTGGCATTGGTGGTCATGATGAACTCCACCTGCTTGCCCGCCTCGGCGAAGCGCCGCTCGCAGTAGGCAACCATGTGTTCGATCAGCGGCCGGTTGGACAGCGGCTCGCCACCGAAGAACACCACGCTGTAGCGCTCCTCGTCGGGCGACTCCTTGAGCAGCATCTCCACCGAGGCTTCAGCGGTGGCGGTGCTCATCTTCTTGCCCGCGGACGGCTTGTCCAGGTCTTCCTTGTAGCAGTAGGTGCAGCTGAGGTTACAGCCGGTGTTTACGTTGAGCACCACGGTGTTCAGCGCAGTGCGCTCGACCTGCTTTAGGGCGATTTCCGGGGTCAGCGGCGAGCCGTCGCTGACCAGTTCCAGCGCGATCAGTTCGCGCAGGGTGTCCTGGATATCGTCGCCGGCAAACTGCTGGCCAAGGCGCTGCATCAGCTCCTCGGCCGAGCAGCCTTGCTGGCGCAGGGTGTCGATGATGCCGCCGGTCACCGCGTCGGCGGTGAACAGCGAACTGCTGGGGATATGGAACAGCATGCGGTCGGCATCGACCTGCACTTCATGCAGGTTGCGTTCGACCAGGTTCAGTAGTGCGCCCATGGCGACCTCCCGATAATCGATCCGTTGGAAAACCGTTAGCCCCCTGCCGTTACGGCAGCGGCGGGTTGTTCCAGCGCTGTACGGTGACGATCATGTGCCCTTCGCCCGTCTGGCCACCGTCGGCCAGGGTGGCGATGACCTTCAGGTTGCCAGCGTTGTTGGTCATCATCTTGCGCTCTGGGTTGGGGCCAGCGCCGCCTGGCACGAACACGCCATCGGCCTGCATCTTCCCGGCGAACTTGACGTCTTCGTCCTCGACCGCACGCTCGTTGAACGGCTCGACCTTCCAGCTGGCCGGCAGGTAGCCGATGCGCAGCGGCTGGCCATTGGCGTCCTTGCCCCAGGCTTCGGCCTCGAAACGGCCCTGCACCTTGGGCACCGAGGCGCCGTTTTCGCCGATGCGGGCGATGGAGAATGCCGGCACCACCTTCACTTCCTCGACCTTGTCGTAGACCGCCAGGTTGACGCCCTTGAGCGCACCTACGGCGACTTCGCGCTGGCCCGGCTTGGCATCGGCTGCGGCGCGGGCCTTCACCCGTACCAGGGTCGGGGTCTGCTCCAGCACCTCGGTCACTTCCACGCCAGCGCCCAGGTCCGGTTTGCCGGCCAGGCCGCTGCCGACCAGGGTGATTTCGCTTTCGCCACCGGCCTTGATGAATGCCGGTTGTACCGCCAGCAGGCGCGCCTTGCCCTCCTTCACTGCAGTGAAGTCCAGGCCACGCTCATCGTGGTCGGCCTCGAACATGCGGCCCTTCATTTCGCCATCCAGCGCAGCGAACACCTGGCGCAGGTTGGCGTCGCCGACCTTGACGTTGCCACGCCATTCATAGCCGTTGTAGAGGATCGCCGAGCCGCTGCCATTGAACGGTGTACCGTCGGCATAAGCGCCCTTGACCTCGACCTTGAAGGTGTCGCCCTGGTCAGGCGTGACACTCATCACCCCGCGCACATCGCCCTTGGCCAGCATGTGGCCGCTGAATGCCCACTGGCCCGGCAGCGCATCGGCCTTGGGCCTGGCCTTCTGCCATTCGGCCCACGCCGCGCTTTCCAGCGGGTAGCGCTTGGCAAGGTCGGGCACCACTTGCTGCAGGGCGATCGGCAGCCAGTCGCGGTCACGCGCCTGGGCCTGGTATTCGAGGGATGGCCACTGGCCGAGATGGAAGTTGACCAGGTGCTCCCATTCCTTGGCCGGGCGCCGCTGCAAGGCGACGCGGGCACCGGAGTGGCAACGGCCACAGGTTTCGCTGAGCCGGGTGTCGAACTGCTCGACGGTGTTCAGCCGGCGCTCCATGGCATAACGCACGCCATCGGTTTCGCTGGGCGCCAGGCCCTGCTTGTCGGCCAGGTACTTGACCAAGGTGCGGCGGTCATCGTCGCTGATCTGCAGGCCGTGCATCACCTGCATGCGGGCGATGCTCATCAGCCAGCCTTCCGGGGTCTTGCGCTGGTGGCTGATACGGCTGTAGGTGTCGTTGCCTTCGGGGATATGGCACCCCATGCACTTGTTCTGCAACAGGCTCGGGCCCTGCTCGGCCGCCATGGCCTGGGTGCTCAGCAGCGCGGCGGCGACCAGCGCCAGTTTGCCCGCATGCCGCCGGAGTCGAGTCGTCTTCAAGGTCAGACCTCCACGGTTGTTGTTCTTATCGTTGTCGCACGCTTTGGTACAGCAGGTGTGCATGTGACGGTTGTGATACAGGAACTGTGCCAGGTGCTGTAAAAATGTTTCCTTTCAAGCTTTTAGCTGGTTTTCCGGGCTTTGCTGCCAGCAGAGATGGCCAATTGCAGCGTGCCATTTCGCGACAGGGTGTTTCATCCTGAGACAGGGGCCTGCTGCGCAGGCCTTCGCGGGCATGCCCGCTCCTACAGGCATCGCACCGGCCCTCGGCATTGCGCATCCCCTGTGGGAGCGGGCGTGCCCGCGAAGAGGCCGGAACAGCCACTGTTTCACCACCGTCTCACAGCGTCTCAATGTGCAACAGCGCAATCCTGCAATCCCAACCTTGCAACAAGACAAAACCCAACCCGTTCAATGATTTGCAGCCATCTGCCGACCTTGGCACGCACATTGCGCCTGTGCCCGTCACATCCAATGACAAGAGGCACCGTCCCATGCTTTGCGAACTGCCCATCCTGCCCGCCACCCGCGCCTTCCTCGAACGCAAGCTGAAGATGCGCATCGGCGCCGACTGGCAGGACGCCGCCAGCGGTCGCACCCTGTCGTTCCGCAACCCGGCCACTGGCGAGGTGCTGGGTGAAGTGCCCGCGGCCGAGGCCGAAGATGTCGACCGCGCCGTGCGCGCCGCGCGCCAGGCCTTCGATGATTCGCCTTGGAGCCGCCTGCGCCCACGCGAACGGCAGAACCTGCTGTGGCGCCTGGCCGACCTGATGGAACGCGACGCCCGCCAGCTGGCCGAACTGGAATGCCTGAACAACGGTAAGAGCGCCACCGTGGCCCAGGTGATGGACGTGCAACTGGCCATCGACTTCCTGCGCTACATGGCCGGCTGGGCCACCAAGATCGAAGGTAGCACCGTTGAAGCTTCAATGCCGTTGATGCCCAACGACCAGTTCCACGGCTTCGTCCGCCGCGAGGCGGTGGGTGTGGTCGGTGCCATCGTCGCCTGGAACTTCCCGTTGCTGCTGGCCTGCTGGAAGCTCGGCCCGGCCCTGGCTACCGGCTGCACGGTGGTGCTCAAGCCCGCTGACGAAACACCGCTGAGCGTGCTCAAGCTGGCTGAGCTGGTGGACGAAGCCGGCTACCCGGCTGGTGTGTTCAACGTGGTCACCGGCACCGGCCTGAACGCCGGCGCCGCGCTCAGCCGCCACCCTGGCGTGGACAAACTGACCTTCACCGGCTCCACCGAGGTCGGCAAGCTGATCGGCAAGGCGGCCATGGACAACATGACCCGCGTCACCCTGGAGCTCGGTGGCAAGTCGCCGACTATCGTCATGCCCGACGCCAACCTGCAGGAAGCCGCCGCCGGCGCGGCCACGGCGATCTTCTTCAACCAGGGCCAGGTGTGCTGCGCAGGCTCGCGGCTGTATGTGCACCGCAAGCATTTCGACAATGTGGTGGCCGACATCGCCGGCATCGCCAACGGCATGAAGCTGGGCAGCGGCCTGGACCCGGCGGTGCAGATGGGCCCACTGATCTCGGCCAAGCAGCAGGACCGCGTCACCGGCTACATCGAGCTTGGCCGCGAGCTGGGCGCGACCATCGCCTGCGGTGGCGAGGGCTTCGGGCCGGGCTACTTCGTCAAGCCGACGGTGATCGTCGATGTCGACCAGCGCCACCGCCTGGTACAGGAAGAGATCTTCGGGCCGGTGCTGGTGGCGATGCCGTTCGATGACATCGACGAAGTGATCGGCATGGCCAACGACAACCCCTATGGCTTGGGTGCGAGTATCTGGTCCAACGACCTGGCCGCCGTGCACCGGATGATCCCGCGCATCAAGTCGGGGTCGGTGTGGGTCAACTGCCACAGCGCCCTCGACCCTGCCTTGCCGTTTGGCGGCTACAAGATGTCCGGCGTCGGCCGCGAGATGGGGGCGGCTGCCATCGAGCACTACACCGAGCTGAAGTCGGTGTTGATCAAGCTCTGATCATTGTCCTGTACCGGCCTCTTCGCGGGCTTGCCCGCTCCTACAGGATTACCGCAGGTCTGAATCCTTTGGGGTCCCTGTGGGAGCGGGCGTGCCCGCGAAGAGGCCGGTACAGGCAACAAAAAAACAACAACAAAAACATGGAGCACACCATGAGGCACACTCTCGCCTGCACATTGGCCCTGCTGTTCGCCGCCCCCGTCACCCAGGCCTACGAGCTGTACAACCACAACGGCACCACCCTCAACGCCGACCTCGAAGCCCTGTTCGGCGCCTTCCACAGCGACGAAAGCTTCAACCTGGCCGGCAACCGCAAGCCCGGTAGCACCGCCTGGCAGGAAGGCTACGTCAAATATGGCCTCAGCGGCAGCCAGGCCCTGGCCGACAGCGGCGCGCTCTACGGCGCCTTCAACCTGCTCAGCTCCGCCACCTGGGGCGATGGTGACGCCGCCGGCCTGACCCTGGGTGACGAGCGCCGCACCGCCGTCGAAGACCTGTACCTTGGCTGGCGCTCGGCCAACCTGTTCCCGGCCCTGGGTGAAGACGGCGTGGACATTTCCGGCGGCCGCCAGGTGGTGACCCTGGGTGACGGCTTCCTGATCCAGGGCGACCCGGTGAACCTGGGCAAGGTCGACCTGGGCGCCAACTTCGACCGCGGCGGCGCCTACTACCTGGCCGCACGCAAGGCCTTCGACCGTACGGCCGTGCTGCGCCTGGGCGGCAAGCAAGGCTGGCGCAGCGACCTGATGTGGCTGAAGTCCGACAACCACTACCAGGCCGACACCTCGCTGGCGGTGGCCAACCTGGAACACGTCACCGACGCCGGCACCGTGGGCCTGAGCTGGATCCGCGGCCTCGACGTGGACCAGCGCTACGCGCAGATCATGGGCCTGGAACACCGCGACGGCATGGACACCGCCAGCTTGCGCGGGCGCGGCAACCTGGGGGTGAAAGACCTGGAGCTGGCCGCCGAGTACGTGACCCAGGACAAAACCGGCGGGCGGGAGAACGCCTGGTACCTGGAAGGCAACTGGACCTTCTCCGAACTGCCCTGGTCACCCACCGCCACCTACCGCTACAGCCGTTTTTCCGAGGATTTCGACCCGCTGTTCTATGGCCTGAGCCGTGGCTATGGCACCTGGTTCCAGGGTGAAGTGGCGGCCAACTATGCTGGGCCGTTCAACAGCAACAGCCAGGTGCACCACGTGGCGCTCAAGGGCAAACCACGGGACAACCTGACCGTGGGCGCACTGTACTTCGACTTCGATACGCTGGACACCGACCAGGGCAACCTGGGCGGGCGGGAGCTGGACCTGTATGTGGAATGGATGGTCAACGACCACCTGTTGATCAGCCCGCTGGTAGGGTTCTACAAGCCGGAGCGCAGTGCGGCCGATGGCGGCACGCAGCTGGGTGGGCGGGATGCCGGGACCTACATGCAGTTGATCGTCGGGACTTTCTTCTGATTCGAGATCCCGGGGCTGCTGCGCAGCCCATCGCGACACAAGGCCGCTCACACAGGTACAGCGCTGCCCTCAAGGTTTGCGTGAACCTGTGGGAGCGGCCTTGTGTCGCGAAAGGGCCGCAAAGCGGCCCCTGCAATCTCAAGCCAGGCCCTGCTCCAACAACCACCGCCGCACCATTCTCTGCTGCTCCCCCGACAGGCCCGACACCACTGCCTCAAGAGGCCGACCAGCCTGCAACTCCCGCACCACCGGCGCCAGCTCCACCCCCTGCAAATGCCAAACCCCCAACGGCTGATCCGCCGTCACCACCACCTCGGCCGCATCCACCAGCCCGTCACGCAACACCGGCCGCCGCTCGACCCTCACCGCGCGCCAGTCCGCCGCCACGTGCAATGCCTGCATGTCCGGCCACCCCTGCCGCCGCGCCCAGAACGGCTGCCCCACCCGCCCCTGCTCCTGTCCATAGAAATCGCGCCCGATCCGGGCAAAGCGCAAAAACAGCTGCTCGACCCGCTGCTGGTGAAACTGCCGCGCCAACCCTGCCCGCTCGGGCCTGCGCAGCAAGGTATTGATCACCACCGGCGCCTGCAACGCCGAAGACAGCGACTGGAAGATCCCGTTGCCCGACAGCGGGTCAACGGCCATTGCGGCATCGCCCACGCGTATCCAGTCCTGCCCGACACATTCGCCGGCCAGAATCGCGGTGCTGCTGCGCGCATGCACCTGTGCCGGCGCCAATGCCCTGGTATCGAACAGCTCGGCCACCAACGCACTGCCGGCTCGCCGCGCCGCACAGTAATCCGCCAACCCGGCCTTGCCCGGCAGCCCGGCGGCGTCCAGGGTGACTTGCCAATAGCAGCGGCCGTCTTCCAGGCGCGCCATCCACGCCCAGCCATCTTCCAGGCTCTCCACCGCCGACGCTGGCGCACCAGGGTTGGCCTGCCAGACATTCAGCAAGCTGACCGTCTCCGGCCCGCGCAGGCGATCTGCGGCAAGCGGGGCCTGGCGGCCTCGGGCTTCGACCAGGAAATCGGCCTGCACTACCTGCCCATCGTCCAGGCGAACAAGATGACCGCCCTCGTGCGCGACCTCGCGTACCCGCCCCTCGATCACGCTCACACCCGCCCGCTGAAGGTCGTCGCGCAGCGCCCGATCAAAACGTTGCCGGTCGAGCAGAAACTCCTGGTTCAGTTGCAGTTGCTGGCCGTTCCAGTGCACCTGCCGAGTGGCCGGTATGGCCGCCTGGCTCAAGGCACCTCCAAGCCCCGCATGACGCAAGCCTTCAAGCACCCGTTGCGATACCCCTTCGACCGCCGCGAACCGGCGCCACTCGGACACCACCGTGACCGCGTAACCCAGCCGCCGCAGGCCAATGGCCGTGGCCGCACCCGCAGGGCCTGCCCCCAGCACCACAATGCGCGGTTCAGGCATGGCCAGCACCTCGTCGCTCGGGGCCGGCAAACACCGCGTGGTGGCGCAACCAGTCATGCACCTGCTGGTGGTCCATGCCTGGCGCCTCACGCAGCAACGCCGCAATCCTGCCGCTCAAGGCCGCGCACCCCAGGCTCGCGCCCGCCCTGCCGCCCGCCCCCACATAACCGCCAAAATCTGCCTGTCGGGTACCCAGCCAAGACCACTGGCCCGGCGCGCACCGGGCATCGCCGGTGACCCGGATCACCCCAGGGTAGTTGGCCGGATACACTGGCCCGCCCTGGGCCGGGCTGGACGCGCACAGCAGCACACCCGCGGCCAAAGCCTCGGCGCAGGCCTGGTGCAGCACAGGCCGGTCCTGCTGCAGGCCAAGGCTGAGGTTGACCAGCGTAGCCCCCGCCTCCACCAGCCACAGCAGCGCCGCCGCCACCTGCAAGGCGCTGGTGCTGGCCTGGGCGCTGAAAACCTGGGCCAGCAGCACAGGCACCGGCCCGGCCTCCCGCTGCAAGCCGGCGAGCACCGCGCTACCGTGCCCAAGCTGGTCGGGCAGCATTTCACCTTCGCGCAGCTGGCCGTCCTCCAGCCAGAAGCGACGCGCGCCCAGCAAGGCGCTGGCCTGCTCCGGCGAGCAGCCACTGTCGATGACGCCAACGCGCACGTCAGTGCCCATGCTTGATCACCTCCCCGGGCAGTACCTGCAACTGGCCATCGTGCAGCTGCAGGTGCAGGTCGGCATCGGCCAGGGTCGAAGCACGGTGGCTGATCAGGATGCGCGTGCGGCCAGCGAACAGCTGGTCGATGGCCGCAATCACTTCGCGCTCGGTGGCTTCGTCCACCGCCGAGGTGGCCTCGTCCAGCACCAGGATCGCCGGCGCCTGCAGCACTGCGCGGGCGATGGCAATGCGTTGTTTCTGCCCGCCGGACAGCTGCTGGCCACGCTCACCCAGCTGGCCGTCCAGGCCCAGCGGCAGGCTGTCGACCAGGCTGTCCAGCCGCGCCAGGCGCACCACCTGCTGCAGTTCCGCACGGCTGGCTTCGGGCACGCCATAGGCCAGGTTCTGCGCCAAGGTGCCACGGAACAGCACGATATCCTGGCTGACCACCGCGATACGGCGGCGCAGCGCGGCCAGGTCCAGCTCGCGCAGGTCGGTGCCATCCAGCAGAATGCGCCCGGCGTCCGGGTCGTAGAAGCGTTGCAGCAGGTCGATCAGGGTCGACTTGCCTACCCCCGAGGCACCGCTGATGGCTACCTTGAGGCCACCCGGCACGCACACCTGCACGTTGTTCAGCACCGCGCCCTGGCGCCCTTCATGGGCAAAGCTCAGCCCCTCTAGGCGCAATTCGCCCGGGCCATCGGGCATGGGCTGCGGGTTGGCTGCCGGGCGCACGGCCACGGCCTCCTGCTTCAGTTCCATCACCCGCCCCAGGCTTACCGCCATGCGCTGCACCGCCACGTACAGGCCCAACAGGCTCTGCACCGGCCCTACCGCCATGCCCATGTAAGTGGAAAAGGCAATCAGCGCCCCCAGTTGCCAGGTGCCCTGGATCACCCACCAGCCGCCGACCAGGAACGCGCAAGCGCGGCACCATGAGGTCAGCGTGCCGGGAATGGCCTGGGTGAAGAATTCGGTCACCTGCACCTTGAGCAGCTGGCGCATGTAGCCCTGGCCCAGCTGGTCCAGGCGCCCCGCCTCGCGCCCTTGCTGGCCAGCCGCCTGGATGAACTTCATCGCCGGCAAGGTCTCGACCAGGAACGACGACACATCCGCCGAGCGTTCGCGCAGGTTACGTACTTCGCGCTCTACCTTGCGCCGCATCCAGCGCAACCACAGCACTTCGATCGGCACCAGCAGCGCCAGCAGCAGTGACAGTTGCCACGACAGCATCAGCATCAACACCACCGCGCCCACCAGGCCGATCACCGCCGACACCGCCGAAAACAGCGAATCCACGGCAAAACGCTGGATTTCCGCCACATCGCCATCCAGCCGCGAAAGGATGTCGCCGATGCGCCGCCGCCCGTAGAACGTCGGCGACAACTGCTGCAGGTGGCGGTACAGGTCATCGCGCAGGGCAAACAGGATGCGCCCCGACAAGCGCGTGTGCAGATAGCGGTTGACCCCGGCCAGCACGGTACCCAGCAGGCCCGCGCCGATCATGATCGCCGCCATGTGCCAGAGGGTCTGGTAGTCCTTGGCCAGCAGCCCGTCGTCAATCAGCGTCTTGACCAGCCAGGGTTGCGCCAGCGCCAGCAACGAGGCGCCCAGCGACAAACCGAGCAACAGGCCGATGGCGCGCCGATGGGGGCGCACGAAGCCATACAGCCAGGCCAACGCCTGGCGCATCAGTACAGGGTCGCTGGATTCCACCAGCCGGGCGAACAGGCCGCCCATGTCAGCCGCGCAACTGCTTGAGCTTGCGGTACAGCGTGGCCCGGCTGATACCCAGCGCCTCGGCCGCCGCGGACACGTTGCCCTGATGGCGCGCCAAGGCGCCACGGATCAGCTCCAGTTCGTTGTCCTTGAGGCTACCGGAGGGTGCCGTGCCGCTGGCCAGTTCGTCCAACAGGCAGTCGGTGAGGTGGTCGAGGGTCAACACCTGCTCACCGTCCTCGCGCATCGCCAGCGCCGTGCGCACGACCATTTCCAGCTGGCGGATGTTGCCCGGCCAGTCGAAGCCTTCGAGCAGCGCGGTCAGGGCCGGGTCCAGGGTCACGCCCCGGGCATCGGACTTGTCCAGCAGCCCCTGGATGATCGCTGCCAGATCATCGCGCTCGCGCAGCGCCGGCAAGCGCAGCGACACACCGTTGACCCGGTAGTAAAGGTCTTCGCGGAAGTGCTGTTCCTGCACCAGGCGCTTGAGGTCGCGGTGCGTAGCACAGATCAATGCCACATCGATGTCCTGCTCGTCGCCGGCACCCAGCGGCGCTACACGGCGCTCCTGCAGTACCCGCAGCAGGCGCGCCTGCAGTGCTAGCGGCATGTCGCCGATCTCATCGAGGAACAGCGTGCCACCATGCGCCTGCATCAGCCGCCCGACCATGCCGCCCCGGCGCGAACCGGTGAACGCACCTTCACGGTAGCCGAACAGCTCGGACTCGATCAGCCCTTCGGGAATGGCCGCGCAGTTGACTGCCACAAACGGCTTGTCGGCGCGCGGGCTGGCCTGGTGCAGGGCCCGGGCGACAACTTCCTTGCCAGTACCGGTCTCGCCCAGCAGCAGCACCGGCAGGCCATTGCCCAGCCCCTGGCGGGCCATGCGCAGGTTGCGCGCCAGGCGCGGGTCACCACCGGCCAGGGCGTCGAGTGCCGGCGACTGCTTGCCCAGCGCCGGCTTGCTCACCGGCGTGCTGCCGTTGACCCGGCCATGGCGCGGCAGCTGCAGGGCGCGGAAGTAGAACTCGCCCTTGGCCGTTTGCACGCTGCTCACCCCACCCTGCCACAGACGCGCGATGAAGGCCGGTGATCGTTCACCCAGCAAGTCGCTGCTGCGCCGGCCCAACAGCTCATGGCGCGGCACCTGCAACAGCTGGCAGGCACTGTCGTTGGCGGCCAGCACTTCACCGTCCAGGCTTAACGCCAGCAGGCCATGCCAGGCGCTGTTGAGGTATTGCGGGCGGCTGTGGAAGGCCAGCACCAATTGCTCCGGGTGGCACAGGCCAAACAGACGGCTTTCGATGTTGCCGGCTGCCAGCATCAGCGTCGACAGGCTGTCCTGTGGCTGCGCCATCACCCCTTCGCGGGTGATGTCGAGCACACCGATCACTTCGCCGCGAGGGTCGCGCAGGGGCACCGAGGTGCAGGAGAACGGGCTGAGGCGGTCGAGGTAGTGTTCGCCGCAATTGATCAGCGTCGGCCGACCTTCCACCACGGCAGTGCCGATGGCGTTGGTGCCACGCAATGACTCGCTCCAGCAACTGCCCGGGTGCAGGTCGCGCAGGCCCTCGCGGCTGAGCACGTGGGTCTGGCCTTCGATGGCCAGCACGTTGGCCTGGGCATCGCCAAGGATGACAATGCCGGCCTTGCCCTGGCGCGCAACCAGGTAGTCCAGTTCGGGGGTAACAGCGTCGACCAGCAGGCGGTTGCGCTCCAGCAGCATGCGCAGGTCATGGCCCTGCTCCAGGCCCAGGCCGACCTGTTCACCTTGCAGGCAGTCCAGGCCATGGCCCAGGCTGCGGCGCCAGGAAGCGTCGATCTCGTCACGCAGCATGCCCAGCGGCAGCTCGCCTTCGCTGGCCAGTTTCAGACGGGCCTGGCGAGATTCGTGCAGCGGGTCGTGGGCGTTTGTTATTAGTTGTCGCGCCATTTTCTACTCCGGCTGTGCCCCGCCAAGGTGACGGGGAACGGGCTTGGGAATTTTCCGCAGTGTGCGGGAGAAATGGCTGGGCGTCATCTGGTTGATGGATTGGGGGGGGGCTGGGGTGTATGGCTTGGGTTTTGGGTGGAGGCGGAGATCGAGCGCCGCCCGCGCGGCGCTTCGCAGCACAAGGCTGCTCCTACATCTGTTTCGGGCCAGTCTCGCCTGTACCAATGCACGCGACCGCCTTGTTTGTCCGACTGGATATCGAGGTAGACACCAAGGGGGCGCGCGCCGCTCCCACAGGAATAATTGGCCCGAAACAGATGTAGGAGCAGCCTTGTGCTGCGAAGCGCCGCGCGGGCGGCGCTCGATCTCACAGGCGCCAAATCTCTATCGCCAGGCACCTCGAACCCCAAACACAGAACCCAAGTCAGCCCCCCCAGCTACGGTGCTTTCCCCCGCCCCGCCAACTGCTGCCTCTCTACCCCATCCAGCAACGCTTCCACCACCGCCTTGGCCGAATCCAGCCCATGGTCATTGCTCAACAACAGATCACGGCAGGTCCCCTTGGCCAGCTCCAGTGCCTTGAGATTGGTCGCAAATGCCCCTTTGAGCAGCGTGGACAGGTGCACCAGCGCATCTTCGTAGTCCACCCCAGAACGCACGGCAAACAACGGCGGATGGCTGCATTCGCAGGTGGAGAAACTGGAGGATGCCGTGGTGGCGCGTACGGGAGGATCAGGTAAGCCTTTTGTCATTGTGTCGCTCCTTGATTCACTGGAGCCGCCACAAATCGCTACCAAACGAGATGGTGACGGCTGTACGCAGGTTGGTAGACCGGGAATCAAGGAAACCGGCGCGCACGGAGGCGCCCTACGCACAGCCGCCATAAAACGAAACAGCCGGGCACAAAAAAGCGCCAACTGTATCGCAGAGCGGGCGCTTGTGCGCCTTGATTGATCGCGGGCTACCAAACCCGGCTGCTGGATTTACAGCAGCGGGCAAAGACTACCGATGTCGGGGAAGCGTTTCAAGCGAAGGGAAGGTGCAGTAACACTTCCGTTGACGCCTCTCACTCATCACCGGCCGGCGAATCAGCAGTGATCACCATGTTGTGTCGCCTGCACCGGCCCATTCGCGGGTAAACCCGCTCCCACAGGGACGGCGCGGGCTTCGAGTTGACGCTGATCCTGTGGGAGCGGGTTCACCCGCGAAGAGGCCCTCAAAGCCAATCACGGCTGCTCATTCTGGCTAAGATACTTGTCCACCGTAGCCTGCCCCTCCCCCGCATCCCCCGCCACCTGCCACAGCCGCCGTTCGATCCCCTGCGCCAGCAAATGCCCCACTGCCGCCTCGATCGCCGACAGCACGCACAGCTGCGCCGGTTCGTTGGTGGTGTACCCCACCTCAGCCTCCAACAACTTCTTGAACTCGATGAACTTGAACACCCCGGCATTGCGGCCGACCGAGTAGATGGTCTTGCTGGTCATCACATTGGCCAGTACCTGCCCGGTGCGCACGTCCACCGCACGCAGGTTCACGGTCACCTGGTCGACGCGGTACTCGCGGGAGATATCTATGCCCAGGTAACGAGCGCCCTCGCCGCCACTGCGCACGTTGGTGTCGTAGGCGATGATGCCGCCCTCCAGCATCAGGTTGGCGGCCTGCAGCGGTGGCAGTTCGCCCATGATGTTTTCCGGCACGTCGGGCTTTTTCTGCGAAGCACGGATGATCTTGCGCTCGGTCAGCAGGTTCTGCAGGCCTTCACGCTCCAGCACCACGAACCAACCGCTGGCATTCAGGGCATCCATCAGCATGCTTGCCGCGCCCTGGGTGACGCTGGTGGAGAACGAACTGGCCGGAGTCGGCTTGTACTGCCCGGTCTGGTCGCGGAAGCCATACACCACCGCCATCAACCGGCCCTTGGGCCGTGGCATGTTGATCAGGTCGTAGTAGGTCGACGCCCGTGGGGTCAGGGTCGGGGTTTCCGAGTCCTGTTCGGCGGGCATCGGTTCGCGCAGACCACAACCGTGCAAACCTAGGGCGGTGAGGATCAGCAGCGTGCTCAGCAGACGTTTCATGGTGTTCTCTCCCCAACAAAAAGCCTTTCCCCCTCAAGGGTTCAGGCCACTGACCTCAATGATCGAAATTTCTCCTGTGGCGCGATCGGTGACCTTGATACTCAAGGCCCCGGAATCGTCGATGACGTCGATGAGAAACGCATCGGTCGCCATGCTGCCGGTGTTGCCGTTACTGATGTTGTCCAGCAACTGCGACAACATCCGCGACTCCAGCTGGTTACTGAAGCGCTCCAGGGCCGTGGTGCCGGTAAAGGCCGAGGCACGGTCCTTGAGGTCGGGGTCGTCGTAGTCGTTCTGCGCCTGGGCGTTGTTCAGCAGCCAGGTGCCATTGAGCGGGTTGCCGCCAAAGGCCGGGTTGATCGGGGTGTACACCAGCTCGGTGGCCTGGGCGGCAAATGCGCTGGCCAACAGGCAGGCGGCGATGCAACGGGGTATGTGGTGCTTCATAGCTCGTCCCTCTCCAGATCGGTGGTGTCCTGCAGCAGGCGTTGCAACTTGCGTTGAATGATTTGCTGCTTGACCAGGTCGGCTGCTGCAACGGCCTCGTCCTTGAGCTCGGTGGTGTTCGGTGGCAGAAAGCGCCGGTACACCACCTCGCGCTCGAATTCCACGGTGACCAGGCTGCCCCAGCGGGCATCCGGGCGTTCGCGCACCACCAGGTTGAAGTCCAGGCGGCTGGTGGCGCGCAGGCGGTCGGCAAAGTAGTAGTAAAAGTCGTGGCCGATGTGCGAGATGGTGTTGTCGACGATGAACCCCTGCATCTCGTCCTCGTTCCCGCCCCTGGCCGAGGTGGCCAGCACGGCCATCAGCAGCAGGCCCAGGCACTGCACGGCCAGGCGGCTCATGGCGTGTCTCCCGGGCCGGCATGGGTCTGCACGCCACCGGCACTTTCGGTAAAGGCCTGCTCGGCGACGAACTGCCAGTCGCTGTAGTGCTCCAGCCCTTCGAAACCGCTCCATTCGGCGCTGAAGCCACTGCGCTTGAACGGGGTGGCGTCCGAGCGGCTGTGCACACCGGTGATGCGGCCGTCGATCGAGCGCAGCAGGCCCCATTCGTCACTGTTGGTGATGGGGTCGGGGTACAGCCGGCGAATGTGCCGCCTGGCCTGCGGGAAGCGGTTGTCCTGCAGCAGGTCGGCCAGCTCCTGCGGATACTGGGCCAGCCCCGGCGAGGCGCGGTAATAGCTGCGCAGGGCCTGGGCGTACTGGCTGCCCACCCACAACAGCTGGCGTTCGCGGTCGCGCTGGGCAGCACTGGTCCAGAGCGTGCCGGTGGCGGCCAGGGCCACGCTGCTGACCGCAATCAGCAGCAGCACGCCCAGGTAGGTGAAGCCACCGTTGGCCTTACCATTCCGCGTACAGGCTGCCATCCCGCGCCCTCCCTGTGGCACCGCTCTTGATATCGGCTACGCCACCGGCCACGCCTTCGGGCGGTGGTACCAGCTGCCAGGCATCGCTGCGCTCGGTGATCGGGTCGACCGGGGTGTTGCGCAGGTAACGCTGCTCCACCAACTGTTCCAGCGAGTCCGGGTAGTGGCCGGTGTCGCCGTAGTAGTGGTCCAGCGCCTCGCGCAGCACCGCCAGGCTCTGGCGCAGGGTGGCTTCGCGAGAGCTTTCCAGGCTGTTGAAATAGCGCGGCATGGCGATGGTCATCAGCGTGGCGATGATCGCCAGCACCACCAGCAGTTCGATCAGGGTGAAGCCTTGGCGGCGTTTCATGGCTGTCACCATTGCCCGTAGGGGATGTTGTTGAGGCCTTTGCCACGGGCCTTGGAATAGACGTCAAATACGTCTTCGCCTTCACGCGGGTTGTCGGGGCTGCTGTCGTAGGCGCGCAGCCCCCAACCGCCCTCGTCCTCACCCTTGGCCGCCACCAGCGGGTCGTGCGGTATGCGCCGCAGGAAGTAGAACTTGGCGCCCTTGGCACTGCGCACATCACGCACACCGTCGACCAGCACCTGCAGGTTCGGCGGGTAGCCACTGGCGTCCAGGCGCTTCTCGATGTAACCGGCATCGAACGCTCGCTTGTAAGCGTCGATAGCGTCGCGAATCTGGTACAGCGCCTCGCGCAACTGTTGTTCCTTGCCGCGGCGCACCACGGTTTCGGTCAACGGCGCGGCCATGCTGGCGAGCAGCCCGAGCAGTGCCAGGGTCAGCACCACCTCGATCAGGCTGAACCCCTGCATGCGGCGCTGCGCGATCATGGCCGTGGGCTCCCTTTGGCCGGGGCGACCGCCATCTGGCTGTCCGCCACCGGGGTATCGGTGGCCGGGGCATTGCCAGGTACATCTGCCGGCGGCAGCGGCGCCATTTGCCGCACCTGCATGGCCGACTCGGTGCCGGTGGCGAACTCCATGTCCGACGGGCTCTGGTACGGAAGGTTGCGCACGATGCGCGGGGTGATCGCCAGCACCAGCTCCGACTTGCTCATGTCGTCCTTGTTGCTGCCGAACAACCGGCCCAGGCCGGGGATGTCGCCAAGGCCCGGGATCTTGTTGCCGCTGGCGTTGTGGTCGTTGCGCACCAGGCCGGCCAGCACCTGGGTTTCGCCATCGTGCAGGCGCAGGGTGGTCTGGGCGTTGCGGGTGTCGACCTGGACCGGGATGGTGCCTTGGCGCGTGGCTTCCAGCGGGGTGGCGTTGCTCACCTCCAGGGCTACCTTGATCGCCACTTCGTTGTTCAGGTGTACGGTAGGCTGCACTTCAAGCTTCAGACCCACGTCCAGGTAGGTCACGCTCTCGGTAATCACCGGGCCCTGGGTGGACGGCACCGAGGTGGCACTGATGATCGGTACCCGCTGGCCGATGTGGATGCGCGCCTGCTCGCGGTTGCTGACGCGGATCACCGGGCTGGCCAGGGTGTTGATGTCCTTGTCCTGAGCGTTGATCTTGGCCTGCGGCGCCGGCGCGATGCTGATGCGGCTGGAGTCGATGCCCTTGAGCTGGTCGAGCACGCTGACCGGCTGGCCGTCGGAGCTCAGCACGCCGAAGGTGTTGGGCCATTGCAGGCCAAGGTCGAGGATGCGCGAGGTGGCCACTTCCATCACCTCCACTTCCAGCACCACCTCGGGGTTGGACTGGTCCTGCGATTGCAGCAGCTTCTCGGCCATGCGCACGGCATCGGGGGTGTCGCGCATGGTCAGGGTGTTGAGGCGTTCGTCGACGAACACGTCGCGGGTCTTGAGCATGGTCTTGACCATGTTCAGCGCGGTGTTGGAGTCGATGCTGGTCAGGTAGAAAGTGCGCATGACCAGTTCCTGATAGTCCTTGGTCTTCTGCGGCGAGTCGGGGTAGATCATCAGGGTATTTTCATTGACGATCTTCTGCCGCAGCTGGTTCTGCTCCAGCAGCAGCGCCACGGCGTCCTCGATGCGCAAGTCACGCACGAAGATGGTGGCCTTCATGTCCGGACGCATGTCCTTGTCGAAGATGAAGTTGATGCCGGCGACCTGGGACAGCACTTCGAAGATGGTCTTCAGGTTGGCATCGCGAAACTCCAGGGTCACCGGCCGTTCCAGCTTGCTGCGCAGCTGCGGGAACGGTTGCGCGGTGCGCGCCTGGACATTCTCGATATCGCTGCGCAGGGCCACGCCCTTCTGGTTCTGCGGGTCCAGGCGCAGTACTTCGCGCATGTAGCGCTCGGCACCGAACAGGTCGCCCTGGCGCAGCGCTGCCTGGCCCAGCGCCACGCGCTCGTCAAGGGTGCGGATCAGCTCCAGCTGACGGATGCCTTCCTGGGCGCGGCGGTTGTTCGGCTCCAGGGTCAGTACCCGGCCATAGCCCATGCGGGCGCCAGCGAAGTCGTGGCGAATGCGGTCGGCATCGGCCTGGGTCAGCAGTGCCTCAACCGCAGCCTGACGGCTGTGGGCCATTGCAATGTTCAGCTCGGTGTCACGCGGGTCCTCGCGCAGGGCCTCTTCCAGGCGGGCGATGCCGGCTTCGTACTGGCCCTCCTTCATCAGCTGGTCGCTGTCCTCGCGTACCGCACTGGAGCCGCAGCCGGCAATGGCCACGCACAGCGCCACAAGCAGGAACGGAGCCGGTTTGCACAGCTTTGACGACTTCATGGTGCGCTCCCTACAGACAAAGTCTGCGACTGATGCAAAGGCAGGTAGACCAGGTGCAGCTCGCTGGCCGATACCCGATCGAGGCGGTAGGTGTCTTCGATCACGTCGCCCTGGCGCACGACGTAGAGTTTTTCGCCGCTCTGCAGGAAGATCTGCAGGTCGTCGCGGTCGCCGATGCGGCCGATGAACTGGAATGGCAGGTCCGGGGCGGTCGGGGCTGCGGCTACGGCGGGCGCGGTGACCACGGGTTGTTCGGTGACGGTGGCCAGGGCTTGGGGTTTGGTCCATTGCTGGGTTGGGAAGAGATCTCTTGAGGCCTGTTCCGGCCTATTCGCGGGTAAACCCGCTCCCACAGGGACCGTGGATACCGCCGGTTCTGTGGGAGCGGGTTTACCCGCGAAGGCCGTGACGCCGTCGTCCCGGCCAAACCAGTGCCCCGGGGCCCAGGCCAGCGCCGCACTCACGCCGAGGAAGCCAACCCAGATGACAGCACGTTGTGTGTTCATCATGACCTCGACAGGTAAAGGGTCATGCGCAGGCGGGCGTTGAGCTCGCTGTCGCCAATGCGTTTGCGTTGCAGCTCGAGGTCTTCGAGCACCAGGGTCGGCAGCTGCTTGAGCAGGCCCTTGAGGAAGCCACGAATCTGCGGGTAACTGCCGCGTACCGGCAGCACGATCTGGTAGCGCGCCAGTTGCGTCTTGGGGTCGACGCCCAGGGCGTATTCGCCACGCGCCAGGCTGATGTGCTCGGCGCTGGCCAGGTGGTACAGGCGCTCGATCAGCGCGCTGGCCTGGGGCTGCCCCGGCAGTTGCTGGCGCAGGCTGTCGAGGGCCTGCTGCTCGGGTTTGATGGCGATTTTCAGCTCGCCACGCCTGACCCGCTCGACCTGCACGCGGGCGTCCGCTTCGCTGGCGCGCAGTTCGCGCAGGTTCTGCCATTGCGGCAACACCCCGGCGCAGAGCACGCCCACGGCCAGCAGGCCCACCGCAACCGCAGCCAGGCCGACCGGGCCGACGCGACGCAGGCGCTCCTGGAGGATCAGGCTGTTCAGCGATTCACGGGCGCGCATGGCCGGTCTCCCAGGTGGCGGTAAGGGTGAAACGCACCGGGTGCTCGGGCTGTGCGGCCAGCACCTCATGGTTGAGCAGCGACACATCGCTGAGCTCGGCACTGGCTTCCAGACGCTGGTGGTACTGCAGCATCGCTTCCAGGTTGCGCGCCTCGGCGGTGATGCGCAGCTGGCCTTTGCGCGCGTCGGGGGCCAGGCTGAGCAGCGCCACGTCGTCCTGCGGCTGCGCTTCGAGCATGGCGAACAGTTGCTGCCAGGGCCGTTGCAGCTGCTGCGAGACGCTTTGCATCTGCGCCAGACGCTCGGCCTGTTCGCGGCTGGCGGCGCTGCTCAGCGGTGCGACGGTGGCCGGGCGCCGCCCCAGTTGCTGCTCCAGGCTGTGCACGCTGGCCTCCCGTTCGACCTGCTCGGCCTGCAAACTTTGTTGCAGCAGCACCAGGGCTGCGACCATGGCGCTCCCCACTGCAAGCAGCGACCAGGCCAACGGGCTGCTGCGCCGGGGCTGGAATTCCAGGTCGAGGCGGCGCATGTCAGGCCACCGCCCGCCACATGGCGCACAGCGGGTCGGCGTCGGTGGCCGGCTGGCACAGTTGCACCGCCGCCAGTTGCGGCACGTCGCCCCGACCCGGGGCATGCAGGTAGACCCGTGGCAGGTGCTCGCCGTACAGCTCGCAAGTGCGCTCGATCAGTGCTTGCAGGGCCTGGTCGCTATCGGCGCAGCCTTGCGCCAGCACTTGCTGCCAGGCGCCCCCGGCAGCCAGCAGCAGCACGCTGCGGCGCGGCTCGGCCAGGACGAACAGGAAGTCGCCCTGCTCCAGCTGTGCCGAGCAGCGGTTGTAGGCAGCCATCAGGTACGGCTGCACCGAGCGCAGGCTCAGGTGGCTTTCCCGGCCCAGCGCCTGCAGCCGCTGCAGCAGGGCTTCGGGCAGCGCCGTGGCGATGCGTGCGGCACCGGCCGGCTCGGGCGAGAGCACGATGCGCCAGTCGTCCAGCGGCTGCCCGTAAAGGTTTTCGAAGCAGGCCCGGGCGTAGGCGTCCAGTTCGCGCGGGTGGCTGATGGCATCACTCCAGGGCACCAGGCAGAACCGGCTGTAACGGGCCGACAGCAGCACCCGCAACTGGGCACCGCGCACGGCATGCTCGGCCAGCAACGTGGCCAGGGCGTCGACGGCGGCTTCCCAGGCCGGCTGGGCGGCATCACAGGTGAAGTCGTGGCTGCCCAGCCACTGCTGGCGGTTGGCGTGCCAGCTACCCAGGCCTACACCTTCGGCACCGAGTACGGCGCTGTATCTATAGGAGCCACGATCAGATGAATGTGACACGGTTGATCTCCTCGAGGGTGGTTCGGCCATCACGGACCAGGTCCAGGGCCGAGGCCCGCAGCAGGCGCAGGCCGCGCTGGCAGGCGAGGGTCTTGATCTGCGACAGGGGGCGGCGCTCGACGATCATCTGCCGCAGGTCGTCGTCCAGGTGCAGCAACTCGGCAATGGCGCTGCGGCCGCGGTAGCCACTACCGCGACACTGGCCGCAGCCCTGGGCACGGACGAACCGCCACCCCGCCACCCCTTCACGGGTCAGGCCAGCGCCATACAAGGTGTCGTCATCCACCTCGCACGGCGTCGCGCAGTGCGGGCAGGCCAGGCGGATCAGGCGCTGGGCCAGCACCGCATTGAGCGCGGAAACGAAGCTGTAGGGGTCGACCTGCATCTGGCTGAAGCGGCCGATCACATCGAACACGTTGTTGGCGTGGATGGTGGTGAACACCAGGTGGCCGGTGAGCGCCGACTGCACGGCAATTTGCGCGGTGTCCGGATCGCGGATTTCGCCGACCAGGATCTTGTCCGGGTCGTGGCGCAGGATCGAGCGCAGGCCGCGGGCGAACGTCAGGCCCTTCTTCTCGTTGACCGGAATCTGCAGGACGCCGGGCAGCTGGTATTCGACCGGGTCCTCGATGGTGATGATCTTGTCCACGCCGTGGTTGATCTCGCTGATCATGGCGTACAGGGTGGTGGTCTTGCCGCTGCCGGTGGGGCCGGTGACCAGGATCATGCCGTAGGGTTCGGCCGCCAGCCGGCGCAGGGCGCGCAGGGTTTCCTCGGCAAAGCCCAGGGCCTGCAGCTGCACGCCGCTGACCCGGTCGGACAGGTCCTGCTTGTCGAGTACCCGCAGCACCGCGTCTTCGCCAAAGATGCTGGGCATGATCGATACCCGGAAGTCGATTTGCCGGTCGCCCACGGCAACCTTGAAACGGCCGTCCTGGGGCACGCGCTTTTCGCCGATGTCCAGCTCGGCCATTACCTTGATGCGCGAAATAACCTGGTCGGCGAAGGCACTGCCGCTGGCCTTGCCAGCGCCGTTGAGCACGCCGTCGATGCGGTACTTGATGGTCAGGCCCTGGCCGGTCATGCCCAGGTGGATGTCGCTGGCGTGCAGCTTGAGGGCGTCGTACAGGGTGGAGTTGACCAGCTTGACCACGCGGCTCTGGTCCTCGCTGATGCTGGCCAGCGACAGACGTTGCAGCGGGTCGCTTTCGCTGCTTGCTTCGGTGTCGTGGTCTAGGGCGTCCACGGCGTGGAAGCTTTCTTCGTGGCGGGCCAGGAAGGTAGCCAGGTCTGCCGCGTGGGCCAGGTACAGCGGTGCGCCTTGTAGCACATCGTCGACCCAAGCCAGGCGGGCGTGGTCGAAGGGGTCGGCGAACACGCCCAGCAGTTGACCGCCCTGCTCGATCAGCACGAATTCACGCTTCAGGCACATCGCCAGGCTGACCTTGTCAAAGCGTGGGGTGCTGGCCAGCAGCGATTGGCTGTCCAGCACCGGGTAATGCAGGGTCAGGCCCAGACGCTGGGTGAAGGTATCGGGGGTGTCGCAGGCCAGCTGTTCCAGGCGGGTGAGCAGGCGTTCGTCGCTGGTTTGCAGGCGGGCCTGGGCCAAAAGGTCATGGGGGTAGGCTGAATGTTCTGTTACCTGAGCTGGCCCTTTCGCGGGTGAACCCGCTCCCACAGCATTCCCGCTGCCTTCAAGATTGCAGTGTACCTGTGGGAGCGGGTTTACCCGCGAAGAGGCCGGTGCAGGCGGTAGAGCTTCCTGGGTTGCATCGAATGCTTCTGGCATGGCCTGCGACTCCGCTCAGGGGCGCGTCGCAGGCTGGCTCGGCCAGGGGTGCGGGCGCCGCTATTCCCCTGTGAGCAGTTGATCGTCGTCGGGCCCTGGGGGCTTGGCGCCATTACGGCGGCGGTCGGCCAAAACCCAGCTTCCATCGTACAACTGCAGGGGGAACGATTCGTTCCTGTTCTGGCGTCGTTCGACAAACCCTTCAGCCGGGTTGTCCGTGGCCCTGCGCCGGCGCTCGATGCCCATCAGGTCAAAGATCGCACGGGCCAGTTCCACCAACGGGAACGGCTTGAACAGGACATGGCTCACACCCAGTTCGGCGGCCCGCTCACGCACTTCGACGGTGGGGTGGGCGGTAATCAGCACGAAGTGGCACTGCCTGTTCTTGCGTACGGTCTCCAGAACCTGAAAACCCTCCATGTCGGGCAAGCGGTAATCCAGCACGATCACTTGCGGTGCCAGGCTTGCAGCCTGTTCGATACCACTGGCACCGTCGTGGGCAACATGAACTTCCAGGCCTTGCGCCTGCAGGTACGCTTGCAGGTTCTGCGCAAGGGTCTGTTCGTCATCGACTACCAATACTCTGTTCACCAAGGTCGACTCCCAAGAACTGCCCGGTTACCCGGTCTGCGAAGTGCGCCCCTGTACAGGCTTGAGCAGGCTTCGTGCCAGGCGTGAATAGTCATGCTGCACCACTGTAAGTCATTGATTTGCCGAGGGTGCCGATCAACACCCGTAAGGCGGCGGGCAGGCACACCCGCCCAGTTCCCCACATGCGGGGAAACTGATGGCATACTGCCATTTCTTTATTCCCCAGCATTGGGGAAACGCCATCACGGGCCTCAGTCGGCAATCTCCACGGTAGCGGACGCACGCAAACGTTGGCGCACGGACTGACGCGCCTGCGCCTCCCGCTGCCCGATGAGCGTGGCCCTGGCCAGGACCAGACCCTGTTCGCGTATGATCGAAGGCTTGTCACTTTGTTGCTGCGCTCCTTGCAGGGTTTCCCGGTTGGCATCATAGAATGCCTCGACTTCGGCCTGGCTGGGCGCGGCGACCGCGCTGAGCAGGGCATACACCTGCTGCGCGGCCAGCTCGTGCCGGGTGTAGTCATTGTACTGTGCCCTATCGAAACCCGCTTCCGCCAGCCGCCGTTCAAAAATTGCCGGGCTGCCAGACGCGGCCTCGACTTCGCCGACATGCGCCGACACCTGCTCGTCGCTGATGGCTATGCCGCGGCGCTGGGCCTCCTGCCACAACAGCTCCTTGTCGATCAGTTCATCCAGGGCCTGGTCGCGCAGGCGCTTGTACAGGGTCGGGTTGCGGATGCTGGCCACCGTGCGGCCCTGGGCGTCCAGGTACTCGCTGAAATAGCGCTCCAGGCGCGCCACTTCGATCTCCACACCGTTGACCCGCGCCGCCGCCACTTCGGCCCAGCTTGCCTTGGCCAATACCTGCAACAGGCACAACAACAAAACACGCATGGCAACCTCCGCTCAAGGGCTGTCCGGCACTGGCCGGTACGGGGTGACCGCGGTGAAGCGCGGCCCGGGCAGGGCCACCGCCACCACATGGGCACCGGCCATGCCCTGGCGGCGACCGGGGCCGAAGCCCAAGGCCGGGGTCAGGCCGGTGGGCACATCATGCAGGCCTTCCAGCGCGGCAATCAGCTGCTCGCGGCTGGTGTCACGGCCAGTCTGCTTCAACGCCTCGCTCAACAGCCGCAGGGCGCACAGGGTGTTGACCTGCAACGACGCCTGGCGTGGGTCGAGGCCTTGGCGCTGTTGCAGGCCGGCCAGCGCGGCCAGGCCCTGCTCGGTCCAGTCCTCGGGCACGTAGGGATACGCCAGGAACACCCGTTGCGACCACGCCTCGGGCAAGTGCGCCACGGCGCTGGTCACCTGGCTGGAGGCGGCAAACAGGTACGGCTGGCGGCCAGCGGCCTGCAGCGCCGAGGCCAATTCGGCAAAGGCCTGGGCACGGCCGAGGAAGACAATGCCTTGCCCGTCCACGGCCTGGCCAGCAAAGGCCTGGACGGCGGGTGGTGCCCAGCCCTGCTGAAGCAGGTGTTCGCGCACTTGCTCGGCCAACGCCGCTTGCTCATTGCCGGCATACACCACACGCAGGTCGCCCGCTGCCAGGCCCAACGCCGCACGGGCGTGGCCTGCCAGGCTCAGCAGTTGCGCAGGCAAGCCGGGCAAGGGGTCAAAAATCTGTACGCTGCCGCCACTGCGTGGGGTGCTGCCGATCAGCGGTACATTCTGTGGCGCCAGCAAGGTTGCCAGGCGCTGGTCGAGCATGGGCGCCAATGGCGCGATCAGGGCGAACACCTGCTCCTGCTCCAGCAACTGCTGCAGCGCCCGTTCGGCGCTGGCCGGGTCGAAGCCCGGGTCGAGCACTACCAGTTCCAGGCGTCGCCCGTGGATGCCGCCCTGCTGGTTGAGCTGCGCCAGGCCGTCTTCCAGCACCGCACGCACCACCTGCCCGGCCTCGGCCAGCGGGCCGGACGCCGGCAGCAAGGTACCCAGGCGCAGCACACCCTCCTCCACGCCAGGGTCGCGGTCCTGGGCCAGGCGCTTGAGGTAGGCCGTGAGGTTGCGCTGGTCAGCCAGGGTCAGCTCGAAGCGCGGCATGGCCGGGTCCAGGCGATTGCCGGCCGGGTCGACGCCTTGCTGAATGGCCCGGGCCAGGCTGCTGTCGGTGTATGCCGGGTAGCGGCGGCCGTTACTTTGGCGTTCGCCTTGGCCTTGCGCCAGGCGCTGCCAGTCTAGGCTGGGTGGCCGCACACCACCTTCGGCGCGACCGCGGCCATCGTTGCCGTGGCAGCTGGCGCAGGGCAGCACGCTGGCGGGGACCGTCATGTCGCTGGCGCCGACCCGGGCTTGCAGCTGTGCGTCACTGCTTGAGACGCCCTCGCGGTAGAGGCGTTTGCCGGCTTGTTCATGTTCGGTCAGGTCCAGGGCAAAGGCAGAAAAAAAGGGTGCCATGCCGAGCACGAACGCCAACCAGATCGCAAGCCCTGTGGGAGCGGTCTTTGTGGGAGCGGCCTTGCGTCGTGAAAGGGCTGCGCAGCAGCCCCAGCGATAGTTGCACCAGCCCAGAAAACGGGGAGCGCTGCGCGCTCCTTTCGCGACGCAAGGCCGCTCCCACAACGACCGCATCCACAAAGGGAAGTCCCAGAGTGGCAGATGCCACAGAGGCCAATGCCGCAGGGATCGCATGATACTCACCGGTCTGCCAAAGGCAGGGCCAGCAACTGCATGCGCTGGGCAATCGCCGCAGGCGGTGCATCCGGGCGGATCTTGCTCCAGCGCTTGCCGGCCACATCGCCGGCAATCAGCTGTGTGGAATGCTGCTCGGGGCTGGGCAGGAACTGGCCGATGCGGCCGAGCACCAGGTCGACATTGGCCTTGTCACCGGTCAGGAACAACCAGTTGGGCCCATCCACCCCCTGCTTCTCGGCAAACGCCTTGAGCACCTCAGGGGTGTCGTTGAGCGGGTCGCTGCTGATCGACACGAAGGTCACCTGGCTGGCCAGCTGCGGCCCCATGGCCTCGCGCACTTCGCGCAACTTGCGGGTAATCAGCGGGCAGGCGTCGGTGCAGTGAGTGAAGATCACGTTGAGCATCACCACCTTGTCCTTGAGCACATCGCTGTAGAAGCGCAGCTCGCGGCCGTTCTGGTCCTTGACCACAGTGTCGGTGAACCAGGTCCAGGCATCGCGGGTGCCGCCGCCACTGGTCATCGCCTGTGGTGCCGGCTGCGGTTCGGGAACCTGCGGGGCATGGCCCTCGTGGGCGAACGCCACCGAAGCGAGGATCCACAGGCAGCCACCCAGCACCAGCCAGTCAAAACCGCGCATGCCGACGCGGCGGGAGCTTACCTGGCTCATGGTTGCACCTCGTGATGGTCGGCAATGGCCGTGCTCTTGGCATGCACCCGGCGGGCGCCCAGGCGGTTGATTTCGTCGATCAGCACCGCCGGGTCGGTGAACCCGTAGTAGCGCGTCCAGTGCCCGGTGCGCCCGTCACCCACCAGGATCAGCGGCGGGTGCTGGCTGAGGTCGGCGCTGAAGCTGCCCAGGCCCTTGAGGGTTTCGCTGATGGCGTACGGCGTGCCGGTCAGCCAGCTCCAGCCCGGCCCCTTCTGGAAGGCCTTGGCGTAGTCTTGCAGGCGCTTGGCGTCGTCACGCTGCGGGTCGACGCTGATCGACACCAGATGAATCTCTTGCCCTACCCGGCCACCCAGTTGCTGCTGGACCTTGCCCATGATCGAGGACACCACCGGGCACACCGTGGTGCAACTGGTGTAGATAAAGCCCATGACCACCAGGTGGTCGCCCACCAGGTCTTTTTCCAGGCGTATCGGCATGCCGTCCTGGTTCAGCAACGATACATCGGCAAAACTCACGCTGGCCTTTTCCTGGCGCGCCGCCGGCGGCTGTTCGGCATGGCCGTTGTGGTCGTGGCCGCCATGGGCCAGGGCCAGGTTGCTGGCAAAGGCCAGGCTCAGGGCCAACAGTTTGCAAGCATGCTTGGCGTTCATCGCAAATTCCTCACATCAGTCTCGGAAGCGTTGGACGTTGTGGCCGGCAGGACACGCAGGCTGGTGTAGTTTTCTTCAGCGAACCTGTGCCCCAGCGACGGCGACTGCACATGCAGGTACCAGGCGCCGGCTTCGGGCAGGGTCAGGGCCGCTTGATAGATGCCCTCGCCCACCTCCTCCAGCTGCAGGTTGCGCGGCATCGACGAAGGCGCCAGGAAGTAGCGCAGGCTCAGGTCGTTCAGGCCCAGGCGCGGCTGGCCGTCGTCGCCGACGATGCGCACCCGGGCGGTAATTGAGCTGTGCTGCGCCAACGGCCGGTCCAGGCCGATGAACTCGGCGTGCGCGCCCTTGCGCTTGCCGGCATTCGGCGCTTCGGCCACGTCGGTGCTGAAGCAGTGGATGATCTGCGGCTGGTTGAGCAGGAACGCCACGTCGAACTTGCCGGCGGCGGGCATCTTCACCGTCGAGCCGTACACCCCCGGCGCCAGCTCGCGCAGGCTGCGGTCGACGACGATGGCGGCGCGGGCCTGGTGGCCACGGTTGTTGTAGCCGGACATCGGCGCGTTCATGCCTTCGGCGTAGAAGTAGGTGGTGTTGTCCACCGGGTTGACCACGAACACCGAATTGTCGTCACGCGACACCGACAGCCCCTGAGCCAGCGGCAGGTCACCTGCCTGGCGTGGCGCCGCCGGGCCGGCCTCGAAGCCCTGGACGATCGGTGAGCGCCCTTCGCCCAGGCTGGCCAGGTTGATCATGCTCACCTTCGGCGAAGCCAGGCCGCGCACGTAGGCATAGCCCTTGGTGAAGGTCAGCTGGTAGGGTTCGGCCGCTACCGGGATATGGTGGATCAGCTTGTCGGTACTGGCGTCGATCACCAGGGCCTGGTTCTCCAGGGTGTTGAGCACAATGCCGTAGCGACCATCGCTGCTGAAGCGCATCGGCCCCAGGCCCTGCTCGGCCTGGACCGTGTGCCGCAGCTGGTGGTTGCGTGCATCGAACACCCGCACGCTGCCCTCTTCGCCGTCGACCACGTACACCGCTTGGGACAGCGCCGAATAGCTGACCGACAGCGGGTGCGGGCCAACCTTGATGGTTTTGACCAGGCGCATTTCCGGGATGTCGATGACGCTCAGGGTGCCGCTGTCGCGGTTACTGACATAGGCATAGCGCGAGTCGCCACTGAAGGCGATTTCGTGGTGCCCGCTGCCGGTGTTGAAGGTTTTCAGGGTGTTGCGCCCCGGCACATCGATCACCGTTACGCCGCCCTTGGCCGGATCACTGCTGTTGTTGCCCACCCACAACCGGTGCTGGTCTGGCTGCAGGGCCACGCGCAGCGGCTGGTCACCGGCGTCCAGGTCGGCCACGCGGGTGAAGGTTTCGGTGTCGATCACCGAAACCTTGCCGCGCTCGGGGATGGACACGAACACCTGTTTGTCGTCACCGGTTGCTACCCAGTCCATGGGCCGCCCAGGCAGGTCGATGCGGGCCAGGGTGCTGGTCACGCCGCCCACCGATACGGTCGGGTCGATCACCGTCAGGCTGGCGTCCTTGTTCATCATCAACAGGAAGTAGCTGTTCAGGTCGAGCAACGGCCGGGCGCCGATGCTGCTTTTGAGGAACAGCGCGACACGGGCCTTGCAGCTCTGGTCGCGGTCGCCCTCCGGGGCCGACTGCGTCGGGTCGATCCACGCCCCCGGGGCCATACCCGACAGCGGCTGGCCACTGGCCTGGTCGCTGACCTTGAAACGGATGTTGGCGAAGCTGCCTTCCTGCAGCTCGCCCCCCGCCAGCGGCCGGGCCTCGAACTCCACGGTCACGCCGTCCCGGCTGAGCCGGTGCAGGGCCTGCGGGTCGGCAGACTCCTGCAACAGCTCGCGCGGATCGCACCAAAGGTTTTCATACGCCACGCCCAGGCCGATCAGCGCAACTCCCAGTGCTACCCCCAAGTAAGCAGGGCGAGTCTTCTTGTTCATGCTCGCACACCCCTTCCGTCACTGCGCCGGGGCCGTTGCCGGTGGCGCTTCATTGGTCACCCGCAAGATCCCCCACAGCCCCGAGAGGTTGCCGTAGGCGGCGTAGTCGCGGAACAGGTAGTCACCTGTCACCGCGTTGGCGCCCCCGGCACTCGGCAGCATGAAGCTGAAGTGCGCCGCCGGCAGCACGCTTTCCTGGGCACCGATGTACATGGCCATCGGGTTGTAGCCGAAGCGCACCGAGCCGATGCCAGGCAGGCTCAGCGGGTAGCCGTCAACGTCATTCTTCTCGGCCTGGTAGTTGTGCAGTGGCCACACGTGGCCATCCAGCTGGTAGACCATGCCGCGGCTGCCACCACTGGGCATCACGATGTGGTTACGCACGGGCTGGCCAGGTTTGGCGTACAGCACCGGGGTTTGCGGATCGCCACCGACCAGGGCATTGGCATAGGCCATATGGGCGTTGGGTACATCGCCAAAGCCCAGGCCAGCGGCGCGGCCGAATGGCGAGTCGGGGGCCATGCCGAAGCGCAGCCACAGGGGCTCGGTCTTGTAGTTGACTGCCATGTTGCCGTTGTCCTGCGGGTCGCCGGTGGCGCCGTTGCCTTCGGTATTGATGCCCTCCACCGGGCGGCCATCGGCCCAGCGCATGTTCAGCGCACGCTGCCAGACCGTGACGAAGTCGCGGTAGTCCGGTTGACCGGTGACCTTGACCGTGGCCTGGGCACGGGTAGCGGTGTCCTCGGTCCAGGTGGCGGTCTGCGGCAGGATGCTCATGGCCCCCACCAGGCCTTTCTGCGGCTGCTTGATGAAGTCCGACGGGGTCAGGTTGAGGCCGCCGAACTCGATGGCCGTGGTGTTGATGTTGTCCACCGTGCGGCCCAGTTGCGACACCGGCTTGCCTTCACGCTCCAGGTGGCCCGCATAGTACTGGTAGGTGCGGGTCGGCCAGGCGCCGCTGGTACCGGCACGCGGGGCCACGGTCTGCACCGGGTTGAGGCCGACGTTGGCACCGTCGGACTTGGTGATGTCGTAGGCCAGCAGCTGCGCATGCAGGCCCACGTGGCTGGACGGCCGCATCAGGTTGTTGGCGAAGGCAGTGGCCCCCTCGCTGTCGAAGCGGTCGCGCTTGACCACGTTGTGCATCACCGCAGTGCTGGGCAGGTCCGGCATTACCAGTGGCAGGCGGTTTTCCAAAGTGATGCTGATGCACTCGCCGGCGTTGGCGCGCAGCACCAGCGGCTCCACGGGCACGCCCGCCTTGAGCTTGCCGGTGGTGACGTCCAGGTCGGCCTTGCGCACGTACAGGATTGCGGTCGGGTCGTGCAGCGGCGCGCTGTGGCCACCGATGGTGAAGGGTTCCCCATCTTCGGGGTCTACCCCACTGACCAGCGGGATGGTGGTCTTGCGGCTGTTGAACACCAGGGTGCCGCCGTTGGCCTTGAGCGGGCCGCCGACATGCTGGCCGACACCGGCCGGGTCGTTGATGCTGACCCCGTTGCGGTTCTCGAGGATGTCGTTGGCCAGCGCCGCGACGATCTCGTAGCTGCGCTTGACCGTGGGGCGGCTGCCGATGCCGTTGGGGTTGGCCGTGGTTTTCGGGCAGATGCCATCGAAGTTCACGGTGTTGCGCATGGCCACCGGCTGTGGGTTGTTGGGCAGCGGGAACAGGTCGGCACGCTGCGTGGTGTAGTTGCGCATGATGCCCCAGATGCCGTTCCAGTAGCCTTCCAGGGCCGCATCCAGCGAATACAGGTAGTCACCATTGGTGGCTGCCGAGCTGGAGATCATCGACACCGGCGCCATGAAGCCCAGTTGCTCGGAAATACCGATCATCTGCGATGACTTCCAGCCCGAGTTGGAACTGTTGCCATAGCCGGTGCCGTTCTGCAGCCACTTCACGCCATGCAGGGTGACGTTGTGCTCCTCCTCATGGCCGCCGGCGTGCATGCGCAAGCGCACGTTGTCGCCGGAATATGTGCGCAGCATCGGGGTAAACGGGTCGCCCGGTTCGCTGCCGGCCTTGTTGATGTGCGGCGGGAACAGCGTGGTGCCGCCGGTGGGGCCGACCGCCGAGGTGATCGCCGACGGCGCCAGGTTCAGCGCCGGGATGGCGCGGTCGGTACGGGTTTGCAGGGCATGGCTGAGGTCGCCGGCCAGGCCGTCGGCCTGCATGCCACGCTTGCCATCCGGGCCGACCTTGTTCGGGTCGAACACACGCAGGGCCAGGGGCTCGTTGCGGTAGTTGACGACGAACATGCCCGGGTCATCCACCGAGATTGCCTGCGGGCAGGGCCGGCTTGGGCAGCCTGGGTTGATGCCGCCGCGTTCCTCGACGATGGCCTCCAGCAGGTTCGACGCCTTGCCGCGCACCGGCGGATTGATGGCGTAGCGGAAGCTGTCGGCGGTAGCCGGGTACGACTGGGCATTGGGAATGCCGTCCGGCCCGGCACCGACGTACACACCGGCCTCATAGGCGTGCTGGAAGTCGCTGTATTCCAGGAAGAACTCGCGGTAGCTGTCGTTCTTGCCGTCGCCATCGTGGTCACCGGTCTGGATCACCGCCTGCCACGAGGTCGGGCCTCCGTCCTGGCGCGTGGCCGGGTTGTACAGCTTCTCGCCGGTTTCGGCGTGATACCAGGTGGAGTTGGCCGGTTCGGCCAGCACGGTGGCATACAGCCCAAGCTGCTGGTGGGTCGATGGGCCAAGGTGGTCATGGGTGAAGATGGTGCCCAGGCCGCGGTCGACGTTGTACACGTTGACCAGCGGGTCGGCGAACCAACGCTGCATGGCCGTGCGTGCGCCCAGCCAGTCGGCCCGGCCGAAGCGGCCGAAGTACGGGTGCTGCCGGGCTTGCGGGCAGGCGGCGGTGCCGTCGCGGCTATCGCCCTGGGTGCAGCCGTTATAGGCACGAATGGCCTGTATCCGCTCGACCACGCTGCCGGGCGAGAGAATGCCGTCTTCGTAGTTCCAGCCGTTGGCCGAGCCGTCGGCAGCGGTCAGGTCCCACTTGGGCAGGTGGATGTGCTGGCCGATCACGTCGGTCGGGGTGCGCACCTGATAGTCGTCCATCTCATAGATGTTCGGGATCAGGTTGGTATGCTGGTACATGGTGCAGTCGAAGGTGTTCATGCGCATCACCAGCGGCTCTGGCGGGCGCTGCTTGGTGATCACCGGCCAGGCGTCTTCCCACAAGGCGATGATACGGGCTTGCGGGAAGTGGTAGCCGACCTTGTTGTACACCGCGTCGAACTGGATGTTGGCGCCCTTGTAGATGCGTGGGCGGTCGGCGGTGAAGGCCGAGGAGCCACGGAAGTTCAGGCCCGACAGGCTCTCGCCGCTGAAGAACTCGCCTACCCCGGAGGACTGGGTCAGGCGTTTGCCCCGGTCATCCATGCACGGCTCGTAGAACGGCGCGCCGGCAGTCGGCAAGGCGCCGTTGGTGCGGAACGCCTTGGCCACCGGCTCGCTGCCCGGGATCAGGGCAAAACTGGGGTGTTCGGCCAGGGCGTGGAACTGCATGGCCGCCTGCTCGACATCGGTGCCTTCTTCCGGCAGGTAGATCGGCTTGGCCTTGTGTACCACCTTGGTGAAATCGAGCTTGGTGGTGGTGGTTTCGGCTTCACCTCCGGCGGATACACCGTCCAGCGCGTGGCGCCCCAGACCACCGTCCCAGCCATCGACCTGGTTCGGGTCGAGGTTGGCCCAAAGTGCCTTGCCGCTTTCTTTGAGCTGGCGCGCCATGGCCGGGTCGAGCATGTCCAGTGGTGGGGTGGGTGGACGGTTGCCCACGCTGCTTTCCATACCGCCGATCCAGAACGGGTAGCCAGGGTTTTTCAGGGTGCCGTCGGCGTTGCGGTTGGCGTCGCTGCGATCGACCAGCGCCAGCGAGCCGATGGCCTTGCGTACCGGCACCTGGTTGGCTGGCTCTTCATCCTCGTCTTCATCAGGCTCGTCGTCATCATTGGCGGCAACCAGCGCTTCGGACAGCTTCGGTACCACCACCACCTTGCCTGGCATCGGCGCCATGGCCTTGCCGGGCAGCGGCACGATGGCCGGGATTGGCGTGCCGGCAACGATCTCGCCATCGGGCAGGGCCCGGGCGCCAACCGCCGGCTTGCCACTGCGCAGGGCGAACGGGGTGCTGTGGAAGCCATTCTCGCCCTGCCCGCTCACCTCCAGGCGGGTGCCCTCCTCGAACACGTCGTGCACCCGCCACATGGCCCACATGCCCTGGGCGAAGTGCGGGTAGAAGTGGCAATGGTAAATGGCATCGCCCGCCACCCGGTTGCGGTTACCCGAACCGCCGTTGGCGATTTCGTAGGTGTAGCCAACCCCCGCGCCGATGCCCTGGGCATCGATGTAGTCGGAATTGTCGTCATTGGGGTTGAACAGCCACTGGTGGCCATGCAGGTGGAAGATGTGCTGCTCATGGCCGTTGTGCGTGTTGCGGAACTTGGTGAAGTCACCAATGTAGCTGTGGTGCACGTTGGCAGGTTCGGCCGGATACAGGGCCATGCTGGCCTTGACCCCGACGGCGCTGGCCGGTGGCACCTCGCCAGGGCGGATGTGCTCCAGGCCGACGTTGGCCGGCACGTCCACCAGGGTACCGACGTCGCCGACAGTGTGCGCACTGAGGAAGAACTCCTCATAGGCGCACGACAGGCAATCGTGCATCGGCCCCACGCCCAGGCGGTTGGCCACCACTTCGGCGCCCATGCCACCGGAACCGTAGTTGATCATGAACGAGTCGCGGGTGGGTTCCAGCACATGGCCCATCACCGGGTCGGCCCAGTAGCCAGGGAATGCCTGGGTGCCAGCGACCTCGTCGGCGAATTGCGAGGCGAAGTCACGGAACGCCTCCAGGCGGTTGGGCAGCGCCGGGTTGCGCTTGCCCAGGCTTTCCAGCGGGTAGGTGGATTTGGGGAAACTGCCATCCGGGTTGGGGCCCATGACGATGGCATCGGTTTCGCTGTTGATGATTTCGTTGCCGTCGACCATGGCAATGATCGGTTTGCCGGCCTTGCCTTCGGCGATCCAGGGCTGAACTTGCGGGTAGCGCGCTTCGTAGTCGATCACCGGCTGGCCGGTGGCGGTGCGGCCGGTGGTGGCCAGGCGCATTTCTTCTTCAGTAAGGGTATTGCGGTAGGTGCGGCCGAGCTTGGGCACCACCACTACCTGGCCGAACAGGCCGTTGGCAACGTTCCCCGCAGTGCCCTCGCCGCCGAAGGTGGCGGCCTTGCTGGTGGCGGCGAAGGCGCCTTCGCGTTCGGCGTACAGGGTGTAGCTGCGGGTGCTGCCGGGGCTGACGAAGAAGTTGCCGTTGCGCCCGGTGTAGGCAGAAATGTCGGCGATGCTGTTGACCGCCTGCATGCCGTTGACCTGGAAGCCGACCATGCGCTCGGCCACCTGTTCGTCGGCGACGAAGCCTTCGGCGGCTTCATTTTCGAGCTCCGGCCCCTCCTCTTCGCCCTCAGGCTCCTGCGCCTCGATGCCGTGCTTGTTGGGGTTGGCCTGGTAGTCGAGCAGGTTGGTCAGGTTGACCGTCAGGCAGTCACCGGCGGCCACCCGCAGCACGATGGGCCGAGGGCGCTTGTCCGGGCGCAGGGTGACCTTGCCCGGTACCGCCGCCCCGCCGATGCTGAGGGGGACACTCTTGTCGTCCACCACATCCTCGCGCAGGGCGAACATCATGCCATTGGCGTTTTGCGCGCCAAGGCGGTTGAACATCAGGGGCTGGTCCAGCGCCACCACGTTGGCGACCAAGGTGCGCTGGCACTGCACGGCCGCTTCGCTGGTCGACTGCCAGCCGAGCAAAGCCAGAACGAGTGATGACAGGATGGGGCCTTTGAGTGGCGTAGACATGCCGCACCTCCGGGACACAGGATCTCTGCGTGGAGCTGGAGCAAGGTGTATGCCAGGCGAGAATTTCTTTTATTTACAATTGGTTGCAGTTGCAAACGAAACAGATTGGGGAGGATCCCCCAGCGGTTTTCCCCGAATCGGGGGGCGGCTTGCAGGTGTTCGTCACAAGATTTTCAGTGCCAGTGAGATCGAGCGCCGCGCGGGCGGCGCTTCGCAGCCAACAAGTCGCTACCCGTACTGGCCTCATCGCAGGCAAGCCAGCTCCCACAGTTACTGCACATGGCTTAAAGCCGATACGGTCGATGTGTGCGGGTTCACCCGCGAACACCGGCGCAGCCGGTGCCATCAATCACATCGCTTGGTTCAAAGACCGGCCTGTGACCACTTATTACATCCCCAACACCATGTAACGTCACGAGTCGAACTTTCCTACACATCTTTCGGAAGCCGGACCAGCGACCCGGAACCCTTGCCTCGTTAGTGTCGAGTGCTTGCACCCCGTGCAATTCACCACACGTGCCCGCATGCGCCAGGAGGCTGCATGCGGGCGCTCACCTGCCCGATGGAATGAACAGCAGGAACACTAATGAGCGCACAACACACTCTACGCGTTACCCCAAATACCCTCACTCCAGCCTGGATGATTCATCCCGTCATCTGGAGTACCCGCCATGGATAAATGCTCCGACGTCGTCGCCCCCACCGAGACCTTCGACAAGGACGATGTCAGCGCCAGCACCAAACTGCTGGCGCAATGGCTGACCGACCTCACCGGCTATCTGGTCAACTGGCGCACCGTCATCACCGTGGCGGAGGTATTACCCGTCGCCGGTTCGGTATTCGCCGCCACCGACGCCATCGGGGACATCATCAGCCTTGTCCAAGGCACCCCGGAATACCGGGCCGACCTGTTCAACTGGGTTGGCCTTGGCATCAACCTGTTCGCCATCGCACCGATACCCGGCATGAGTCCCGCTCGCAAAGTGATGCGGCCGGTTTTGAAGTCCGCGAGGGCTTCCTCCAAGGACGGCATGGCCCAAGCCCTGCTGATCGCGATGGAAAACGCCCTCGCCGACGTCTGCCGGGGCGACCTGGAAAACTTCGTCAAGGAAATCGACCGGCAGTTACAAACCATCCTGGCCAGCTTTGCGCAGAAGATCGTGGATATCTGCCAGTTCCTCGCAGACCTTATCCGCTCGGCCGCAGACGGCACCGTCAAAAGCACTGCCCTGACCGTTATCTTCCCGGGGTTACGCCTGGTTGCCGAAACCTCCGATTACGCCAAACGAAAAACCGGCTACGGCTTGAGCAGAGACCAGCTTGGCCTGGGGCCAGACCCAAAACTGCTGGCACTGCTAGAACCCATTGCGCTCAGCCTGGAAAGCCTCGGCCGAATGGCAGGCAACAAGATCGCCCAGATCGGCAACAAGGCCACCCCAGGCAGCCTGGCGGCGATCCTGGATGCGTTGAAGCTGGCTCTGAGCAAGCGCAAGCCTGTGGTGATCCGGGCCAACGTGAATGCCGACGGCAGGGTTACCCAAGTGCGGCGCGTTCACCCACAAAACGGCACCGAAGCAGCCCCGCGGCAACGCCCTGCCCGTGCCGACCCCAACTGCCGCAAAGCCGGGGTCGCCGGCGGCACAGGATGCAGCATCAGTTTTGCCCTGGGCAGCGAAACGATCAGCCACACGGACTTCACGCTACCCGGCGTGTTTCCTATCAACTGGAACAGAACCTATCGCTCGACTCTAGGCGCCTACGACCATAGCCCGTTCGGCGCCCGCTGGATCACGCCGTTCTCCAGCCGCTTCGACCTGGCCGGGGACACGCTTGTCTACCATGGCATCGATGGCCGTAGCCAGCACTACCCCTTGCCTGATGTCAGCAAGCATCACCACGACCCGATCGAAAACCTGTGGGTCGGACGACCAGAGGCTGACAAGCTGGTGCTGGCGCGCGGGCATGTGATGCATGAGGTGTACGTGCGCGACGGTGACCAGTTCCGGCTGGAACTGATCTCGCATCAGGGCGGTGCACGCATCGCACTGTTCTATGAGCACCGTCATGCCGACCGTTCTGTGCTGTCCGACCTGATGACCTACCAGTACGAAACCGCCCATCAGCACATCCACACGCAACTGGACGATTGTGGCCGGATCGTCGCCCTGTGGTTGATGCGTGATGGCCAGCCAGAGCGTCAAGTCGCTGGCTATGAATTCGATGCCCAGGGCGACCTGTGCAGTGCGCGTGACGAACATGGCGCGCAATGGACCTACCAGTACGCCCATCACCTGATCACCCGCTACACCGACCGTACGGGCCGGGGCATGAACCTTGAATGGGTCGGCGAAGGCTCCGACGCCAAGGCCATCCGCGAGTGGGCCGACGACGGCAGCCTGGATACCCGATTGAATTGGGACCCAGATATTCGCCTGACCCGCGTGACCGATGCCAACGGCAACCAGACCCGGCACTTCTACGACAGCCTCGGTTACACCTACCGCATCATTCATCCGAATGGTGACGAAGAATGGCTGTACCGTGACAGGGACAAGAACGTTACCCAGCATGTGCATACGGATGGCACCGCTGACCACTACATCTACGACAACCGCGGCAACCTGCTGCAGCACACCCGCCCGGACTACACGACCGTCCACCACGCCTATGACGACCTGGACCAGCGCTTCAAGACCCGCGATGCCGAGGGTGGCCTGTGGAAGTACGATTACGACCAGCGCGGCAACATCATCGAAACCCAGGACCCACTGGAGAACAAGACCCTCGACACCTACAACAGCGACAACCTGCCTATCGCCATCACCGACGCCAACGGCGGTGAGAAGAAGTTGGCCTATAACCCGGATGGCCAGCTGGACCACTACATCTACGACAACCGCGGCAACCTGCTGCAGCACACCCGCCCGGACTACACGACCGTCCACCACGCCTATGACGACCTGGACCAGCGCTTCAAGACCCGCGATGCCGAGGGTGGCCTGTGGAAGTACGATTACGACCAGCGCGGCAACATCATCGAAACCCAGGACCCACTGGAGAACAAGACCCTCTATACCTACAACAGCGACAACCTGCCTATCGCCATCACCGACGCCAACGGCGGTGAGAAGAAGTTAGCCTATAACCCTGATGGCCAGCTGACGAGTTACACCGATTGCTCAGGCAAGACCACGCAGTGGAAATACAACGCGTTGGGGCAACTGAGCAAACTGATCAACGCTGCCGGCGAGGTCACCGAATACCGGTACGAAGCAGGTCAGCTGGTGTCGCTCATCCACCCGGACAAGTCCACGGAACGCTTCGAGCGCGATGCCGAAGGCCGCCTGCTCAGCCATACGGATGCCCTGCATCGCCGAACCGCCTGGACCTACAACGAAGCAGGGTTGATCTACCAACGCCTCAACGCCAACGACACCACCCTCACCTACCACTGGGACAAGCTCGGCCAACTGGTACGCCTGCGCAACGAGAACAACAGCGAAGCCAGCTTCAAGTATGACCCCGTCGGGCGGCTGCTCAAGGAAACCGGCTTCGACAAAGAGACCACCCACTACCTCTACGACAACGGCAGCAACCTGCCCACCCGCCGCGTGGATGGCGACAGGACCACGCACTTCGAATACGACCCCATGGGCCGGCTCATCCAGCGCAAGGCCGCTCGGCGTGGCGGTGATAAGTGGGAGGTTGAAACCTTTGCCTATGACGGCAATGGCAACCTGCTGGCGGCCAACAACGGTATCTGCAGGCTGCAATGGTTCTACGATGCTGCCGGCAACAACACGCGAGAGCATCAGTGGCTGGATTATCTGGTCAAGCCACAGATTGCCGTGTTCAGGCATGAGTACGATGCCCTCAACCAACGCATCGCCACCACCCGCCCCGATGGGCATCGGGTCAGCTGGCTGACCTACGGCAGCGGCCACTTGCTCGCGCTCAAGCTCGATGACCAGGAGCTGATCAGCTACGAGCGAGATGATCTGCACCGGGAGATCGGCCGCGTGCAAGGCAATGGCCTGGTCCAGCGCCAGACCTGGAGCCCGAATGGCCAGTTGCTGGAGCAGATACTGGTTCGCCAAGGTGAATCCAGACGCATAGCGGCGCGCAGCTACCGCTATGACGAAGCCGGCCAACTGTGCCACATCGACGACCTGAACCGTGGCGACCTGCACTATCGCTACGACCCGGTTGGCCGTTTGCTCGAAGCCAGCCGCAACTACGAGAAGGAAACCTTCGCCTTCGATCCGGCGAGCAACCTGCTGGATCCCGAGGCTCCACCGGGTCCGAATCCGCATTCGCCGCGCAAGCTGATGGACAACGTGCTGCGCAGCTACTGCGGCACGCAGTATCGGTACGACGAGCGCGGCAACCTGCAGGAACGGATTGAGAACGGCAAGACAGGCAAGTTTACCTGGGACCTGTATGACCGGCTGCGGCGCTACGAAGATGAGCGGCTGGTTGTCGAGTTCGGCTACGACGCATTAGGCCGCCGGGTGTACAAGGACTCGCGCTCGAAGTACCGCAAACGGTTACAAGCTGGGCCGGTCTGGAACGAGAATGCACGGCGTGCGCTGGATGAAAAGCTGGGGTGCGATCTGACGCTGTTCATCTGGGACGGCGACACACTGGCGTTCGAGCAACGCGGGCGGGATGGCAAGGGAAATACCACGCACTATGTGTTTGAACCGGGGACCTTCGTTCCTGTGGCACAGGGAGTGATGAATCATATTGAGGAGATGCTGCATCAGCCGAGCTATGATTTCCCGTATGACATCGACCGAGATCCCGTGTGGCAACACAACCCGACACCAAAATTATTTGAAACCTTGACATGGTATCAATGCGACAGTCTAGGGACCCCGAATGAACTATGCAACAACATAGGGGAACCCCAATGGAAAGTTAATCTTAGGCCGTGGGGCAAAATACTGCCCAGCTCCGCCACCCACGAAGAACCGAAAAAAGCAGAGTACAACATACGGTTCCAAGGACAATATTTCGACATAGAAACAAACCTACACTACAATAGGTATAGATACTATTCGCCCCACTTGGGTAGATTCATAGGAAAAGACCCCATCGGTTTTAGAGGCGGACTCAATGTTTATCAGTTTGCTCCAAATCCAATTGAATGGGTTGACCCACTCGGCCTGTGTCCATGCCTACCGCCGTGCCTCGACGGGGGTAGCTATAGAGAAATGCTCAAAAGTGCCAAAGGATACGACACCTCACAACAACTAGACGCCCATCACCTTCCTCAACAGGCATACAACAGAACAATCGGACTTTCGAAGGGTAGAGGACCATCTGTACTAATGACGCATGATGCACATGGCGATACTCGGACTTGGGGAGGAAGAGGAAAAACCAGCATGAGAGAAGACGCTGGCTTAAGCGCACGACAACGAATGGCCAAAGACGTCAGGGACCTTCGCAATCTCTTCGGGCGAGACTGTAATGAGGCCGCGCTTAAATCAATTTACTACGCAAAAACTTTACCCGAATTTCAGAAAATTGGAAATTAGATCATGAAACCAGAAATCCCAGCAGAGTTCGCAGAATTTGCCGAAAGACACGCAAAAAATAAAGGGTTGTGCAATTTAGAACTCAAGGAAGAGATCGATGCGTTTGGAAATCCGCTAGAAACAGAGTTGCTACGAATTTACACAGATAAAGAAACAATAGCAACAAAATCAGCCTCATTAAAAAATGACTTCCCAATTACCCAGGACTACGGAACATCGAAAGAACCCCCATCTACTCCCGGCGCCATACCAGATATTGTGGATTTTGAAAAAATATTGTGCTTTGGAACCTCAGGTGACGGAGCTTCATTCTGCTTTGATTTCCGACAAAACCCACCTTCAATAATATGGTGGGATGACGACCACTGGAGAATACTAGCTAAAAATTTCAAAGACTTCATTGCGCTTTTTGACGAATAAAAACTGACAAAAGACTTATGACATCCTATCAAAATGAAATCGAAAAAATCAGAATTACTGCCGGAGACGTATTCGCGGTTCCACTATCAACACGAGAGCCGCTTTACGGCCACATCCGGGCATATCAAGATTCCGACATAGCAATCCTCCCTATAATCTCTAGAAAAACATTACTAAACGCTGCAGATTTTGCTGGCCTAACATCTTACCAAGATGTCCTGATCATACGAAAGCCCATGGAGAACGGCGAATGGCCAAAAGTCGTAAATATTCCATTTCCAAACGAAGATTCAGCATGGCCACCCCCAAGGAAGCAGGTGTCTGAGATCAGGCCCGACATTCGTCTAGTTGTATCAAAGGGACAGTTCATTCCAGCCAATGTGTTTGGAAAATTCGACGAACTCCCGCCGCTTATCAAACTAAATAGCGAGGCACTTATCGAGAGAACCCTTGAGCTTTCAGAGAAATTCAAGCTAATTAAGATCCATGATAGCAAGTGACCCAGAACCATGACATCTCAGGAACTAACACCAGACGGCAGCGTCCATCGCTAAAGTGCGAAAAACAAGCGGAGGCGGCGGTATAGCATTTCACCAAAATTCCTGTACCGCCCCCCAATTCAAGCCAGCGGTGAGGAAGTACCTTGGGTTAGCTGGCCAAACTGATCAACACCGCCAGCGAGGTCTTTGCGGCCCGATCGCGACACAAGGCCGCTCCTAAAGCAAAAGCACGCCCTCTTCGCGTCGACCTCGATATTGTGCCGGACAAAAAAGGCGGTCGCGCGCGTTGGCTCAGGCGTTACTGGCCAGAAACAGATGTAGGAGCAGCCTTGTGCTGCGAAGCGCCGCGCGGGCGGCGCTCGATCTCACAGGCGCTGAAAATGTAGTGCCGGACACATGGTAGCCCTGACTCCAACCTCTTGCCCTACACCCCACAGCCAACAAAGCCATCACCTGTAAGACATTTCTGAACATGAAACCAAATGCTTCAGAATGAACCCGCTTAGGAATTATCCTACGCGCGCTGCCGAACTATCGCTGTTGTCGGGGAAACACCTCACGGATAACGTTTTCGGGTCGCTCCGGCGACCGGGTGTGAGAACCCGACTGGTAGATTTGGTAACACCGTCATGGTGGCCGTACGTGGGCAGGCTTTTGCCTGGCCGAGTCTTTACCAATTCTCCTCGGTTTCTCACCCCACGTATGGCTGCCACCTTCAATCCGTGAGAAAGATTCTGGTGGCAGTTCCCTTACTAGAGAACTGGAACCCTGAAAACATGAAAGACGAACCCAAAGTCATCCTCACCATCGGCGCAGAGACCTTCCTCGAGGTCGGCAACCCGCCGATCAATCTGCTGCGGGTCCAGCCCGGCATTCCTATTGATGATGCCTACGAGCAAGTGTCGATCCTGCTGAGCTATATCAAGCACCTGCTGCGCGAAGGCGATATGGAGGACGACCACAAGTTCCTAGGCGCCGCCGATTATCTCACGGCCTTGGCCAAGGCCTTGATGAACGAAGTTGAGCTGACCAAGAATACCTTGCGCTAAAGCTCAGGGTTCTGCCTGTGCTGGCCTCATCGCCGGCAAGCCAGCTCCCAGAGGTACAGCATTGCTCTCAAGGTTGTCGCTGTACCTGTGGGAGCGGCTTTAGCCGCGAACACCGGCGCAGCCGGTGCCATGCACCGCGTTGGATTCTTCGCGGCTAAAGCCGCTCCCACAGGGTACGAGGATCGCTTGCGAATTCAGTTATCTCTGCGACAGCGCGGCCCAAAGGGCTGGGCAATCTCCCACAGGGATCGCGCCAACTTTAAGAATTTGAGCAAGACAGTTCCCGCAGAGATCTGCGCTGGCTTCCAGGTTTGCGTTCGCCGTCAACCGACCAGGGCGCGTACGCAGAAGTACAAGATCGACGGCCCCATCAGGCAGCCCAACCCGGTATGGAACGTGGCTGTCAGCGCCCCGTACGGCACCAGGCGCCGGTCGGTCGCCGCCAGCCCGGCCGTCACCCCCGATACCGTCCCCGCCAACCCGCCGAACACCATCGCCGAACGTGGGTTGTCCAGCGCCAGCAGGCGCGCCGATACCGGGGTGAACACCATCACCAGGATCGCCTTGATCAGCCCGGTGGCAATCGACAGGGCCATCACATCCGAGCTGGCTCCCAGTGCCGCCCCGGTTACCGGCCCGACGATATAGGTCACCGCACCCGCACCAATGGTGGTCATGCTCACCGCATCACGGTAACCGAAGGCGTAGGCCACCGCCGCGCCGACAATGAACGGCAGCACAGTGCCGAGCAGCAGCGCCACCGCACCGATCATCCCGGCCCTGCGCGCCTCGGTGGCCTGTACTTCGAAGGCCGTAGCGACAATGGCGAAGTCGCGCAGCATGGCGCCGCCCATCAGGCCGATGCCGGAGAACAGCGCCATGTCGGCCAGGCCTTTCTGGCCACCAGTAAGGGTGCCACCCACCCAGGCCAGCACCAGGCCAATGACGATGGCGATGGCCGAGCCGTGCACGCGGCCAAAGGTCAGGTACTTCGACAGCACCACCGACAACCACATGATCGCGCCGACCACTGCAAAGGCAGTGATCAGGCCGTTATGTTCCAGGGCATTGTCAATGATTGGCCACATGTTCAACGCCCTCCTGCAGGGGCAGCCTGCACTTTGGTTTCGGGGCCGGCCTCCAGCGCCGGCAGGGGTTCGCCGCGGTGGCTGCGGCTGATCAGGGCAATGGTCGCACCGCACACCAGTACCGCACCTACCGCCGCCAGCAGCGCCACCGGCCCGCCGTGCAGGGCAGTGACCACGTTCTGCTGGGCGGCCATGGCCACCACCACCGGGATGTACATGGCGCCCCAGAAGCCCACGCCGAACTCGCATTCCTTGCTCATGCCGCCGTTGCGGTGCATGTAAAGGCGTGCGCAAATCAGCAGGATCATGGCGATGCCGACCCCGCCCACATTGGATTTGACGCCCAGCAGCACGCCCAGGAAGTCGCCGACGATGACGCCGGCAAGCGTACAGACCGCCAGCAGTGCCACACCATAGATGATCATTGTTGTTGTCCTCAGGTAGTGTCGAAGTTGCTTGTTGTTGTTCTTCGCCATCAGTAAACCTGCAAGCACCGCGCTGGCTTCTTCGCGGGTAAACCCGCTCCCACAGGTACTGCAAATACCTTGAGCCCTGTTTGATTCCTGTGGGAGCGGGTTTACCCGCGAACACGGGCGCAGCCCGTGCCATCCGCCGCGGTGTTGCCGTCATCGATCGTTGGCCACCTCCTGGCGCAGCAGCGCATCCAGGCTGTCCCAACGGGTGCCTTCAACAGCTACCACCCTGCCCTGCTCGAACACCGGCCGGGCCAGCCCGCTGAGCACGTTGCCGGGCGGCAGTTCCAGGTGCAGGCGCACGCCACGCTCGTAGGCGTTGCGCAACGTGGCACGCCAGTCGACCACCCGCGCCATGTTGCCGGCCAGGTCGTCGCGCAGACGCTGTGGGTCGAATACCGGCCGTGCGCTGCTGCCGCTGAGGTAGGTGATACGCGGCCGCTGCAGCTCGACCGTGGCGAAGGCACTGGCCAGTTCGGCCGCCGGGCCATCCAGCAACGGGCAATGCGACGGCACGCTGACCGCCAGGCGCCGGGCCGCACCTTGGCCCAGGCGCCGTGCTCTGGTGGCAACCGCAGCCATAGCGCTATCGGCACCTGCAATGACGATCTGGTTGTCGCTGTTGAGGTTGGCGACATACACCTCGCCGCCCACATCGCTCAGCAAACGTTCGACGCTGGCCAGGTCCAGGCCACTGAGCGCGGTCATGCCGTAGCCTTGCGGATAGGCGCGCTGCATCAGCTCGCCACGCAGGGCAACCAGGCGCACGGCATCGGCAAATGCCAGGGCGCCCGCCGTAACTGCTGCCGGATAGGCACCGATCGACAGGCCGGCCACGTAATCCGGCGCGGGGCTGCGCTGCATCAGCCAGCGTGCCCAGGCCACGCCAGCCAGCAACAGGCACAGCTGCACGGCACGGGTGGTCTGCAGGGCCTGCTGGCTGTCCAGCGCCAAGGTCTGCTGACCGAGGGTGTCACTGGCCTCTTCCAGCAGTTGCCCGGCGCCCTCAGGCAGGCGCTGCAGCATGCCCACCTGCTGGGCGCCCTGGCCGGGGAAGGCGAACAGGCTGCTCATGCGGCACGCTCCATCGCTGCCCAAGGGTCGCTGACCAGGCGTGGGCCATGGGCCGACTTGAGCAGCACGCGGTGGGCGAAGCCGGCCCACTCGCGCAGGGCGACAGCACCCGCCGGGGTTTCCAGCTGCAGGTCGATACGGCACGGTGCGCAATCGAGGATATCCAGCAGTTCCCGTGCCTGCGCCCGGGCCAGCGGTTGTGGCGTGCGCAGCAGCAAGTCCAGGTCGCTCTCGGCGTGCACCACCTCCATACCGGTGGCAATCTGGTACCCCACCCCGCCTGTAGGCCCCCAGGCCAGGCCACTGGCATCCAGTACCGGCGCGACCGAGGCCAAGGCCTGCAACGCAAGCCAAGGGCTTTCGGCTTGCCAGTGCAGCGTTTCGGGGCCTTGCTGACGCTGGATATCGGCCAGGCACATCAACGCACCCAAGCGCTGCGCCCGGCTCTGACCACGCAACCCGACAGCTACCCAACCGCCCTCACAGACGGCACGGCGTACCACTACCGGCTGACCGCTCACCAACACGTCCAGCGCCCACTGCGGCGCATCGGCAGGCAAGCCCGACACAGGCATCCCCCAGAGCAGGTCGTGCGGCCTTGGCGCGGTCATCTCAAGCGCCCTGCCATTGACGGCGCAGCTGGTCGCGCACTTGGCGCGAGGCACTGCGGTTTTCACCGGCCAGCCGCGACGACAGATCGCTCGAGCTGCCGATGTCGCGCACCGCATCTGCCAGGCAGGCACGTACCTGGGTGATGTCGGCGCTGCTCGGCGTCTCGGCGTTGTCCACCGTGAGACGGCGCCACAGCAGGCCGAGCGAGGCGTAGCTGGCCAGGTCGTAGGCCATCGGCGGCACCTCGGCGGCCAGGGCCTCCAGTTGTTCGACGCTACGCAGGGTGATGCGCGCCGCTGCCGCCTTGCCCATCGCGTGCACCATGACCCCGGCATCGTCCAGGGCAATCAGGCGCTGGGCCTGATAACCGTGGGCGAGGAAAGCACCAGACATGGCCTTGCCGACCAGCAGGCCTATCACCGGGTGCCCGGCCAGCCGCGCCTGGGCATAGGCCTGCACCGCAGCGGCCAGCGCCTGATGAATACCCAACGCCTCCTCCCGGCGGCCATAGGCCTGGCTGGGCACGTCGATCACCGCGACGATCGCCCGTTTCTGACCATGGCGGTCAGCCTCGACCGCTTCGCTCACGGCCTTGGCCAGGCCCCAGCCTTCCAGCAGCCCGACTTCGCCCGAGCGCGCCCGGGGGAACGGATTGTCGGCATCCGGGACCACAGCGATGAAGCGCGCCAGGCGGTTGTCCAGTTCGCCATCGATTACCCGCAACGACGCGGGATAGCCTGGCAATGTTTGCCCGCCGGCCAGGCCCGGCAGCCAGTTCAAGGCACGGTTCATTTGGCTTCTCCTTGATAGAGGTCGCGCACGGCAGCGGCATCCAGTTGCGGGCGACCATCGCCCAGCAGGGCCAGGCGTTCGAGGAACCAGGCGTGTTGACTGGCACGATCCCTTGAAGGCTCGTCCAGTAATTGCAGCAAGCGTTCGCGCAACGCCTCGATGTCATCAGCCACATAGGCATCGACCAACCCGCTGGCGTGGCGCTGCTCGCCACCGGTCAGGCTCCAGATGAAGGGGCGGTCCTTGGCATCGTATTCACCGATACCCGCTTCCTGCTCGATCACCTGCGGGCCATTAAGGCCCAGGCGCGCTTCGCGGGTGACCAGCAAGTGGCTGCACAGGCCGGCGGCGATGGACATGCCGCCGAAACAACCGACCGAACCTGCGACCAGGCCGACCACCGGCTGCCAAGCCCGCAGCTCGACAATCGCCGCCTGGATTTCGGCAATCGCCGCCAGGCCCAGGTTGGCCTCCTGCAGGCGTACACCGCCGGTTTCCAGCAGCAACACGGCGCAGGTGGGGACACCGTTGCGGTTGTCTTCGATAGCCAGCTCCAAGGCACCGGCGATCTTGGCACCGCCTACCTCGCCCATGCTGCCGCCCTGGAAGCCGCCTTCGATGGCGGCGACCACAGCCTTGCGCCCGTTCAGCAGGCCCTTGGCGATGACCACGCCATCATCGGCCTGGGGCACGATGCCCTGGCGTGGCAACCACGGCGACATCAGCCGGTCGAACGGCCCCAGCAGTTCACGGAAGCTACCCGGGTCGAGCACGGCGCGGGCGCGCTGACGGGCGCCCAGTTCGACAAAGCTGCGGCTGCGCAGCAAGCGTTCGGTGTCAGTCATGAGCAATCTCCTCGAAGCCTTGCTCCAGGCGAAGGCGCACCACGCCTGGGGTGGCGCCGAAATCATGGATGTCGATGTTCACCGCCGGCCAGGTGCGGCCATCGAACAGGCGCTGGAACAGCTGCGCCCAGCGTGCAGCGCTGCCATTGACCGAGGTCACTACCTGTATTTGCAGGTTGCCGGCGCTGCCGGGTTCGATCAGCACTTCAAGGTCGCCGGAGCTGACACAACCCACCAGCGTGCGGCCGCGCCCCGGTTCGGCGGCGGGGAAATTAAAGGTCAGGGTTTCCATGTCACAGGCTCCCGGCTTTGTCGAGGAACAGGCAGGCGGCCAGCAGATCGGCGGCGCCGCCCGGTGAGGCATTCAGGTGCAGCAGGTGCTGGTCCAGCCGGCGCAGTTGCCGGCGCCCGGCTAGCGTGGCACTGCCGCCTTCGGTGAGCACGGCACAGGCGCCTTGCTGGACGGCAGCCAACCCGGTCGGGCCGCTGCGCCAGAGCACGCAGGTGTCGCTGAGCACGGCCATGATCGCCAGTAGCGCGTCGAGCCGGGCGTTCGGCTCGCTGGCACCGGCGGCGCGGCTGCGCTGCAGTTGCGGCAGGCCGTGACCGATGACAGCGGGGAAGCCTTGTTGCGCCTGCTCGCGGGCGCCGCCAGTGCCATAGCGGCGGCGTACCTGCAGGCCATGGCTGTCTTGGCTGGTCATGGCGGGGTCGTCGAACAGTGCGATGCGACCGGCACGGGCAGCCAGGGTGTTGGTATCGGCCTGGGTGTCGAGGGCCTTGGATGCTACCAGCAGGCCGAGGGCCCAGATTGCGCCGCGATGGGTGTTGACCCCGCCGGTGGCGGCCAGCATCGCCGCCTCGCCTTCGCGGCCGAGCTGGCCCAGGGTGGCGCGCAGGGGCTGGCCGATGGTGCCGATGGCCTTGGCGGCTTCGGCCATGTTGCGCAGGCATGGCCACAGGGCCAGGGCCGAGGCATGCATCAGCGCCAGGGTCATGTCGGGGTGGGCGCCGTTGCCACGGCGGTCGACCAGGCCGGGCTTTGGGGACAGGTCGGCTTCGTCGATCAGGGCTTCCACGGCCAGGTCGGCCAGGTGGTCGGCCAGGGGTAATTCGGTTGTCTGTGCCGGCCTCTTCGCGGGTATACCCGCTCCCACAAGGATGGTGCGATGTTCAAATGCGTCACTATTCCTGTGCTTGCGAAGAAGCCCATGCGGTTGCAAGTCGAGTGCTTTCATCACCAGCTCCTGAACCGTGCAGGCGGGTTGTAGAGGCCGCCGGACCATTCGACCAGGTCAGCGATGCTGCGCGCAGCCAGCAGTTCGCGGCTGGCATCGGTGCGGCGGATGCCGAGGTCTTCGGGCAAGGCGACCAGGCCTTGCTGGCGCAGGTGCAAGGTGTCCTTGGGGTCGTGACGCAGGCCGATGGCGGTTACCCCGGCCACGGCGGCGATCATCTGCTGGCGCTCTTCCAGGCTGCGCGCCTTGTACAGGTAGGCAATGCCCTCCTCGGTCAGCAGGTGGGTGACGTCGTCGCCATAGATCATCACTGGGGCCAGCGGCATGCCGGCTTTCTTTGCCACGTCCACGGCATCGAGCGTTTCCACGAAGGTGGGCTTGCCGCCTTCCTGGTAGGTCTCGACCATCTGTACCACCAGCTTGCGACCGCGTTCGAGCATTGTTTCCGGCTCGGTCATGTCGAGCCAGGCCGGGGTCGCGTGGCGTCGGCCACGCGGGTCGTGGCCCATGTTCGGTGCTCCGCCGAAGCCGGCCAGACGGCCGCGGGTCACGGTCGAGGAATGGCCATCGCCATCTACCTGCAGGGTGGCGCCAATGAACAGGTCGACGGCGTACTGCCCGGCCAGCTGGCACATCATGCGGTTGGAACGCAGCGAGCCATCACGGCCAGTGAAGAACACGTCCGGGCGCTGGGCGATGTAGTCCTCCATGCCCAGTTCGGTGCCGAAGCAGTGCACGCTTTCCACCCAGCCGGTCTCGATGGCCGGGATCAGGGTCGGGTGTGGGTTGAGTGTCCAGTTGCGGCAGATCTTGCCCTTCAGGCCCAGGGACTCGCCATAGGTAGGCAGGATCAGCTCGATGGCAGCGGTGTTGAAGCCAATACCATGATTCAGCGACTGCACCTGGTGCTTTTCGTAGATCCCGCGAATGGCCATCATCGCCATCAGCACGTGCACCGGTTTGATATGGCGCGGGTCGCGGGTGAACAGCGGCTCTATATAGAACGGCTGGTCGGCAACCACCACGAAATCGACCCAGGACGCCGGGATATCGACCCTGGGCAGGTCATCCACGCGGTCCACCAACTGGTTGACCTGGGCGATGACGATACCGTCGCTGAACGCGGCCGGCTCCACCAGTGCCGGGGTGTCTTCGGTGCTGGGGCCGGTGAACAGGTTGCCATCGCGGTCGGCCATGAAGCCAGCCACCAGAGTGACGTTGGGGATCAGGTCGACCAGCAGCCGCGAGTACAGCTCGATATAGGTGTGGATGGCACCGACCTCGAGCAGGCCGTCTTCCAGCAGTTGGCCAATGCGCAGGCTTTGCGGGCCGGCGAAAGAGAAGTCGAGCTTGCGGGCAATGCCACGTTCGAACAGGTCCAGGTGCTCGGCGCGGCTGACGCTGGGCATGATCATGTGCAGGTCGTGCAGGCGCCCCGGGTCGACCCTGGCCAGCGCGCGCGAGAGGAAGTCGGCCTGCTTCTGGTTGTTGCCTTCGAGCACTACCCGGTCGCCGGGAGCGAGCAGCAGCTCCAGGGCTTCGACGATACGCTCGGTGGGCAGCACCACGCCGTCGGCGAGGTGGCGGACCCGGTCAAGGCGACGCAGCTTTTCGGCGCGCCGCCGGGACCATTGCGGCGGTGGATTCTTGGTTGTTGTCATGGTGACTCCACGGGTTCGCTGTCGTGGGGGTCACCTTAGGGCTGGGGTGGTTGGGGGATCAATCAAGCTACTGGCGCTTTCGTTACTGTCAGGTTAATGATTCAGTGACGCTTTGCTTTTTGTAGGAGCAGCCTTGTGCTGCGAAGAGGCCCTGACGGCCATAGAATGTCGTTAGCCATGCCGGCGCTTTCGCAGCACAAGGCTGCTCCTACAGGGAGCGCGCAACCTTCGGGCAGGGCAAAAATGCACGATGCCCTTGCACAATTGTCGATTGTGCAAGGCAAATTCGCATGACAGGATCCTGCGATCCTCCAGCGAACTCCAGACTTCACTTGGAAAATCAATAACAAAGCAGGGAGAACGCAATGACTGCGCACGCTCATACCTCGGCAACCGACCATGTGCTGGCCGAGGTCCGCAACCAGATTGGCCACCTGACCCTGAACCGTCCCGCCGGCCTCAATGCCTTGACCCTGGACATGGTCCGCAGCCTGCGCCAGCACCTCGACCTGTGGGCCGAAGACCCGCAAGTGCGCGCCGTGGTACTGCGTGGCGAGGGCCCCAAGGGCTTTTGCGCCGGTGGCGATATCCGCTCGCTGCACGACAGCTTCAAGGCCGGCGAAACGCTGCATGAAACCTTCTTCGTCGAGGAATACGCCCTCGACCTGTCCATCCACCGCTACCCCAAACCGGTGCTGGTGCTGATGGACGGCTTCACCCTCGGTGGCGGCATGGGCCTGGCCCAGGGCTGCGACCTGCGCGTGGTCACCGAACGCAGCCGCCTGGGCATGCCCGAAGTGGGAATCGGCTACTTCCCGGATGTGGGCGGCAGCTACTTCCTGTCGCGCCTCCCTGGCGAACTGGGCATCTACCTGGGCGTCAGCGGCAGCCAGATCCAGGCAGCCGATGCACTTTACTGCGGCCTGGCCGACTGGTACCTGGCCAGCGACCAGCTGGCAGCCCTCGACCAGGGCCTGGACCAGCTTCGCTTCGGCGACCAGCCACTCAAGGACCTGCAGAACCTGCTGGCCCGGCTCGGCACCCAGGTGCTCGAGGATGCGCCGTTGGAAAAACTGCGCCCGGTCATCGACCACTTCTTCGCCCTGCCCGACGTGCCCGCCATCGTCGAGCAACTGCGTGCGGTGAGCATTGGCGACAGCCACGCCTGGGCCGTGGCCACTGCCGACCAGCTGGAAAGCCGCTCACCGCTGGCCATGGCGGTTACTCTGGAAATGCTGCGCCGGGGTCGCCAGCTGGGCCTTGACGAGTGCTTTGCCATGGAGCTGCACCTGGACCGCCAGTGGTTCCAGCACGGCGACATCATCGAAGGCGTGCGCGCGCTGATCATCGACAAGGACAAGCAGCCACGCTGGAACCCGCCGACCCTGGCCGCACTGCAACGCCAGCGGGTCGACCAATTCTTCGAAGGCCTGTGAGCCCGGGAGTACACAGATGCAAGACCTGGAACTGAGCGAAGAACAGATCATGATCCGCGACATGGCCCGGGACTTTTCCCGTGGCGAAATCGCCCCGCATGCCCAGGCCTGGGAAAAGGCCGGCTGGATCGACGACGGCGTGGTGCGCAAGATGGGCGAACTGGGCCTGCTGGGCATGGTGGTGCCGGAAGACTTCGGCGGCAGCTACACCGACTACGTCGCCTACGCCCTGGCGGTGGAAGAGATTGCCGCCGGCTGCGGCGCCACCGGAGCGATGATGAGCATTCACAACTCGGTGGGCTGCGGCCCGCTGCTGGCCTACGGCACGGCCGAACAGCAACAGCAGTGGCTGCCGCGCCTGGCCACTGGCGAAGTGATCGGCTGCTTCTGCCTGACCGAGCCGCAGGCCGGTTCCGAGGCGCACAACCTGCGCACCCGCGCCGAACTGGTGGATGGCCAGTGGGTGATCAACGGCGCCAAGCAGTTCGTCAGCAACGCCCGCCGCGCCGGGTTGGCGATCGTCTTTGCGGTGACCGACCCGGAGCTGGGCAAAAAGGGCCTGTCGGCGTTCCTGGTGCCCACCGACAACCCGGGCTTCAAGGTCGATCGCAGCGAGCACAAGATGGGCATCCGCGCCTCCGACACCTGCGCGGTCACCTTCGACAACTGCCGCATCCCCGCCGCCAACATCCTTGGTGAACGTGGCAAAGGCCTGGCCATCGCCCTGTCCAACCTCGAAGGCGGCCGTATCGGCATTGCTGCCCAGGCGCTGGGCATTGCCCGTGCCGCCTTCGAGGCGGCGTTGGTCTACTCGCGCGATCGGGTGCAATTCGGCAAGCCGATCAACGAGCACCAGAGCATCGCCAACCTGCTGGCCGACATGCAGGTGCAGGTGAATGCCGCGCGGTTGCTGATCCTGCATGCCGCACGCCTGCGCAGCGCCGGCAAGCCGTGCCTGTCGGAGGCCTCGCAGGCCAAGCTGTTCGCCTCGGAAATGGCCGAGCGAGTGTGCTCGATGGCGATCCAGGTGCATGGCGGCTATGGCTACCTGGAGGATTACCCTGTGGAGCGCTATTACCGCGATGCGCGGATCACGCAGATCTATGAAGGGTCGAGCGAGATCCAGCGGATGCTGATTGCGCGGGAGTTGAAGCACTATCCGCTGTAGGAGCAGCCTTGCGCTGCGAAGAGGGCCGCAACGCGGCCCCACGATGCAAAAATTGCAGGGGCCGCTTTGCGGCCCTTTCGCGACACAAGGCCGCTCCTACAAGGGCCAGCGTTAACCGCCCCACACTCGGCTATCGCCAATAGCGCGAATCATCCACCACCTTGGCATGCCCCTCGAACAGCGCCGGCAGTTGCTCCTTGAGGTAGTCGATCCAGGTGCGCACCTTGGCATCCAGGTAATGCCGTGACGGGTAGATCGCATACAGCGCACTCTCACGCAGGCGATATGGCGCCAACAACCGGCACAAGCGCCCCTGCTCGATCGCCTGGCTCGCGGTGTAGAACGGCAACAGGCCAATGCCCATGCCCAGTTCGCTGGCCACCAGCATGGCGTCGGCGACGTTGGTGGAGAAACTGTCGTTCGGTGCGATCACACACTGGTCCACCCCTTGCGGGAACACCCAGTCACCTTCATACATCGGATAAGCCATGCGCAGGCAGCGGTGCTGGTGCAGGTCTTCCGGGCGCTCGGGCACGCCGTGGGCCACCAGGTAGCTCGGCGCCGCGCAGGGGATGCTGAAAATGGTGCCCAGCGGCACGGCGATCAGCTGCGAATCCGGCAACGCCCCGTCAACGGTAATCACCACGTCATGCCCTTCGGCCAGCGGGTCGGGGTTGCGCTGGGACAGGGTCAACTCGATCACCACTTCCGGGCACAGTGCGTTGTAGCCGGCCACCAGCGGCATCAGCAACAGGCCCAACCCGTGCGGGCAATGCAAACGCAGGCGGCCGCGGGGCGTGAGGTGCGCACCACGGGCTTCGCCCACCGCCTCTTCGGTCAGCAACAGGATCTGCCGCGAGCGCTCGAGAAACCGCTCGCCCGCTTCGCTCATGCGCAAACGCCGCGTGGTGCGGTGCAACAGGCGGGTCTGCAGCTGGTTTTCCAGCTCGGCAACGATGCGCGAAACCTGCGCCGCAGAGATGTCCAGGGCATTGGCGGCCGCAGCGAAGCTGCCACATTCCACCACACGGGCGAAGGTACGCATGGCATGCAGCATGTCCATGAAGGTGTGCTCCTTGTTCGGTCTTATTCTTGCGTTACAGGCAGGAATCTATCACGGGTTAGACCATTTATTGTGGATGACCAATGAATGGATCATTAGCCATACATTGAAAAAAGGAGCCTGCCATGAAACGTTCGATCGCTGTCCTTGCCGTTGCCGCTACCCTCGCCTCGTTCGGTGCCTTGGCCGACGCCAGCAGCAATCAACCGGTCAGCAGCAGCAATTACGAATACGGCATGCCGCTGGACATTGCCAAAGTCATCTCCATCACCCCGGCCAGCAACGCTGCCGACTGCCAGGTTGGCACCGCGCACATGGTGTATGTCGACCACCAGGGCCAGAAGCGCGAAGTCGACTACCGGGAAATGGGCAACTGCTCGCAGCAGTGAGTCAGCCCAGCGCCTCGGTGATCCAGCCGACCTGTTGCCTGAAGTCATCGATTTTCGCCTGGGGCACCGCATCGCGGGCCCGCTCGAAGTTGGCCAGGGTCTGCTGCTTCTGCCGCAGCATGCGCCGCCACTTGACCAGGAACGCCTCGCTTTTCTCCTGCAACAACACCGGGCCGAAGTACAGCTGTTCAGCGGTATACGCTGCCCCGCCCGGCTCGGCGACGATGATCTCGTAGTCGAAACGGTTTTCCCGCAGCAGTTCTTCGCTGACGATCCGGTAACCATTGCCCATCAGCCACTGGCGCAGTTCGCGCTCAGCGCCATTGGGTTGCAGCACCAGGCGCGTGACACCCGCCAAGCGCTGTTTGCCGGCCTCGAGGATCTCGCACATGGTGTCGCCCCCCATGCCGCAGATGCTGATCACCGAGATGCGATCTTCCGGCTCGACCGCTGCCAGGCCGTCGGCCAGGCGCACGCCGACTCGGCCTTCCAGGCCGTTCCTGCGCACGTTGCGCTGGGCCGAGGCGAACGGCGTCTGCGCCACCTCGCCCGCTACCGCCGCTTCCAGCACCCCGCGCAGCATCAAGGCCACCGGCAGGTAGCCATGGTCCGAGCCGATGTCGGCCAGGCGCGCGCCTTGCGGTACTTGTGCCGCCACGCGCTCCAGGCGCCTGGACAATGTCTGTTCGTTCAACGTAAACCCCTGCTTTGCAATCGGCCGCGATTCTGACGGCGAACGCCGCGCATTTCAAACACCGGGGCGCCCTCGACCGGGCCAGCGCGCTCGCGTAGGCTTGCCGCTTTCCTTCCGTAGCAAGGCAAAACCCACCATGGCACAAGCAGACATCATCTACACCCCGGACCCGGACGCCGAGTCGATTTCCTCCGACGTCGCCGAATACAACGGCGTGCTGGTCACCACGCAGATCCCGACCCACGCCGATGGCAGCCTGGAGCTGGGCGGCATCGTCGAGCAGAGCGAGTGCACCCTGCAGGCGCTGAAAGTGGCGCTGGAGAAGGCCGGCAGCGGCATGGACCGCGTGCTGCACCTGACCATCTACCTCACCGACATGGCCGACCGCGCGGCATTCAACGAGGTGTACCAGCGCTTCTTCAGCAAGCCCTGGCCGGTACGCGCCGCCGTGGGTGTGGCTGCACTGGCATTCGAAGGCATGCGCGTGGAAGTGACCGCAATGGCCGCCAAGCGCTGATTCACCCTGTCAGGTCCAACCTGATGGAAGCGGCCTGTGGGAGCGGCCTTGTGTCGCGAAAGGGCCGCAAAGCGGCCCCAGTGATCTTGCGGTGGATCCAAGCCCCTGGGGGCGCTACGCCCCCCCGTTCGCGACGCAAGGCCGCTCCCACAGTTTTCCTGCATCCTGCACCTCTCGGCACCCCGATGATGCCGCCAGCCCGTTTCGCCGCTACAATGCCCGCCTAAACCGTGACAGCCCGAACCTATAACGACATGTCCCTTCCAAAGAATCACCTGGAACTGCTCAGCCCTGCCCGTGACGTGGCCATCGCCCGTGAAGCGATCCTGCACGGCGCAGACGCCATCTACATCGGTGGCCCGAGCTTCGGCGCACGCCATAACGCCTGCAACGAAGTCAGCGATATCGCCGAACTGGTCGAGTTCGCCCATCGCTACCATGCACGCGTGTTCACCACCATCAACACCATCCTCCACGACAACGAACTGGAGCCCGCGCGCAAGCTGATCCACCAGCTGTACGACGCCGGTGTCGACGCGCTGATCGTGCAGGACCTGGGGGTGATGGAGCTGGACATCCCGCCGATCGAGCTGCACGCCAGCACCCAGACCGACATCCGCACCCTGGAACGGGCCAGGTTCCTCGACCAGGCCGGCTTCTCCCAGCTGGTACTGGCTCGTGAGCTGAACCTGCAGCAAATCCGCGCCATCGCCGCCGAAACCGACGCCGCCATCGAGTTCTTCATCCACGGTGCGCTGTGCGTGGCCTTCTCCGGCCAGTGCAACATCTCCCATGCGCAGACCGGCCGCAGCGCCAACCGTGGCGACTGCTCGCAAGCCTGCCGCCTGCCGTACACCCTGAAGGATGACCAGGGCCGTGTGGTCGCGTTCGAGAAGCACCTGCTGTCGATGAAGGACAACAACCAGACCGCCAACCTGGCTGACCTGGTCGATGCCGGCGTGCGTTCGTTCAAGATCGAAGGCCGCTACAAGGACGTGGGCTATGTGAAGAACATCACTGCCCACTATCGCAAGGAACTCGACGCCATCCTCGAAGGCCGCCCGGAGCTGGCCCGCGCCTCCAGCGGCCGCACCGAGCACTTCTTCGTGCCCGACCCGGACAAGACGTTCCACCGCGGCAGCACCGACTACTTCGTCACCGACCGCAAGGTCGACATCGGTGCCTTCGACTCGCCAACCTTCACCGGCCTGCCGGTGGGCGTGGTGGAAAAGGTCGGCAAGCGTGACATGCAAGTGGTCACCGAGGTGCCGCTGACCAACGGCGACGGCCTGAATGTGCTGGTCAAGCGTGAAGTGGTGGGCTTCCGTGCCAACATCGCCGAACCGCGTGGCGAGTTCGAGGAAGACGGCGAGAAGCGCTACCGCTACCGCGTCGAGCCCAACGAAATGCCCGAAGGCCTGCACAAGCTGCGGCCCAACCACCCGTTGTCGCGTAACCTCGACCACAACTGGCAGCAAGCCCTGCAACGCACCTCGGCCGAGCGCCGCGTTGGCGTGCAATGGCACGCGGTACTGCGCGAGCAACGCCTGGTGCTGACCGTCACCAGCGAGGAAGGCGTGAGCGCGCAAGTGGCACTGGACGGCCCGTTCGGCACGGCCAACAAGCCGCAGCAGGCACTGGACCAGCTGCACGACCTGCTCGGCCAACTGGGTACCACCATGTACCACGCCGACAGCATCGAGCTGGACGCTCCACAGGCGTACTTCATCCCCAACTCGCAGCTCAAGGCCCTGCGCCGCGAAGCCATCGAGGCGCTGACTGAAGCACGGGTGCAGGCGCACCCGCGTGGCGGGCGCAAGGCCGAGACCACCCCACCGCCGGTATACCCCGAGTCGCACCTGTCGTTCCTGGCCAACGTGTACAACCAGAAGGCCCGCGACTTCTACCATCGCCACGGCGTGCAATTGATCGATGCAGCCTACGAGGCCCATGAAGAGCACGGCGAAGTGCCGGTGATGATCACCAAGCACTGCCTGCGCTTCTCCTTCAACCTGTGCCCCAAGCAGGCCAAGGGCGTGACCGGCGTGCGTACCAAGGTGGCGCCGATGCAGCTGATTCAGGGCGATGAAGTGCTGACCCTGAAGTTCGACTGCAAGCCGTGCGAAATGCATGTGATCGGCAAGATGAAAAGCCACATCATCGACCTGCCGACCCCGGGCAGCGCGGTGGCCCAGGTGGTGGGGCACATCAGCCCGGAAGACCTGCTGAAGACCATTCCCCGCGGGCCGCATTGATCGGTAGCCTGTAGGGGCCTGTTCGCGGGCATGCCCGCTCCCACAGGAACTGCGCGTACCTGTGGGAGCGGGTTTACCCGCCAACACCGGCGTAGCCGGTGCCATCCACTGCTCAGCGCATCTGATGCTTGTGCAGCAATCGATAGAAAGTCGGCCGCGAAATGCCCAACACCTTGGCCGCCACGCTCAGGTTGTCACTGTGCCGGCTAAGGACATCGCACAACGCCTGGCGCTCGGCCCGGTGCTTGTACTCCTCCAGCGTGCCCAGCGGATGCTGCACCCGGTCAAGGGTCTGCAACCCCAGGTCCTGCGCCTCGATTTGCCGGCCTTCAGCCAGCACCAGCCCGCGCCGTACCCGGTTTGCCAACTCGCGGACATTGCCCGGCCAGTCATGCCGGCCCATGGCCGCCAGGGCATGGTCGCTGAACGAACGGGGTCGACGCCCGGTTTCCAGGCTGTAGAAATGGGCAAAATGACTGGCCAGCATCGACAGGTCACCATGCCGGTCGCGCAAAGGCGCGGTCACTACCTGCAACACGTTCAGGCGGTAGTACAGGTCTTCACGAAAGCGCCCCTGCTCGATAGCCCTTTCCAGGTCCACGTGGGTAGCCGCCAATACCCGCACATCCACCGGGATCGGCTGGCTGCCGCCCACCCGCTCGATGTGTTTTTCCTGCAGAAAGCGCAGCAGGTTGGCCTGCAACTCCAGCGGCAGGTCGCCGATTTCGTCGAGGAACAACGTGCCACCATGGGCCGCTTCGATGCGCCCGGCTTTGCGCTGATGCGCACCGGTGAAGGCGCCCCTCTCATGGCCGAACAGTTCGGACTGGATCAGGTGCTCGGGAATCGCCCCACAGTTGATGGCAATGAACGGCTGCTCGCTGCGTTGCGACTGACGGTGCAGGGTGCGCGCCACCAGTTCCTTGCCGGTGCCGCTTTCACCGCGGATCAGCACCGGGGATTCGGTGGGCGCCAGCTTGCCCAGCAGCTTGCGCAGCTCGCGGATCGGGCGGCTTTCGCCGAGCAGTTCGTGGCTCGCTTCATCCACCCTAGCCGCCCCTTTGCCACGCAGGCGTGCCATGCCGAAGGCCCGGCCCAAGGTGACCTGCACGCGGGAAACGTCGAACGGCAAGGTGTGGAAGTCGAAGAACCATTCGCAAACAAAATCGCCGACAGCCGGCATGCGCAGCTGTTCGGCACTGAGCACGGCAATCCATTCGGTGTTACTGCGCTTGATCAAGTCCTTGACCCCGTCCGGGCGCCTCAGGTGCGACGCCTGCAAGCGCAACAGGCCCACATCGCAAGGATGATCCAGCGCGGCACCGAGCATGCAGCTGTCCACATCCCAGCCTGCGCTGCGCAAACCAGGCAACAAACGGTGACAGTCATCGCAGGGGTCGACGATGAGCAAACGGCGTTGGACGGCAGGCTGCTGCATGACCAATCCTTGGCGCCAGTATTAGGTTTCTTGAAATAAAACAGTAAGTTGTGGCGCCTGATTAACAGTAGCAACGAAGTTGACGGTTCCCAGTACCGTCTGTCTGCCGAATCATTTTTTTACAATACGTGACGGGAATTTTCGCACTTTATTGACATCACATGGCGGCATGGGCAAGAACGGATTCGACCCTGCAAAAATTTTTTACAGCCAATGTGTGACTTGCCCCCGGACAACGAGCATCAGTACACATAACCCCGCGCTGCACTTCGCGATAACCGAGGCGACTTTGAAGCAACGCGGACTCACTTCGATGTTTGGGACCATAGAGAGACCGAACCATGAATGCCCCGCTCCGTGTCAACGAAGCACTGCTGATTGCCGACCACGCCTTCGAACCTTTCCAGTGCGTAGCCTGGGATGCACCCAACGGTACTGGTGAACTGAGCCTGGCAGTGATCGACCGGACCAGCACCCGCATCGGCAGCAAGCAAGTGTCCTCGCGTATCTACTCCGACCCGGCCCAGTGGGCCAGCCTGATCGAGGAAGTGCGCGCCGAACTGTGCGAGAAAGGTTACGATCTGCAACCCTGGTCGATGCCAAAATAATTTCGGCCGGCAAACCAAGTGCGTGCACCGTCACGCACTTGTACAACTTCCCGGTTGCTGTTCTGGCAACTTTTCTTATTGCGACATAGTGTCGCGCCAACACTGTTCAATCCACCACCTTGAACTGTTGCAGGTGCTGGTAATCAGCCTGCAGTTGTTGCGCCAGACGCTGCGCACGGCCCAGGCTCACCGGCGCCAGTTCCATATCCACCAGCAAAGTGGCACACGGCATCGGCTGCACGGCGCTCCAGTGCTGCAGGCGACCATCGGTAAACACCAGACAACGCAGCGCCTCTTCGGGGTGGGCCCGTTGCCGCGCCAGTAACCAGTGCCGAGCCTGTTCCAGTGCAGCGATCAACGGCGTACCACCACCGGCCCCCAAGGCTTGCAGCCAGGGTTGCAAAGCGGCCGAGGCCTTCAGGCCGTGGCGCTGCCACTGCGGCGTGCGCCCACTGGCGGTAAGCAGGGCCAGCCGGGCACGCTGGCGGTAGGCCTGGTCGAACAGCGCCGCCAGCAGCCCTTTGGTTTGCGCCAACGCCTGGTGGCGGCGGGTCGAGGCCGAAGCATCGACGATGACCAACCACAGTTCTGCGGGCTTGGCCTGACGTTGCTGCCAGCACAGGTCCTGGCGCTGGCGTGGCCGCCCCTTGAGCAGGGTCGGCAGCCAGGCCACCCGACCGGCCGCGGCACTGCGCGCCCCGCCCCGGCTGGCGCCGTACTGCTTACCTGCGCCCGCTTTGGCATCCGCCCCTTTGGCAGGTGGCTGGGGGATGCTCAGGGCTTTTTTGCCCAGTTCGGCACCTCGCGGCGGGCGCCGCTGGCTACCGGCTGCGCCGGCATTGCGCCCCAGTCGCCCTGCCCACCCTGTTCGCCAGGGTTACCTGCGCCTTGCTGACTGGTCTGCTGCTCAGGCTGCTGCGGCGCCGAAGGCGAGTTGGCCTGAGGCATAACGCGGCGGCGATGGCGCAAGGCGAACTCGGCCACTGCATCGACATCGGCTTCTTCGATGGCCGCGCCGCCGCGCCAGGCACAGTGCGCGCGTGCGGCGCGCAGCCAGACCAGGTCGGCGCGCAGGCCGTCGACCCCGGCGGCGTAACAGCGTTCGGTGATCCAGGCCAGCGCCTGGTCGTCCAGGGCAATGCCGGCCAGGGCGTGGCGCGCCGCCTGGCAGCGCTCGCGCAATTGCGCCTGGGCCTCGGCCCATTGCGCGCAGAAGGCCTGCGGATCGCTGTCAAAGGCCAGGCGGCGGCGAATGATCTGCTGACGCGCCTCAGGCTCGGGCAAGCCTTCAAGCGCCACATTCAGGCCAAAGCGATCGAGCAGCTGTGGGCGCAGCTCGCCCTCCTCCGGGTTCATGGTGCCGATCAGCACGAAACGGGCACTGTGCCGGTGCGAGATGCCATCACGCTCGACGCGGTTGGTGCCACTGGCGGCCACGTCGAGCAACAGGTCTACCAAGGTGTCAGGCAGCAGGTTGACTTCATCGACATACAACACGCCGCCATCGGCCTGGGCCAGCACACCCGGGGAAAACTGCGCCTTGCCCTGCCCCAGCGCGGCATCCAGGTCGAGGGTGCCGACCAACCGTTCTTCGCTGGCGCCCAATGGCAGGGTGACAAACGGTCCCTCACCGAGCAAGTCAGCCAGGCCTCGGGCCAGGGTACTCTTGGCCATGCCGCGCGGCCCCTCGATCAGCACGCCGCCGATCTTCGGGTCGATGGCGGTCAGGCACAGCGCCAGTTTCAGGTCGTCCGCACCGACCACGGCGGCCAGCGGAAATTGCACGGGTTCACTCATTTCAAGCCTGTTCCTCGCCGTCGAGCAGTTGTTCCTCAAGGGCTTCGCGGTAGTCGCCAGGCGCCTGCCACAGGCCGCGCTGCTGGGCCTCCAGCAAACGCTCGGTAAGGTCGCGCAGGGCCTCGGGGTTGTGCTCGCGCATGAAATCGCGGGTCGCCGGGTCGAGCACGTAGGCATCGGCCAGCGCCTGGTAATGATGGTCGTCGATCAGTTGCGTGGTGGCGTCGAAGGCGAACAGGTTGTCGACTGTCGCCGCCATCTCGAAGGCGCCTTTGTAGCCATGACGCTTGACCCCGTCGATCCACTTCGGGTTCAACGCCCGGGCACGGATGACCCGGTTCAACTCTTCCTTGAGGGTACGGATGCGCGGCCGGTCGGCCTGGCTGTGGTCGCCGTGGTAGCTGGCCACTGCCGCACCGGACAAGGTTTCCGACGCCGCCAGCATGCCACCCTGGAACTGGTAATAGTCGTTGGAATCGAGCAGGTCGTGCTCGTGGTTGTCCTGGTTCTGCAGCACCGCCTGCACCTTGGCCAGGCGCTGGGCGAACTGGGCGCGTGCCGGGGTACCGTCGTCGCTGGCGCCGTAGGCATAGCCACCGTGGTTGAGGTAAACCTCGGCCAGGTCGTCGCGGCTGTGCCACAGGCGCCCGTCGATGGCGTTCTGCACCCCGGCACCGTAGGCCCCGGGCTTGGCACCGAACACCCGCCAGCCGGCCTGGCGCGCAGCCTGCTCGGCGTCAACGCCCTGCGCCTGCAGCGCGGCCCGCTCGCTACGCACACGGGCAGCCAAGGGGTTGAGGTCGTCGGGTTCGTCCAGCGCGGCCACCGCCTGCACTGCGGCATCGAACAGGCGGATGAGGTTGCCGAAGGCATCACGGAAAAAGCCGGAGACGCGCAAGGTCACGTCCACCCGCGGGCGGTCGAGCAGGCTGAGCGGCAAGATTTCGAAATCGTCGACCCGCTGGCTGCCAGTGGCCCACACCGGTCGCACGCCCATCAGCGCCATGGCCTGGGCGATGTCGTCGCCGCCAGTACGCATGGTTGCCGTGCCCCACACCGACAGGCCGAGCTGGCGAAGGTGATCACCGTGGTCCTGCAGGTGGCGCTCGAGGATCAGGTTGGCCGAGGCGAAGCCCAGGCGCCAGGCGGTGGTGGTGGGCAGGTTGCGCACGTCCACGGTGTAGAAATTGCGACCGGTGGGCAGCACGTCCAGGCGCCCACGGCTGGGCGCACCACTGGGGCCGGCGGGCACGAAACGCCCGGCCAGCGCCGCCAGCAGGCCATTCATTTCGGCGCTGCCGCAGGCGTCCAGGCTGGGTGCCACCGCTTCGCGCAGCGCCTGCACCACGTCGTGCACCGGCTGCCATTCGCTCAGGGCAGGTAACTGGGCGGTTCCGCCCAGCGCTTGGTCGATCACCTGCAGCGCCAACAGCTCGAGGCGCTCGCGGGTATCGCCACAGGTGCGCCAGGGCTCGCTGCTCATGGCCTGCAACTGCTCAGGGCGTGGGCCCTGCCACGGCTGGCCAAGTTCGCAATCGAGCGGGTCAAAGCCCGGCACCAGCGCCTTGGCCAGGGCCCGCAGCAGGCTGGCATTGCCGCCGCGACCGTCGCCACGCTCGACCCGCAACAGCGCCAGCAAGGTATCCAGGCGCAGCCGGCCCTCAGGCGATTGACCGAACACATGCAGGCCATCGCGAATCTGCGATTCCTTCAGGTCACACAGGTAGGTGTCGAGCCGCGGCAGCCACACGGCGGCGTCATCCAGCTGGCCTTCCAGCTGCAGTTCGCGGTCGATGTGGTTGGCCTTGACCAGCTCGAGAATGTCGCGCTGCAACTCGCGGGCCCGCCGCGGGTCGAGCAGCTGTGCTTCGTAGAACTCGTCGGCCAATTGCTCCAGGTGGCGCAACGGGCCATAGGTTTCGGCACGGGTCAGCGGCGGCATCAGGTGGTCGATGATCACCGCCTGGGTGCGACGCTTGGCCTGGGCACCCTCGCCCGGGTCGTTGACGATGAACGGGTAGATGTTCGGCAACGGGCCGAGCAAGGCGTCCGGCCAGCACTGCGCCGACAACCCGACGCCCTTGCCGGGTAGCCATTCGAGGTTGCCGTGCTTGCCGACATGGATCACCGCGTCGGCGGCAAAGGCATGGCGCAGCCAGAAGTGAAACGCCAGGTAGCCGTGCGGCGGCACCAGATCAGGGTCGTGGTACACCGCGCTGGGGTCTACCTGGTAGCCCCGCGCCGGCTGGATGCCGACGAAGGTCAAGCCAAAGCGCAGGCCGGCCACCATCAGCCGGCCACTGCGGTACATCGGGTCCTGCTGCGGCGGCCCCCAGCGTTCCAGCACCGCCTGGCGGTTGGCCTCGGGCAGGCGCTCGAAGGCGGCCTGGTAGTCGGCCAGGCTCAGGCTCTGCGCGCAGGGGCGCAGGTCCAGCTGGTCGAGGTCATTGGTCACGCCACCGAGCAACTGGTGGATCAGTTGCGTGCCGCTGCCCGGCAAGTCGGCCAGCGGGTAGCCTTCGGCCTGCAGGGCCTTGAGGATGTTCAGCGCGGCCGCCGGCGTGTCCAGGCCAACGCCATTGCCTATGCGGCCATCCCGGGTCGGGTAGTTGGCCAGCACCAGGGCCACACGCTTCTGGGTATTCGGCAGGCGCGCCAGCTCGACCCAGCGGCGGGCCAGCTCGGCGACGAAGTCCATGCGCTCGGGGTGGGCGCGGTAGCAGACCACGTCGGACTGGCTGCGCTCGCTACGCCAGGCCATGTCCTTGAAGCTGATCGGGCGGGTGATGATGCGCCCGTCCAGTTCGGGCAAGGCAATGTGCATGGCCAGGTCCCGCGCCCCCAGGCCCTGCTCGCTGGCTTCCCAGCCGGGCTGGTTGTCTTGCGCGCAGATGGCCTGCAGCACCGGGATGTCACGACGGAACGGGCGCAGGTTGGGGCGTTCGGGGCTGGACAGGGCAAAGCCGGTGGTGTTCACCAGCACCTCGGCACCCACCTCGTCCAGCCAGCCTTCGACCTGCTCCAGGCAGGCGCTTTCCTTGAGGCTGGCCACGGCGATCGGCAACGGGTTGAGCCCGGCGGCCTGCAGGCGCTGGCAGAACACGTCGATGAACGCGGTGTTGGCCGCCTGCAGGTGCGAGCGGTAGAACAGCAGCGGCGCCACCGGCTGCTCGGGGTGCCACAGTGGGTACCAGTCCTCCAGCGTGGCGCTGCCCTTGGCCGGGTGATACACGGCGGTGCGCGGCAAAGGCTGCGGCTCGTCCCAGGCATAGTCGCGGCCCAGCCACTGGCTGGCCAGGCAGTTGAACAGGTTGATGGCATTGGCCTTGCCGCCCTGGCGCAAGTAGTGCCAGAGGCGCTCGGCCTGCTCGCCGCTGACGCTGCCCAGGCTGGTCAGCTCCGGGTCCGGGCGGTCGTCGCCCGGCACCAGGATCAGTTGCACGCCACGGCCGGCCAGCTCGACCAGCTGCTCGACGCCATAGCGCCAGTAGCCGACGCCACCGTGCAGCGACACCAGGATGACCTTGGCATGGCGCAGCACCTGGTCGACGTACAGGTCGACCGAGGCATGGTTCTGCACCTGCATCGGGTTGGCCAGGCGCAGGCTGGGGTAATCCCCGGGCAATTGCTCGGCGGTATCGGCGAGCAATGCCAGGTGCGAATCGCCGCTGCAGAGAATCACCAGCTCGGCGGGTGTCTGGCCAAGGTCGGCAATGCTGTCATCCGGCACAAAGCCGCCGGGCTGGGTCCGCAGCAGGTGCATGGGTCAGGCGCCCAAGGCCTGGCGCAGGCGCGCTTCCAGCTGAGCCGCGTCGAGGTCCTGGCCGATCAGCACCAGGCGGGTGATGCGCGGCTCGTCGGCGCGCCAGGCGCGGTCGAAGTGCTTGTCGAAACGAGTGCCCACGCCTTGCACCAGCAGGCGCATCGGCTTGCCCGGGATGGCTGCGAAGCCTTTGGCGCGCAGGATGCCGAACTCCACCACCAGCTGGGTCAGGGCGTCGAGCAGCAGGCTTTCGTCGGCTTCGGGCAGGTCGATGGAGATCGAATCGAAGGCGTCGTGGTCATGATCGTCATGGTCATCGCCGTCATGGTGCGAATCGTGGTGGGTGCGGCGGCCATCAATATGCGCCTCGGACTCGGCGCCTACGCCCAACAGCACTTCCAGCGGCAATTTGCCACTGCTGGCCTCGATCACCTTGACTGCCGGCGGCAGTTCTTCGGCCACTTCGGCGCGGACCTTGGCCAGGCCTTCGGCGTCGATCAGGTCGGCCTTGTTCAGCACCACCAGGTCAGCGCTGGCCAGCTGGTCGGCGAACAGTTCGTGCAGCGGCGATTCGTGGTCCAGGTTAGGGTCGAGCTTGCGCTGGGCATCGACCTGGTCCGGGTAGGCGGCGAAGGTGCCGGCGGCCACGGCCGGGCTGTCGACCACCGTGATCACCGCGTCGACGGTGCAGGCATTGCGGATTTCCGGCCACTGGAAGGCTTGCACCAGCGGTTTGGGCAGAGCTAGGCCGCTGGTTTCGATGAGGATATGGTCCAGGTCACCACGGCGTGCCACCAGCTCGCGCATCACCGGGAAGAACTCTTCCTGCACGGTGCAGCACAGGCAGCCGTTGGCCAGTTCGTAGACGCGCCCGCTGGCTTCTTCCTCGGTGCAACCGATGCTGCACTGCTTGAGGATTTCGCCGTCGATGCCCAGTTCGCCGAACTCGTTGACGATCACCGCAATGCGGCGGCCCTGGGCGTTGTCGAGCATGTGGCGCAGCAAGGTAGTCTTGCCCGAGCCGAGGAAGCCGGTGACGATGGTGACGGGGAGCTTGGCCAGTGTTTTCATGTCGCATTGCCCTTGGCAGATTGGCGCGGGCATGCAGGACGACAGCCGCAGGCCAGGCCGGCCGGGCTTGTTCGCCACCGGATCACCCCGCCCGGTTGAAAGTCGAAAACGTGACGAGGCAGGTCTCCTGGCTCGCACCGTTCCATGTGCCCGCTGGTGCAGCAGGCTGGCGGGATGACGCCTTCCCGCGCGCGGGCGCAGTGGCTGTGTCGATCCGTTGTCGGTGCTTACAGATGCGGGGGCAGCCGCGGCTTGTACCGCGTTCCCGTCTTAGCTTCGGCCTGGCCGAAGAACCTCGAACTGGCAAGGCTACGCAGTGGCTGGCGGGTGGTCAACCATTGCTGCCGGGCTGGGCGACAACAAGTGGCGCAACTGCGTTACAGTGGCGGCTTTGACCAGCGAGGCCCACCGGTGAAATCCCTGAACAAGCGCGACATGGCACGCCTGGAGCGTGAACTGGTGGTTTGCCTGACCGAAGCGTGCGAAACCGCCAAGGCGGAGATCGTCGGCTTCACCTGGCTTACCCATCGTCTTGACCCCGAGGATTTTCCGGCCAGCCTGCGTATTACCTGGGTGTTCGAGCAAGAGGCCGACAAGGCCGCCGCCCTGGCGGGCGACGCGAAGGTGCGCATGCTGGCGCTGACCGGCTTGGCGCTGGAGCAGGCTGGCATTCAGCTGGATCATCCGGCCTGGCATGTGCGGTTTGACAGTGAAGAGGCCTGCCAGCGGAGCCATGGGGGTGACTGGACCAGGCGCCTGATGGGGCGCTGAACCAGGGGCATGCGCGGTCCTGGCTCTTCCTGCCTGCACTGGGCACCGGCTTTGCCGGTGTTCGCGGGCACGCCCGCTCCCACAGGGTCCGCGGCGCACTCGCGGAATCTGTTTTCGCGCGACAACGATGCCTCTATCCGTTAGGCTACGCATTCCCCTGTCACGAGGTGTTCGTCCAATGCGCCATTGATGCCGCCGTCCCTTCGACGGCCAGTCTTCAGCCTCCGGTTCGCTCCGGAGATGTCGCGGCATTTGTGGAGTTGTGCATGACGAACACGTCGATCCTGACGCTGGACAGCGTTTCCTTGGCCTTGCCTGACGGCAGGCTGTTATTTACCGACCTCAGCGAAACCTTCGACCATCGCCGCACCGGCCTGGTCGGGCGCAACGGCGTGGGCAAGAGCCTGCTTGGGCAGATTCTCGCCGGCCAGCGTGAACCGAGCAGCGGCCATTGTCGGCGCGCAGGGCATGTTCACCTGCTGAGCCAGCAGGCAATCGAGCATAACGGCACGCTTGCCGACCTGGCGCAGGTTGGCGGCGTGATTGCAGCGCTGGAGCGCATCGAACAAGGCAGTGTCGAACCCCGCGATTTCGACACCGTTGCCGAGCGCTGGGACATCCGCGGGCAACTGCTGGCCCAGTTGCAACGCCACGGCCTGGGCCAGCTTGACTGGCGCCAGCCAGCCCGTAGCCTGAGCGGTGGGCAGGCCATGCGCGTGGCGCTGATTGGCGCCTGGCTCAGCAATGCCGACTACCTGATCCTCGACGAGCCGAGCAATCACCTGGACAGCAACGCCCGCGTCCAGCTGCTGAGCATGATCGAAGCCTGGGACCGGGGCTTGCTGGTGATCAGCCATGATCGCAGCCTGCTCGCGCACATGACGCGGATCGTCGAATTGTCCAGCCTGGGATTGCAGGCCTATGGCGGCAACTACAGCTTCTATTCGGCCCAGAAAGCCAGCCAGACGGCGCAGGCCCAACAGCAACTTGCCCGGCTGAAACAGGAGCAGCAACGCCAGGCGCGCGAACTGCAGCGCCAGCGCGAAGCCCTGGAACGTCATCAAGCCCGCGCCGGGCGCAACGCCAAGCGCGCCAACCAGGCCAGGATCCTGGTCGACCGCCAGCAGGAACGCAGCCAGGCCACTGCGGGCAAGCAACGTCGCGACCATCGCGACGCCCAGCAGGCGCTGCTGGGCAAAGTGCGTGATGCCGCCCACGAGGTCGAGCAGGACAGCGCCATTACCCTGCATACCCCCACACCACAGCGCCATCCAGGCCGGGAAGTGCTGGCCCTGCAGGCGCTGCGCCTGCCACGCGGCACGCGCAAACCACTGAACCTGCGCTTGTGCCTGGGCCAGCGGGTGGGCCTGGTCGGCGCCAATGGCAGTGGCAAGTCCACCCTGCTCAGGCTGGTGAACGGTGAGTTGCCAGCACCGCCCGAGAGCCTGCGCCTCAGTGGCGAAACCGCCCTGCTCGACCAGCACTGCAGCGCACTGCCAGACCACACCAGCGTGCTCGACCACCTGCGCCAGGCAAACCCGACGCTGGCCCAGGGCGACCTGCGTAGCCGCCTGGCGCAACTGGGCCTGGACGCGGCCCGCATCGAACTGCCCAGCGGCCTGCTAAGCGGCGGTGAGCGGATGAAGGCAGCACTGGCCGCTGTGCTGTACCGCGAACGGCCGCTCGACCTGTTGCTGCTGGACGAACCCGGCAACCACCTGGACCTGCCGTCGCTGGCTGCACTGGAACGCATGCTCGGGCAGTTTCGCGGGGCGCTGGTGGTGGCGTCCCACGACCAGGTACTGCTGGACCAGCTGGCGCTGGACCAGTACCTGCAGCTGTAGAGGCCGTAATCAATGCATCGCAGGCTATCAATTCGTGACTGGCCGTTCCCGATCCGCCACGGATGTATTATGGTGGCGTGGTGCGCATATAACAGCAGCCCGAGCGATCGGGCACTTGCAAGACAATGAGGGTGTCATGAGCAACGAAAGCATTAATTGGGACAAGCTGGGTTTCGACTACATCAAGACCGACAAACGCTACCTGTCCGTATGGCGCAATGGCGAGTGGGACAAGGGCACCCTGACCGAAGACAACGTACTGCACATCAGTGAAGGCTCCACGGCCCTGCACTACGGCCAGCAGTGCTTCGAAGGCCTCAAGGCCTACCGTTGCAAGGACGGTTCGATCAACCTGTTCCGCCCGGACCAGAACGCTGCCCGCATGCAGCGCAGCTGCGCCCGCCTGCTGATGCCACAGGTGCCAACCGATGTGTTCATCGAGGCGTGCAAGCAAGTGGTCAAGGCCAACGAGAAGTTCGTGCCACCGCATGGCAAAGGCGCCCTCTACCTGCGCCCGTTCGTGATCGGCACCGGTGACAACATTGGCGTGCGCACCGCCCCCGAGTTCATCTTCTCGATCTTCGCCATCCCGGTTGGCTCGTACTTCAAGGGCGGCATGAAGCCACACAACTTCCAGATTTCCAGCTTCGACCGCGCCGCCCCGCAAGGCACCGGTGCGGCCAAGGTCGGTGGCAACTACGCGGCCAGCCTGCAGCCGGGCGCTGAAGCGAAGAAAGCCAACTTCGCCGACGCCATCTACCTCGACCCGCTGACCCACACCAAGATCGAGGAAGTCGGTTCGGCCAACTTCTTCGGCATCACCGCCAACAACGAGTTCGTCACCCCGAAATCGGCCTCGGTGCTGCCAGGCATCACCCGCCTGTCGCTGATGGAACTGGCGCAATCGCGCCTGGGCCTGACCGTGATCGAAGGCGATGTGGAAATCAACAAGCTGGACCGCTTCGTCGAAGCCGGCGCCTGCGGTACTGCTGCGGTGATCACCCCGATCGGCGGCATCGAGTACAACGGCAAGCTGCACGTGTTCCATGACCTGGAAAAGGTCGGCCCGGTTACCCAGAAGCTCTACAACGAGCTGACCGGTATCCAGAGCGGTGATGTGGAAGCACCGGCAGGCTGGATCGTCAAGGTCGCCTGAGGCACTTTAGCGGTTTGAAAACGGGGCATGCCAGCAATGGCATGCCCCGTTTTTCATTGGTTGACGCGGGCCCCATTGTGGGAGCGGCCTTGTGTCGCGAAAGGGCTGCAGAGCAGCCCCAGAAATTTTTGCAACTGCGCTGAATTCCTAGGGCCGCTTTGCGGCCCTTTCGCGACACAAGGCCGCTCCCACAATGGGGCCTGCATCGGCAAAACATTTATGCAAGGCGACGCTGCATCAGCAGGTGCCGGGCTTTGTCGAAGGCCCAGTTGTACAGCACGGTGTAGGGCAAGATGATCACGAAGAAGCCCAACTCCACCATGAACGCCTGCAGCAACGAAATATCCAGCATCCACGCCGCCACCGGCAGGCACCACACCACCAGCCCGGCCTCGAAGCCCAGGCCGTGCACAAAGCGTGCGCGGGCCTTCCAGTGGATACGCTCGGCCTGCACGTAGCGATCGACCAGCGCGTTGTAGACCATGTTCCACAGCATGGCGATCACCGACAGGGTCACCGCCAGCGCCCCCGCCGTCGCCAGCGACTTGCCCATGACCCAGGACAACAGCGGCGCACACAGCAGCACGGCGAACACTTCATAACCGACGGCGTGAATCAGGCGTTCGGTGAAAGACACGTTTTTCATTGCAAATTCCATCCATTGCGTGAGTCGTGCTTCCTATTTTCTTTGACAGAACCGATACTCGCGAAATAGCTACCATCGGTTTTATCAATACCATGCGCTACTCACCCGAAGCTCTGGTCGCCTTTGTCGAAGCCGCATCGCTGGGTTCGTTTTCCGCTGCGGCGCGCAAGCTGCGCAAAAGCCAGTCCACCGTCAGCATTGCCATCGCCAATTTCGAGGCTGATGTGGGTTGCCCGCTGTTCGACCGTAGCGGCCGCCACCCCACGCTGAACGAGGCCGGGCGGCAGGTGCTGAGCCATGTCGAGGCGATCCTCGATGCCAGCGCCCAGCTCGATGCCCTGGCGGTGCGCCTGGCGGAAAACGTCGAGGCACTGGTGTCGGTGGTGATGTCGGACAGCTACAGCGTGACCTTCCAGGGCGCGGTGATGGCCCGCTTCGCCCAGCACTACCCGCATACCGAACTGCGCTGCGGCCCGTCGGAAGATGCCGATGTGATTGAGCTGATCCAGCAGGGCCTGGCGCATATCGGCATTCTTGCCACGCAGCCCAGCTACCCCGCTGACGTCGCCGTGGCGCGCCTGCCCGAGCAGGCCGAGTTTGGCGTGTACGTGGCCAGCGGGCATTCGTTGGCAGCTTTGCCTCAGGTGCAGATGCAGCACCTGGAGAGCGTACGGCAGCTGTATATCAAGACCTATGCCCCCAGCCTGCACCACGGTCGCGGCCAGGCCTGGTCGGCACCGGATTACCTCACCCTGCTGGAGTTCGCCGTGCGCGGGTTCGGCTGGGCCGAACTGCCCAGGGCGCTGGTGGCCCGGTTTGGCACTGGGCTGGTGGAGTTGCAGGTGGCCGGGTACCCCCGGCGGGTTGATATGGATGTGGTCTGGTCGAGCCGGCGCGCGCTCGGGCCGGCTGGGCAGTGGCTGGTGCGGCAGATGTTGGGGCAATAGACCTTTATTGCTTGCCAGATCCTACAGGGTCAATCCCCTGCCGGCACGTCCACCACCTTCCAGCTGTCATCCGGGTCAAAGCGTTTCATCTCCTTGGCCAGCTTGTCACCGTGCGGCCCGAGGTCTTTCTCGAACACCTCGCCGTCATGGCTGATCATGAAGCTCATCACCCCGGTGTCATCGTACTTTGCCGGCCAGGCAACCATGGCGAAGCCGCGGCTCATCTGATTGCCGATCAGGTAGCTGTAGGCACCGCCGGGGGCGGATGGGCCTTGTGCATCAAGGATGCGGAAGTGGTAGCCATACCAGGCGTCGCCGACCATGTCCTGGCCGAACAACGGGCCCAGCGGGCTGACCTGGCCGTCGCCGTCGTCATCCCAGTACAGCCCGTCATGCTTGCCGGGCTCGCTGAAAATCTTCTGTGCGTATTCCAGCGCACCGTTGCCGTTGTGGTCCTGGGTGGCGTAGTCCATCTGCGCATCGTGGTAGGCCAGCATCGACTGCATGGCACCCAGCTCGTTGCGGCCAATGCGCCGGGCGCGGATTTCGGCGCCGCCGGCCTTGAGGTCGAAACGCCAACCCTGGCTGCCTTTGGTCAACGGTATGGGCAACGTCCAGTGATCACTGCCCACCGCGAGGATGGCCTTCGCCCCCGACATATCGATGCTGTGCTGCGCGCGATACTGCTCCAGGAACGTGTCCACGTCACTGCGTTGCACACCACCGCGCGGTATGTAGGTACGCCAGTCATCGCCCAGCAACTGGGCCAGGCGGGCTTCATCGGGTTTCTCCTCGCCCAGCGCCGCAACAAAGGATTCCACGGCTTTCTCCGGTGTCGGGAAAGCTTCCTGCGCAGCGGCCAGGGTTGACCAGGCCATACCGGCTGCGAGTACCAGTGCCGCTATCGATTGACGGTTCATCGACGGCCACCTCCCCCGCGGCGTGCGGGCGCACTGGGCCGGGAAATCTGATGCCCGGCGGCGCGCGATGCGCTCGGGCGCTGGGCGAACGACTGGCTGGTGCGGCCGCGGCTGGCCTGCGCACTGGTGCGCGAGGGCGAACGCACGCCGGCGAAGGCATTGTTACGCGCCCGGCCGGCTGTATTGGAGGGCCGGTTTTGCGCCAGCTGCCGCCCTTGGCCTTCGCCCTGCCTGTGCTGATTCACCTGGTTGTTCTGCTGCCGGGCCTGGCTATTGCGGGACTCCTGTCGGCGGTCGGTTGCCCTCGGGTTGTCGCTACGGGGCTGCATGCGGTTGCCGACCGAATTGCCCGCCTGCGCCTCGCGCATCTGCTGGCGTGCCTGTCGGTTGCTGGTAGCCGGCCGTTCGATACCGGCCCGGTCCATCGACGCCCTGGCCTTGTCCCGCGCCTGGGCGCGCTGGGTGTCGTCGCCGCGGAAGGCTGTACGCTGGGTGGCTCCGTCCAGCTGGCGGCCGTACTGTTGACGGCTGCGGGAGTCGCGATACGGCACGCCGTCGCGGTTGGCGGCGTTGTGCTGCCATTTGTTCTGGTTGTTGGTGATGCGGTTGTTGCCGTTGATGTTGTTGTAGCGGTTGACGTCGATGTCGATGTCGTTGTTGCCCCAGTCACAGTCGCCCCACAGCGAGGCGACGATCGCTACGCCGGTACCGAAGGCGAGGCCCGCCACCAGCGCGGAGCCGGGGTAGTACATGGGCGGTGGCGGATAATACGCCGGCGGCGAGGCCGGGTAGGCCCAGGTGCCGTAGGTGGTGGTCGGGTTATAGCTGGGCACGTACACCACTTGCGGGTCGGCCGGCTCGATGATGATGGTGGTGGGCGGGCTGCTGGCAGTGACCACCTGGGTACTGCTGCCGCTGGAGGCCGGTGCCGGGGCGGGTGCGGGTGCAGTCTGCACGGTCACGTTCTGGTACTGGTTGCTCTGCAGGTTGCCGGCGGCCTGGGCCTGGTGACGCAGGCGCTGCACGCCGCCCATGACATCGTCGGGCTGAGCGAGGAAGGCGTCACCCAGACGCTGTACCCAGACCGGGTCCTGACCCAGGGTTGCCAGCACCTGCGGGAAGGCCACCAGCGCTTGTACGCTCGGGTCCCAGGGTTGGTTCGCCACCTTCTTGACCGCATCGTCGCCAGAGGTCTTGGGGTTGGCTTTGGACCAGGTCACCGCTTCGCTCACCTGCCCCGGGTAGGTGGACGCCATCAATACCTGGGCCAGCAGCGCATCGGGGTACAGCGCGATGGGCGCGAGCATCTGGTCCAGTTGCTCCTGGGTGAACACAGGGTCCTTGGCCGCGACCGTGTCGGCTTGTGGTGCCGGGTCGGGTGCAGGTACGTCTTCTGCCAGCACCAGGCCGGGCGTAGCGCTCAGATACAGGATCACCGACAGGACCGCAGACAATGGCATGCGCATCGCTTCTCCCCACGAGGTCGGAACACGTGGGTTAAGGGTAGCAATGGCGCTGCTTTTGGCCAGATGCGGGGACGCAAACTTTTCGCGCTCTAAGGGTGGGGGTGGTTGCTGCTTTTGAATCTATACCAGGGCTGGGCTGAGATCTGTAATTGACTGTACCGGCCCTTTCGCGGGCATGCCCGCTCCCACAGGTACTCCACAATGTTCAAACCTGTGGTGATCCTGTGGGAGCGGGCGGGACCGCGAAGAGGCCGGCACATGCACAAGAACCCTATTCAAAAAGGAGCCCGCCCCAATGAACACGCCCCGCCTCATCGCCGCCGCCATGCTGGCCGTGCTCTGCACCTCGGCCTGGGCGGCCACCGACCGCGCCGAACGGCGCCGCGAGGCCCGTGATGTGCGGCAGGAAACCCGCCAGGACGCGCGGCAGACCAAACAGGACTGCCGCCACGCCGACCAGCAAAGCAACGCCGGCTGCCGGCAGGACAAACGCCACACCAAGCAGCAAGGCCGTGAGCGCGCCCGTGATATAAAATACTGAACGGGCGATGCTCAGCCGCCCAGGGCGATGATCGCCATGATCAGCGCCGCCCCGACCGCTGCCAGGACCACGCCGGTCAACAGGGTGCGGCCACCGGAATAGCGTGCCAGCAGCCAGCCCGCAAGGAAGAGCATGGCCAGGGCGACCAGGTTCGACACGCGAATGGCCGTACCGGTGGTCTCGATCAGCAGGAATGGAATGACCATCGGGAAGGTTGCCAACACCACCAACAGGAAAGTGGCCAGGGCTGCCTTGAGATCATCCAGACCCAGGCGTACCGGCAGCGGGCGGGCAGCATCACGCAGCATCCGCCCGCGCAGCATCTCCAGGCCGTCTTCATCCAGTGCCAGGCCGATGCGCTCTGGCAGCGCATCGGCAATCAGCCTGCGCCCCTGGCTGGCTTCACCGGCTTGCAGGCGGGCCAACAAGGTCCGGCTACGGGTGCGCTCGGTCCAGGTACGCAGCAAATAGATGACCGCATCGGCCAGGCCCCAGGCCAGGTTGCAGCCGAACGCAGCAATCAGCATCAGCCGGGCATCTTCGCGCCCTGCCGTGGCCACGCTCAGCGAGCCAATGAAGGTCATCGCCATCAACAGGCCGAAGATGACTTCGGTGATCCGGTCGATCGGTTCCAGCACGCCCCATTTGCGCGGTTGCTCGGCTTGCCCCATCGCACCCTCCCGGTTCCCCTGGAACCATCGATAGTCACTATCGAGAATGGCAATTTCTGCCGAACGACATGGCCGAATAACCTAGCTCCATCGACTCGCCGCTCACGACCCCGGCCCCTGGAGCTACCTGATGAACACCCTGGCCCGCCTGCTGTCCGCCAACCTTGCCGTTTTTGCCATCGCCATCATCAGCGGCTGCGCCAGCCACCCCGAACTGCGCCCCTACACCGCCGAAGAAACCCGTCAACTGCAACTGGAAGCGCTGCAACGCCGTGGCCTGTCGCTGGACGACTATGAGCAGCAACGCCGGGTGATCCAGCGTGCCGGCAACCTGCCTGTGGTGACCGAAGCCACCGACGCTGACCGTTCGACCAGAGGCTGAGTGAGTCGCCAGTGGTTGCCTCCCGTAACGGGCTCCGAGGTGAGGTTGATCCATTATAGTCAGCCATGCACTGCAGGCCTCGACAGGCATGCCCTGCCACGCCCCTCCCCCCTTCAACGGCGCGGCGCCAGCGCCAGGGCGATACCGCCCAGCACCACCACGCATGCCACCAGCAAGCGCAACGACAATGGCTCACCGATCAGGCCAACCCCGCCCAACGCCGCAATCACCGGGACGCTGAGCTGCAGGGTCGCCGCAGAAAACAGGAACGCGTACAGGAACAGGGCCAGGCCACCCCGCCAGCTGCCACCCATGGCGAGCGCAGGTTTGCGCAGGCGGAGCAACAGCAGCAGGAACAGCGCACCACTGGTCAGGCGAGTCAGGCGAACCACGGTGAAGGATGCCGGATCGATGGCCCCGTCCTTCAGCGCCAGCCGGCAGAACACCGAATTGGCAGCGAAGGCCACCAGGCTGAAAAGTGCAGGCCAGACCCAGGCCTTGCGGTCGGCGCGCGTGGTGGCGCCGGTGCTCATGGTGTGGTCACCTCTGAGATCAATTGTTGTTATAGCGGCCATGCTGATAGGGCCAGCACCGATATACAACACTGTGTTTAGCTGGCGCCACCACCGAATCGCCTACATCTACAGCGCTGCTACCGCCTCAATCTCCACCAGCATGCCGTCCAGCGCCAGCCGGGGTACCGGGATCAGCGTGCAGGTCGGTTTCATGGACGAGCCCCAGGCCTTGTCAGCCTCGATTACCCACTCACGCAGGCGCGTTTCGGAATGCTCGACGATCAGCAGGGTCAGCTTGAACACCTGGGCCAGGCTGGCGCCTTTCGAGGCCAGGGCAATCTCCAGGTTGGCCAGCGCCTGGCGCGCCTGCTCGGCGAACAGCGGCGACAGTTGCCCGTTGCGGTTCTCCCCGCCCTGACCGGCGATGAACAGCAGGCGGCTGTCGGCATGAACTTCGGCGACATGGGAATAGGCATTGCCGCTGGGGTCGTACAGGCCTTCGGGGTTGCTCAGCTGGAACGCGGTTGAATGACTCACGGTAAGCCCTCGATCAGTTGAAAGAACGACGGAGTATCGGACCTTGAGTTAACTTGAGGTCAAGCGCGAAAGAGACGGCTAACGCGAAGCGCGGCACCGCAGTGTAGGACGTTTCGCACAGCGCACTGGCTTTCGTGAACCACGCGTCTGTATGCGCAGTGGCCATCAGGCGCTAGATTACAAGACCCGGCATGGAGGCCTGCATGCAACAAGGAAAACACCATGAGCAAACATGAATTTCTACTCGCCTACACCATCAAGCCACGCGACCCGCAGCGGGACGAATACGATGCGGCACAGGCGCGCCAGCACCTGCGCGAGAACATCGGGCTGGACACCGTGGAACACATCGAAACCACCCTGCTCGGGCTGGTGCAGCTCGCCAGCATTTCAACGTCTGACAAGGCCCTCGAAGCCGAGAGGCTTGTCCGTGATCGCATCCACGAGGAGCTCAAGGGCCTGCGGGTATTGTCGAAAGTGAAGTTCTACGGCTGCCTGATGGTGGATGGGCTGGGGCCAGCAATCCGCTTCGACATTGCGTAGCGTATGTGCGGCATCAGGCCCACAGCCTGATGCCGCACACCGTCATTTTTCCTGCAGTACCGCCCTGCCCTTCACCGCGCGAGGCCCGCGCCAGGCCCAGAACAGCAAGCCGGGGAATGGCGCGTAGACCACGAAGACGATCCACAGCATCTTGCGCTCGGCGCGCCGGTCACTGCCGATGATGTGCCAGATGGCCCAGATTTCCAGCAGGACCACAAAGGCCGCGATGACGATCCAGATCGTTCCGATTTCCATGAGCGCTCTCCCATTTGACATGTAATGGGTTGGGTTGCAGAGGCTGCCGAGGGTTCAGATTGATTTGGCAGATCGTACGGCTCCAAGGCCGCTCCCACAGGTTGCGCACATGAGTGCCATCTCCACAGGACGCAACGCAGGGGCTTCACTCAATGCTGTGGTGCATTCTCCAGCGCCGCCTTCAACGCCGGCGCATCGGCAAACGCTCGCTGGTTCACCAGCTTGCCCTGCTCCAGTTGCAACCACTGCACCTGGCCATCCTGCCCGGGATAACGGCTGGCCACCCGCCCTTCACGGTCAAGCAGCACCCGGTAGTGGTAATCGCGCATGGCGGGGATGGCGAACAGCTTGCTGATCAGCGCCGGCATGCGCTGGATGTCGGCAACAAACACCGCATCGCGCGCTTCCAGGTAACCCTTGGGCTGTTCGGCCAGTGCCGCCTTCACCAGCTTGGCACCGTCCATGTCGCGCGCCACCAGCAGAATGTGTGTACCGGCGTCGAGGCTGTAGGCCTGGTCGTACTGGTCCAGCAGCGTCCACGGGGCGAGCTTGTCGCCGGGTTCCAGGGCACTGGCCAGCAATGGCATCAGACAAAGCAACAGGGCAGCGGCGTATTTCATCAGGGGCATCCTCAGTGACGGGAGCATCAGCATAGCGGCAACGTGCCAAGCCAGACAGGTTGCCTGAATACGACCTGGAATACGACATGGCCACCCGGGAGATTGTCTTTCCCCCGACCTCCCGCCACACTCTCCAGGCCAGCCAGGAAGCGGAGTCCAGAGTGCCCACGCCACGCCAGTTCAGCAAGAAGACCAGCACCAGCAACATGCTGCGGCTGAAGTCCACCAGCGCCAATGCCCAGGCCCCCTATCGGGTCGATTTCGTATTGCTCGAACACTTTTCGATGGCCAGCTTCACCGTGGCCATGGACGTACTGGTCACGGCCAACCTGCTGCGCGCCGACAGCTTCCAGTTCACCCCGCTATCGCTGGAAGGTGACCGCGTGCTCAGCGACCTGGGGCTGGAGCTGGTGGCTACCGAGTTGTCCGCCGAGGCGCTGAAGGAGCTGGACCTGCTGGTGATCTGCGGCGGCTTGCGCACGCCCTTGAAGTACCCGGAGCTTGACCGGCTGCTGGACGATTGCGCGGCCCACGGCATGGCCCTGGGAGGGTTGTGGAATGGCGCGTGGTTCCTCGGCCGCGCCGGGGTGCTGGACGACTATGGCTGCAGTATCCACCCCGAGCAGCGCGCCAGCCTGTCCGAGCGCAGCCCGCAAACGCGGATCACCCCGGCCAGCTTCACCCTCGACCGCGACCGCCTCAGCGCCGCCAGCCCCAATGGCGCCATGGAGCTGATGCTCGGCCTGGTGCGCCGGCTGTATGGCGACGGCCTGGCCGAAGGCGTCGAGGAGATCCTTTCGTTCTCCGGTGCCCGCTACCGCCAGGTCGGCCCGGGCGCGAAGAAGTCCATGAGCCTGCACCTGCGCACCATCGTCGAGCTGATGGAGAACAACCTCGAGGAAACCCTCAGCCTCGACCAACTGGCTGCCTACAGCGGGCGCTCGCGCCGGCAGATCGACCGCCTGTTCCAGGCTCAGCTGGGTACTTCGCCACGACGCTACTACATGGAGTTACGCATTACCAAAAGCCGCCGCCTGCTGCAGTATTCCGACCTGTCGGTGATGGAAGTGGCAGTGGCCTGCGGGTTTGTTTCGGTGTCGCACTTCAGCAAATGCTATGCGGCGTACTTTGGCTACCCGCCGTCGCGTGAGCAGCGCCTGGGTGAGTGAGGTTCAAGGCTTGTTGAGGTATCGCCTGGGCCGGCCCTTTCGCGGGTTTACCCGCGAAGAGGCCAGCCAGGCACTGGAAAACCTTCAGGGGCGGCGCTCGATCTGGATGTACCGCAGCACAGCATCACAAATCATGACCTTGTGACGCAGCTTGACCTGCTCATCGGACAGGTCGATCTGGAAGATCTCACCAAAGGTGTGGCGATTCGACACACGGTAGAAGCAGAACGAGCTCATCAGCATGTGCAGGTCGATGACCTCGATACCCGAGCGGAACACACCTTCCTGCACACCGCGGCGCAGGGTATTGCCCAAGGCCTGGAGCACCAGGCTGCTCATTTCGCGAATGGCCGGCGACTGCTTGACGTACTCGCCATAGTGGATGTTTTCGGTGCAGATGATCCGCACGAAATCGACGTTGCGGTCGTGGTGATCAAAGGTGAACTCCACCAGCCGGCGGATCGCCTGCTCGGCCGGCAGCGACTCCAGGTCCAGGCTTTGCTCGGTCTTGCGGATGTCGCCGTACAGCTTGATCAGGCACTCGCAGTACAGCTGCTCCTTGCTGCCGAAGTAGTAGTAGATCATGCGCTTGGAGGTGGCGGTGCGCTCGGCGATGGCGTCGACGCGGGCACCGGCCAGCCCTTGCTGGACGAACTCGTGGATGGCGGCCTGGAGGATGTCCTCGCGCGTTTTCTCGGGGTTGTTCTTGCGCGTCTTGCGCCCCCCTTCGGTTTCAGGCTGGCCGAGGCTGACTACGGAATCACTCATACCTACTCACAGGCTGTTTATTGGAATACGGGGATTATCCGCGAGCGCGGCCATGCAGGGAAGCGCGCTGTTGGTCGGGTAGCCATCACCCACGGCTGCTGGCCGGCCTTGAATTACTCGGCCACAACCCGCTAGCCTGCTTGCCTCCTGCCCTGGATGGACCCTGCCCCATGCAACCGCGCGACCTTGCCGCCTACCTGTTCCTGGCCATTGCCTGGGGCTTTTCCTTCCTGGTGGTGCTCAAGGTGGTGCATGCCTTTGGCTGGGTTGGCGCGGTCTGCCTGCGGGCACTAATTGCCGGTGGCACACTGGCCATCCTCGCCGCCCTGCTGGGCCGGGCGCTGCGCCTGCGCCCGTTGCTGGTCCCTTTGCTGGTAGTCGGTACCACCACCGTGGCCGGGCAGCTGATTGGCCTGTCATACGCCACTCCGCGCATCGGCACGGCAATGTCGGCAATTCTCGTCGCCACCATTCCACTGTTCTCGATGCTGATCGGGCGGGCCTGGGGGCTGGAGAAAATTACCACGCAAGGGCTGGCCGGGCTGCTGTTGGGCGTTGTCGGCATCGTCATCCTGGTGGGCTTCCCGGCCCGGCCGATCGATGACGACTTCATTCACGGCTGTATCGCCTCGCTACTCGGCTGCATCAGCGCTGCCTACGGCAGCAATTACGCCAGCCTGCACCTGCGCGGCCAGGACCCGTGGACGGTCACCGGCGGCGCGTTCCTGGCCGGCGGGCTGCTGACCCTGCCCCTGCTGCTGGTGGTGCCGGTACCCAGCGTGCCGCAAGCCAGCGACTGGCTTTACCTGCTGGTCAGCGGTGCGGTGATGAGCGCCACTACCTACGTGCTGTACTTCGGCCTGGTGGCACGCATCGGCGCCACCCGCGCCATCAGCGTGGAATTCGTGGTCACGCTGGTGGCCGTGCTGGTCGGCGCCTTGCTCCTCGATGAAGCCGTGAGCCTGTTGCAGGCCACCGGGGGCCTGGTGATCCTGCTTGGCTGCATGCTGGTACTGGGCCTGCTGCCCACCCGCAAACCGCGCCTGCCCAGCTAAGCGCAGGGTCAGTCGTGCTGGGCGGTATCGCGTTCCAGCGGCGGGCTCAGGTGCAGCACGCGGTTGCGCCCGCCTTCGGCTAGCAGGTATCCGCCTTTGCCATCAGCGACGATCGACTGGGGCGCCTTGAGGAACGACAGCATGGTCTGCCGCGTGCCGTCGGCGTCAATGCGCAGCAACCGGGCCCGGTGGGTGTTGTCTTCGCTGATCCACAAACCGCGCTGGTCGCAGAACAGGAACGTCGGGTTGCGCAGGCCATCGACCACCACCGGGTCCTGGCCATCGTCGGACAGGGCGCGGACCTTGCCGCTGGCCTTTTCGGTATACAGCAAACGCCCGTCACTGCAGCGGGTGAGGCCTTCGGTTTCGGTCAGGCCCGAGCGCAGCACATCGAGCTGGCCGCTGCGCCAGTCATAGCGCATCAAACGGCCATTGCCCTTGCGGTCCTCGATGGCGTACAGGTGCTCGCCGTCGTTCCACAGGCCCTGCACGCTCTCGCCGTCGAACAAGCGCGTGACCTGGCCATCACGGGCCAGGCTGACCGGGGCAAGCCCGCCTTCCTGGCTGAACACCCAGCCTCCCTGCGCTGCCACCATGCCGTCGGGCTTGGACAAATTGTCGATGACCACCACCCGATTGCCCTGGGCGGTAATCTTGAGGATGCTGCCACGGCCATCGTCCAGTTCGCGACTGACCAGCAGGCTGCCATCGGCTTGCAGCAACAGCGATGCGGCCTTGGTCACATCGCGGTGCAGCACCTCGACGCCCCAGCCGGAGGCGGCCTGGACCGGGTAGAAACTCTGCCAGGCGAAGAAGCCCAGGGTGGCTGTGAGCAGGCCGGCGGTGGCGGCCAGGGCGATGCGGGTGCTGCGCTTGCGCAGGATGTGCGGCATGTAGGGCTCCTCGGGAATGCCGGGGGAGCCTAGCAAGCGAATGTGAAAAAAATGTCGAAATGGACCAATCATTACAAAACAAAAGGATATAAAAATAACAAAACAATCTAACAAGCAGGAATATAAAAATTGAAAGCCAAACGCCACCTCCTTAGTCTGGGCACATCGCATCCCATCCGACTCAAGGAGCAATGCCCATGCCCACCCGTGCCTTCTCCCCCCTGCGCCGTCTGTTGATCGGCGGCTTGCTGGCCAGTGTCGCCAGTACCCTGCTGCCCTGGTCTCAAGCCCTGGCCGACGAAGCCAAAACCCTGCGCATCGGCTACCAGAAATTCAACAGCATCAACATCCTCAAGGGCAGTGGCGCCCTGGAGAAGGCACTGGCGCCGCAAGGCGTGAAAGTCAGCTGGCACGAGTTCGCCGCCGGCCCGCAACTACTCGAAGCCCTGAGCACTGGCGCCATCGACCTCGGCCATGCTGCCGACGCACCCTCGGTGTTCGCCCAGGCCGCAGGCAAGCCGGTGGTGTACCTGGCCGCCGAGCAACCCTACCCACGCGGCATCGGCCTGATAGTGCGCGAGCAGGACCACCTGGCCAGCGTGCAAGACCTCAAGGGCAAGCGCGTGGCCACCGGCCGCGGCTGGAACGCCCAGTACCTGCTGGCCGTTGCCCTGGAACAGGCCGGCCTCAGCTACCGGGACATCACCCCGGCCTACGTCAACAACGCCGCCGATGCCTTGGCGGCACTGCAATCGGGCAGCGTCCAGGCCGTGACCCTGTGGGACCCGTTCCTCGCCGCCGCAGAAAGCCAGCCAGGCCTGAAGAACCTGCGCGACGGCAGCGGCCTGTCCAACAACCGTACCTTCTACCTGTCCACCGCCAGCTTCGCCGACCAGCACCGCGCTTTGCTGAAGACCTTCTTCGCCGAACTGGGCAAGGTCAGCCAGTGGGCCAATGCCAAGCCTGCGGAAGTTGCCGCGCTGCTGGCCCCGCAGCTGGGGATCAACGCCAACGTGCTGCAAGTGGCCAGTGAGCGGCGCAACTACAACGCCGTGGCCATTACCCCGCAGATCGTTGCCGAGCAACAGAAGCTGGCCGATACCTTCCAGGGCCTGGGCCTGATTCCACGCAAGCTGCAGGTGGCCGACGCGGTCTACCCGGCTTCCGTGTTGCCTTGAGCGGAGCGCCCCCATGCCCCGCCCGATCCGCTTCAACGCCTTCAGCATGAACGCCGCCAGCCACCAGTCCCCCGGCCTGTGGCGCCACCCACGCAACACCAGCGTGGCCTTCAACCGCCTGGGCTATTGGACCGACCTGGCCCGCCTGCTCGAACGCGGCCTGTTCGACGCCCTGTTCATCGCCGATGTACTGGGCATCTACGACGTCTACCAGGGCGGCCCCGAAGCCGCTCTGCGCGGTGGCGTGCAGGTGCCGGTCAACGACCCGCTGCTGCTGGTGCCGGCCATGGCCGGGGTTACCGAGCACCTGGGCTTCGGCGTCACCTTCTCGCTCACCTACGAACACCCCTACCCGTTCGCCCGACGCATGTCCACGCTCGACCACCTGAGCAATGGCCGGGTCGGCTGGAACATCGTCACCGGCTACCTCGACAGCGCCGCGCGCAACCTGGGCCTGGCGCGCCAGCTGGGCCACGACCAGCGCTATGACCTGGCCGAGGAATACCTGCAGGTGCTTTACAAACTGTGGGAGAAAAGCTGGGACGACGACGCTGTGCTGCTGGAGCGTGACAGCGGGCGCTACATCGAACCCGCCCGGGTGCACCCCATCAACCATGTGGGCGAGCACTTCCAGGTGCCTGGCATGCACTTGTGCCAACCTTCGCCGCAACGCACGCCGGTGCTGTTCCAGGCCGGTGCTTCGGCACGCGGCCAGCAGTTCGCGGCACGGCACGCCGAATGCGTGTTCATCAGCGGGCCGACACCCACGGTACTGCGCCGCTACGCCGACGGCATCCGCGAGGCCAGCGAGGCGGCCGGGCGTGGCCGTGACGAGGTGCTGATCTACGCCCAGGCGCTGTTGATCGTCGCCCCCACCCGGGAAGAGGCCGAGGCGCGCTTCGCCGAGTACCGCCGCCATGTCGACCTGGACGCCGCCCTGGCGCTGCTGTCAGGCTGGACCGGCATCGACTTTGCCGACCTAGACCCCGATGCGCCCATCGAATACGTCGAGAACGATGCCGGTCGCGCAGCCCTGGCAGCCTTCACCGCTGCCGACCCGAACCGCCGCTGGACCGTGCGCGAAGCCGCCGAGTTCGTCGGCCTGGGCGGCCGTGGCCCGGTGCTGGTGGGTGCTGCCAGCGAGGTGGCCGACCAGCTGGAAAGCTGGCTGGACCAGACCGGCATCGATGGCTTCAACCTGACCTACGCGGTGCAACCGGACGACCTGGCCCAGGTGGTCGAGCTGCTGGTGCCCGAACTGCAACGCCGTGGCCGCTACCCGCTGAGCTATGCCGACGGCACCTTGCGCCACAAGCTGTTCGGCCAGGGCGACCGCTTGCAGGAAGGGCACGCTGGCCGTCAGGTTCGCATTCAGCCGGCAAATACCGGGTATTCCAACATTTAATTTGTAGATAGCGCGCGCTCGACCCTATTCTGTCGCCACATCCCCTGCGCCGCACCGGCCGGTGCGGTTCACGGCATGGGGAGAGAACAACAAGTCGAGATCGTCCATGTCGAACCATTCGTACTTCGCCCCCCACGGTGGGCACCCGGCTCAGACCGAGCTGCTGACTGACCGTGCCATGTTCACCGAAGCCTATGCCGTCATCCCCAAGGGCGTGATGCGTGACATCGTCACCAGCCACCTGCCGTTCTGGGACAAGATGCGCATGTGGGTCATCGCCCGCCCGCTGACCGGCTTTGCCGAAACCTTCTCCCAGTACATCGTCGAAGTGGCTCCGGAAGGCGGCAGCGAGCGCCCTGAGCTGGACCCGAACGCCGAAGCCGTGGTGTTCATCGTCGAAGGCGAACTGGACATCACCGTCGAAGGCAAGCACCACACCCTGGTACCGGGCGGCTACGCCTTCCTGGCCCCGGGCGCCGAGTGGAGCCTGCGCAACAACAGCAAGTCCAACGTCACCTTCCACTGGCTGCGCAAGCACTACCAGAAGGTCGAAGGCCTGGACGTTCCCGAGTCGTTCGTTACTCACCGTGACAACGCCACCGTCATCGAGATGCCGGGCACCGAAGGCCGCTGGGTCACCACCCGCTTCGTCGACATGGCCGACATGCGCCACGACATGCACGTGAACATCGTCACCTTCCAGCCGGGCGGGGTGATCCCGTTCGCCGAGACCCATGTGATGGAACACGGCCTGTACGTGCTGGAAGGCAAGGCGGTGTACCGCCTGAACCAGGACTGGGTCGAAGTGGAAGCCGGCGACTTCATGTGGCTGCGCGCCTTCTGCCCGCAAGCCTGCTACGCCGGCGGCCCAGGCAAGTTCAGCTACCTGCTGTACAAGGACGTGAACCGTCACGTGCACCTGACGCTCAACCCTAAGCGTTGATGCATTTGGGGGGCGCGAAGCCCCTCATCTTCGAAAGGCCGAGATGCACAGTTCGCTGTGGATGTCGGCCTTTCGGCATTTCACTGGCCATCACTTTAATAACCCCGCCAATATTTACCCTTCCAATCACGGCACATGGAACTTTATGTTTCGCCGCGCGATTAAACAGCCGGCCTATTAATAGGAAGTTTCTTACAGCACCTTCTGTTTTTACGCCCCACCGAATGAAATCGATTCTAAAGCGTATATTCTACAGCCTTATCTTGTTGTCCGACCTACAGCAAAACATGGACCGCGATACGATCAAGGGGATTTACACATGACCGTAAAAACCGATATCTCCTATAACAAGGACAAAGCAGACGCACGCGAATCGCCCCCACTCAGCGAACTGTTCCCTCATGTCGACGCGCTGGGGTTCGACACTCGCTCGAACACCACATTCCCCCTCTTCGACATCGCCTCTCCCCTGTTTGGCCTGGTCATTCGCCTGGAAGGCACCGAACACCATGACCACGTCGAGCAGTTGCATGCCCACGTCAAGAACATGATCCACGGCATGGTCGAGCAGGTACGTCAGCTTGAACACTGCGACGAAGGCGACCGCGTGGTGTTTTCCTACTGCTTGTGTTGCGTGGTCGATGAAGCCGTGATGACCACCCCCTGGGGGCGCGACTCGTCCTGGAAAGCCCAGTCCTTGCTCAGCGCCATCCATCAGGAAACCTGGGGTGGCGAGAAATTCTTCAGCGTGCTCGAACGCTTGCTGGACGCCCCCGAAAAACGCTACGACCTGTTTGTGTTCCTGTTCTGGTGCCTGGCACTGGGCTACCGCGGCAAGTACGCCAACCAGACCAATGGCGATGAGCAACTGGCCGCCTGGCTCAAGCGGGTCCATGACCGGATCGTTGAACTGCATGGCCCCGAAGCCGAATCGCAACGCCTGACCGATCCTCTCACCAATGTCGCGCCCCGGCATTACCGCATGAACCGCCAACTGCCCTGGTGGACGCCCTGGGCCGTAATGGGGGTGTTCTGCACGGGCCTGTATCTGTACTTCACCACCAAACTTGACGGCATTACCCAGCAAGTACTGGCGTCACTGCAGACGATGCTGCAGCAATAGATTCGGCAACGCCGAACTGACATGACTCAAGAGTCACTGTGCCGATGGGCGCAGCAAGTACGGCTTTGTCCAGAACAATATAGATACTGCATTTAGCGAAACTTCCTACAAGTTTTTAGGAAGCAGCTGTCACGACTAGGAATGGATTCCTCGCTACGGTCGTGAGTTCAACTTTCGCCTCGCGTTCTATAACGCATCCGCTTTATGAACCTGCCCGATGGGATGAACCGCAGGAGTACGCATGAGCAACTTGAATGATGTGCGCTTTACCTTCAGTACCCCAGCCGACGAAGCCATTCAGTTTGATGTCGTGTCGTTCAAGCTGACCGAGGGCGTCAGCCAGCTGTATCGCCTGGAAGTCGAACTGGTGAGCTTCGCTGACGATGCCGACTTCGCCACCCTGCTCGACCACCCCGCCGTGCTGACCATCTGGCAGCAGCAGCAACCGGTCCGTCACGTGCATGGCCTGATCAGCAGCTTTGAACAGGGCAGGACCGGCCACCGCCGCACCCGCTACCGCGCCATTGTCGAACCGCAGTTGGCCCGCGCCGGCCTGCAGTCGGACTGGCGCATCTTCCAGCACCGCCCCGTGCCGCAGTTGCTCGAGGAACTGTTCCGCGAGCGTCAGTGGGGAACGCTGACCCAGTATCTGGTCAAACCGGCTTCGACAAGGAGACCACTCACTACCTCTACGACAACGGCAGCAATCTGCCCACCCGCCGCGTGGATGGCGACCGGACCACGCACTTCGAATACGACCCCATGGGCCGGCTCATCCAGCGCAAGGCCGCTCGGCGTGGCGGTGACAAGTGGGAGGTTGAAACCTTTGCCTATGACGGCAATGGCAACCTGCTGGCGGCCAACAACGGTATCTGCCGGCTGCAATGGTTCTACGATGCTGCCGGCAACAACACGCGCGAGCATCAGTGGCTGGATTATCTGGTCAAGCCACAGGTTGCCGTGTTCAGGCATGAGTACGACGCCCTCAACCAACGCATCGCCACCACCCGCCCCGATGGGCACAAGGTCAGCTGGCTGACCTACGGCAGCGGCCACTTGCTCGCGCTCAAACTCGATGACCAGGAGCTGATCAGCTACGAACGAGATGATCTGCACCGGGAGATCGGCCGGGTGCAGGGCAATGGCCTAGTCCAGCGCCAGACCTGGAGCCCGAATGGCCAGTTGCTGGAACAGACGCTGGCTCGCCAAGGTGAATCCAGACGCATAGCGGCGCGCAGCTACCGTTATGACGAAGCCGGCCAGCTGTACCACATCAACGACCTCAACCGTGGCGACCTGCACTATCGCTACGACCCGGTTGGCCGTTTGCTTGAAGCCAGCCACAACTACGAGAAGGAAACCTTCGCCTTCGACCCGGCGAGCAACCTGCTGGACCCCGAGGCACCACCCAATCCTAATCCGCACTCGCCGCACAAGCTGATGGACAACGTGCTGCGCAGCTACTGCGGCACGCAGTATCGGTACGACGAGCGCGGCAACCTGCAGGAGCGGATTGAGAACGGCAAGACAGGCAAGTTTACCTGGGACCTGTATGACCGGCTGCGGCGCTACGAAGATGAGCGGCTGGTTGTCGAATTTGGCTATGACGCATTAGGCCGCCGTGTCTACAAGGATTCGCGCTCGAAGTACCGCAAACGGTTACAGGCTGGACCGGTCTGGAACGAGAATGCGCGGCGAGCGCTGGATGAAAAGCTGGGCTGTGATCTGACGCTGTTCATCTGGGACGGCGATACGCTGGCGTTCGAGCAGCGCGGGCGGGATGGGAAGGGGCGGACTACGCACTATGTGTTTGAACCGGGGACCTTTGTTCCGGTCGCGCAAGGGGTGATGAATCACATGGAGGAGATGCTGCATCAGCCGCACTACGACTTCCCATATACCATCGGCCGAGATCCGGTTTGGCAGCAGAAGCCAACACCGAAGCCGTTCGACTCATTTGCTTGGTATCAGTGCAATCACCTCGGTATTCCTCAGGAAATAACCAATTCAGTTGGTAGAATCGAGTGGTTGGGTGCCTACAAATCCTGGGGCTCACAACAAGCCCCTCAAATCATCCTCAACCCTCAGCCCCCTTCGCATTCCAAGGCCAATATATCGATACTGAAACAAAACTACACTACAATCGGTACAGGCATTATGAACCAACAACTGGGCGTTTCATAGGAAAAGACCCGCTTGGCTTCGCGGGTGGTCTAAACATATATAATTTCGCTCCAAACCCCATCGAATGGATAGACCCATACGGCCTACAGAGCTCTCTAAAGTGCCTGACACTAGCCGACTGCATAAATATCATAGCTGCATCGGGCCGAGACTCTGGGCCGTACAATCAAGTAGCGAAAGACTCCCACCACGTCATTCAGAAGGCGGCAATGCTAAATATTCCAGGGTACGGCAAAGGGGAGACTGCCTATTCTGTCCAATTAGAAGGACCGCCCAACATTCCAGGTACAGAGCACTATAATGCGACCCAGTCTCAGCGCCAGAAAGGAACAGGTGGAACCTACGGTTCTGAGCGAATAGTGGGATATCGAGCGCTTAGAAGGGCTGGCTTGAGCCCAGAGGAATCACGATGCCACATTATGTTTGCAGACGCCGACCTAACTAGACTTAACGTTAAACCAAATACACAAACCAGAATTCCTGGCAACCGAACCTCACGAGGTAGAAAAAAATGACAACGCCGCCCATCACGGAAGAAATAATTGAGACAATCATATATATTAACAAACTCATTGCACTCAATGAATTTGAAAGACTAGAGGAAGAAGAATTAATTACTCAAGTCAAACCAGAACACTTGAGAACAGCGCTCCGCGATTATTTTAACAGCAGCAATTGGCCATCCGACCTCTCCCACATATCACCACCAACCAAGGGATACATACTAACCGATTCAATCACGATATTCACAAACCCCAAAACACCATCCATATCATCCTGGATGATAGAGCTTGACATAATTATCGACAACAAACCAAGTGATCTAACCGCCATTTACAGCATCAGCACAACCGGCACAACGTCAAAAATAGATCTTTATGCAATTATCACTCAATAACTACCAATATTCCTGGCAAGACATGATCAAGGCCAAATAACATCAAACATATCATATAAAGCATTGCCCGGAGGAGAAATCGAAAATGAGTAACGTAGTTCGTTTAGGCGACACAACCAATCACGGTGGGCGGGTGCTCGAGTTCATCCCTCACACCAACCTCAACGGCAAACCCATGGCAGGTAAGGGTAACTTAGTGTTTTGCCCCCTATGCAAAGGAGAATTTCCAATCATCGAGGGCAGTGATACCTACCGCGTCAACGGAGTTCCTGTCGCGCTGGATGGCATGAAGACCGCGTGCGGCGCCAGCTTGATCGCCAGCGCATCACGCGGCAGCGTGCATCGCTGAGTCAGCCAGGCCAAGTGGAGCTGGCGAACAAGAGACATCCCAGCAGTATGTCTGTTGCCGCCGCTCCCGACCTAAAATTGAGAGCTGATACCTACAACAGCGACAACCTGCCTATCGCCATCAACGACGCCAACGCCAACGGCGGTGAGAAGAAGTAACCTATAACCCTGATGACTAGCGGATCTTGGGAGGGTCAAAAAAAAGCAGCAACCGATATAACAACAGGCACTCTCGAAATCCCATCCAGTCCCGAAAGGCGGCAACAATGAATGCGACTTTTGATGACCTCATTTTAATACTGAGCACTGATGGCTTTTGTAGCGAAATACTTGACACAACGACAAAGCACGAATCTCTAAAAATCAGAGAAATAGCGCGAAAAATCGTCAAAACAATCATTAACGGTGGCGACAATTATTACATGTGCGCGGACTTTTCCTGCCACCGTATAAAGAAAACTGAAAAAGATTTTTTTGAACTCGCCCAAAAAAGCAACATCCCCAAGCAAACGCTAGAAAAGATAGATAACCTTCACAAAGTCCTTAAGAGTAATTCCGACGAGACAAACACCGCCTCATATGCCATCAACTCAATAGCAAGCCGACTCTACTGGCTTGTGATCGACGAATTCAACACACCGATCACACCAGAGCTTTTGGAGCTAATTCCTGAAATCGAACCACTCGGATTGGACGTAAAACATTCCGCATGTGAATGGCGAGATGTTTGGTTAGAAAGCCAGTCCGATTGGGATAAGTATATAATGTCACTAATGGACGGCATAGACGAAGCCCCATACCTTACCTTCACAAAATTGAAGAGCAATTTAGCTCCGCTAGATTTTCTCCGCAAATGGAACACCCATCTCGGCCCGAAGAAATTTTCACACATCAAGAATTTCATTAACACCGAGGCGCATCATGAACTTGACAAAAAAATGCACGCGCAGCCGAAAAGATAGACACACTAATTAACTCACTCTAAACAAAGGACCGAATCAAACAACACGCCAACAATACATAGACCTCAACCACAATGAAGAAAATAGTTCGACTTTACGACAAAACCGACCATAGAGGTATCGTGATTGGCTCCATAGACAGTACAGGCCTTAACGGCAAACCGATGGCCGGCAAACGTAACATGGTTTTTTTCCTCAATGCGAAGGCGAGTTGCCAATCATCGAGGGCAGCGACTCCTACCGCGTCAATAGCACTCCTGTCGCGCTTGACGGAATGAAGACCGGCCAGCGCATCACACGGTAGCGTCCATCGCTGAGTCAGCCAGGCTAAGTGGAGCAGGCGAACAAGGGACATTCCAGGAGTGTGCCTGCTGTCGCCGCTCCGGACCTAGCATTCAATGCACCCAGGGCTGCAGGCCTTAGTGCCCCTGCGTCCAAATGCGCAGTCCTAAAGGCGAGAGGGTATTTGTCTGGTTTAGGCGCGGGATCGGCAACCTCAACCTCAGTCCCTTCAAAACGAAAAGGGTACAAATAATGAAAAAACAGAATCAAGAACCACTACTTGCTGCTCACAAGTTGATTACTCGATTTCTAGAACCGCTCTGCAAAAACGACTCAGATAAACTCTCCGAAGAGCTCAATGTAACTATGAAAATCATGATAGAAACAAGGAAATACCTAGATGACTACTTTGACCAACCATACCAAACACTTACCCCCGCCCCACTAGAAGAAATTACCAACAAAAAAATCAATGACGAATTATTTTTTATGCCCAACCTTGAAGAAGAAACTCACACATGGAGAATTTCATGCAGAATTTTCAGCGAACGCGGCGAAGAAGAAATTTCGGGAAATTTTGACTTAACTTTAGACACCAATAAATACACATTAGATTACCTTAATTCTTCCTGCTGAAGTTAATACATCAAAATTAGCACACCACAGCTCATCAACTTAAAGGAAGGCAAGCAAATATGAAAACTATAGTTCGCCTAAACGACACAACCACTCATGGAGAACAGATGCTAGGCTCCATCTCCCACACTAAGTGAGACCGTAGTAGCCTTCAGCGCACTGAGAGCAGCAGGGCTAAGCGCCCGCCCGCGGTCAATTATCACATTTTGGCGCCCACACAGGTACACCCACGCTAACCCTAAGATCTAGGAGAAAATGAAAATGCCAGCAAGTCTAGACACCAATAAGCACGCTTTATTGAGCGAATTCATTAAGGCCATCTCCGAGTTTGACACAAAAACTTTGTCCACTAAGTTCAGCCTACCGCATGCAGTCATTTTAGAGATTAACGACCTCCTACCAATCTATTTCCATGCAGGAGCAACACTGTCCGCACCACCATTAGGCAACCAGGACACTCAAGCTAACAAAGCACCATTAATAACCGTGTACGACACCGGTGATGGAGATATCGCAGTGGAATGTTTCATCCTAGAAAATAACGAACCTAGCGAAGCTATCCTTCATGTAAGCTTTTCCGCCTCCAATTCAAATACATTGAGCTATGAATTCATAGACTCGTAAAACTTAACACAGTAGAAGATACGAAAAACCATCATGAGAATATAATACGACTTGGAAATACCACTGATCACGGCGGAACCGTAATCATTCCGCATACCAATCTCAACAGCAACCCTATGGCCGGTAAAGGCAACATGGTTTTCTGTCCTCTATGCAAAGGAGAATTCCCAATCATCGAGGGCAGTGACACCTACCGCGTCAACGGAATTCCTGTCGCGCTGGATGGCATGAAAACCGCGTGCGGCGCCAGCTTGATCGCCAGCGCATCACACGGCAGCGTCCACCGCTGAGTCTGCCAGACCAAGTAGATCAGGCGAACAACAGGCACCCCAGCAGTATGTCTGTTGCCGCCCCTCCCGCCCCAAAGTTGAGAGCTGGTCAGGCTGTTCTCCAACACCCGCGACGCACTACACAATTATGTTCAGCCAGGCGATCGCCCACCCGCGACATGACACAGCCCTATCGCCCCGTGGCACATCGTCCTTCCGTCGCGCATACTGAAACACCCCCCCCCGCGCGGTACCAGCCATGAACCGCTGCCTGCTGCTCGCCACCCTGCTGCTCTGCACCCCCGCCCCAGCCGCCGATGACTGGAACCTGGCCTACGACCGCGAAGGCATCCGCGTTTACCTGAGCGCCGCCCCCGACTCGCCCTACCAGCAATTCCGTGGTGTCAGCACCATGAAAGCCAGCATTCGTACGCTCACCGACCTGCAGGAAAACCTGCGGGTGGCCTGCAAGTGGCTGTACGCCTGCGCCGAGATGCGCTTGCTGGATGTGCAAGGCGAAAACACCTGGGTGTACCTGACCACCAACCTGCCGTGGCCGACGATGCCGCGGGACATCGTGCTGAAGGTCACGACCGAACGCCTGGACGACGGCACGCTGCTGCGCCACCTGAGCGCCGAGCCCGGCAGGATCCCCAAGATAAAGGGGCTAATCCGGGTACAGCACCTCAGCGGCGAGTGGCGGATGAAACCACTGGGGGAGCGCAAGACCGAAGTGACCTACCAACTGCAGGCCGACCCTGCCGGAGATGTGCCGGGGTGGCTGGCCAACCGGTTTGTGGTGGATGCGCCAGTGGTGACGTTGCGTACCTTGCGGGCGGTGGCCGAGCGCCAGCCCTAGAGGGTATTGAAATGCCTGCGCCGGCCCGCGGTCCACCGCAAGTGAAAGTTTGCGCAATGCACCTGCCAGAAGGCTTGCCCCAGCGGTCACATCTTGTAGGTCGAGAGCAGGATACTGGTCTCGGTGTTTTCGATGTGCGGTATCGAGCGGATGGTGTTCAACGCCCGATCGAAGGCCTCCAGGGTGTCTGCACGCAGCTCTGCCATCAGGTCCCAGCGGCCATTGGTGCTATGGATGGCCACCACGTTGGGATGCCCGCGCAGCGCGTGCTTGACCTCTGCGGCGTGGTGGCCGCTGATGCCGATGCTGGTGATTGCCCGCACGCCCTGCTCCAGCGCATCGGCGCGCAGGCGTACCGTGTAGCCGATGATCACGCCCTGCTCTTCGAGCCGGGTGATGCGGTTTTGCACGGTTGCCCTGGCCACCTTGAGCTTCTTCGCCAGGGTCAGCACGGGGATGCGTGCGTTGTCGCGCAACAGCGCAATCAATTCCCGATCGATAGTATCCATGGATGCCTGCCAGATAATCAGATTGCCATGCTTGGGTGACAAATTGTCTAGAAAGCTGATGAAACTGGCAACCTGCTCTCTTCATCTTGACGCAGCCTGTCATCAAAATGCTCACGTCACTCCAACAATCTCAGGCGTTCGTCCTCCAGGTCAGCGGGGTGAGAGCGCAATAACAAGGTGCAAGAGCATGACGTATTTCATTGATGTTCCAACCATGTCGGACCTGGTACATGACATTGGCGTAGCACCCTTCATTGGCGAACTGGCCGCAGCCATTCGTGAAGATTACAAACGCTGGCAGGAGTTTGATAAATCCGCACGTGTTGCCAGCCATTCGGAAGTCGGCGTGATCGAACTGATGCCGGTCGCCGACAACTGCCGCTACGCCTTCAAATACGTCAACGGCCACCCGGCCAACACCGCCCGCGACCTGCATACGGTGATGGCCTTCGGCGTGCTGGCCGATGTCGACACCGGCTACCCGGTGTTGCTGTCGGAACTGACCATCGCCACCGCGCTGCGCACTGCAGCCACCTCGCTGATGGCAGCCCAGGCGCTGGCCCGGCCAAACTCACGCAGGATGGCGCTGATCGGCAACGGCGCGCAAAGCGAATTCCAGGCACTGGCCTTCCACAAGCACCTGGGCATCGAAGAAATCGTCGCCTACGACACCGACCCGCTGGCCACCGCCAAGCTGATCGCCAACCTCAAGGAGTACAGCGGCCTCACCATCCGCCGCGCCAGCTCGGTGGCAGAAGCGGTGAAAGGCGTGGACATCATCACCACGGTGACCGCCGACAAGGCCTACGCCACCATCATCACCCCCGACATGCTCGAACCCGGCATGCACCTGAATGCCGTGGGTGGCGACTGCCCGGGCAAGACCGAGCTGCATGCCGATGTGCTGCGCAACGCCCGGGTGTTCGTCGAGTACGAGCCGCAAACCCGCATCGAAGGTGACATCCAGCAGTTGCCGGCGGACTTCCCGGTGGTCGACCTGTGGCGCGTGCTGCGTGGTGAAGCCGAGGGCCGCCAGGGCGACAACCAGGTCACCGTGTTCGACTCGGTGGGCTTCGCCCTGGAAGACTACACCGTACTACGGTACGTACTACAGCAAGCCGAAAAACGCGGCATGGGTAGCAAGATCGACCTGGTGCCATGGGTGGAAGACGATCCGAAGGACCTGTTCAGCCATACCCGCGGCCGCGCTGCCAAAAGCCGCATCCGACGCGTTGCCTGACCCTGCACACGCCGATCTGCGATGGGCCGCCAAGCGGCCCCAACCATGTCAGATCCCGCCGCCTGCAAGCAATTGCGTCATCACCTCGGCCAGCGCCTTGACCATCACATCCGCCGTCGGCCGGTGGACGATGACGATTTCATAGCTGTCTACCTCCGGCAGCCCCTGTTCGGCCCCCAGTACCCGGTGCTCGCCAGTGGCCGCCCGTGGCGGCAGCAGGCTGACGCCCATGCCATCGGCGACTGCAGCCTGGATACCGCTGAGGCTGGAACTGGTGAAGCTGATACGCCAGCGCCGGCCGATACCTTCGATGGCCGTTATCATGTCGTCGCGGTACAGGCCGCGAGGCGGGAAGGTCACCAGCGGGATCGGGTCCAGCTCGAAGGCGGGCGTGCGCGCACTGTCGATCCACTGCAGGCGCTCGGGCCAGCAGGCCACACCTTCGCGGCTGTTGCGCCGCTGCTTGAGCAACACCAGGTCGAGCTCACCGTTGTCGTAGGCCTGGCTGAGGTCGCGGCACAGGCCGCTGGTTACTTCCAGCTTCACTTGCGGGTGCAGCCGACTGAACGCCGACAGCGCATTGGTGGTACGCCCGCCCACGAAGTCCTCGGGCACGCCAAGGCGCACGGTCACGCCAACCATCGCCCCGGCCAAGGCTTCGAGCATCTGGTCGTTGAGCGCCAGCATGTGCCGGGCATAGCCGAGCAGGGTCTGCCCGGCGTCGGTCGGCAGCACATCGCGATTGCCACGCACCAGCAGGCGGTGGCCAACCATATCCTCAAGGCGGCGCACCTTCTGGCTGATGGTCGATTGAGTGGAGTGCAGGCGGGCCGCAGCCGTGGTGAAGCTGCCGCAGTCGGCCACCACGACAATGGCGCGCAGCAAGTCGAGGTCGAACAGGGCCCTATTCGATTTCACGCTGATGGACATCTTGGTATTCGACTTCTGAATGACAAGACTGACTTCTATCACGCCACCTGCTGCACCGCAATGCGCCGGCTAGTCGCCGAGTGCCACACCTTCGCGCCGAGGATCGGCACCGCCCGACCAGCCCTCGCCACTGCGCTGGATGATCTGCATGCCACTGGTCATGGTCATCGGCGTCACCTCATGCCCCCAGGCCGCCAACTGCCGGATCAGCGTCGGGCTGGTCAACCCCGCCTCTACTTCGGTGCCGGCATTGCGGCTGCCGAAGTTGGGCAGGCCGGCGGCCTGCTGCGGGTCAAGCTGCCAGTCCAGCAGGCCGATCAGTGCCTTGTTCACGTAGCCGATGATCTGCGAGCCGCCGGGCGAGCCAAGGCTGGCCACCAGCTCGCCGGAAGCTCGCGAGAACACCAGGGTCGGTGCCATGGCCGACAGCGGCCGCTTGCCCGGTTGCAACCGGTTGGCCACGGGCTTGCCCTGCTCCTGAGGGATGAACGAGAAGTCGGTCAGGTGGTTGTTGAGCAAAAAGCCCTTGACCATCAGGTGCGAGCCGAACGCTGCTTCCACCGAGGTGGTCATGGCCAGGGCCTGGCCGCGGTCATCCACCGCGCTGAGGTGCGAGGTGGAAATGCGCAGTGGCGAGCGGTCAGGCGCCAGGGCCAGGTCGGCGCCCTGCGGCTGGCCCGGGCGGGCGCGCTTCATGCTGTACTCGCCAATCTGCGCGGCACGGCTGGCCAGGTACGCAGAGTCGGTCAGGGCCTTGAGCGGAACCGGCACGTAATCGCTGTCGGCCAGGTACTGAGCGCGGTCGGCATAGGCCAGGCGCTCGGCCTCGGCAACCAGGTGCACGGCCAGCGGCGGGGCCTCCAGCCCGGCCACGGACGAAGTGCGCAGCGGTCGCATGACGGCAAGGTCGCGTTGTGGCGAAGCCTGCTGCAGTGCTTCCAGGATGCCCAGGGTCTGCAGCACCGCCACCCCGCCCGACGACGGCGGCGGCATGCCACAGATGCGCCAGGCCTTGTAAGGGCCGCACAGCGGCTCGCGCGCCTTGGCCTGGTACTGCTGCATATCCTGCAACGACAGATAGCCGGCATTGGCATGGCTGCGCACCTTGGCGACGATGGCTGCGGCGATCTCGCCGCTGTAGAACACCTCGGGACCCTGCGCGGCAATCTGCTCTAAGGTTTGCGCAAGCTCAGGGTTGCGCAAGGTAGCCCCCACCGCCAGCGGTTTGCCCTGTTCATCCAGAAAGTAGCGGGCCATGGCCGGTGAACTGGCAATGAACGGGTCGCCCGCCACCAGGGTGTGAAGGCGTTCGGAAACCGGAAAACCGTTACGTGCCAGCGCAATGGCCGGGGCGAACAAGTCGCGCCAGGGCAGCTTGCCGTGCTGCTCATGGGCCAGCTTCAGGGCACGTAGAACGCCCGGTACGCCCACCGAACGCCCGCCAATCTGCGCCGCCCTGAACGGCATCGGTGAACCATCGGCTTGCAGGAACAGGTTTTCCGTCACAGCCGCCGGGGCTGCCTCGCGGCCGTCGAACGCCTGCACGCGCTGGCCATCCCAGTAGAGGATGAACGCCCCGCCGCCAATGCCGCTGGATTGCGGTTCGACCAGAGTCAGCACCATCTGCATGGCGATGGCCGCGTCGATGGCGCTGCCACCGGCACGCAGCATCGCCCGCCCCGCTTCGCTGGCCAGCGGGTTGGCGGCGGCTGCCATGTGCCGGCTGGCATGCACCGGCTGCAGGCCACTGCGGTAGCCGGAGGCCAGTTCCGGTGGCGCGGGCAGCACCTGGTCGGCACAGGCCCAGCCACTGGCAGCTACCAGGCACAAGGCGCCCATCAGGGGTGTGGAGAATGTCATCGTTGTGCTTCCTGCCATTACCTATACAGCTAGGCACTGTCGGTCATGCGCAAACTTGACTTCAAGCCCTGGCGTGTTTTTCCAGGATGCCTGCGCTGTACCGCGTCGCGAAAGGGCCGCAAAGCGGCCCCAGCAATTTGGCAGGAATGCGAAGATCCTGGGGGCGCTTCGCCCCCCTTTCGCGACACAAGGCCGCTCCTGCAGGTATTGCGCGTTGGCCAGGCTTTCACGTGCAGGTCAGGCAACTTCTTCGAACGGCAGCCCTACGTAATTCTCGGCAATGTTCACCAGCCCCGCCGGCGAGGTCAGGAAGTACTCGCGGTCGGCCTCCTGCATCTTCTGGTCCCAGGCGTCCTTGTGGCTGCCGAAATCATGCAGCAGCTGGGTCATGAACCAGCTGAAGCGCTCGCCTTTCCACACCCGGCGCAGGGCCAGCGGCGAATACTGCTGCAGCAGGTCGGTGCGCCCTTCGCGGAACACCTTGACCAGGATGCGGTACAGGTAATTGACGTCCGATGCCGCCAGGTTCAGGCCCTTGGCGCCGGTCGGCGGGACGATGTGCGCGGCGTCACCGACCAGGAACAGGTGGCCATACTGCATCGGCTCGACCACCAGGCTGCGCAGCGGCGCGATGCTCTTTTCCAAAGCCGGGCCGGTGACCAGACGCGCAGCCACGTCTTCCGGCAAGCGTGCCTTCAGCTCCTGCCAGAAGCGCTCGTCGGACCACGCCTCCACCTGCTCTTCCAGCGGTACCTGCAAGTAGTAGCGGCTACGGGTGTGCGAACGCTGGCTGCACAGCACGAAGCCGCGCTCGTGGTGTGCGTAGATCAGTTCGTGGTTGACCGGTGGCGTATCTGACAGCATGCCCAGCCAGCCAAACGGGTAGACCCGCTCATACTGCTTGAGGATACCTTCGGGAATGCTCTGCCGCGAAACACCGTGGAAGCCGTCACAGCCGGCGATGTAGTCGCAGTCCACCCGGTGCACCTGGCCGTCTTTTTCATAAGTCAGGTAAGGCCGTTCGCCCTTGAGCTCGTGCGGCTGGACATTGCTGGCCGAATAGATGATCGGCGCGCCGCTGGCTTCACGTGCCTGCATCAGGTCACGGGTGACTTCGGTCTGGCCGTATACCATCACCGTCTTGCCGCCGGTCAGAGCCTTGAGGTCCAGGCGTTGGCGGCGCCCGCCAACCAGCAGCTCGACACCTTCGTGGACCAGGCCTTCACGGTCCATGCGCTCGGCCACACCGGCTTCACGCAGCAGGTCGACGGTGCCTTGCTCCAGCACCCCGGCACGGATGCGCCCGAGCACGTACTCGGGCGTCTGCCGCTCGACGATGACCGTATCGATACCGGCCTTGTGCAGCAGTTGGCCCAGCAGCAGGCCAGACGGACCTGCACCAATAATTGCGACCTGAGTTTTCATTGTTTTTGTCTCTGTGCGGACGATGCCGCCCCTGGACTGGCAGTGGGGCGACATCTGCTGTTAGGGTTTGCCCTTGCATTTTTACTGGCAAAAACAGCCATTGAAGTGTGCTATTCCATGCATAACCTGCACTTTTACAAAAAACGTTCGATTAACGGACAGGTCAACCCGCATGAAATCCACTCTCCCCGGCGTCCCTTTGTTCAAGCTGTATGGCGAAAACCAAGCCTGGCCCGGCACCGACCTGCTGCACTGCGAGTCGATCCCGGCGCGTAGCCGCCTGCACCACTGGGAGATCAAGCCGCACCAGCATGCCGAGCTGTTCCAGTTGCTGTACGTGCAGCGCGGCCGGGCCGAGGTGGAGATCGAAGGGGTGCGCAGCGCCATCAGCGAGGCGGCGATCCAGGTGGTGCCACCGATGACCGTGCATGGCTTTCGCTTCAGCGCCGATATCCAGGGGCATGTGCTGACCTTCGGTACGGCACTGGTGGCGAACCTGGAGCAGCGCCTGGGCGCGCCGCTTGCAGTGCTGGCAAAAGCCGCGTGTTACCCGCTGGGCCAGGACCGGGTGCGCCTGCGCAACCTGATCGATACTCTGCACCAGGAGTACCAGGGTAACGCCCCGGCGCGTGCAGCCTTGCTCGAGGCACTGGTGACGGCGCTGATGGTGTGGATCAGCCGCCGCCAGCAGCTGGGGCAGGCGCCGCGCAACCGCGATGAGCGTGACCGCCAGTTGCTGGGGCAGTACCTGCGCCTGGTCGAGGCGCATTACCGTGAGCACCTGTCGGTGGAGGAGTTTGCCGCGCGGCTGAATATTCCGAGTTTGCAGCTGAACCAGCTGTGCCGGGCGCTGAGTGGGCAGACTGCGCTGCAGGTGGTGCACCAGCGGTTGCTGCTGGAGGCGCGGCGCAACCTGATTTATACGCGGATGAGTATCGGGCAGTTGTCGGATAGCCTGGGGTTTACCGACCCGACGTACTTTGCCCGGTGGTTCAAGCGGCTGAACGGGCAGACGCCGAATGGGTATCGGCGGGCAGTGCAGCCAGACTGATGTCTGGTTGCCAGTGCCGGCCTCTTCGCGGGCTCGCCCGCTCCCACAGGGACCGCGCCAGCCTAGAAATCGGTGCAGCTCTCAAGGCTCATGCAATACCTGTGGGAGCGGGCAAGCCCGCGAAGAGGCCAGTACAGACGACACACATTTCCACCCCTTGCTTGACGTATACGTCAACCTGCCCTCAGGATACCCGCATACCCCACGCCGAGCCCCAGCATGAGCACCCAGACCTACAGCATCTCCGACCTGTCCCGCGAGCTGGACATCACCACCCGCGCCATCCGCTTCTATGAGGAACAGGGCCTGCTGAGCCCCGAGCGCCGCGGCCTGGAGCGCATCTATTCGGCGCGTGACAAGGTCAGCCTGAAGCTCATCCTGCGCGGCAAGCGCATCGGCTTTTCACTGGCCGAATGCCGCGAGCTGATCGAGCTGTACGACCCCTCCAGCGGCAACCTCAAGCAGCTCAACAGCATGCTGGCGAAAATCGCCGAGCGCCGCGCCCAGCTGGAACAGCAGATGCTCGACATCCACCAGATGCAGCTGGAGCTGGACACCGCCCAGGAGCGCTGCGAACAAGCCCTGGCCGCCACCCTGAACAACAAAGACAACCGCTGAACGCCACAGGAAACCCGCCATGCCCTTGCCCAAACACGTCCGTCTGGTCGAAGTAGGCCCCCGCGACGGCCTGCAGAACGAAGCCCAGCCCATCAACGTCGCCGACAAGGTGCGCCTGGTGGACGACCTCACCGAGGCGGGCCTGTCCTATATCGAAGTGGGCAGTTTCGTCTCACCCAAGTGGGTGCCGCAGATGGCCGGCTCCGCCGAAGTGTTCGCCGGCATCCACCAGCGCCCGGGTGTTACCTATGCGGCGCTGGCACCCAACCTGCGCGGTTTCGAGGACGCCCTGGCCGCAGGGGTGAAGGAAGTGGCGGTATTCGCGGCCGCCTCCGAAGCCTTCTCGCAACGCAACATCAACTGCTCGATCAGCGACAGCCTCAAGCGCTTCGAGCCGATCATGGAAGCCGCGCGCAACCACGGAGTGCGTGTACGCGGCTATGTGTCGTGCGTGCTCGGCTGCCCCTATGAAGGCAAGGTCAGCGCCGAGCAGGTCGCCCCGGTGGCCCGCGCCCTGCACGACATGGGCTGCTACGAGGTATCGCTGGGCGACACCATTGGCACCGGTACCGCCGGCGATACCCGGCGCCTGTTCGAGGTGGTGTCGGCACAGGTGCCGCGCGAACAACTGGCCGGGCACTTCCACGATACCTATGGCCAGGCCTTGGCCAACGTGTATGCCAGCCTGCTCGAAGGCATCAGCGTATTCGACAGCTCGGTGGCCGGGCTGGGCGGCTGCCCTTACGCCAAAGGGGCTACCGGCAATATCGCCAGCGAAGACGTGGTGTACCTGCTGCAGGGGCTGGGCATTGAAACCGGTATCGACCTGGACCGGCTGATCGCCGCCGGCCGCCGCATCAGCAGCGTGCTGGGCCGCGACAACGGGTCGCGGGTAGCGCGGGCGCGCAGCGCGCAATAAGTCATACGGGTGTCACATACGTGTGGGTGGAGTGTTACCGCCCCCACGTTTCACAGTAAAAAATCGGGTAACAGGGAAACAAATCGGCAGAATTTCAGGCCAGGCGGTTTTGACGAAAAACTCCAAGTGCTTGTTTTTAAAGGATTTGCAAAAGTTGGCACGCACCCTGCTATATCTCTGGTACAACAACAAAAAAAATGTGACACCCAATAAAAACAACAGGTAACGGCTCTGACATAACAAGAACAACACGGCAGAGGCGTAGCAAGCAGATTTTTTTGGAGTCGACACGCTTTTCAGGGGCACGCCCCGCGGTCTGGCACAGAACAATAAAACTACCTCAAGGTAGCGGCAGCCAGGTTCGGATCAGCAATGATGAAGGCAGGTCAGCGCTCAAAAAAATACGTTTGCTCTTGACCCCGCATGGGGGTCGCCCGCAACACCAGGACAGGCTGACAAAAACAACAAAAGGCCGGTCCCAATAATAAAAAAAGAGCAGGCAACAACGCTTTGAGGGGAGCTTCGGCTCCCCTCAGTGCTTCCTGCCCTCTTCCTCCTTCTGCTTTCCCTCATCCTGCCCTTCGAGCTTGTCCACCAGCAACGGCATCGTGCCCAGCACCAGCAGGGCCAGTACCGTGCTGATCAACGCCGTGGCTTCGCGACCCATGCCGGCTGCCGTACCGATGGCGGCGGTCATCCACAGCCCGGCGGCGGTGGTCAGGCCCTTCACATGGCTGGCATCCTGGCCGTTCCCCTTGAGAATAGTGCCTGCACCAAGAAAACCGACTCCGGCGACAATGCCCTGGATCACCCGGCTCAGCGCCTGCTCATCGGCCCCAGCCATGCTCGGTGCCAGCACGAATAACGCTGCGCCCAGCGAAACCAGCATATGCGTGCGCACCCCGGCGGCCTTGCCCTTGTGCTCGCGCTCGAAGCCCAGCACAGCGCCGAGCAGGGCTGCCATCAGCAGGCGTACGAGGATTTGCGTGACCTCGCGCTCATCGGTGATGTCGGCGAATTCGGCCTGGATGGCTTGCCAGATGAGGTCCATGGCGTTATTCCCATGCTGAGCATTGTGTTGGCTGGGCCGGCCTCTTCGCGGGTAAACCCGCTCCCACAGGGTTTGCACAAGTTTCAATGCAATGCAGTACCTGTGGGAGCGGGTTTACCCGCGAAAAGGCCGGGCCTGCCATCTGCAAGGGTTGACCTCCAAGCAAATGACAAAGTGCCGCTCAGCTTCCGGATGCAGCAACCCGCCCCGCCCTGTGGTCCACCCTGTAACCCCCAGGAGGACCGCCCCATGCCCATTGAAATCGACGAAACCACTCGCCGCTGCACCCTGCTCGGCGAAGACCTGCGCATCGAGGGTGATGGCCCGTCCATCGAAATCGTCACCGACGAACAGCTGCGCATGTCCGTGGCCGTGCTCGCCGGCCAGCGTGTACCCATCACCGAAGCCGAGGCCGATGCCCTGACCGTGGCGGGTGCGGTGGATAGCCGCAGGCATCTCAAGGCCAGCACGCCAGGCTCGGTAATCTGAGGGCTGGCGGGGCCTACCCGAAAATCTGATACGGTTTTTATCGCAAAATCTGAGCCTGTGCTGATAACAGTCTCAGGGCCATAGTGCTCATGCCTGATCGAGGCCTGATGAGCACCGAGCCATGAACGATAGAATCCCTTTCACAGAGATCGCCACTGCCCCAGCCAGCCCCCAACCACGACGCGCCGACAATGGCATCCATACCCGTAGTTTCACCGGGCTGTACCGCAACCTGCGCGTTGGCTTCGCCGGCGCTCTGTTCGTGCTGTTCTTCGGCACCGCCTGGCTGAACTGGAACGGCCGCCAGGCCGTGCTGTGGGACCTGGGCAACAGCAAATTCCACATCTTCGGCGCCACCTTCTGGCCGCAGGACTTCATCCTGCTGTCGGCGCTGCTGATCATCTGCGCCTTCGGCCTGTTTGCCATCACCGTGTATGCCGGCCGTGTGTGGTGCGGCTATAGCTGCCCGCAGAGCACCTGGACCTGGCTGTTCATGTGGTGCGAAAAGGTCACCGAGGGTGACCGTAACCAGCGCATCAAGCTGGCCGCCGCGCCCTGGAGCCTGAACAAACTGGCCCGTCGAACACTGAAGCACAGCCTGTGGCTGGCCATCGGCGTGCTCACCGGTCTGACCTTCGTCGGCTACTTCACCCCGATCCGCCCACTGGCCGCAGAACTGTTCACCTTGCAACTGGGCGGCGTGGCGCTGTTCTGGGTGCTGTTCTTCACCGCCGCCACCTACATCAATGCCGGCCTGCTGCGCGAAGCGGTGTGCCTGCACATGTGCCCCTATGCGCGCTTCCAGAGCGTGATGTTCGACAAGGACACCCTGGCGGTCGCCTATGACCCGCGTCGCGGCGAAGCCCGTGGCCCGCGCAAGAAAGGCAGCGACGCCCGCGCCCAGGGCCTGGGCGATTGCATCGACTGCACCTTGTGCGTGCAGGTGTGCCCCACCGGCATCGATATCCGCGATGGCCTGCAAATGGCCTGCATCGGTTGTGCGGCGTGCATCGATGCCTGTGACGGGGTAATGGACAAGATGGGCTACGCCCGTGGCCTGATCGGCTACAAGTCCGAACACAGCCTGCAAGGTGGCACCACCCATTGGCTACGCCCGCGCCTGCTGGGCTACGCCGCCGCGCTGGGGGTAATGATCGCGGCGCTGGTGATAGCCTTGCAACTGCGTCCGATGGTGTCGCTGGACGTGATCAAGGACCGCGGCCTGTTCCGCGAGAATGCCCAGGGCCAGATCGAGAACATCTACCTGCTCAAAGTCATCAACAAGACCGAACGCACCCAGCACTACGAGCTGCGCCTGCTGGACGCCGACGGTTTCAGCTTGCAGGGCAAGACATCATTCATGATCCCGGCCGGTGAAATGAGTGAACTGCCGGTGTCGGTGGCGATGCTCGCCGAGCGCCCGGCCAGCAGCTCGCAGACGCTGAGCTTCGAAATCAGCGAACGCGACGACCCCGCCATCCGCAGCGTGGCCAACAGCCGCTTCGTCGCGCCGATGAATCGTTGATCCCTTACACTGACTCCACCTTGCCTGCCAGGCTTCAACAGAAGGCCAGAATGAAACGCTACGAACGCTTTGCCGACGATATTGCCGAACTGATCCGCTCCGGGGTGCTGGGCCCCGGCCAGCGGGTGCCCTCGGTGCGCTATGCCAGCCAGACCCACGGGGTCAGCCCGTCCACCGTGTTCCAGGCCTACTACCTGCTGGAACGGCGCGGGCTGATCCGCGCCCGGCCGCGCTCGGGCTACTTCGTCAACGCCCACGCCCCGCGCCAGTTCAGCGAGCCGCAAGCATTGCAGCCGGTCAGCGAGTCCACCGATGTAGACGTCAGCGCGCTGGTGTTCTCGATCCTCGACTCGATCAAGGACCCCAACACCGTGCCGTTCGGCTCGGCCTTCCCCAGCCCCGAACTGTTCCCGCTGCAACGCCTGTCACGCTCGCTGGCCAGCGCCAGCCGCAGCATGGACCCGCGCATGGTGGTAACCGACCTGTCACCCGGCAACCCGCAGCTGCGCCGGCAGATTGCCCTGCGCTATATGGTCGGCGGGCTGATGCTGCCAATGGAGGAGCTGCTGATCACCAACGGCGCGCTGGAAGCCCTGAACCTGTGCCTGCAGGCTGTCACCCAGCCCGGTGACCTGGTGGCCATCGAAGCCCCCGCCTTCTATGCCTGCCTGCAGGTGCTGGAGCGGCTCAAGCTCAAGGCGGTGGAAATCCCTGTGCACCCACGCGAAGGCATGGACCTGGGCGTGCTGGCGCAGACCCTGGAAAAGCACCCGGTCAAAGCCGTGTGGTGCATGACCAACTTCCAGAACCCGGTGGGCGCCAGCATGCCGGAGGCAAAAAAGCAGGCACTGGTGGAGCTGCTGGCGCGTCATCAGGTGCCATTGATCGAAGACGACGTATACGCCGAACTGTACTACGCGCAGCAGGCCCCCAAGCCGGCCAAGGCCTTCGACACCCAGGGCCTGGTGATGCACTGCGGCTCGTTCGCCAAGAGCCTGGCACCAGGCTACCGCATCGGTTGGGTGGCGGCCGGGCGCTTTGCGCAGAAGATCGAGCGGCTCAAGCTGATGACCTCGCTGTGTGCCTCGATGCCGGCGCAGGCGGCGATCGCCGACTACCTGCAGCACGGCGGCTACGACCGCCACCTGCGCAAGCTGCGCTATGCCCTGGAAGGCCAGCAGGCCAACATGCTGGCGGCCATCGCCCGGCATTTTCCGGCACAGACGAGGGTCAGCCAACCGTCCGGCGGCTACTTCCTGTGGCTGGAACTGCCCGAGCAGATGGACGCCCTCAAATTGTTCCATATGGCCCTGGCCCAAGGCATCAGCATCGCCCCCGGGCCGATCTTCTCGCCCACCCGGCGTTTCGGCAACTGCATTCGCCTGAACTACGGCAGCCCCTGGCATGAGGATGCCGAACGGGCCATGGAAACCCTGGGGCGGATCATCCGCTCGTTCTGATGGCTGATGACCCGGTGGGCGACTATAGTTGCCCGATCCTCTCACCGGGGCCTCGCCATGCAAGCAGATTCGCTCCCGTCATTGGCACAGCTGCAAGCGCGTGTCGCAGAACTGGAAGCTCGCCTGGCCGAGCGCGAAGACACTGCACAGGCCCATAACCAACTGCTGGGCGAACTGCTCGACAACAGCCTGGCCAACGTGTTTGCCGCAGACCGCAAGATGCGCCTGGTGGCGATCAACCGCATGGCCAGGGAAACCTTTGAGCGTTACCGTGGTTTCGTACCGCAGATCGGCGATTACGTGCCGCAGTTCCTGGTCAACCAGCCTGACATCATGGGCCGCCTGGCACCGGTGTGGCCACGCGTGCTGGCCGGCGAAGCCTTCATCGACACCATCACCTTCGGCCCGCCTGACGCACCTCGCCATTACGAGATCCGCTACCACCCGCTGCGCGATGCGCAGCAGCGGATCCAGGGCGGGTACATGTTCGCCTATGACATCACCGAGCGCATGGCCGAGCAGGAACGCCTGCGCCAGGCCGAAGAGGCCCTGCGCCAATCACAGAAAATGGAGGCGGTAGGCCAGCTGACCGGTGGCATCGCCCACGACTTCAACAACCTGCTGGGCAGCCTGCTTGGCGCGCTGGAGCTGGCAGAGCAACGCCTGGGCCAGCAACGCTTTGCCGAAACCGCCCGCATGCTCGAACTCAGCCGCAGCAACGCACTGCGTGCCGCTGCCCTGGTGCAGCGGTTGCTGGCCTTTTCACGCCAGCAGACACTGGTACCACAAGCGGTCGATGTGCAGCACCTGGTGGCCGACATGCATGACCTGATCCGCAGTTCGACCGGCCCGCACATTGACTTCCAGGACCAGACCCTGGCCGCGCAATGGTCGATCCTCATCGACCCGCAACAGCTGGAAAACGCCTTGCTCAACCTGTGCATCAATGCCCGTGACGCCATGCCGCTGGGCGGCACCCTGCGCATCGGCTGTGAAAACGCCGATCTCGCGGCAGCCGATGCCAAGCACCTGGGCCTGCCGACGGGCCGCTATCTGCACATTCGTGTCGAGGACACCGGCCTGGGCATGTCCAGTGCGGTGCTGGAGCGCGCCCTCGAACCCTTTTTCACCACCAAACCGCTGGGCCAGGGCACCGGCCTGGGGTTGTCCATGGCCTATGGCTTTGTTCGCCAGTCCGGGGGGCAGTTGCTGATCGACAGCGTTGTCGGGCAAGGCACTTGCGTTCACCTGTACCTGCCCCAGAACAAGATCGCTACCGCAACATGCCACGACGAGCCAGCCACATCCCCCACCGAGCCCGTGCAGCCGCGCGTGCACCGGATCATGCTGGTGGAGGACCAACCGGCCCTGCGCCTGGTACTGGTTGAAGTGCTGACGGAACTGGGCCATCAGGTGCAGGCTTTCGAGGGTGGCCGCCCGGCGCTTGAAGCGCTGCAGGAAGGGCCGCCACCGGACCTGTTGATCACCGATGTCGGCTTGCCTGGGCGGGTCGACGGCTACCAGCTTGCAGAGGCCTACCAGGGCCTTGTGGAGCATGCCCCGGTATTACTGATCACCGGCTATGACACTACCGCTACGGTGCCCTGTGCCCGGCCCGACAGGCGCACGGCACTGCTGCATAAACCCTTCGACCTGAACACCCTCGGCGAACGGGTCGAGCGGCTGCTGGGCCTTGCCCCCCACCCGCTTTGACTGGCTATTCGCCTGCTGGCGAACACGTTAAAGTCTGGGCCTCCTCTTTTGTCGGACCTCGGCATGCCTTCTCGCGACCTGCTTTCACTGCGCCAACAAGTCGAAGCCCTGCAGCGGCAGAACGCGCTGCTGGAGGCCCGCCTGGCAAGCCATCAGGAACACGACCAGGACTTCTACCGCTCGCTCTTCGACACCATGGACGAAGGTTTCTGCATCATCGAGTTCTTCGACGGCCCGCACGGCCCGCTGAGTGACTATGTGCATGTGCTGGCCAATGCTGCCTATGCCAAGCACGCCGGCATCCCCAACGTGGTCGGGCAGAAACTGCGCGAGATGGTGCCCGATGAGGCCGATGACTGGGTCGCCCGTTATGGCGCGGTGCTGCGCACGGGCGAGCCCCTGCATTTCGAGCAGGAGCTGGTTGCCACCGGCCATGTGTTGTCGGTGACCACCTTCCGGGTAGAGCCTGCCGAAAAGCGCCAGGTGGCAGTACTGTTCAAGGACGTTACCGCACGCCGGCAAGCAGAGCTGGCCCTGCAACGCCTGAACGAGGAGTTGGAACAACGGGTGAATGCGGCATTGGCAGAACGGGCCAAGGCCGAGGAGGCCCTGCGCCAGGCACAGAAGATGGAAGCGGTCGGCCAGCTCAGTGGCGGCATCGCTCACGACTTCAACAACCTGCTGGGCGCCATCCTGAGTGCCCAGGAGCTGATGCGCCAACGCCTGGAGCAATCCCGTTTCGACAGCCTGGAACCCTTGCTGGAACTGTCCAGCGGCTCGGCGCAGCGGGCCTCTGCGCTGGTACACCGGCTGCTGGCATTCTCCCGTCAGCAGACCCTGCAGCCCTGCTCCACGCAGGTGGCCACGCTGGTGGGCGGCATGGAAGAGCTGCTGCGCCGTACCATTGGTCCTTCCATCACCCTGACCAGCCAGTTCCCCTACCAGCTGTGGCCGACCTTCATCGACCCGCCGCAACTGGAAAGCGCCCTGCTCAACGTGTGCATCAATGCCCGCGATGCCATGCCTGCTGGCGGTGCGATCGATATCCTCGGTGACAACCTGCTGCTCGACGACGAGCAAGCCCGCGCACTGGGACTGCCAGCTGGTGAATACGTAAGGCTGAGCATCATCGACAACGGCAATGGCATGTCGGCGGAGGTGGCCGAGCGCGCAGTCGACCCGTTCTTCACCACCAAACCGATGGGCCAGGGCACGGGCCTGGGTTTGTCGATGACCTACGGTTTCGTGCGCCAGTCGGGCGGGCAGCTACGGGTGTTGTCGACGCTTGGCAAAGGCACCCGCATCGAGCTACTGCTCCCCCGCCACCACGAGCTCCCCGAAGCCCCGGCACCCAGGCCGCGGCGCACACTGCTGGAAAGTGGCAGCACGGCCGCACAGCGTATCCTGCTGATCGAAGACCAGATTGCCTTGCGCGTGGTCGTCTGCGAGGTGCTGGAAGAACTGGGTTACCTGGTCGACGCATTCGAGAATGGCCCGGCCGCCCTTGCCCACCTGCAAAATGGCGAGCGGCCAGACCTGCTGCTGAGCGATATCGGCCTGCCCGGCGGCCTGAATGGCCGCCAGTTGGCTGAGCGTTGCCGCGAGCGCTACCCCGACCTCAAGGTGCTGTTCATCACCGGCTACGACGAAAGCGCGGCGCTCAGTGACGGCCAGTTATTGCAAGGCACACAGGTGCTCACCAAGCCGTTCGAGCTGGAAGTGCTGGCTGAACGGGTACGCTCGCTGCTGGATGATTGACGGGCGCGCTCAGCGCCCGCCGCCCAGGTCGATGAAGCTGCCGGTGGAGTACGAGGCTTTGTCCGAGAGCAGCCAGAGGATGGCCTCTGCCACTTCCTCGGGGCGCCCGCCGCGGCCCATGGGCAAGCCGGGCTCAAGCTTGCTGACCCGGTCGGGGTCGCCGGACAGCGCATGGAACCCGGTATGGATGTAGCCTGGCCGTACGCCATTGACCCGCACGCCCTCGCCTGCCACTTCCTTTGCCAGGCCAACGGTGAAGGTGTCGAGGGCACCCTTGGAAGCGGCATAGTCCACGTATTCGTTGGGTGACCCCAGGCGTGCAGCCACCGACGACACGTTGACGATGGCCCCGCCCTGCCCACCGTGCCGGTGTGCCATGCGCAGCAGGGCGTGCTTGGCGCAGAGCATGGGGCCGACGATGTTGCTCTTCATGATCTTGAGCAGGCGAAATTCGGACATGTCCTCGACCCGGCTTTGCTGGCCAATGGTGCCGGCGTTGTTGACCAGTGCGGTGACCGGGCCCAGCTCTTCATCCACACGCTGGAACAGCTGGATGATCTCATCCTCGACGCTGGCGTCGGCGCGTACGGTGATGGCCTCGGCGCCCAGGGCGCGGACCTGATCGAGGATGTTCTCGGCGGCCTGGTCGTCGGTGTGGTAGTTGATGCAGATGCGGTAGCCCTGGCGGGCGGCCAGCAGCGCCGTGGCGGCGCCGATGCCACGGCTGGCACCGGTGATCACGATGACTTTCTCCATGAATTTGCCAATCGTTTGGGAAGGGAGCATCGACAATAGGGGAAAAGGCTGCGCATGGGAATGACCAAGGTCAGCACAGCCACCCCATCTGCTCTTGCCCCTGAGCGATGTGTTTTCCGTCAATTACTGCCTGGTCTTGCCCTGCCGGGGAAACAATGCCTCGAATCGCGGCGTCGCCCGCGCAACGAACCCCAGCCCCTTGTGCATGATGAAATAGGCGGCGATGTCATGCCGCTCGGCAAAGGCATAGCCCTCCTCCGGGCCGAGCACCATCAACAATGTATCCAGGGCATCGGCACGCAGCACCGAAGGGTCGACCACCGATACTGCCGCCAGCGCATGGCTGACCGGCCTGCCGACACGTGGATCGAAGGTGTGCGAATAGCGCTGGCCACCTTCTTCGAAATAGTTACGGTAATCGCCGGCGGTGGCAACACCGTAGCCATCCAGGGCGATGGCGCGCTCCACTTGCTGCTCGTCCCCGCCACTCGGTACCTCGAGGGCGATGCGCCAGGGCGAGCCATCCGGCTTGCGACCGACCCCCTTGAGTTCGCCGGTGATCTCGACCAGATAGGCCTGGATACCCAGGGCCGAAAGCCTGTCGCCGACCCGATCCACGGCATAACCGGCGAGCATGCTGTCGAAATCCAGCTGCGCCGCCACATCCTTGCACAGTTTTTCGCCCTCCAGGTGCAAGTGCTGTAGCCCTACCCGCGCCTGTTCCCGAGCCAGCGCACCGGTATCCGGCACCTGCCTCCCTCGTGACTGCGGGCCGAAGCCCCAGAGGTTCATCAATGGCAGCACCGTCAGGTCGAAAGCCCCGCCACTCTCGCGGAACAGCGACTCACCGTACACCAGCAAGTGCCGCATCTCTTCCGGTACCGCCTGACAGGCGCCGGCCGGCAGAGCGTTGAAGCGGGAAACCACAGAGTCGCCGCGCCAGTTGGAAAACTGCCTGTCGAGCGCCTCGAGCATCATCTCGACTTCGGCCTTTACCTGCTGCGCACCGGGCGTGTGCGCGGTGGGTACATACTGGATCGAGTATGTGCTCCCCATGGTCGGCCCGGAAAAGCGCTCGATCCTGTCGCCGCAGCCATACAGCAATGTCAACAGCATCACCAGCAGGCTTGCGCGCATCATTCGACACCTCGCAGACTCTGGCCGCCCTTCGCGGCGCAGGCTATTTCACCAGAAATTGCAAGATGGCAATTGGCCTACCGTTCATCAGCAAATCTGGTTAAAAACCGAACAAATTCCTCGTTTTACACTCAGATGTGCGCGGGTGATCAACCATCCCCCTCCCTTTCCGCTAAACGTCCCGGAAGCAATAAAACCATTGTGCGCATAAGCGCACACGGGCGTTCTTTGCCCAAAAATTGGAGGACAGAATATGTCTAGCCATTCGTTGCAGAGCGTCGAACGCCTGCAGAGCCGCATCCGCGCCCAGCGTCAGCCGCAACAGAAACCTTTCTGGCGGCGCCTGCTGGCCATCGCCTCATCCTCTCAGCGTAGTTGGCATGGAGGGATCGAGCTCAAGGGATACAAGGAACTGTCCAACGCCACGCCGGTTGCCCCGGTCGCGGTCGAAAAAGTCCAGCTGGCGATTCCACTCGGGCGGGGTCGCCGGTTTGTCCAGCCTTGCGTGCAGCCCGGACAGCATGTGCGCAAGGGCGAAGTGATCGGTATTGGTGATGACACCACCGCTTGGGTGCATGCCAGCACCTCCGGCATCGTGGATCGGATTGATCTCGCCTTCGCGGCCGACTCGGCCGAGCCAGTCATGGCCGTCATTCTGAACGCAGATGGCCTGGATGAGTGGGTCGAACGACCGGTGCAGGGTCTGCCGCAAACGCCAGAGGCGTTGGTCGAACGCGCATTGCAGATGGGCATAGTCGGCCTTGGTGGGGCGGGTTTCCCGACGGCCCTCAAGCTGGCCGACGCCCGGCAGCCCGACCTGCTGCTGATTAACGGTGCCGAATGCGAGCCCTTCCTTACCTGCGATGATCGCCTCATGCGCGAGAATGCCGAAGCGTTGATCGAGGCCGCCGACTATGTCGCCGCGCTGCTGGGAATAACGACGACCCGCTTTGGCATCGAAACCAACAAACCGGAGGCGATGGCCACGTTACGTGCCGCCGCTCGCCAGGCACGTACCCGGGTCGAGATTTGTCCGCTACCGGAGCGTTACCCGGCAGGTGGGCAGCCGTTGATGATCAAGAGCCTCAGTGGCCGCAACCTGGCGCCAGGGAGCCGGCCTGCCGATATAGGCGTCCTGGCGCTGAATGTCGCAACGCTTTACGCACTGGGCCAGGCCGTCTTCCAGGGTGAACCACTGATAAGCCGGGTGCTGACGCTGACCGGTGACTGCGAGCGCCCCGGTAATGTCCGGGTGCCAGTGGGTTACCCGGTCAGCGAACTGCGCGCAATTGCTGGCGCGGCCCCCGCAGGCCAGTTGACCCAGGTCGGCGGCCCGATGATGGGGCAGCCGCTACCGGACGCCACCGCCATCGTCAGCAAGACCAGTAGTTGCCTGATATTCGGCGCTGAACGCTACCTGCCGGCAACCCGCCCCGCAAGCAGTTGCATTCGTTGTACGCGTTGCGTGGATGTCTGCCCGATGTCGCTCAGGCCGCTGGATCTCTACGCTGCCGCCGAACGCCTGGACAAGGCCAGCCTGCAGGAACTACGCCTGGATGCCTGTATCGAATGCGGCAGTTGCAGCAGCATCTGCCCGAGCAGTATCCCGCTGCGCGAACGCTTCCGCCAGAGCAAGACGGAGGTCCGCGCATGAGCCTGATACGCCATCCCATTCCGCAGCGGCTGCGCACGGTGATGCTGCTGGTCATCTTGTGCCTCCTGCCGGGCACCGTCCTGTATGCCTGGCAATTTGGCGTTGTGGTCTGGTTGCAGACCTTCTGGTGCGTGCTGCTCGCCCTGGGCTTCGAAGCTGCCCTGCTGCGCCTGCGCGGGCGTAATGTCCGCGAGGGTTTGAGCGACCTCAGCTGGCTGGTGCTAGGCCTGATCCTGGCTCGGGCATTACCGCTGCTGGTGCCGCTGTGGATGATTGCCCTGGCCAGCTTTGCCGCTCTCGCGCTATGCAAGCATGCCAGTGGAGGCCTCGGTCGCAACCGTCTCAACCCTGCCATGGTTGGTCTGGGGATCGTTGCCATCTGCTTCTACCAGCAGTTGTACCCTGCACCCTCGAACCATACCCCCTGGACCGCAACCCTGGGCGCCAAGGCGGTTCTTCTACAACAGCTACAGTTGGTGCCACGCCTTGATCTCGATGCGTTCGCCGGCGCCACCCAGTTGGCGCAGAACGAATTCACCCATATCACCCACAACCTGTCGGGGTACGGCTACATCGCCGGCGGCCTGATACTGGCTTCGCTACGGGTGATCCGAATCGAGATTCCGCTGGCGATGCTCGCGAGCACCGTATTGCTGTGCATGGCCGCCGGCCATAGCCTGCAGGAAGCCGTGTACAACCTCAGTCTCGGTGGCTACCTCTTCACCGCCTTCTTCATCGCCACCGATCCGGTCACCAGCCCCAATACGCGCGCCGGTCGCATGCTCTTCGGCGTGACCGTTGGCACGCTCACCGAACTGATTCGCGAATTCGGGCTTTATGCCGACGGCCTCTGCTTCGCCGTGCTGGCCGCCAACCTGCTGGTGCCGCAAATCGACCGGTTGGTGCTGCGCATACAGCGTCCCTGGTACGCAGCGAGTACCTGACGCGGGATTTGCCGGGCCTGCTTCTGGCCCGGCTCAATGCCCTGCCGACGCTGGCCCCGCCTTGGCGGTAAAGGGCGGTTTGGCGAACCACACCAGCAGGATCAACCCGGCAAACACCCAGGTCATCAGGGTGAAGTAGTCCACCGTCGACATCATGTACGCCTGCCCGTTGAGTATCTGCTCCAGCTGCGCATAGCCCCGCGGGTTGGCCCCGCCCAGTTGCTCCAGGGCATGCCGCGTGGCCGGGTCGAACTGGCTGATGTGCTCGCTCAGGTAGGCATGGTGCTGGTCCGCCCGGCGAATCCAGATCCAGGTCGTCAGCGACGCCGCAAAACTGCCGCCCAAGGTACGCAGGAATGTCGCCAGCCCGGAGCCGTCGGCAATCTGCTGCGGTGGCAGGTCGGACAGCAGGATGCTCAAGGTCGGCATGAAGAACAGCGCCACGCCAATACCCATGAACAGCTGCACCAGCGCCACATGCTGGAAGTCCACCTCGCTGGTGAACCCGGCACGCATGTAGCAACTGCTGCCGATCGCCAGAAACGCCAGCCCGGCCAGCACACGCAAGTCGAAGCGGTGCGCGTACTTGCCCACGAACGGCGACATGAGCACCGGCAACAGGCCGATTGGCGCCACCGCCAGGCCAGCCCACGTCGCGGTATAGCCCATCTGTGTCTGTAACCACTGCGGCAGGATCAGGTTGATGCCGAAGAACCCCGCATAGCCCCCGACCAGCACGATGGTGCCGACGCGGAAGTTGCGGTGCGCGAACAGGCGCAGGTTGACAACCGGGTGACGGTCAGTCAGTTCCCAGATCACGAATACCGCCAGGAACACCACCGAGATCAGGCTACCGACGATGATGAACGACGACTCGAACCAGTCCAGGTCATTGCCCTTGTCCAGCACCACCTGCAAGGCGCCGACACCGATGACCAGCGTCAGCAGGCCGATGTAGTCCATCGGCTGGCGGCTGGTGACCACCGGCCGGGTGCGCATCTGCTGACGCACCACGGCGGCGGCGAACAGACCGATGGGCACGTTGATGAAGAAGATCCACGGCCAGCTGTAGCTGTCGGTGATCCAGCCCCCGAGGATCGGCCCGGCAATCGGCGCCACCACCGTGACCATTGCCAGCAACGCCAGGGCCATGCCGCGCTTGGCCGGCGGGTAGACAGCGATCAGCAAAGTCTGGGTCATCGGGTACAACGGCCCGGCTACCACGCCCTGCAACACGCGAAAACCGACCAGCTCCGGCATTGACTGGGCAATACCGCACAGGAACGAGGCCAGTACGAACAGCAGCGTGGCCCAGATGAACAGTTTCACCTCGCCAAACCGCCGGCTGAGCCAGCCGGTTAGCGGCAAGGCGATGGCGTTGCTCACCGCGAACGAGGTGATGACCCAGGTGCCCTGCTCGTAGCTCACCCCCAGGTTGCCGGAAATGGTCGGCAAGGCCACGTTGGCGATGGTGGTGTCGAGCACCTGCATGAACGTCGCCAGCGACAGGCCGATGGTGGTCAGCAACAGGCTCGGCGGCGTGAACTGGGCAGCAGCACTGTTGCTCATCGCTGAACCGTCTTGCCGGGTGCGCTGTTTTCGTGGATCAGCCGGGCGATCAGGTTGTCGGCTTCGACCAGCTGGCGGTCATACACCTGGGTGGTGTAGCTGGCCTGCTGCGGTGGTTGCTGGGCCAAGGCCGGCCCGCTCTGGTCGTGCAGGTCGACCTCGACCACGGTGGACAGGCCGATACGCAGCGGGTGGTCCTTGAGCTGTTCGGGGCTGAGGTGTATGCGCACCGGCACACGCTGGACGATCTTGATCCAGTTACCGGTGGCATTCTGCGCCGGCAACAGGGCGAAAGCGCTGCCGGTGCCAGCGCCGAGGCTGTCGACCGTACCGCTGTACCTGACCTCGCTGCCGTACAGGTCGGCGCTGATTTGCACCGGCTGGCCGATACGCATGTCGCGCAGCTGGGTTTCCTTGAAGTTGGCGTCGATCCACACCTGGTCCAGCGGGATCACTGCCATGGTCGCGGTGCCCGGCTGCAGGCGTTGGCCCAGTTGCACGGTACGCTTGGCGACGTAGCCGGTGACCGGCGCCACCAGGGTGGTGCGGGCGTGGTCGAGGTAGGCCTGGCGCAGGTCGGCGGCGGCAGCCATCACCTCAGGGTGCGAGGACACCACGGTGTCGTCGACCAGCGCGCTGCTGGTGCTGAGTTGCTGGCGAGCACTGTTGACGGCAGCCTCGGCCACGCTCAGGTCATCGCGGGCATGGGACAATTCTTCCGCAGCAATCGCACCACTGTCGGCCAGCACCTTGCGCCGGTTGAAGTCTTGCCGGGCCTTGCGCAGTTCGGCCTGGCGGGTTTCCAGCTGGGCCTTGAGCGAGTCGACGTTGCTATACAACCCGCGTACCTGACGCACGCTGCGCGCCAGCTTGGCTTCGGCGGACTGCAAGGCCACCTCGCTGTCAGCCGGGTCGAATTGCAGCAATACCTGGCCGGCATGGACCAGGTCGCCGTCATCGGCGCCGATGCTGGTGACGGTGCCGGTAACCAGCGGGGTGATCTCTACCACGTTGCCGTTGACGTAGGCATCGTCGGTGCTTTCGTGCCAGCGCCCGACCAGGCTGTACCAGGCCCAGGCGCCGACACCGGCAAGAATCAGCAGCAACAGCAGGCCAAGCAGCCAGGCCTTGCGCTTGCGCGACGGCTCGGGCGCGGCGGAGGAAGTCGGGGTGTCTGCGGGAGTGGCCATGACAATACCTTGGATAATTCGTGACAGGGATCAACGATCGCCGAAGCGGCGGATCGTCAACGGGTCGCCGGCAGCAAGCAGGACCTTGGCCAGCAGGCCTTCCAGGGTCTTGAGCTCTTCGGGTGCCAGCGCACCGCACAACTCGTTCATGGCCGCCGCGCCGATATCCGGCAGGCGGTCAGCCAGGCGCTGGCCATCAGCGGTAAGGGCCAGGCGCACCTGGCGGCGGTCGTCGGCGCAGCGGTTGCGCACGATCAGCTCCTTCTGCTCGAGGCGGTCGAGCATGCGGGTCATCGACCCACTGTCCAGGCCCAGGTAGCGACACAGCTCGGCCGGGGTATCCACCTGGTACTGGGTGACGATGATCAGCACCTTGAACTGCGCGGCGGTGACGCCTTCGGATTCGAGATGCCAGTCGAGAATGCGGTCCTTGAGGATCGCTGCGCGGCCGAGCAGCATGCCGATGGCGCAGGTCTGGAAGTTTTCGGGGGAGAAATGGGCCATCGGAGAATGCTCAATCAATTGTGTGAAAATATTACTGCCTAGGCAGTGAATGTCAAAGCTTTGATTAGGTTGCTATTGAAAATTTCATGATTTTCCTCTTTTCTCGCCTGCCGAGGGAGGCTCTTGTGGGAGCGGCTGTAGCCGCGAACACCGGCGCAGCCGGTGCCATGCACCGCGTTGGATTCTTCGCGGCTAAAGCGGCTCCCACAGGGTACGCGGACTGCTTGCGATTTCAGTTATCTACGCGACAGCGCAGCCCAAAGGGCTGGGTCATCTCCCACAGGGAACTGCGACTGCTGTCACTGTCGCGCTTGCAGGCCCAATGCTTCCACCGCCCCGCAGGCAATGGCCATGCCTACCAGCTCGGCCAGGCTATCCGCCTGCAGCCGCTTCATCACCCGCCCCCGGTACAGGTCCACAGTCTTCACGCTGACGCCCAGCCGTTCGGCAATCTCGCGGTTGCTCAACCCCTGGGCCAACGGCACGAACACGTCACGCTCGCGCGGTGTCAGGCCATCGATGCGCACCTGCACCTGGGCCAGCGCCTGGTCGCCCTGGCGTGCCCGCCCGGCGTGCTCCAGCGCGGCCTGTACGCTGTCGAGCAGCAACTGGTCGCTGTAGGGTTTTTCAATGAAGTCGCAGGCGCCGGCCTTGAACGCCCGCACCACTATCGGTACATCGGCATGGCCGCTGACGAAGATCACCGGCAACCCCAGGCCACGCTCGCGCATCGCCTGCTGCACCGCCAGCCCGCCCAACCCCGGCATGCGCACATCCAGCAGTACACAGGCCGGCCCATCGTCAACGCAGGCGTCGAGAAACGCCTGCCCGCTGGCGAACGGCAAGGCCTGCAAGCCGACCGACTGCAGCAGCCACACCGTCGAATCCCGCATACCCTGGTCGTCATCGACCACATACACTTTCGCTTGCACCGCCATTTCCCCTTATCCCCTGCTGACCGCCAGGCGACAGCACAGTACCAGACCGCCGTTGTCACCGGCCCGCGCCCACAGGCTGCCGCCAAAGCCTTCAATCAGGCTGCGGCTCATGCTCAGGCCCAGGCCCAGGCCGTCGGCCTTGCTGGTGGTGAACGGCGTGAAGATTTCATCCAGGCACTCGGGCGCCACGCCCGGGCCCTGGTCGGCCACCTCGACCAGCACGCCGTCGCCATCGCGCGCGGCGCCGAGCAGGATACGTGACGGCCGCTCGCCATGCTGCTCACGGTTGGCATCGATGGCGTTGCGCAGCAGGTTCAACAGCACCTGCTCCAGCAGTACCCGGTCGGCATACACCGAGGGCAGTTGCGCGCTCATGCGCAGCTCGACCAGCACTTGGTCCCGCGCGGCCTCCCAGGCGCACAGGCGCATGGCTTCGCCCGCCACCTCGGCCACGTCCAGCGCCTGCAGGCGGCGCGGCCCTTTGCGCAGAAAGGCGCGCAGACGCCGGATCACTTCGGCGGCATGGGTGGCCTGTTCGCTGATGCGCTGCAGGCCCTTCCCTACCCGCTCTCGGGCCTGCGGGTCGCGCTCCAGACCCTGCAGGTAGCGCTGGCTGGCGTTGGCGTAGTTGACCACTGCGGCCAACGGCTGGTTGATCTCGTGGGCGATGCCCGAAGCCAGCTCGCCCAAGGTGGCCAACCGGGCACTGTGCGCCAGGCTTTCCTGGGCTTCGATGCGCAAGGTGATGTCACGGGACACGCTGACCACCTCCACCACCGCGCCTGTGTAGGTTTCGCGGATGGCCCGGCTGGCGATTTCGAACCAGCGGTAACCGCCTGCGGCCTGACGCACCCGGCAGGTCATGGTGTGGTAGCCATCCTGGTCCAGGGCGGCAGCGGCCTGGCGCAACGCCTGGCGGCGCTCGCGCGGGTGCAGCAGGGTATGCACGGCCATGCCACGCAACTGCTCGGGCCACAGGCCAAGCAGGCGGAACGCCGCCGGCGAAGCATCAAGGAAACGGCCATCGGGGCTGTGCCGGGAGATCAGGTCGGTGGTGTTCTCGATGATCAGCCGGTACAGGCGCCGGGCGCGGCTGGCCTCGCGTGCATCGCGGCGCTCGTCACTGGCGTCGCGGCAACGCGCCAATACCTGCTGGCGCTGGTCGTCCGGGATGAAGCTCCACAGCACGATGCGTTCGCCGACCTGCACTTCGACATCGGCAATCGCCCGGTGCTGGCGCAGGCAGGCACGCACCAGGGCGGCACAGTTGCCCGGCAGCCAGCTGGCCAGTGCCGGGCCTTCATCGACCCAGGCCTGCAGCGCCGGGTTGAGTGCCAGCGGCCTGGCGTCGCCGGCCAGCATCAGGCTGGGTTGTGGGTCCTTGGCGAGCAAGGGGTAGGCAGCGTTGTCCACGGTAGGCGGCTCGTTGTTATAGTAGTTTTACTATATTGCTATAGTCGATATTCCTAATACCATAGCGACTCGCGTAAAACAGCGACAAGGGGGGGCGGCCCATCGTCCGCCTCCCTGCACCCTGAACAGAGCTAACAATCAGCCACCGGGGGTCAAGCGCACAGGTTGTGCCTGCCTCCCTTACAGGATTACCGCATGTCGATCTATGCCCAGGGCCTGATGCCCGCTGCCGTCAACCATGTCGCCCTCACCCCGCTGAGTTTCATCGAACGCACCGCTGCCGTGTACGGTAACTATCCGGCGGTGATCCACGGTGCCATCCGCCGCAACTGGCAGCAAACCTACCAACGCTGCCGGCGCCTGGCCAGCGCCCTGGTGGGCCGGGGCATCGGCCGTGGCGACACCGTGGCGGTGATGTTGCCCAACATTCCGGCCATGCTCGAAGCCCACTTTGGCGTGCCCATGACCGGCGCCGTGCTCAACACCCTGAACGTACGCCTGGACGCCGAGGCCATCGCCTTCATGCTGCAGCATGGCGAGGCCAAGGTGCTGATTACCGACCGCGAGTTCCATACCGTCATCGAGGCGGCCCTGGCCTTGCTCGAACACCCGCCATTGGTGGTGGATGTGGATGACCCGGAGTACGGCGAAGGCCGTGCGGTCAGCGAACTGGACTATGAGGCGTTCCTCGCCGAAGGTGACCCGGACTTTGCCTGGGAATGGCCCGATGACGAGTGGCAGGCGATCTCGCTCAACTACACCTCTGGCACCACCGGCAACCCCAAGGGCGTGGTCTACCACCACCGTGGTGCCTACCTGAACGCCCTGGGCAACCAGATGGTCTGGGCCATGGGCCATCGCCCGGTGTACCTGTGGACCCTGCCGATGTTCCACTGCAACGGCTGGTGCTACCCGTGGACCATCACCGCGCTGGCGGGCACCCATGTGTTCCTGCGCCGGGTCGACCCGCAGAAGATCCTGAACCTGATCCGCGAACACCGGGTCAGCCACCTGTGCGGGGCGCCGATCGTGCTCAACGCCCTGGTCAACATGCCCGAGGCGGCCAAGGCGGCCATCGAGCACCCGGTGCAGGCCATGGTCGCCGGTGCCGCGCCACCTGCCAAGGTCATCGGCGCCGTGGAAGAAATGGGTATCCAGGTCACCCACACCTACGGCCTGACCGAAGTCTACGGCCCGGTGACCGTGTGTGCCTGGCATGACGAATGGGATGAACTGTCGCTGGAAGACCGCGCGCGGATCAAGTCTCGTCAGGGCGTGCGCTACCCGACCCTGGACGGCCTGATGGTCGCCGACCCGCAATCCCTCGAGCCGGTGCCGCGCGACGGCAACACCCTGGGCGAGATTTTCATGCGCGGCAACACGGTGATGAAGGGCTACCTGAAGAATCCCGAGGCCACCGCCGAAGCCTTCCGTGGCGGCTGGTTCCACACCGGCGACCTGGCCGTGTGGCACGCCGACGGCTATGTCGAGATCAAGGACCGGCTCAAGGACATCATCATTTCCGGTGGCGAGAACATCTCCACCATCGAGGTCGAGGACGCCCTGTACAAGCACCCGGCAGTGCTGGAAGCCGCGGTGGTGGCGCGCCCGGATGAAAAATGGGGAGAAACCCCGTGCGCCTTCGTTGCCCTCAAGCCAGGCCGCGAAGACACCCGCGAAACCGACATCACCAGTTGGTGCCGCGAGCACCTGGCCGGGTTCAAGGTGCCGAAGACCGTGGTCTTCGGCGAACTACCCAAGACCTCCACCGGCAAGATCCAGAAGTACGTGCTGCGCGACCGGGCCAAAGCCCTCTGATCCCGTAGTGGCCTCTTCGCGGGCACGCCCGCTCCCACAGTTACAGCAACAGGCTCAGGTTTGGTGCGATCCCTGTGGGAGCGGGTTCACCCGCGAAGAGGCCAGCCCGGATTTCCCACTTTTCAAGAGCTACCGATGACCACCTACTCCGCCCCCCTGCGCGACATGCGCTTCGTCCTGCATGACCTGTTCAACGCCCCGGCCCTGTGGGCCCGCCTGCCTGCCCTGGCCGAGCGCATCGACGCCGAAACCGCCGACGCTATCCTCGAGGAGGCAGCCAAAGTCACCGGCCAGCTGATTGCCCCGCTCAGCCGCAACGGTGACGAGCAGGGTGTGCGCTTCGACGCAGGCGAAGTCACCACCCCTGACGGTTTCCGCGAGGCCTGGCACACCTACCGCGAAGGCGGTTGGGTCGGCCTGGGCGGCAACCCCGAACATGGCGGCATGGGCATGCCGAAAATGCTCGGTGTATTGTTCGAGGAAATGCTCTACGCCGCCGATTGCAGCTTCAGCCTGTATTCGGCCTTGAGCGCCGGCAGTTGCCTGGCGATCGATGCCCACGCCAGCGAAACGCTCAAGGCCACCTACCTGCCGCCCCTGTACGAAGGCCGCTGGGCCGGCACCATGTGCCTCACCGAGCCCCATGCCGGCACTGACCTGGGGCTGATCCGCAGCCGCGCCGAACCCCAGGCCGACGGCAGCTATCGCATCAGCGGCAGCAAGATCTTCATCACCGGCGGCGAACAGGACCTGACCGAGAACATCGTCCATCTGGTGCTGGCCAAGCTGCCGGATGCGCCCAACGGCGCCAAGGGCATCTCACTGTTCCTGGTGCCCAAGTACCTGGTCGAGGCCGATGGCCGCCTGGGTGCGCGCAACGCCGCCCATTGCGGCTCGATCGAACACAAGATGGGCATCAAGGCCTCGGCGACCTGCGTGATGAACTTCGATGGTGCCGTCGGCTACCTGGTGGGTGAGCCGAACAAGGGCCTGGCGGCGATGTTCACCATGATGAACTACGAACGCCTGTCCATCGGCATCCAGGGCATCGGCTGTGCCGAGGCGTCCTACCAAAGCGCCGCCCGCTATGCCAACGAGCGCCTGCAAAGCCGCGCCGCCGGCGGCCCGCAGGCACAAGACAAGGCTGCCGACCCGATCATCCACCACGGCGATGTGCGGCGCATGCTGCTGACCATGCGCACCCTCACCGAAGGCGGCCGGGCCTTTGCCGCCTACGTTGGCCAGCAGCTGGACCTGGCGCGCTACGCCGAAGATGCCGGCGAGCGCGAGCATGCGCAGCGCCTGGTGGCGCTGCTGACGCCGGTTGCCAAGGCGTTCTTCACCGACAACGGCCTGGAAAGCTGCGTGCTCGGCCAGCAGGTGTATGGCGGCCATGGCTACATCCGCGAATGGGGCCAGGAGCAGCGGGTGCGCGACGTACGCATCGCGCAGATCTACGAAGGCACCAACGGCATTCAGGCCCTCGACCTGCTCGGGCGCAAGGTGCTGGCCGACGGTGGCCAGGCGCTGGCCAGCTTTGCCGCCGAGGTGAGGGCCTTCAGCGTGGATGCACCGTTGCACCGCGAGGCCCTGCAAGCGAGCCTGGCGCGGTTGGAGGCCACCAGCGCCTGGCTGCGCGCGCGTGCCGGCGAGGATGCCAACCTGGTCAGCGCGGTGGCGGTGGAATACCTGCAGCTGTTCGGGCTGACTGCGTATGCCTATATGTGGGCGCGGATGGCGGCGGTGGCATTGGCCAAGCGTGACGAGGATGCCACGTTTCATGGGGCGAAGCTTGCATGTGCGGAGTTCTTCTTCCAGCGGGTCTTGCCGCGGGGGTTGGGGCTGGAGGCGAGTATTCGGGCGGGAAGTGGCAGCCTTTATGGTTTGGAGGCGGCGCAGTTCTGATGAGCCGCTGGGGGCGCTGTGCGCCCCTTTCGCGACACAAGGCCGCTCCCACAGGTACAGCGCTGCCCGTTGGGTTGATGCGATACCTGTGGGAGCGGCCTTTTGTCGCGCTGGGCTGCGCAGCAACCCCAACGATTTCAGCCTGAATTTGCGTGCGCGAAGGGTTCTCAAACGCTGGAAAACCATTGCCAATCCGACGAAAAACCGGCACAACTGATAGTCATTCGCCATTACCTCGGTTCTCGGGAGCCCTCCTGCAAGGGTAGAATGCGCAAAACCCGGAGCCGCAATGAACCACGACCGCCTCAATCCCAGCCCAGACGATGCCATCACCGACGCCGCCGCGCACTGGTGCATGCGCCTGCACGCCGAAGATTGCACGGCGGCCGAGCGCGAGGCGTTCGCCCGCTGGCTGGCGGCCGACCCGCGGCATATCGAGGAATACCAGGCGATGCTGGAAATCTGGCAAACCGCCGACCTGCTGCCGCGCAACGCCACCGTCATCGACTTCAACCCGCCCGTGCACCCGGCTGCGCGCCCGCGCAACTGGCGGCCGCTGGCGTCTGCTGCCGCCATCGCCCTGGCGGTGTTGCCGCTGGCCGGCTGGGTGGGCTGGGAACAAGGCTGGCTGCCCAATCACTACCAGCACTTCGAAGCCGGCGCGCACATGCAGACCGTGCAACTGAGCGACGGCAGCACGGTACAGCTCAACCTGAACTCCGAGCTCACCTACCTCAACTACAAGGACCAACGCCAGGTCACGCTCAAGCGTGGCGAGGCATTCTTCAAGGTAAAGCACGACAGCAGCCACCCGTTCATCGTGCATGCCGGTCGTGGCCAGACCCGCGTCACCGGCACCCAGTTCAACGTGTGGAAATACCAGGACCAGGTCAAGGTCACCCTGGTAGAAGGTTCGGTACTGGTGTCCAGCGGCGGCAGCGCCGGTGGCTACCGCCTGGGCCCAGGGATGCAGGCCAGCTATCACAAGGGCGACTTCGAGCCGCAACTGGAGCAGAGCGACGACTACAGCAACAGCCTGGCCTGGCGCGACGGCAAGCTGGTCCTCGACAACCTGAGCCTGGAACAGGCGCTGCCAATGATCAACCGCTACCTCGATGCGCCATTGCTGCTGGCCGATGCCAGCACCGGCCGCATCCGCATCAGCGGCATCTACAACACCCGAGAGGTGGGGCGACTGGTCAACAACCTGCCCAAGGTGCTGCCGGTCTACCTGACCCGCAGCAAGGACGGCAGCACCGTGCTCAACCGCATCTCGCCGCCGCCTGACAAAGGCTGACGCCCTCCCCGCCTTACAGCGTCATCGCCGCCAACCAGCCGAACGCCAGTAGTGGCAGGTTATAGTGGATGAAGGTGGGCACCACGGTGTCCCAGATATGGTGGTGCTGGCCATCCACATTCAGCCCCGAGGTCGGGCCCAACGTCGAGTCCGAGGCCGGCGAGCCTGCGTCGCCCAGGGCACCGGCGGTACCAACGATGCACACTGTGGCCAGCGGGTCGAAGCCCAACTGCACGCACAGCGGCACGAAAATCGCGGCCAGGATCGGCACGGTGGAGAACGACGAGCCGATGCCCATGGTCACCAGCAGGCCCACCAGCAGCATCAGCAAGGCACCAATGCCCTTGCTGTGATCGATCCACTGCGCCGAAGCTTCCACCAGGCTCTTCACCTCACCGGTGGCCTTCATCACGTCGGCAAAGCCAGAGGCGGCAATCATGATGAAGCCGATCATGGCCATCATCTTCATGCCTTCGGTGAACAGGTCGTCAGTGTCTTTCCAGCGCACGATGCCCGATAGCGAAAAGATCAGGAAGCCGACCATGGCGCCGATGATCATCGAGTCCAGCCACAACTGGACGATGAACGCCGAGGCAATCGCCAGCCCGGCCACCAGCAGGGTCAGCGGGTTGTACTGCACGCTCACCTGCTCCACCTGTTCGATGCGCGCCAGGTCGTAGTCACGCTTCTTGCGGTAGCTGATGAATACCGCCAGCAACAGGCCGGCCAACATGCCAGCGGCCGGGATGGCCATGGCGTGGGTGACATTCACACCACTCACGTCGACACCCGCGCGGGCAACGTTGGCCAGCAGGATTTCGTTGAGGAAGATGTTGCCAAAGCCCACCGGCAAGAACATGTAAGGGGTGATCAGGCCGAAGGTGATCACGCAGGCGATCAGCCGGCGGTCGATGCGCAGGCGGGTCAGCACGTACAGCAATGGCGGCACCAGCAACGGGATGAAAGCGATGTGGATAGGCAGGATGTTCTGCGACGACACCGCCACCACCAGCATCAGGCCGACCAGCAACCATTTGACCTTGCCGCCATTGGCATGGCCCTGGCGGTCGATCATGGCCAGGGCGCGGTCTGCCAGGGCATGGGCCAGGCCGGACTTGGCAATGGCCACGGCGAAGGCACCCAGCAGTGCATAGGACAAGGCCACCGTGGCCCCGCCGCCGAGGCCGCCGTTGAAGGCCTTGAGCGTACCCTCGATGCCCAGGCCGCCCACCAGACCACCGGCCAGGGCCCCGATGATCAGGGCGATGACCACGTGCACGCGGGACAGGCTGAGTATCAGCATGATGCCGACCGCGGCGATCACTGCATTCATGGTTGGCTTACCTCATTGCGACAGAAAAAAAGCGCGCACTCTGAAGCAGTGGGCGGCAGATGTCAAAAGTGCCATGTTGCGGCGCATTACGCGGAGGGCCGAGATTTAAATTGAATGTTTGAATAAAGAAAAAATTGTGCGGGCCGATATAGCAAGGAGGCTGGGAGGTGCCTGGCTGGGGATGTGTGTCGCCTGGGAGATCGAGCGCCGCGCGGGCGGCGCTCGATCTCCCAGGCGACACACATCCCCAGCCAAGCCCCAGCCCAACCCAGATCCAAAGCCATAACCCTTACTGTCCAAAAAAGGGATACGCCCCCATGCCTTTGCGACAACTTTCCATCCAGTGGAAGATCACCCTGCTCGCCGGTCTCTGCCTGGCCGGTATCGTCACCCTGCTCGTCGGCCTGTCGCTGTACCGCATGGACCACAGCTCGGACCTGGTCAAGGCCAGCAGCATGCAGATGCTGACCGAGTCGGCGCAGTCGCGCATCGAGTCGCAGGGCGAGGTGCAGGCGCTGAACATCCGCCGTCAGTTCATGGACGCCTACCAATACGGCGCCGGTTTCGCCCGTCAGGTGCTGTTCCTGCGCGAGCAGGCAGAAAAGCGCTTTCTCGATGCCTTCGACCTGCGCGAGGACCTGACCCGCCAGGTGCGCGCCGCCTTGCAGGCCAACCCTGACCTGCTCGGCCTGTCGCTGGTATTCGAGCCCAACGCCCTGGACAGCAAGGACAGCCTGTTCGCCGGCAAGGCGGAGCTGGGCAGCAATGAAACCGGGCGCTTCGCCCTGTACTGGTCGCAACCGCGCGTCGGCCAGCTGACGGCCATGGCCCTGCCCGAGCATGACATGGCCAATACCGAGATCGGCCCCAGCGGCCAGCCCGCCAACACCTGGTGGGTGTGCCCGCGCACGTCCGGCAAGGTGTGCGTGGTGGAGCCGTACTTCTATGAAATCGATGGCCAGCAGGTGCTGATGACCAGCATCGTCTTCCCGCTGACGGTCGACGGCAAAGTGATCGCCACCCTGTCCATCGACATTAACCTCAACAGCCTGCAGGCCCTGAGCCAAGAGGCCAGCCGCAGCCTGTACGAAGGCCGCACCACGGTCGGCATCCTCAGCCCGGTCGGCCTGCTGGCCGGCTACAGCGCCGATGCCAGCAAGCTGGCCCAGCGCTTCGACCAGGTCGACACAGCCAAAGGTGCCGAGCTGGTGCGCAAGCTGGCCGACGGCAAGCTGACCATCGTGCACGACCAGCAGCGCCTGAAGGTGCTGGCAGCGTTCCGGCCGATCCCGGACGCCCAGCCCTGGGGCGTGCTGCTGGACGTGCCGGAAAACGCCCTGACCGGGCCGGCCGATGCGCTGAAACAGGAACTGGACGCGCTGAACACCAGCGGCACCCTGCTGGAACTGGGCCTGGGCCTGGCGGCGGCGATTGCCGGCCTGCTGATGGTGTGGCTGATGGCCCGCGGCGTTACCCGGCCGATCCTCGGCGTGGCAAGCATGCTCAAGGACATCGCCAGTGGCGAAGGTGACCTGACCCGCCGCCTGACCTACCAGAAGCAGGACGAACTGGGCGAACTGGCCGGCTGGTTCAACCGTTTCCTCGACAAGCTGCAGCCGACCATCGCCGAGGTCAAACGCTCGGTGCAGGCCGCCCGAGGCACCGCCGACCAGTCTTCGGCAATTGCCACGCAGACCAGCGCCGGCATGGAGCAGCAGTACCGTCAGGTCGACCAGGTGGCCACCGCCTCGCACGAGATGAGCGCCACCGCCCAGGATGTCGCCCGCAGCGCAGCGCAGGCAGCGCAGGCCGCCCGCGACGCCGACCAGGCCACCCGCGAAGGCCTGGCGGTGATCGACCGCACCACCCACAGCATCGATGCCCTGGCCGCCGACATGAGTAATGCCATGGCCGAAGTCCAGGGCCTGGCGCAGAACAGCGAGAAGATCGGTTCGGTACTGGAGGTGATCCGCTCGATTGCGGAACAGACCAACCTGCTGGCGCTCAACGCTGCCATCGAGGCGGCCCGCGCCGGTGAAGCCGGCCGTGGTTTTGCCGTGGTGGCAGATGAAGTGCGCAACCTGGCCCAGCGTACCCAGGAGTCGGTGGAAGAAACCCGCCAGGTGATCGAAGCGCTGCAGAACGGCACCCGCGAAGTGGTCGGTGCCATGGACAACAGCCACCGCCAGGCCCAGGGCGGCGTGCAACAGGTTGGCCAGGCCGTGACCGCGCTGCAGCGCATCGGCCAGGCAGTGACGGTAATCACCGACATGAACCTGCAAATCGCTTCGGCTGCCGAGGAACAGAGCGCGGTGGCCGAGGAAATCAACAGCAACGTGGCGACCATCCGTGATGTCACCGAGTCGCTGTCGGGGCAGGCCAACGAGTCGGCGCGGGTCAGCCAGTCGCTGAACAGCCTGGCCAACCAGCAGCAGGCGCTGATGGACCAGTTCCGCGTGTGAATGGATCAGGGCCGGCGCCTGCCGGCCCTGGCTCAGGCCGCGAACCTGCCACCGCCGAGGATGTGGTCCAGCAGCACCAGCGCGCCATGCACATTGGGCCTGGCGCCCATCGGCAGCACATCGGTGCCGGGTAGCGTGGCATCGTGATAACCGGAGGCCATGACCAACTGGTGCATCTGGTTGCCATTGAGATAGACGTGGTGCTGCTCCATGGCGTAGGACTGGATCAGGCTCAGTGTGCCGCACACCATCGGCGTCGCACTGGAAGTGCCGGCATAGCTGTCTGTGTAGTCCCGGTCCTCACCAGGCAGATCCTGCAATCCCCCATAGGAAAGCGTGACTACGCTGTCGCCCCATGCATTGAGCATGCGGTAAGGGTAATGGTGGTTGGAGTAGGCGTGGGGCTTGCCGTCATACGAGTGGCTGGCACCCACCAGAATGGTCCCCGAATCACCATGGTCATTGAAGTAGCGCCAATTGGCCAGGTCTACGCCCTGCCCTGCGTGGGTGCCTCGTTCTGCAAGGGTCTCACTGCTGCCATTGGCCGCGGCATTGACCACCACTGCACCGCGCTGGCTCAACTGCTGCATGACGGTCCACCAGGCCTTGTCGTGCAAGGACGGTAGCAACGTGCTCAACACGCCGATATTTGCAGTCTGGCGGTTGATGCCGACGATGTCCCCGGGTTCTACATTGCGCAGCAACTCCGTGAGCGCCTGGAAATTGCCCTGGGCGTCTACCCCGCGGTTGTTGTACAGGTACAGCTCGCTGTCATGGCTGATCCCGGTAACGCCAACCCCGTTGCGCCTTGCCAGAATGATACCCACTGAAGCAGTGCCATGGCGCGGATCATGGTTTGGCTCGAGCGACACGATTTTCAAGGCCGGGTTGCCATGCAGGTCTTCATGTCCAACATGCAAACCACCGTCGCTGAAGTGAATCCGCGCGCCCTTGCCCGTCACCTTGTTGGCCCAGGCCTTGCGCACATTCAGGCCCTTCCATCGGGGGCCAGGTGCGTCGAGGTAGTTCTGGCGTGGCTCGAAGTCGGGCGTGGGTTGAGCATCTTCATAAGCCCTGTTGCCTGCCACCACTGCAGTACCTGTCAGCAAGGTTGCCAACAGCCCCGCCAGCACGAATGCGGCGGGGTGTGGTTCCGAAGGTGCCGACGCCATCTGCATGGATGTTACGTAATCCAGCGCGGCCAACGACTTGAGCAATGCCAGATAGGTGTCATTGAGCATGCTGGCAGGCTGGTCGAGGTAATAGTACTGACGTAGCGCCTGGAGCCTGTCATCGTCCAGATCCTGTTGGTCCAGGACCGGCCTGGGCGCGATCACCGACTTCAGGTTCGGCCAGTAACGCGACAGGGCAGAGCCCGAGGCAGGCTCCAGGTCTTGAAGGAAGTGCTCATACCCCCCGGCACTGAACTCGATGACCAGTGTCGGGTACGAGGTACCTGGCGCCAATGCGGGGAACGCTTGCGACGCATGATCGGCCATGCCCACGGGGTCCACAGCCCGCTTGCTTCGTCCGTAAGCAGAAGGCAACGTAACCTTGTCAAGCACGCTGCGGTTGATTTCCTCGGCCTTGATGTCGAGTACCAGTGGCGGCATGTCGATGACACCGGCCCCTCCGACAGGCCGGTTCATCGCCCGCGCATGCTCATCCAGCAGTACCACCCTTGGCCGAATGGTGTAGACCCCTGCCTCCTCCTCGGCGAGCAGTGTGGCTGGGCAACCATGGTCCTTCGGTTTGCCGGTGTAGGCCTGGGAATAGGCCGAAACTCCTCTGAACGACACCGGGCCATCAGGGCCGGCCCGTTCCAGTTCGTAGCGAATGCGGCTGACCTTGTGCAGGTCTGCGCCACTGCAACGAACGTGCAGCTTTCCATCAAAACGGAAGTTGCGGTAGTAGACGAAATTCAAGTCCAGCGTCATCAGGAATGCCTCGCAAAATGTGCTTGCCAAACGGCACCGCGCACCTTTGCAAACCGCTGCCCCCGCTGGCAGCAGGAGCCCGTTCCCTGTCGCCGTCGGCAACGCGCGGGAGGGGTCGTCTACACTTGCCCGCACCTCCCCCACGGCAACCGACGAGGGCCCTGATGAAGAAAATTCCAACGCTGCTGGTCGGCCTGCTGCTCGCCGTAGGCCTGGCCAGCACCGACAGCGCCGCCTCGGCAGAGCGCAGCGAGCCCATCCACTTTGGCGCCATCGGCTGGGAAAGCGGCGCACTCACCACCGAAATCCTGCGCCTGATCGTCGAGCGTGGGTATGGCTACCCCACCGACACCCTGCCCGGCAGCACGGTCAGCATGGAAGTGGCGCTGGCACGCAACGACCTGCAAGTGATCGCCGAGGAATGGGCCGGGCGCAGCCCTGCCTGGGTCAAGGCAGAAGCGGCCGGACAGGTGTTCGCGCTGGGCGACACGGTCAAGCATGCCGAAGAAGGCTGGTGGGTACCGGCCTATGTGGTCGAGGGCGATACCACGCGCAAGCTCAAGCCCATGGCACCCGACCTGCGCAGCGTCGACGACCTCAAGCGTTACCCGCAGGTGTTCCGTGACCCCGAGTCGCCCGACAAGGGGCGTTTTCTCAATAGCCCCAGCGGCTGGACATCCGAGACCGTCAACAGTCAGAAACTCAAGGCTTACGGGCTGAGCGACCTGTATACCAACTTCCGCAGCGGTTCCGGGGCCGCGATGGATGCCGAAATCGGCTCGGCCATCCGCCGGGGCCAACCGGTGCTGTTCTACTACTGGAACCCGACCCCGTTGATGGGGCGTTACAAACTCATACGCCTGGAAGAGCCCCCATTCGATGCCCAGGCCTGGGCCACCCTCACCGATGCCGACAACCCCAACCCGAAAGGCAGCCGCTCGCTGCCAGCCAAATTATCGATTGGCGTTTCCAAGGCCTTTCGTGAGGGCTACCCAGACCTGGTGAGCGTGTTCGAGCAGGTCGAGTTGCCCATCGATCGCCTCAACAAGGCACTGGCCGACATGAGCGAAAAGCGCACGCCACCCCGTGATGCGGCACTTGCCTTCCTGCGTGATAACCGTGAAGTGTGGAAAGCCTGGCTACCCGCAGAAGCAGCTGCCAAGGTCGAGGGCAGCCTGTGAGCAACGGCTTCCCGCAGGCCCTGCAGTTTTCCTTCGCCGACAGCGTCAACCGGGTGGTCGACTGGCTGGTACTGAGCTACGGCGATCACCTTCGTAGCTTTTCCGACCAGTTGCTGCGGCTGCTGGTCGGCCTGGAGAACCTGCTGCGCCTGTTGCCCTGGTGGCTGCTGTTGCTGCTGGTCGGCCTGCTGGCCTGGCATGCCAGCCGCAGCCTGTTGCGCAGCGCGGCCCTGGTGGCGCTGCTGACCCTGATCGGCATGCTCGGGTTGTGGGACAAACTGCTGCAAACCTTGGCTTTGGTGCTGGTCAGTACTGGCCTGTGCGTGCTGGTGGGCGTGCCGCTGGGCATCCTGCTGGCCGCTCGGCCAATGGCAAAACGGCTGCTGCTGCCGGTACTGGATGTGATGCAGACCCTGCCCGCCTTCGTTTACCTGATCCCGGTGCTGATGCTGTTCGGCCTGGGCAAGGTGCCGGCCGTGTTCGCCACACTGATCTATGCCCTGCCGCCGCTGGTGCGGCTGACCGAACTGGGCCTGAGCCAGATCGACCCTTCCCTGCTGCAGGCCGCGCACGGCCTGGGCGCCAGCCGTTGGCAGAGGCTGCGGCGCATCGCCCTGCCACTGGCGTTGCCAAGCATCATGGCCGGGCTCAACCAGTCGGTGATGATGGCCCTGTCTATGGTGGTGGTGGCGTCGATGATCGGCGCGCGTGGGTTGGGCGAGGATGTGCTGGCGGGGATCCAGACCCTGAATGTCGGCCAAGGCGTCGAAGCCGGGCTGGCGATCGTCGCCCTGGCCATGGTGATTGACCGGATCAGCCAGGCCTATGGCCGTAATGCACGTTGAACAGCGTTTTCTGCCCCGGCCCTATCGCCGGCAAGCCGGCTCCCACAGGGTGCCACAATGGCCACCGCCGGTGGAGTACCTATGGGAGCTGGCTTGTCGGCGATAGGGCCTGGCCTGACAATGCAGCCCTGTCAGCTTGAAACCGGACCCACCCGCATGTCCCTCAAAGCCTTGCGCACCCTGGTGACCATCGCCCGCCACGGCACCTTCGCCCGTGCCGCCGACCTGCTCAGCCTCACCCCTTCGGCAGTGAGCCTGCACATCAAGACCCTCGAAGACGAGCTCCAGGTGACCTTGTTCGACCGCAGCCGAAGGCAGGTGGCGCTGACCGAAGCCGGCCAGTTGGCGGTGGCCCGCGCCGAGACCATCCTGGGGGCCTATGACGAACTGGCCGACGCCCTGGCCAGTGGGCCGAGCCTGCGCGGCCGCCTGCGCCTGGGGGCGATCCACACGGTGCTGGCCCGGCGCCTGCCCAAGGCGCTGGTGTGGATAAAGGCGCACCACCCACAGCTGCACATCAGCGTGGCCTCCGGCATGTCGGCAGAACTGGCACGGCGGGTGGAAGACGGCGAGCTCGATGCAGCGATCACCACCGAGCCGGTCAGCCCCTACCCGCAGAGCCTGGACTTCACGCCGTTGTTCGAAGACCGCTTCTGGGCCATCGCCAGCCCCGAGCTGGCCGGGCAAAGCGTGCCACAGCTGCTGGCCAGCCAGCCTTTCCTGCGTTTCGACAAGCGTGCCTGGGCCGGGCGACAGATCGAGCAGGAACTGCGCCGGCAGCATTTGCAGGTGAGCGAGCAAATGGAGCTGGACAGCCAGGAAGCGCTGGCACGCATGGCGGTGATGGGCTTGGGCGTGGCGATCATCCCCATGGCCGATGACGACCTGCAACGCTTGCCACCGGCCACCTGCCTGCCGTTTGGCGAACCACAACTGACTCGGCGGGTGGTGTTGCTGGAGCATGAGAAGAGCCAGCGGCGGCATTTGAGTGCGGTGTTGAAGACTGCGCTGGAGGCGTGAACAGCACGGCTCGACTTTCTTGTAACTGCACATGACTGATTGTATTGGCAGGGTCTCTGTGGGAGCGGGCGTGTCGAGGCGTCGAACCGCCGCGAACAACGGCGCAGCCGGTGCCATCCACCGCGTTGAATTCTTCGCGGGCACGCCCGCTCCCACAGGGACCACCGCCAGCAACATGCATTTTTCCTCAATGGTCAGTACAGAAAACAACGTTTTTACAGATCGATCCGCACCAGTAGTCTGTGCCCCGAACCCGACCACGGAACGTCGATCATGCTCCACTTGCTGCTGACCACCCTGCTGCCGATCATCCTGCTGATTGCCCTGGGCACTTTCCTGCGCCTGCGAGGCTTCCTCGCCGATAACTTCTGGCCCGGCGCCGAGCGCCTGAGCTATTACGTACTGCTGCCGTCGCTGTTCCTCCACGGCCTGGCCACCGCCAACCTCGATGGCGTACCGGTGCTGGGCATGGTCGGCGTGCTGATGCTCTCGACCCTGGCCGGGGCCGTGCTGCTGGTGCTGTACCAGGGCGCAATGAACCACGATGGCGCCGACTTCACCTCGGTGTTCCAGGGCGGCATCCGCTTCAACAACTACATCGGCGCCACCCTTGCAGCCGGTATCTACGGCAGCGCCGGCATCGCCTTGGCGGCGGTGGCCAACGCCGCCATCGTGCCTCTGGTCAACCTGCTTTGCGTGCTGGTGTTCGCCCGTTTCAGCGCCCGCCATAGCTCACCGGGCACAGTGCTGCGGGCCATCTTCGCCAACCCCTTGATCGTCGGTTGCGCCAGCGGGTTGCTGCTACGCGCCAGCGGGCTGGGCTTGCCAACGGGTATCGAACCCACGGTCAAGGCCCTGGGCCAGGCGGCCCTGCCGCTGGGCCTGCTGTGCGTCGGCGCAGCCCTGGGTGGCGCCCGCCTGGGCCAACAGGTGCGCCCGCTGATGGCGGCGTCGGCATTCAAGTTCCTGATCATGCCACTGACCACCTGGGCCCTGTGCCGCGCGCTTGGCCTGGGTGGCCAGGCAGCGGTGGTAGCGGTGCTGTTCCAGGCACTGCCGACCGCGTCATCTTCCTATGTGATGGCCCGGCAAATGGGCGGTAACGCACCGCTGATGGCCACCATCATCGCCCTGCAGACCGTAGTGGCCGCCGCCACCCTGCCTTTGGTACTCATGCTTGCGCTTGGCTAGACTGTGACGGTTGCAAGGTACGGTGTGATACGAATGATTACCAAGTCATCGCACTTTTCCGCCTACCAGTGGTCTACTCCCTCTTTGTGCCGCCAGCAACGAATGCCGGCGATTTCATTGCTTTGCACGATCCCGGGCCAAAAGCCCTGGGCTTGTGTAGGATGAGCAGCGCAAACCACGACGCTGCCAGTCATAGGGAGATCCACATGCGCGTCCTGTCATCCGTTGCCGCCTTGTCGCTGGGCCTGGTCGTCTCGGCCGGGGCACTGGCTGCCACCGGCGAAGAGGCGCAACTGATCGATTCGATCAATGTCTACCGCAGCAAGGCCCAGCCCTGCGGTGGCGAAGCGTCGTTGGAGCTGCCGCCGCTCAACAGCGATACCCGCCTGGCGCTGTCACCAGAGGGTACCCGCGACCTGCAGCAGGCCATGACCCGCGCCGCCTACCCAATGGTCAACGTCCAGGCCATCAGCCTGTCGGGGCCGCGTGATGCGCGCGCGGCCATGCATGCCATCGAAGAGAGCTTCTGCCAGGTGGTGCTCGACCCACAGTTCGTCGATATCGGCGTCAGCCAGGAAGGCCGCGACTGGCGCATCGTGCTGGCGCGGCCGCTGCTCAGCGGCCGCCTGGGCGACTGGCAGGCCGAGGGGCAGAAGGTGCTGCAGGAAATCAATGCCGCGCGCAAGGTGCCGCGCCAATGCGGTGGCCAGCCCTTCGCCGCCGCCCCCGCGCTGAGCTGGAGCACGGTGCTGGCCGGGGTCGCCGCCAACCACACCCGGACCATGGCCAACCAGAACTTCTTCGACCACATCGACAAGGATGGCCGCACCCCCGGTGACCGGGCAGAACTGGCCGGCTACCTGTACCAGCAGATCGGCGAAAACATCGCCGCCGGGCGTGACACTGCGCGCAAGGTGGTCGATGGCTGGCTGGATAGCCCGGGGCATTGCGCGACGCTGATGAACCCGGACTTCCGTGAACTCGGCGCTGCGTATGCGGTGGACCCGAAGAGTGATGCGGGGATTTACTGGACCGGGTTGTTCGGGACGCCGCAGTAAGCCCACTTTCATAGAACTGCACATAGCTCCTTGAATTAGCAGGGACCCTGTGAGAGCGGCTTTAGCCGCGAACACCGGCGTAGCCGGTGCCATGCACCGCGTTGCATTGTTCGCGGGCACGCCCGCTCCCACAGGGAAGCGTGCGCGGCTTCAGAGCGGGTTCGTGCCTGCGCGCAGTTCAAGGGCTGTACAACCAAACCGTCGCCGCACGCACTTGCCCAGGTAACTGGCATCGCCCAAGCCCACTTCATCGGCAATCTGCGCCAGGCTGTGGCTGGAGTTGAGCAAGCGCCAGCGCGCCTGTTGCAAGCGCATCTCCAGCCACCAGGCCTTGGCGCTCATGCCATGGCTGGCGTGAAACTGCCGGTCCAGCTGGCGCCGGCTGATGCCCAGCTCCGCCGCCAGTTGCTCCACCGCCAACGGCGTACTCAGGTGATGACGCATCAACGCCTGCGCGCGCTGCACCTGCCGCCCCTGCCCGGTCCCCTGCTCCAGCGAGCGCAAGGCATGGCGGCTATCGCGGGTTTCGTCCACCAGCATGTCGGCCAGGCCCTTGAGCGCCCGGGTCCGCCCGCAGGCGCGTGACAACAGCGCAACGGCCAGGTCGATGGCCGCGGTGCCACCGGCGCAGGTAATGCGGCTACCGTCGATGCAATACAGCTGCTCACTCAGCACCTGTAGGTGAGGGAAAGCCGCACGAAATTCGGCTTCGTGGCGCCAGTGCACCACGACCTTGTGCCCCTGCAGCAATCCGCAGGCGGCCAACAGGAAGGCGCCGTTGTCGACGCCCACCAGCTTGACGCCCGCTTTGCCGGCCTGCCGGAGCAAGGCCTTGTAGCGAGGCGCCAGTGCGGCAGTGGCCATGGCATTGCGCCCGCCGAACACCACCAGGTAGTCGAAACTGGCCAGCTCAAGCTGGCCAGCCATGGCCTCGACCTGCACCACCGCGCCACTGCTCGACGGCACGGGTTCGTAGCTTAGCCCTGCCACGGTCCAGCTGCAGTAGCGCTGCTGGCTGTAGTCTTCGTCGTCAGCGCTGAAACGCAACTTGTCGAGAAAGGCACCGAACGGGAGCAAGGCAAAATCCGGTAACGGCAAGATCAGCAAGCGGATATCGGGCAGCATGGCGTTGCGTCCAGAAACAACTATTAAATGTCCAGATCATACCCTTCCTGAACGAAACCGGCGCCATAGACTGGCGTCCTCCTTATCAACAAGGCATTTCCCACCATGGCACTCGACACCTGGCTCATCTACCTGCTGGCCAGCATCGGCCTGTCGCTGACCCCTGGCCCCAACAGCCTGTTGGCCCTGACCCACGGTGCCCTGTATGGCGCACGCCGGACACTGTTCACTATCGTCGGCGGGGTATTTGGCTTCAGCGCCCTGATCGCCCTGGCCATGTTCGGCCTCAGCGCGTTGCTGCAGACCTCGGCCTCGGTGCTTAGCGTGCTCAAATGGTTGGGGGGTGCCTATCTGATTTGGCTGGGTATCCAGCTGTGGCGCAGCCCGGGCCTGCACCTGGAACTGACCGCGCAAAGCGCGCGGCTGGGCAATGCCGACCTGTTCCGCCAGGGCCTACTGTCGGCCATGGCCAACCCCAAGGTGCTGCTGTTCTATGGCGCTTTCCTGCCACAGTTCATCGACCCGCAGCGTGGGTTGCTGCTGCAGTTCGTGGCAATGGCGGCGACCTTTGCCAGCGTCGAGTTCCTGGTCGAATACCTGTTAGCGCGCCTGGCGTTTCGCATCCGGCCATGGCTGGCCAAGGGCGGCAAAGGCTTCAACCGCTGCTGCGGCAGCCTGTTTGCCTTGATTGGTGTGGCGTTGCCGCTTGGGCGGTAACACCTCGCAAAGGCTGTCACGATCCCTGTAGGAGCGCGACAGCCTAGGGGCACGCGTTCAACCCCGGCGCGCCTTTACAAGGAATATCAGCAAGGCAACACCTGGCAAACCCGCCCCCACCAGCGCCACACCCTGCCAGCCGAACTGGCTGAACAGCGCACTGGCCACCGCCGACCCCAACGCCCCACCGAGGAAGATGCTGGTCATGTACACCGCATTCAGCCGCCCGCGGCTGGCCGGGTCCAGCGCGTACACTTCACGCTGACCGATGACCATGTTCATCTGCACCGCAAAATCCAGCAGCACGCCCGTCAGGCCCAGGCCGATCACGCTGTAGCCCGGCACCGTCAGCCCAAGCAACAGTGCCGCTGGCGCCAGCAGCAACGCCAGCAGCGAACCGGCCCGGGCATGCCCGGCATCGGCCAGGCGACCGGCCATGGGCGCAGCCACGGCACCCACCGCGCCCACCAGGGCGAATACTGCGATCTGGCTCTGCGACAGACCATGCTCGGTAGCCAGGGCCATCGGCACCACCGTCCAGTAAAGGCTGAACGCCGCGAACATCAATGCCTGGTACAGCGCGCGCTGGCGTAGCAAGGGGTAACGGCGCAGCAGCGTGAACAGCGAAAGCATCAGCCCGGCATAGCTGGCCTTGTGCTCGGGCATCCGCCGCGGCAAGGTCAGGGCCAGTAGCAGGATGATCGCCAGCATTACCCCGGCAGCGCCGATGAACACCGCACGCCAGCCGAAGTAGTCGGCCACCAGGCTGGACAACGGCCGCGCCAGCAGGATACCCAGCAGCAGGCCACCCATGATGTTGCCGACCACCCGACCACGCTGCTGCTCCGGCGCCAGGTGCGCCGCCAGCGGAATGAGCATCTGCACCGCCACGGAACTGAAACCGATCAACAGCGCATAGACCAGGAACAGTTGGCCCTGGCCACTGCTGCTGGTCCCCGCCAGCAGCAGGCTGACGCAGGCCAGCACGGCGGTGGTCACCATCAAGCGGCGGTTTTCCAGCAGGTCGGCCAGCGGCACCAGCAACAGCAGACCGAGGGCATAGCCCAGCTGCGTGAGCGAAACGATCAGGCTGGCATGCCCGGTGGACAACCCAAGGTCCGGGGCGATCAGCCCGACGATGGGCTGGGCATAGTAGATATTGGCGACGATCGCGCCGCAGCAGAACGCCAGCAGCGCAACCAGGGCCCGGCTCAGGCCGCTGGCTGCAGGCTGCGCGGCAGCAAGGGAGGGATTCATGCGAGGTTCCTCGGCAAGGGGTGGAATATGCCGGCCACCTTACCCAGACACGCTCCTGGCGAGAATCCAGCGCTGGCGCAACAGGGCTTTGCGCACTGCGCAACACTATGTACTGCGCTTCAACAAGTTTTCGCAAAAGTCGATGAACGCATTCACCCGCCGCGAACCACGATGGTTGGGCAGGTACAGGGCGTTGATCCTGTCATTGGCCGCGCCAGGGCTGGCCTGCCAGTCGGGGAACAGCCGCTGCAGGCGCCCGGCCGCCACATCCTCGTGCACCAGCCAGTCGGCCAGCAGCGCAATGCCACTGCCCGCCAGCGCGGTTTCGCGCAACATGTCGGCATTGGCACTGCGCAACGGCCCGCTCACGTCCAGCTCCAGGCTGTCCTGCCCGCGGGCCAGGCGCCAGGGGCGCCCTTTCTGCCCGTAACGAAAGCGCAGGCAGGCGTGCTCGAGCAACTGCCGTGGATGCAGCAGCGCGTCACACCCGGCCAGGTAGGCCGGGCTGGCCACCAGCCACCGCTGGAAGCGACCCAGTTGGCGACACACCAGCTCGTCATTGGGTGAGGGGTCGCCCAGCCGGATCGACAGGTCATAGCGCCCGTCGAGCAGGTCATCCAGGCGGTCGCTGAGGTCGATGTCCAGCTCCAGCGCCGGGTGCTGCGCCAGAAACGGTCCCAGGTGCGGGGCGATGACCCGCCTGCCGAACTCCACCGGCAAGCACAGGCGCAGCACACCGACAGGCTCTTCGCCACGATCCGCGACACTGGCATCGGCCTCGTCCAGCGCCTCGAAAATACCCCGCGCGCGCTCGTAATAACGGGCGCCGGCCTCGGTCAGGCTGACCTGGCGGGTGGAGCGGTTGAGCAAGGTGGCGCCCAACGCCGTTTCCAGGGCATCGACCAGGCGCGTCACCGACGATGTCGCCAGCCCAAGCCGGCGAGCGGCGGCGGAAAAGCCCTGAGCATCGACGGTGGCCACGAACATCTTCATCGCCAGGAGTTTGTCCATTTGCTGCCCGTCTTCCAAATCTCGGAAAGTTCTTACAAACAGCCGGGCGGGTCAAGAAGCGCGGTGCTCGGCAATTGCGTCCATAGTGGTACCACTCCCTTCCAAACGAGGCTTTCCATGACACCGACCAACCTGCTGACCACCCTGCCCCCTTGCGACCCCACCTGCGCCGAACAGGTCGACGAGCTGCTCAGCCGCCCGGGCGTGCGCGTTGAGCGCATTGTTTCCAGCGGCCAGGCCAGCCCGCCTGGCTTCTGGTACGACCAGGCCGAAGGTGAATGGATCGTGCTGCTCAGTGGCGCCGCCGGCCTGCGCTTCGAGCACGAGAGCCACACCCGCCTGCTGGCACCGGGCGATTGCCTGGACATCCCGCCGCACTACCGCCACCGCGTGGAATGGACCGCTCCAGACACAGCCACCATCTGGCTGGCGGTGTTCTACGGAGCCCACAGCCCTTGGCCCGTTCTCTGAATGCCCGCTTTACACAATTCACAACGCAAAACCGGCAGCTACAGAGGCAACCAACTGGCAATTCTGCCAGTTGTGGGGTGAAAGCCGCCTACCAATACTCGGCCAGCGCGTTCCACACAGTGAAGTGAATACCACACTCACTTGGTCCCTCGAACGCGCACAGCGGTTGCTGCGTCAACGAACTGCATGACGCCAACTGGGCAATGGACTGGTCGAGACCTGAAAGCATGCGTACCGCCCCACTATTACTTTGCGCACTCGTTTTGACGGGTTGCAGTATCAAAAACGGCAACAACGATGTACCGGCAAAAATCGCAACGACGCCTCACGCGCAACAACCTGCCAATACCAGGCCAACCGGCGCGGAAGCCGTGCGCCAACTCAAGGCCTGGTATGAGAGTACCGCCGCTGACTGTGAAGGAGCCGACAAGCCTGCACACTTGTGCAGCGGCATTCTGCTTCGGGCGACCGATACCAATTTCGCCTTCTACCCTTGGGACCCTAGCCCCGGCGCAATAGACCTGGGAGGAGTCTCGTTCTCATGGCTGCGTCGAGACCAGACATTCAGTAGAACGTGGGAGAACTGGAATGGCTTTATCTTCTACCCCAACCAGGCCATTCCCGACGGCAAGATAAAAACCATCAAGGTGTTGTGCACCTTCCCGATCAACGCGAACACATGGGAACGGCCTACCCTTCAAGGCTGCGGCCCAATGCCAGATGAGCCGGACACCGATACATGCCAATCACTCGAAATCGAAAGCGCCTCGGAATGGCTCGAAAAATACGGCAGAACGGCGACGCTGAGCAAAGTGTGTGGTTGGGACATACGTGACGGCAGTGGTGGCACGGCAGCCTGGTTCAAAACGTCACTTGATGCTCACCAGGGGCTTACCGGCCTGGCACGCGAAACCTTCAATGAGCTGATGCTTTCAACCTGGAACACTGGGGAGGGCGCCGACCTTCCGCTGCATTCGTTCTTCTACCCTGCCAGAAGCCTTGAGTCCCGCGCCAAGGCACAAACCGACCAGGCACGCTACCGCGCGGCATACAAAATTACCTTGCCGCTGATACGTTTGGCTTTTCCCGTCCGTGCGCAGGACACAACCGTCATCAGCTTTCTGGAAAGCGATCAGACCGGCTCTGTTGCGTTGCCTGCGCACGTGGAATTCGAAGACATACCGATCGGGCACCCGCTGGACGTGGTGTCTGGCGGGTACGGCTTCGAAACCGCAGTATCGAAACGGGTAGAAATCAGTAATGCGGACCGAGGCATACCGCATCTACCCGGCAATTACCTGCTAGTCGACAATCTGGTGCGTTTTCCAGTCGATGCCACGGTAGATGGCAATGAAGTTCGCAAGGTCGAGTTTTCGTGGGCATGCAATAGCTACTGTGTGCTGCTCGAAGAGCGTGGCGGCCGAGAAACCGTGCTGGTCAAAGACGAGAATATCGGCCAGATGCAGTCAGGGCGCCTCACTCTCGAAGTCGAGGCTCCGGAAACGCTCAGGCTGATGAGCAGTATGGAGGACGGCGCGTTGATGGCGTTGGACAATTTGTCCATCCAATGATGGTCAAGGGCAGCTTGTGCACGTGCCGCCAAGCCGCCCGAACCTTACGCCGAATGCTGTTGTTTCTTCGCTTATCACGCCAATTTCCAAGTATCACCTAGACTTTTAGCCACACCTTGGCGAGTTCAACCCTGCGACAATCCGCCCCACAAAATTATGTACTAACTTGTTAATTAGCAAGCTAAGCGATTACACTGCGCGCATTCCATCTGCTGAGATCCCTGGCATGAAAGAAACGCCGCGCGCCTCTGGCGCCACAAACATCATCCTGGTCGGCCTGGGCGTGATCATCGCCCTGCTCGGCCTCCTCTTGGCTGCGGGCGGCGTCAAGCTGGCCGGCCTGGGCGGTTCCTGGTACTTCCTGACCGGCGGCCTGGCCATGGCCATCGCCGGTGTCCTTATCGCTCGCCGCAAGCCGGCTGGCGCCTGGCTGTACGCGGCGTTCCTGGTCGGTACTGCCATCTGGGCGCTGGTCGACGCTGGCCTGGTGTTCTGGCCGCTGTTCTCGCGCCTGTTCATGTTCGGCGCAATCGGCATGGTGGTGGCGCTGGTCTACCCGCTGCTGGCCCGTGCCAACGGCGCCAGCACCGGCCGTGGTGCCTATGGCGTTGCCGGGGTGATGGCCGTGGTGCTGGTGATCGCCGCCGGCAACATGTTCGTTGCCCACCCCAGCGTCGCCCCCACCGGCAAAGGCCCGGGCATGACCCCGGTCGAGGCCGACAAAGCGCAGAAGGACTGGGCCCACTACGGCAACACCGAAGGTGGCAGCCGCTTCGCCGCGCTGGACCAGATCAACCGCGACAACGTCAACAAGCTGAAAGTGGCCTGGACCTACCGCACCGGTGACGTGGCCCTCAGCGACGGCAACGGTGCCGAGGACCAGCTGACCCCGCTGCAGGTCGGCAACAAGGTGTTCATCTGCACCCCGCACAACAACCTGATCGCCCTCGATGCCGACACCGGCAAGGAGCTGTGGAAGAACGCGATCAACGCCCAGTCCAAGGTCTGGCAGCGTTGCCGTGGCATGGCCTACTTCGACGCCACAGCCGCCATCGCCCAGCCGACCCAGCCGAACAGTTCGCCGATCACCGTTGCGAGCGTACCGGCCGGTGCCAACTGCCAGCGTCGCCTGCTGACCAACACCATCGACGGCCGCCTGATTGCCGTCGACGCCGACACCGGCGAGTTCTGCCAGGGCTTCGGCAACAACGGCCAGGTCGACCTCAAGGCCGGCCTGGGGAATGTGCCGGACTCCTACTACCAGCTGTCCTCGGCACCGCTGATGGCCGGTACCACGGTGGTGGTCGGTGGCCGTGTCGCCGACAACGTCCAGACCGACATGCCAGGCGGCGTGATCCGTGGTTTTGACGTGATCACGGGTGAAATGCGCTGGGCCTTCGACCCAGGCAACCCGGAAGATCGCCAGGCGCCGCAGGGCGACAGCACCTATGTGCGCAGCACCCCCAACAGCTGGGCTCCGATGTCCTACGACCCGGCGATGAATACCGTGTTCCTGCCGATGGGCTCGTCGTCCACCGACATCTATGGTGTTGAACGCAGCAAGCTGGACCATACCTACGGCGCTTCGGTACTGGCCCTGGACGCCACCACCGGCAACCAGAAGTGGGTGTTCCAGACCGTGCACAACGACCTGTGGGACTTCGACCTGCCAATGCAGCCGAGCCTGATCGACTTCACCAAGGACGACGGCCAGTCGGTCCCTGCGGTGGTGATCGGCACCAAGGCCGGGCAGATCTACGTGCTCGACCGTGCCACCGGCAAGCCGCTGACCCAGGTCGACGAAGTACCGGTCAAGCCAGGCAACATCCCTGACGAGCCGTACTCGCCAACCCAGCCGAAGTCGGTGGGCATGCCGCAGATCGGCGCGCAGACCCTGACCGAGTCGGACATGTGGGGCGCGACCCCGTACGACCAGCTGCTGTGCCGCATCAACTTCAAGAAGATGCGCTACGACGGCCTGTACACCGCGCCGGGCACCGACCTGTCGCTGAGCTTCCCGGGGTCGCTGGGTGGCATGAACTGGGGCAGCATCTCCACCGACCCGGTACATGGTTTCATCTTCGTCAACGACATGCGCCTGGGCCTGTGGATCCAGATGATCCCGTCGCAGAACAAGGGCAATGCTGCTTCCGGTGGCGAAGCGCTGAACACCGGCATGGGTGCAGTACCACTCAAGGGCACCCCGTATGCAGTGAACAAGAACCGCTTCCTGTCGGTGGCCGGCATTCCGTGCCAGGCGCCGCCATTCGGCACCCTGACCGCCATCGACATGAAGACCCGCCAGGTGGCGTGGCAGGTACCGGTGGGCACCGTTGAGGACACAGGCCCGCTCGGCATCCGCATGCACCTGCCGATCAAGATCGGCCTGCCGACCCTCGGCGGCACCCTGTCGACCCAGGGCGGCCTGGTGTTCATCGCCGGCACCCAGGACTTCTACCTGCGCGCCTACGACAGCAGCAACGGCAACGAAATCTGGAAGGCTCGCCTGCCAGTGGGCAGCCAGGGCGGCCCGATGACCTACGTCTCGCCGAAAACCGGCAAGCAGTACGTGGTCATCACAGCTGGCGGCGCGCGCCAGTCTACTGACCGTGGCGACTACGTGATTTCTTACGCCTTGCCGTAAGACCGCGTCGCACCCTTCGCGGGCAAACCCGCTCCCACAGGAACTGCACAGTTTGCAAGGGCAGTGAAAATCCTGTGGGAGCGGGTTCACCCGCGAAGAGGCCTTCGAAGACAACCCGAGATTCAGCAATGCCATCCGCAATCCGCATCACCCCCACCCTGCTCCTGGCCCTGGCCAGCACTACTGCCCTGGCCGACGGCGACCTGATGACCCGCAGCACCCTGACCGGTGACTGGGGCGGCCTGCGTCACCAGCTGGAAGAAGACGGCGTCAAGTTCACCGGCGACTACAGCGGCGAAACCGCCTACAACGCCCATGGCGGCCTGCACCGTTCGGCGCGCTACTCGCAAAACCTGAAACTGGGCGTGCAGTTCGACCTGTCGAAACTGTATGGCCTGGACAATGGCGGCAAGGTCCAGCTGACCATCAACGACCGCCGCGGCAATAGCGCCTCGGAAGACCTGGTGGGCAACCGCCTGCCGATCCAGGAAAACTTCGGCGGCCTGTACACCCGCCTGACCGAACTGAGCTACGAGCGTACCCTGTTCACCCCGGCGCTCAACGTCAAGCTCGGCTACATGGCCATGGGCAACGACCTCGGCGGCCTGGATAGTGGCATCCTGTGCAACTTCATGAACGCCGGCTTCTGCGGCCACCCGCTGAACATGTCTGGCGGTAGTGGCTGGACCAACTACCCCAACGCTCACCTGGGCGTGCGGGTGAAGTATGACCTGTCGCCGTCCTGGCAGCTGCGTGTGGCAGCATTCAACGTCGACCCGGAAAGCAATGGCAATTCCAGCCGCGCCTGGCACCTGGGCCCCAAGCACACCACCGGCACCGTGGTACCGGTAGAGCTGGTGTACAAGCTGCAGGGCGAGCTGCCTGGCGAGTACAAGCTGGGCTACTACTACGACAGCTCCGACGTGAAGCGCATCGGCAGCGACGAGGAAGTGTCCGGCCGCGGCGGCCACTACCTGCTGGTCGACCAGGCCGTGTGGAACGACCAGGGCTCGCCGGGCCGCAGCCTGCATGCCTTCGGCCAGTACTCGGCGTCGAGCAAGGCTGCCTCACCGTTCACCAAGTGGTATGGCGCCGGCGTGGTGCTGTACAAGCCGTTCGCAAGCCGCCCGAAGGATACCGTGGCGCTGGGCTATGGCCGTGCCGTGCCCAACCCGCGTAGCCGCGACGTGCTGGAAGATGCCGCGCTCAATGCCGGGCAGCCGTTCCCCGACATCGACAGCGCCGAGCAGTTGGTCGAGCTGAGCTATGGCTACCAGGCCACGCCGTGGCTGAACCTGCGCCCGGATGTGCAGTACATCATCGAACCGGGCGCGTTCTCCGGGAAGGACATCGACAACGCGCTGGTGGTTGGCCTGCAGGTCAAGGCTACCTTCTAAACCCTTGATCGGGGCTGCTTTGCAGCCCTTCGCGGGCACGCCCGCTCCCACAGGTACAGCACCGCCAGGAAAGCCGGTGATATACCTGTGGGAGCGGGCGTGCCCGCGAAGAAGCCAACATGATCAATCCTGCCTGAGGTAGTCCACCAGCCTCAGCAACATGGCATCACACCCCCGCAACTGCTCGACACTGACGAACTCATCCGGCTTGTGCCCCTGGTCCATGCTCCCTGGCCCACACACAACAGTCGGGATCCCTGCCTGGTCGAACAGCCCGCCTTCGGTACCAAACGCCACCGTACCGAACTGATCCGAGCCACTGAGCAACGCCACCAGGCGAGCCGCCTCACTATCCGCCGGCGTGGCCAGCCCCGGATACGCACTCAACGGCTGCAGGCGAATGGCGCTGGTCGCATTGACCCTGCGCATACGCGGCAGCAATTCAGCCTCGGCATAGGTCTGCAGCTGGTCGGCCACTGCCTGCGCCTCGAACCCCGGCAAGGCCCGCACTTCGAAATCGAACTCGCATTCCGCCGGCACGATGTTCAGTGCCCTGCCCCCTTTGATCACACCGGTCTGCACAGTGGAGAACGGTGGGTCGAAGCGTTCGTCGTGATGCGCCGGCAATGCCAGGGCATCGCCGATCTCACCCAGCTTGCCGATCAGCTTCGCCGCATACTCGATGGCATTCACCCCAAATGGCGCATACGCCGAGTGGCAGGCCGCACCCTGCACCTGGCAGCGCATCGCCAGCTTGCCTTTGTGCCCCAGCACCGGCTTGAGCTCGGTGGGCTCGCCAATCAGGCACAGCCGCGGCTTGTGCGGACGCTGCTCGAGCGCGGCCAGCATCGAGCGCACACCCAAGCAGCCGACTTCCTCGTCATAAGAGAACGCCAGGTGCACCGGCAGGCGCAACGGCTGGGCAAGGAACGCGGGCACAGCCGCCAGTACCGAAGCGATGAAGCCCTTCATGTCGGCCGTGCCACGGCCATACAGGCGCCCGTCGCGTTCACTCAGGGCAAACGGCTCGACCGTCCAGGCCTGGCCGTCCACCGGCACCACATCGGTATGCCCGGACAGCACCACGCCGCCAACGTCCCTGGGGCCGATGGTGGCGAACAGGTTGGCCTTGGTACCCTCCGGGTTATGGAACAACTCGCTCTGCACGCCCAACCCGGCCAGGTAGTCGCGGATGAAGGCAATCAGTTCGAGGTTGGAATCCCGGCTGACCGTGGCAAAGCCGATCAGCCGGGCCAGCAGCGCGCGGCTGGCAAATTCACTCATCGCCCGGCACCCCGTAGCTCGGCGCGGCAGCCGGGTTGAGGGCACGGGTGACGTAATCCTGCATCTGCGGCCGGTACGCCTGCCACAAGCCATCGAGTGCAGCGATCGGGTCCGTCTCGGCCCAGTCCACGCGCAGGTCTACCAGCGGCCAGGTCAGCTCGCCGGCAATCTTCAACGCCGCCGAGTGCACCGGCCCGGCCTCGCCGCCTGCGGCCATCGCCGCGTGCATGGCGGCCAGCAGGCGGTCGGCCAGATGCCCGCCGGCTTGTTCAAAGGCCTGTACCATCGCCTCGATCACCTGGGTCGAGGCCAACAGGTTGCCTGCCGCCGCGCATTGCTCACCGGCCACGGCGTGGTGCGTGCCCAGGGCTTCCTTGCCGGTGAACAGCGCCACCTGGCCATGGCTGTCGATCACCGTGACCTGGCGGTACTCGCTCCAGCCATTGGCGCTCAGCACCCGGTCCAGCGCTGCGGCAGGTGGCAACTGCCCCTGTTCCAGGGCATCGAGAATCTGCGGGCCCAGCGCCGGCAAGGTGATGTTCTGGGTGGCGACCGCGCCCACACCGGCACGTACCCACGGGCAGCGGGCGCCCACGGCGATGCTCGAAGAGCTGATGGCAATACCGACCTGGCCGGTTTCCTGGCAACGACCAATGATGGAAAAAGTCATGTCATGGTTCCTGTTGTGCTGTGCAATGTACGGCATTCTGGGTGGAACCTTCCGGCAGGCGAAACGACCTTTTTCCGAGGGGTTAGGCAGGAAAAAACTTTGCTCTGGCTGAGATCGAGCGCCGCCCGTGCGGCGCTTCGCAGCACAAGGCTGCTCCTACATCAGTTTCGGGCCAATCATTCCTGTCGGCACAGCGCGCGGACCCTTGGCGTCCAACTCGCAAGCCACAGAATCCAGGGCCTTCGCCGTTTTATCGGCAAGCCCCAGCTAAATACTATTTTCGCCATTTCCACAGCATCCCTAGTCTGGCCCCAGGCAACGGCGGTCCTCCAAACCGACCTGACAAAAACCGCCTGAACAAGGGCTCGGACATGACACTGAACAACCTCGAAATCGACACCCTCGTCGTCGGCGCCGGCCAGGCCGGCGTGGCCATGAGCGAACACCTGAGCAAGCTTGGCGTGCCGCACCTGGTGCTGGAGCGCAAGCGTATCGCCGAGGCCTGGCGCACCGGCCGCTGGGACTCGCTGGTGGCCAACGGCCCGGCCTGGCACGACCGCTTCCCGGGGCTGGAATTCAACCTCGACGCCGATGCCTTCGCCGGCAAGGACCAGGTGGCCGACTACTTCGAGCAGTACGTACGCAAGTACAACCTGCCCGTACGCACCGGCATCGAAGTGAAGAAAGTGCTGCGCAACAGCGACCGCCCCGGCTTTACCATCGAAACCAATGAAGGCGTGATTCGCGCCAACCGCGTGGTCGCCGCCACCGGCCCGTTCCAGAAGCCAGTGATCCCGGCCATCGCGCCGAAAGACAGCAACCTGCACCAGATCCACTCCGCCGCCTATTACAACCCCGAGCAGTTGCCCGACGGCGCTGTGCTGGTGGTAGGCGCCGGCTCCTCCGGCGTACAGATCGCCGAAGAACTGATGCGTGCCGGGCGCCAGGTATACCTCTCGGTCGGCGCCCACGATCGCCCGCCACGCGCTTACCGCAACCGCGACTTCTGCTGGTGGCTGGGCGTGCTGGGTGAGTGGGATGCGGAAATCGCCAAGCCTGGCCGCGAGCATGTGACCATTGCCGTCAGTGGCGCCCGTGGCGGCCACACCGTGGACTTCCGCGCCCTCGCCCATCAGGGCATGACCCTGGTCGGCCTGACCCAGTCGTTCGACAACGGCGTAGCGCGCTTCCAGGACAACCTGGTCGAGAACATCAACCGCGGCGACGACAACTACCTGGCCCTGCTCGATGCCGCCGATGCCTACATCGAACGCAACGGCCTGGACCTGCCGGAAGAGCCCGAAGCCCGCAAACGCCTGGCCGACCCGGAGTGCATGCGCAACCCGCTGCAGCAGCTGGACCTGGCCAAGGCCGGTGTTACCAGCATCATCTGGGCGACCGGTTACGGCGTCGACTTCAGCTGGCTGCAGGTAGACACCTTCGACGCCAACGGCAAGCCCCAGCACCAACGCGGCGTGGCCCGCGAGCCGGGCGTGTACTTCCTTGGCCTGCCGTGGCTGTCGCGCCGTGGCTCGTCGTTCATCTGGGGCGTGTGGCACGACGCCAAGCACGTCGCCGGCCACATCGCCACGCAACGCACCTATACCGCCTACCGCGACCGCGAACAACGCGCAGCGGATGAGCAGCAACAACCCAAGATCAGCAACGTCAGCACCCTCGGAGCCCACTGATGCCTACCCATACCCGCATCCGCATGTTCAACACCAAGGCCACCTACCCCAACCAGACCCTGGACAACGACCTGTGCCAGGCGGTGCGCGCCGGCAACACCATCTACGTGCGCGGCCAGGTCGGCACCGACTTCGAAGGCAACCTGGTGGGCCTGGGTGACCCACGGGCGCAGGCCGAGCAGGCGATGAAGAACGTCAAGCAACTACTCGAAGAGGCCGGCTCGGACCTGTCGCACATCGTCAAGACCACCACCTACATCACCGACCCGCGCTTCCGCGAGCCGGTGTACAAGGAGGTGGGCAAGTGGCTCAAGGGGGTGTTCCCGATTTCCACCGGGCTGGTGGTGGCCGGGTTGGCCCAGGCCGAATGGCTGATGGAGATCGACGTGATCGCGGTGGTGCCTGATTCGGTCTGATCGGTTTTTTTGCGGTCAATTGCAGAAGCGGCCTTGTGTCGCGATGGGCAGCGCAGCCCATCGCGACACAAGGCCGCTCCTGAAAGAGTCAGCGCAAGACCTGGCGATTAATGCAAAACAACTTCAGCTCACGCCGCCCGTGGTAAAGCCGAACAGCCGTCGTGGGGTGTCCCACATCACACTGCGACGCAGCCGGGCGTCCGGCATCAAGCGTTCCGCCAATTTCAGCAGCGGACCGTAGTCCACTCGTGAGCGCTGGCGAATGAACGGCCAGTCCGAACCCCATACACAACCCTGCGCACCAAAGGCTTCGAGCAGCGCGTGTACGTAGGCACGGCTTTGCTCCAGCAACGCATCGGCCGCGGCGAACTTCTGCATACCCGACAGCTTCACGCAGGCCCGGCCACTATCGGCCAGCCGCAGCAAGGCGCGGAAACCAGGCTGCTGTACACCAGCCGCCACAACTGGGCGGCCGCAATGGTCGATCAGCAGGCGCGCTCGTGAGCCCTGCAGCAGGCCGTGCAGGTCCAACAACTGGTCTTCGCACACCTGGACCTGAGCGAACAGATCGAGTTCGGCGAGCTTGCCGAACAGCCTGTCAACGCCCTTGAGGTTGGCGACCCCGTACAGCGCGGGATTGAAGGCGATACCGACCACCCCTTGCGCCTGCAGTGCGGCCAGCGCGTCAAGGCCGATATCCGGCTCGACCACTGCTATGCCCTTGAAGCGCCCCTGCCCGCTGGCCAGCGCATGCAGCAGGCAGCGGTTGTCAGTGTGGTAGCCGCTGTTGGGCCCCACCAGCAAGGCGTGCTGTACACCGTAGGCGTCCATCACACGGCTGAACTGCTCCTGGGTGGCAACCTCCTGACCGGAAGGCGCATAGGGAGCATCGGGGTGGTAAGGGAAACGCGCAGGGTCAAACAAATGGTTATGGCAATCGATCTTTGCTTCATCAAAGATGCTCACGCAGCACTCCCCGGCAGATATTGTTATCGTAAGCCACAAGGGCGATCAGGCTGGGCTCAGATTACTGCGTAGCCCGAGTTGGCGCTCATGCCCAGATGGCACAGACCATAACCTAAGGTAATACAGATGCTGCCTGGCAACGAAGGCACGGACGCCAGCCCGATGGTGTTCAAACTGCGGCACATGGAGGTGTTTCGTGCGGTCATGCTGACCGGCTCGATCAGCGCGGCGGCCAAGCTGCTGTATGTGTCGCAGCCGGCGGTGAGCAAGCTGATCCAGTACATCGAAGGGCGCCTGGCCTACCCGCTGTTCGAGCGCATCAACAACCGCCTGGTGCCAACGGCTGAAGCGCAGGTGCTGTTCCGCGAAGTCGAGCGGGTGTACCAGGCAGCACTGGAGGTCAACGAGTGCGCACTGGCACTGGGCGCCGGCGGCCAGCGCAAGCTGCGCATCTCGTGCAGTGCGTCGTTGTCCACGGTAGTCATCCCGATCGCCCTGGCCCAGCTCAAGCGTGAGTCACCGTCGCTGAACATCGAATGGCAGACCTCGCTGATGGGCGAAATGCCCAACCAGATCCTGTCGAAGAAGGTCGACCTGTCGATTGCCGCCCTGCCGGTGGTGCATGACCACCTGCATTCGCAGGCGTTCATGCGCGGGCGCATGGTGGTGGTGATGCCGCCCGGCCACCCTCTGGCCGGGCAGCCCGAACTGACCTTGCAACAGCTGGAGGGTCATGCCTTGCTGCTGTTCCGGCCCGACATGCCGTTTGGCAAACTGCTGGCCGAGCATATCGGGCGCTGCGGGGTGCAGCTGAAATCACTGTTGTCATTTACCAATGCCAACGAGGCAGTTGCCTTGGTCAAGCAAGGCATGGGCATCAGCGTGATCGACGAGTTCGTCGCGCAGGACAGCGGGCTCGCGGTGGTACCACTGGCCGACGAGATTCACTTCGATATCAGCTTTGTCTATTCACGGTTCGAGCCGCCGTCACATGCAGCGATGCATTTGATGCGGGTGTTGCAGGGCCAGGCGCAGAAGCTTGGGCGGGCGATTGTAGACTGAGGCCTTTGGGGCAGGCGCGATTCCTGGGGGAGCAACTGTCTTGTGTAACCTGTCAGGCCTCATCGCCGGCAAGCCAGCTTGTGTCTTCAAGGCCCATTAAACTCAAAAGGGTGAGAGCAGTGGATGGCAGACTGATAGCCAGCGGTGCCTA
>NZ_LWBV01000008.1:0-339582 GCF_001642705.1 Pseudomonas sp. p21
GTTAAGGCACGCAATCAACTGCGCGAAGCCCTCAGGGTCATTCTTGACTTGAAAATGCGGGATTTTCTCAGGGAAAAAACCCACATCCAGAGTCGCTTGCGAAACATCGAGACCAACGAAGTAGGAAATCATCGCCACGCCCTCTTACACTGAAGAAGTGAGAGCACTCTGACTTAGCCCTAGCTTGTGATTTCGAGTTCGCGGCTCATTCAACTGTTCGGGCTTATGGTCAGAGTGAGAGGTGGATGGTGACTAGGCTCCCACTCGTGCTTTAGGCACCGCTGGCTATCAGTCTGCCATCCACTGCTCTCACCCTTTTGAGTTTAATGGGCCTTGAAGACACAAGCTGGCTTGCCGGCGATTGGCCGCTCAGCGGCCACGGCTCTTTCCTGACATCCTGCGACAGCGCATACTCTGGCGCCGGGCCGGCGTGCCCGGTGATCTTTGCCTATGCTGCTGTCTACCATCAAGGAACCAACGTGACGAGGAACACCGCCATGTTCTACGTGCAACGCGACGCCGCTGGCCAGTTGCTGCGGGTAGAAGCAGCCGCTTTTGACCAGTTCACCGAAATGCTCCCCGCCGACCATGCCGATATCCAGGAATGGTTTGCCGATGACGTCGTGGAAAACAGCCTCAACCAGCTCAAGCAAAGCGACCTCGACATGATCCGCGTGCTCGAGGACCTGATCGACGTGCTGACCGCCAAGGGGGTGTTCAAGATCACCGACCTGCCCCCCGGTGCGCAGGCCAAGCTGCTTAACCGTTCTACAGCGCGCAAGGCGCTCAGCAGCCTGAACAACCTCATCGATGAAGAAGAGCAGGGCGGGCTGATCTGACTGCGCAACGCCCTTACAGCAGTTTTATGGTTATTCATTAACGGTATTTAAAATATAACTCTTATGACTTTATAGTCACCTCCACTGCGTACCCGTCGACCAATCGATGCGCCGCACGACTTGAACCCACACGGGAAATCCCCGTGCGTTTCTGATCGTTGCGCGCCATTGAAGTCGCGCACTGCGTGGGAGTGAAAAATGTCAGCCGCCTCGAACGCCTTGTCGATCATCGACAGCGCCCAGCCGCAACGCTTCGAAATCCGCCCGTTCTCCGGTGCCGTAGGCGCCGAGATCATCGGCCTGGACCTGGCCAGACCGGTCAACGCCGAGGATTTCACCCGTATCCATCGCGCCCACCTCGACCACCATGTGCTGGTGTTCCGCGACCAGCGCATCAGCCCTGACCAGCAGATCGCCTTCAGCCGCCGCTTCGGCCCATTGCAGATCCATGTGCTCAAACAGTTCCTGCTCGCCGGCCATCCCGAGATCCTGATCGTTTCCAACATCATCGAAAACGGCCAGAACATCGGCCTGGGCGATGCTGGCAAGTTCTGGCACTCGGACCTGTCGTACAAGGAACTGCCCAGCCTTGGCTCCATGCTGCATGCCCAGGAGCTGCCCAGTGAAGGCGGCGATACCCTGTTCGCCGACATGCACAAAGCCTGGGACGCCGTACCCGCATCCCTGCGCAACGTGGTCGAGGGCCGCAGTGCCGCCCACTCCTACACCGCCCGTTACGCCGAGACCAAATTCGAAGGCAACTGGCGCCCGAGCCTGACCGCCGAGCAGTTGGCGCAGGTACAGGAAGTCATCCACCCGGTGGTCCGTACCCACCCGGAAAACGGCCGCAAGGCGCTGTTCGTCAGCGAAGGCTTCACCACCCGCATCGTCGGCCTGCCAGACGACGAAAGCCGCGACGTGTTGCAGCAGCTGTATGCCCTGAGCGTGCTGGAGCAGAACATCTACCGCCACCAGTGGCAGCCCCACGACCTGGTGTTCTGGGACAATCGCTCGTTGATCCACCTGGCCACCGGCTGCCCCGCACACCTGCGGCGCAAGCTGTACCGCACCACCATCCAGGGCGATGCCCCGTTCTGACGACTGAGGAAACCCATCATGCGTAAATCCATCAGCCGCCTGGCGGCAAGCATTGGCCTGGGCGCAAGCCTGGTCGTCGGCAGCCTGGCGGCCCCCGCAACGGCGCAAGCAGAAGGCAAGATTCGCATCGCCGAGCAGTTCGGCATTGTCTACCTGCTGCTGAACGTAGTGCGTGACCAGCATCTGATCGAAAAACATGGCAAGGAGCAGGGCATCGACATCGAAGTCGATTGGGCTCAGCTGTCGGGTGGTTCGGCCATCAACGACGCACTACTGTCCGGTTCGGTGGACATCGCCGGCGCCGGTGTCGGCCCGCTGTTGACCGTGTGGGACCGCACCAAGGGCCGACAGAACGTCAAGGCCGTGGCCTCGCTGGGCAACTTCCCGTACTACCTGGTCAGCAGCAACCCCAACGTGAAGACCATTGCCGACCTCTCCGACAAAGACCGCATCGCCGTACCGGCGGTAGGCGTTTCGGTGCAGTCACGCTTCCTGCAGTACGCCGCCGCCCAGCAGTGGGGCGACAAGGAATACAACCGCCTCGACAAATACACCCTGGCCGTGCCGCACCCGGATGCCACTGCCGCGCTGCTGGCCGGCGGCACCGAACTCAACGGGCACTTCTCCAACCCGCCGTTCCAGGACCAGGTGCTGGCCAACAAGAACGTGCACGTGGTGCTCAACAGCTACGACCTGCTCGGCCCCAACTCGCCCACCTTGCTTTTCGCCACCGAGAAATTCCGCAAGGACAACCCCAAGACCTACAAGGCCTTCGTCGATGCGCTGGCCGAAGCCGCGGACTTCGCCCAGAAGGACAAGGCGGCCGCCGCCGACACCTACATCCGCGTGACCAAGGCCAAGATCGACCGCGACACGCTGATCAAGCTGATCGACAACCCGCAGTACGAGTTCACCGTCACGCCCAAGAACACCTACAAGCTGGCCGACTTCCTCTATCGGGTAGGCGCCATCAAGCACAAGCCGGAATCGTGGAAGGACTACTTCTTCCAGGATGAACGCCCGCTGCAGGGGAGCTGACCGATCATGACCGCCCCATTGCCAGGCCACACGGCCAGCAACCTGAGCCGTGTCGCCACGCCGCCCTTGCTCAAGGTGGATAACCTCAGTCTCGAATACCGCACCGCGCAACGCGTGGTGCGGGCCACCCACCAGGTCAGCTTCGAAGTCGACCGTGCCGACCGTTTCGTGCTGCTCGGCCCCTCCGGCTGCGGCAAGTCCACCTTGCTCAAGGCCGCGGCCGGGTTCATCTCGCCCCAGGAAGGGCAGATTCTGCTGCAAGGCCAGCCGGTCAACGGCCCTGGCCCCGACCGCATCGTGGTGTTCCAGGAGTTCGACCAGCTGCCGCCGTGGAAGACGGTGAAGCAGAACGTCATGTTCCCGCTGCTGGTGTCGGGCCAGCTGAAACGCGCCGAAGCCGAGGAGCGGGCACTGCACTACCTGGAAAAAGTCGGCCTGGCAGCCTTTGCCGATGCCTACCCGCACACCCTGTCGGGCGGTATGAAGGCGCGCGTGGCGATTGCCCGGGCCTTGGCCACGCAGCCGAAGATCCTGTTGATGGACGAACCGTTCGCGGCACTTGATGCGCTGACCCGACGCAAGATGCAGGAAGAATTGCTGCTGCTGTGGGAAGAGGTGCGTTTTACCCTGCTGTTCGTTACTCACTCCATCGAAGAAGCACTGGTGGTCGGCAACCGCATCCTGCTGCTGTCGCCCCACCCGGGGCGGGTGCGCGCCGAAGTGCACAGCCACCAGTACGACCTGGGCAGCCTGGGGGGCAGCGACTTCCAGGCCAGTGCCCGGCGCATCCACCGTTTACTGTTCGATGAGGCGGATGCGCCTGAACAGCCCGACGATCTTGGTTTCAACGATATCCGCATCGCCTACTGACAGGAGCTTCAGCCATGACCACTACACCTGTACGCCAGGAATACGAGGTGCAGCTGGAGCCCCTGCTCAGTGTGCCTTTGGAGCGCCAGCTACCGCTGGCGCAACGCCTGTGGCAGCACGGCTGGCTGCGCAAGGCGGTCATCCTGCTGGTGATCGCCGTGCTGTGGGAGGCCATCGCCCGCTACCAGGGCAACGATCTGTTGCTGCCGACCTTCCTGCAGACGGCCACGGCGCTGTGGGACGGCCTGGTCAGCGGGGAGTTGCCGGCCAAGGTTGGCGTGTCGCTGGTGATTTTGCTCAAGGGCTACCTGCTGGGGATCATCCTGGCCTTCGGCCTCACCAGCTTGGCGGTGTCGACCCAGCTTGGGCGCGATCTGCTGGGCACGCTGACCTCGATGTTCAACCCGTTGCCGGCGATTGCCCTGTTGCCCCTGGCCTTGCTGTGGTTCGGGCTGGGTGACAACAGCCTGATCTTCGTGCTGGTGCACTCGGTGCTGTGGGCGCTGGCGCTGAACACCTATGCCGGCTTCCTCGGCGTGTCCGAGACGCTGCGCATGGCTGGACGCAACTATGGCCTGAAAGGGCTGCGGCTGGTGCTGCACATCCTGGTGCCGGCGGCGCTGCCGTCGATCCTGTCGGGGCTCAAGATCGGCTGGGCGTTCGCCTGGCGCACACTGATCGCTGCCGAGCTGGTGTTCGGGGCCAGCAGTGGCAAAGGCGGGTTGGGTTGGTACATCTTCCAGAACCGCAACGAGCTATACACCGACAAGGTGTTTGCCGGGTTGGCGGTGGTGATCCTGATCGGCTTGCTGGTGGAAGGACTGGTGTTCAATACCCTGGAGCGGCTGACGGTGCGGCGCTGGGGGATGCAGCGCTAGCAGGTAAACCTGTACCGGCCTCTTCGCGGGCTTGCCCGCTCCCACAGGAAAACCACACGTTTCAGAATCTGTAGAGCACCTGTGGGAGCGGGCAAGCCCGCGAAGAGGCCGGCACAGGCTACAAATTCTGGTACTGCGCAGCCGCATTGCTCAGGATCCTGCCAATCTCCTCCCGTAAGCCGGCAGGCTGCTCCACCACCACCCCATCCCCATGGCTCAACAGCCACCAGCGCAGCGGCCAGCCATCACTCACTGTGGCCCGCAACCGATGCCCGTGCTCCAGCGGCGTCAGCTGCATGTCACTGCTTAGCGGCGCATCCCGCAACTGCCGCGCCAGCGCATCGCTGATCCGCGCCACCAACCCCACCCCCTCACCCCGGGCCGGTTGCAAGGCATCGCCACGCAGGTGCGTCAGCAAGTCGAAATTGCCGCGCAGCTCGCCCACGGCGCTTGCCGACCAGTGCCAGCCAAACGGGATGCTCTTGTCATTGCGTTCCAGCGGAAATATTAGCGACAGCTCATTGAGGTCGCGCTCGACAGTGCGTTTGCTGACAGTGAAGCCCACGTCACGCAGGCGCCATACCAGCTCGGCGCTGGTAATACCTGGGGAACGGCTGGGCAGTTGGCGCAGCAGCGCCCACTGCCGGCTGAGGGTGGCGCGAGTGGTGGCGAACGGCAAAAGATAACGTCCTTGTCTAGGCTTGCCGCAATAGGATGGCGGCAGGCGTGGGTCATGGCAATTGGCCACAGCCTGCTCAGATCAAGGAAGTCGCATTTGGTTGCCTGGTGCCGAATCGTTCGCGACAGGTTTTGACGCTACGTCACGCAGAATCACGCCTCATCACAGCCAAAGGTTGGGGCTGTGTGTCGTTCAATGAGGATGAACATGTCTGCTGCCAGCAATATCCATTCGCTGCTTGCCCGCCTTTTGCCCGAGCGGGTCATTGCCCCACCGGCCGCTGTCGGGAGGCGACAGCGACTGTTTGTCGGGATAGGGATGCCCAGCCAGCGTTCGCTGCTGGTCAGCCGCCTGGACGAAGCCAGCGACATGCAGGCGGTGTATGTCGACCTGCGCCGCCAGGCCTTGCAAGGCAACGTGGCGGCGCTCAACGACCTTGGCTGGATCTGGCTCAACGGCAAATACTGGCGTGCTGACACCGTGTTGGCCGGCCACCTGTTGCGCATGGCGGCCCTGCAGGGCAATGCCGCGGCGTGGTTCAACCTTGGGCAGCAACATTACTTCGGCAAGGGCATCGAGCCCTCTTACGTGCAGGCGGCGGAATGCTACCGGCAGGCGTTCGAGCGGGGCATGCTGCATGCTGCTGCCGCGCTGGGTGACCTGTACGAGGAAGAGGTGTGTAACGGCGGCCAGCAGTGGCAGGTCGACCTGGTGCAGGCTTACCAGTGGTTCCTGCGCGGGGCCGAGCGGGGCGAGGCACGCTGTCGTTTCGAGGTGGGTTACAGGTTGATGCACGGGCTGTACGTGGAGGCTGACCTCAAGGCCGCGCTCTACTGGCTGGAGCTGGCGGCAGCGGCGGGGGTGGTGCAGGCGGCCGAGGAGCTGGCGGTGCACTTCAGCAGCGGCGACGAGGTACGGTACCAGGAGTGGCGGGACCGAGCGGTGCAGATGGGCAGCACACTGGCCTTGACCATGAAGCTGGAAGACCAGATACAGCCCTGAATTTGCTGTTGCCTGTACCGACCCTTTCGCGGGCTCGCCCGCTCCCACAGGGATCGCACAAACTTCAGGTCCTGTGAGATCCCTGTGGGAGCGGGCAAGCCCGCGAAAGGTCTAGTACAGACAAAAGCATGAACAACATTTCACCCAAGCTATCCGTCACCCCCGGTTGACGACAGGGGTAGGCACAGGCGTATATTGATAGTTAGCAAACTATGAATATCCTTGGTTCCTGTCATGTCCCTTGATCTCCTGCGCCTGCAAGTCAGCAGTGGCATGGTGGTTGCCGCCCGCCATTGGCGGCGCATTTGCCATACCGCCCTGACCGGTTACGGTATTTCCGAGGCCTGCGCCGCGCCGTTGCTGATGATCGTGCGCCTGGGCGACGGCGTGCATCAGGTGGCCGTGGCCCAGGCCGCCGGCCTGGAAAGCCCATCGCTGGTGCGCCTGCTCGACCAACTGTGCAAGGCTGGCCTGGTATGCCGCAGCGAGGACCCGCTGGACCGCCGCGCCAAAGCCCTGAGCCTGACCGCCGAGGGCCGCGCCCTGGCCGAATCCATCGAAGCCGAACTGGTGCGCCTGCGCCGCGAGGTGCTGCAGGATATCGACCAGGCCGACCTGGAAGCCGCCTTGCGCGTGCTGCGTGCCTTCGAAGCTGCCGGCCTGGGCAACACAGGCGGGGCGGCATGAACGGTTTCTTCAGCTCGGTGCCCCCCGCCCGCGACTGGTTCTATGGCGTGCGTACCTTTGCCGCCTCCATGATCGCCCTGTACATCGCCCTGCTCATGCAGTTGCCGCGCCCCTATTGGGCCATGGCTACGGTGTATATCGTTTCCAGCCCGTTCCTTGGCCCCACCAGCTCCAAGGCCCTGTACCGTGCCGTGGGTACGCTGCTCGGCGCCGGCGGGGCGATTTTCCTGGTACCACCGCTGGTGCAGTCGCCGTTGCTGCTGAGCATCGCCATCGCCCTGTGGACCGGCACCTTGCTGTTCCTTTCGCTGAACCTGCGCACCGCCAACAACTACGTGCTGATGCTGGCTGGCTACACCTTGCCGATGATCGCCCTGGCTGTGGTCGACAACCCGCTGGCAGTGTTCGACGTGGCGTCTTCCCGCGCCCAGGAAATCTGCCTGGGGATCGTCTGCGCGGCGGTGGTCGGGGCGATCTTCTGGCCACGCCGGCTGGCGCCGGTTGTAGTCGGTGCCACCGGCAGCTGGTTCACCGAGGCGATCCGCTACAGCGACACCTACCTGGCCCGTGATGTCAGCGCCGACAAAGTTGGCGGCATGCGCGGGGCGATGGTTGCCACCTTCAACTCGCTGGAGCTGATGATCGGCCAGCTCGGCCATGAAGGCGCCGGTCCGCACACCCTGAAGAACGCCCGCGAGTTGCGCGGGCGCATGATCCATCTGCTGCCGGTGATCGACGCCCTCGACGACGCCCTGGTAGCCCTCGAAGGCCGCGCCCCGGCTCAGTTCGCCCAGTTGCAACCGCTGCTCGATGCCGCCCGCGAATGGCTCAAGGGCACCGCCGACAGCGCCTCGGTCGCCCGCTGGACCGCCCTGCACGAACAGATCGAGCGCCTGCAACCCGGCGCCGCAGCCCTCGACCAGCGCGCCGAACTGCTACTGTCCAACGCCCTGTATCGCCTGACCGAATGGGCCGACCTGTGGCAGGACTGCTGCAGCCTGCAACACGCCCTGCGCAGCGACGATGCCCAACCCTGGCGCGCGGTGTACCGCCACTGGCGCCTGGGCCGCCTGACGGCGTTCTTCGACCGTGGCCTGATGCTGTACTCGGTGGCCTCCACCGTGCTGGCGATCATCGTCGCCTGCGGCCTGTGGATCGGCCTGGGCTGGAACGACGGCGCCAGCGCAGTGATCCTCGCTGCCGTGTCGTGCAGCTTCTTCGCCGCCATGGACGACCCGGCGCCGCAGATCTACCGGTTCTTCTTCTGGACGCTGATGTCGGTCATCTTCTCCAGTCTCTACCTGTTCCTGGTGCTGCCCAACCTGCACGATTTCCCGATGCTGGTGCTGGCCTTCGCTGTGCCGTTCATCTGCGTCGGCACCCTGACCGTGCAGCCGCGCTTTTACCTCGGCACTTTGCTGACCATCGTCAACACCTCGACCTTCATCAGCATCCAGGGCGCCTACGACGCCGACTTTTTCACCTTCCTCAACTCCAACCTGGCGGGGCCCGTGGGGCTGCTGTTCGCCTTCATCTGGACCCTGGTGATGCGCCCGTTTGGCGTGGAGCTGGCGGCCAAGCGCATGACCCGCTTCGCCTGGCGCGACATTGTCGAAATGACCGAGCCGGCCACCCTGGCCGAGCACCGCCAGGTCGGTGTGCAAATGCTCGACCGCCTGATGCAGCACCTGCCGCGCCTGTCGCAAACCGGCCAGGACAGCGGCGTGGCACTGCGTGACCTGCGCGTGGGGCTGAACCTGCTCGACCTGCTGGCCTATATGCCGCGTGCCGGCCAGCAGGCTCGCGAACGCCTGAACACGGTGATCGAGGAAGTTGGCGCGCACTACGCCGCCTGCCTGCGCGCCGGTGAGCGTCTGCACGCTCCGGCCGCGCTACTGCGCAACATGGAGCGCGCGCGCCTGGCGCTGAACCTTGATGAGCTGTACGAGCGCGGTGATGCCCGCACCCACCTGCTGCACGCCCTGAGCGGCCTGCGCCTGGCGCTGCTGCCGGGCGTGGAGGTGATGCTCGAGCCAGCCGAACAACCGCAACTGCCCCCCGGCCTCGACGGAGCGCCCCTGTGATTGGTGAACTGGATATCAGCGGGGTATTCCTGCCCACGCTGCTGGTGATGATGTTTGGCACCTACCTGCTGTTCCTCGGGGTGCACGCGGTGCTGGTGCGCCTGCATTTCTACCGCCTGGTCTGGCACCGGGCGTTGTTCAACGTTGCCCTGTATGCCGTGCTGCTTGGTGCGGTGGACCACTTTTGCCGAAACCTGATGCTGCCATGAAAAAACCTTTGCTGACCCTGGGCCGTGTGGTCCTGACCTTGCTGGTAGTGACCTTCGCCGCCGTGCTCGTGTGGCAGATGGTGGTCTACTACATGTTCGCCCCCTGGACCCGCGACGGCCACATCCGCGCCGACGTGATCCAGATCGCCCCGGACGTGTCCGGGCTGATCCAGAAGGTCGAGGTGCGTGACAACCAGACCGTCAAACGCGGCGATGTGCTGTTCACCATCGACCAGGACCGCTTCACCCTGGCCCTGCGCCAGGCCAGGGCGACCCTGGGTGAGCGCCAGGAAACCCTGGCCCAGGCCTCCCGCGAAGCACAGCGCAACCGCAAGCTGGGCAACCTGGTGGCCGCCGAACAGCTGGAAGAAAGCCAGTCCCGCGAGGCCCGTGCCCGTTCCGCCGTCAGCGAAGCGCAGGTGGCTGTCGATACAGCCCAGCTCAACCTGGACCGCTCGGTGGTGCGCAGCCCGGTGGACGGTTACCTCAATGACCGCGCACCGCGTGATCACGAATTCGTCACCGCCGGCCGCCCGGTGCTGTCGGTGGTCGACAGCGCCTCGTACCACGTCGATGGCTACTTCGAGGAAACCAAGCTTGGCGGTATCCACATTGGCGATGCCGTGGACATTCGCGTCATGGGCGACAACACCCGCCTGCGGGGCCATGTGCAAAGCTTTGCCGCCGGTATCGAAGACCGCGACCGCAGCAGCGGCGCCAACCTGCTGCCCAACGTCAACCCGGCGTTCAGCTGGGTACGCCTGGCCCAGCGTATTCCGGTGCGCATCGCCTTTGACGAAGTGCCGCAGGACTTCCGCATGATCGCCGGGCGAACCGCCACGGTGTCGATCATCGAGGGCCAGCGCCCATGAAACAGCTGATCCTGGCAGGGCTGTGTCTGTCGCTGGGGGCCTGCATGATGGTTGGCCCCGACTACGAAGTACCGAAGGACGCGGCGGTGCAACGCAGCGACCTTAACGGCCCGCTGCGCCAGGATGCCGACAGCGTGGTATCGGCACCAGTGCCCGAGGACTGGTGGCAGCTGTACCAGGATCAACGGCTGAACGAGCTAGTGCGCCAGGCCCTGAGTGCCAACACCGAACTGCGTGTGGCTGCCGCCAACATTGCCAAGGCACGCGCCCAGGTCGAGGTGGCTGAGTCGCAAGGTGGCTTCAACGGCGGCGTCAAGCTTGGCGCCCAGCGCCTGCAGGAGTCGGGTGAAGCCTTCCTGCTGCCCGAGAAAGTGCCGGTGGCCAACATCGGCGAGGCCATCATCAGTGCCTCGTACCAGTTCGACCTGTGGGGCACCTTCAAGCGTGGCACCGAGGCGGCCAAGGCCAATGCCGACGCAGTGCAGGCCGCCGCCGACACCGCCCGCATCACCCTGGTGGCGGACGTGGTCAAGGCCTATACCCAGGTGTGTTCAGCCAACGAGGAATACCACATTGCCCGCGAGTCGCTCGACCTGCAGGAGCAGAGCGTGAAGCTCAACCAGCGCCTGCGCGATGCCGGGCGTGGCGACGAAACCCAGGTCACCCGCTCGCAGACCCAGTTCAAATCCTTGCGCGCCGAACTGCCACGCTTCAAGGCGGAGCGCGAGACCGGCATGTACACCCTGGCCGCTTTGTTGGCCAAACCGGTCGACCAACTGCCTGCCGGCACTGCCGATTGTGCCGAGCTGCCGCACCTGAACCAACTGGTCCCGGTGGGCGATGGCGCTGCGCTGCTCAAACGCCGCCCAGATGTGCGCCAGGCCGAACGCCAGCTGGCTGCTGCCACCGCCTACATCGGCGTGGCGACTGGCGCCCTGTACCCGGATATCAGCATCGGCGCCCAGGTGGGCACCATCGGTATCCTCGAGAACCTCGGCGAGCCGTCTACCAACCGCTGGGGTTTCGGCCCACAGATCAGCTGGACCATCCCCACCAACGGCACCCGCGCCCGCATTCGCATGGCCGAAGCCTCGACCCAGGCGGCGCTGGCGAACTTCGATGGGGTGGTGTTGAACGCCATTCGCGAGACCCAGACCCGCCTGGCGCAGTACAGCGCACTGCTGGACCGCCGCGACGCGCTGGCCGAGGCGGAGAAGTCGGCCAAGGAAGCGGCGGACCAGACGCACCGGTATTACCAGGCTGGGCGTGAGTCGTTCCTGGCCGATCTACAGGCGACGCGCACCTATACCGACATGCGCGCGCAGTTGGCAGCGGCCAATAGCCAGGTGGCGCAGGGGCAGATTGGGGTGTTTCTGGCGTTGGGTGGGGGGTGGAAGGGCACTGCCAAGCCTTGAGGCCCAATCGCCGGCAAGCCAGCTCCCACAGGTACTCCACCGCTTTTGAGGCCTGTGGTTCACCTGTGTGAGCCGGCTTGTGCATGCCTTGAAGTTGGTGCGGACCATGTGGGAGTTGGCTTGCCGGCGATCGAGGGCAAAGCCCTCGCCTAGGTTCTAGAGCTGTAAGACATTTCCGAACCAGAAACCAAATGCTTCAGTTCGGACGCCATGTCGAATTATCCTACAGCACCTGTCGGAAGGTGCTGTCTTGGCTGGGAAGCACACCAGGTTTAATGTCCTCGGCTCGCCTTTTCAGGTGAGTTGCCTCACTTCTGTTGCCCAATCCTTTCTGTTTTAGTCGGTGTCGACAATAGACATTTACAGGCTTGATGTTATATCGGTATCGATATAATTTGTGTGCAGGCTCCTGGAATCTGTGCATTGCCATGTACGCCAGAAAGGTGCAGCGGCATGACCAAACACACGGGTGAGGCATGAGGCGCAAGCACAGCTGGCGATTGGAGCGATGGCGAAGGGGCATGCGGCATGTGGGACGGTCAGAAGCCTATCGAATGGGTAGGCGGCAGCAAGGATGATGTGCGCAGGTTTCCACCAGTGGCGAGGCAGCGGGCTGGGTATCAGCTGGACTTGATCCAGTCCGGTGAAGAACCTACCGACTGGAAGCCGATGGAGAATGTGGGGCAGGGTGTTCGGGAGATCCGCATCAAGTGTAAAGACGGTGCTTTTCGCGTGTTCTATGTTGTAAACCGCCCGGAGGCTGTCTATGTCCTGCATGCATTCCGCAAGACAACTGAAAAGACGGATAAGCGCGATATTGATGTGGCGAAAGCCCGATTCAGGTCGCTGGACTGAGAGGTGATCAACAATGGCGAATGAACGCTCGGCATCTGTATGGGACGCGCTGGCCGATACGCCAGAAGAGGCTGACAACCTTCGGCTGCGCTCGCAGTTGATGCGGACTTTGGTCAAGACGGTACGTGCCTGGGATCTACCTCAGAAGGATGCGGCGCGTCGGCTACATGTCACTCAACCGCGCTTGAGTGAGCTGTTGAACGGGAAGATTGACAAGTTCTCTCTGGATGCACTGGTGAATCTGCTGGCCAATGCCGATCTGGAAGTGGATTTCACGGTGAAGAAAAAGCTCGCCTGAATCGGCCGTTTTCAGCAAACACTGAGATGGGGATCCGTAAGACATTTCCGAACATGAAACCAAATGCTTCAGTTTCGGCTTTCTGTCGAATTATCCTACAGCACCTGTCGGAAGGTGCTGTCTTGGCTGGAAAGTGTTCCCAGAATACTGTCGTGGGGTCGCCTCGCAAGGCGATCGGGCGTGAGACACCCGGATTTCATTCGGTAGCACCGCTTTATGGCGGTCGTGTGCGGACAGGCTTTGGCCTGGCCGGGGTTACCGTATGTCCCGTGTCTCACACCGTGCACGACTGCCACCCAACTTCGTGAGACAAGGAGGAGAGCAGTTCAATCCCCCATACGGAGTTCCGCCATGAACAAGCTCGTCCCCGATCCACCTGTTACCGATCTGCTTCTGCTCGACCCTCCCGCGCTCTCGCTAATCGATCCACTCAGCCCCAAAGACGGCGAAGAGCTGATCAGCGCCCTCACCCTGACCATCGACCACACCACCACAGTCCTGCTCGACAACCCTCCCGGCGACATGCGCAATGCCATGGGCATGAACATTCGTTTGCTCTGCCGCCTGATCAATGCCGTGTGCGACCGCACCCATGCAACCCACCGCGATCAAGGAGCGACCCGATGAGCAATGACCCCAGAGATTCTGCAACCGCCGGGGTGGAAACCTTCGACCTGTTCCGCCTGCAGCCAAACGTACCGTTCAGCCATGCTTTTTCGCAGTTATCGGTGTTACTCGGCTGTATCCGCCACCTGACCACCGAGGCGGAGATGGAGAATGACCGCATTGCCGGTAGCGCTGCGCGGATACTCAGCGAGATGGCCAAGGCCTTGATCGATGATATGGAGCGGGGGATGAACAAGGTTCTTCAATAGCCATCAGGAACCTAGGGCCGCATCAGGAGGCTCCGCGTTAGGGCTGGAAGGGATCGCCGTTAGAGGTTCTTCGCCTGTGAGAGCGAGCGCCGCCCGCGCGGCGCATCGCGAGCAAGCTCGCTCCTACATCTGTTTCGGGCCAATTATTCCTGAGGCATGGGCGCGCGGCCCCTTTTTATTCACCTCGATATTGCGTGGGACAAACAAGGCGATCGCGCGCTGGTACAGGCGACACTGGCCCGAAACAAATGTAGGAGCGAGCTTGCTCGCGATGCGCCGCGCGGGCGGCGCTCGATCTCACAGGCGAAGAACCTCTAACGGCGGACATCCCACTTCATCAGATTTGTACCAAGATTTTTCATGAAATCCGCCCGGCACCCTTGAGCGAAGCTAAGTGGAAGTGAACAATGTTCTCTTTCGCATTCCCTTCGAGACTGGCCATGAAAACCCGTTCCCGTCTGCTTGCCTGGCTGCCGGCTTTATTGCTCGGCCCGGTACTGGCGCTGTGCAGTGCCCTGGCGCTGGCCGAAGCCCCCGCCGAGGCCACCAAGGCTTTGCACCTGCTCGACTACATTGGCGCCGACTACCCGCCGACCGTGCAGGATGGCAAGGTCATCGACGATGGCGAATACCGCGAGCAGCAAGAGTTCAGCGCGGTATTGGCTGAGCTGGTGAAGGGTCTGCCTGCCAATACCGAGCAAGCGGCACTGGAGCAGGGCATCCAAGCGCTGCGCCAGGCCATCGACCAGCGCCAGGACGGCCCGGTGGTGGCCAAGCAGGCCCGCCAACTGGGCGCGCGCCTGGCAGTGGCCTATGAGGTCAGCCAGGCCCCGGTAATCACCCCGGACCCGGCCCGTGGTGCTTCGCTGTACGCACAAAACTGCGCGATCTGCCACGGTGAAACCGGTGCCGGTGATGGACCGGCCGGCGTGGGCCTTGAGCCTGCACCCGCCAACCTGCGCGATGTATCGCGCCTCGACCAGTTGAGCCTGTTCGACCTCTACAACACCCTGGCCCTGGGCATCGATGGCACCGAGATGCCGTCCTTTGCCGACCAGCTGGATGACCGCCAGCGTTGGGACGTGGCTGCATACATTGCCGGTTTCACCGCCAATCCACAGCCTGGCAAAGGCGACAAGACCTGGAACATCGCCGACCTGGCCCGGCAAACCCCGGCCGAAGTCGCCGTCAGCGAAGGCGCCACGGCCGTGGAGGCTTTCCGCGCCCAGCGCGCCCAGCCGCCGCAGGTCAAACGTGGCCCGGCACAATTGCTCGAATACACCGCCAGCACCCTGGACAAGAGCCTGGCGGCCTACCGCGCAGGTGATCACGACCAGGCCTATGACCTGTCAGTAGCGGCCTACCTGGAAGGCTTCGAGCTGGTGGAAAGCTCGCTGGACAACATCGATACCCAGGCGCGCAAGGACACCGAAAAATCGCTGATGGCCTACCGTCAGTCGCTGCAGGACGGCTTGCCCGTGGCCCAGGCCGAACAACGCCTGAGCGAAGCCAAGGCCAAGCTGGAGCAGGCTTCCAGGCTGCTGGGCAGCGATGGTCTGAGCTGGTCGCTGAGCTTTGTATCCGGCTTGCTGATCTTGCTGCGCGAAGGCCTGGAGGCGATTCTGGTGCTGGCGGCGATCCTGGCCTTCCTGCGCAACACCGGCCAGCAGTCGGCAGTGCGCAGCGTCAACATTGGCTGGGGCCTGGCGCTGGTCGCCGGTTTCGCCACCTGGGCCCTGGCGGCCTACGTGATCGACGTCGGTGGCGCCCAGCGCGAGCTGCTGGAAGGCTGCACGGCGCTTTTCGCCGCGGTGATGGTGCTGTGGCTTGGCGTGTGGATGCACGACCGCCGCCATGCCGCCGCCTGGAAGGACTACATCAAGAGCAGCCTGGTCAGTGGCGGCGGACGCTTCGGTTTTGCCGTGCTGGCGTTCTTCTCGGTATACCGCGAACTGTTCGAAGTGATCCTGTTCTACGAAACCCTGTGGCTGCAGGCCGGCCCGGCCGGGCACCAGGCGGTACTGGCGGGCGGTGCCACGGCGCTGGTGCTGCTGGTGGGGTTGGCCTGGGTAATTCTGCGTGGTTCGGCCAAGCTGCCGCTGTCGCTGTTCTTCAGCATCAACGCCGCGCTGCTATGTGCCTTGTCGGTGGTGTTCGCCGGGCATGGCGTGAAGGCACTGCAAGAGGCCGGGGTGCTGGGCACGCGGCCGGTGGCGTTCTTCGAATTCGACTGGCTGGGGATCCACGCCGATGCCTACTCGCTGTCAGCGCAGGCGCTGGCCTTGCTGGCCATCGTGTTCTTGTACGGGCGCTCGCGCCTGGCGGAAAGGCGCAGGGCAGCGGCCAACTGATCGCCTGACAGGCTGGCGCGGCCCCCTGTGGGAGCGGGTTTACCCGCGAAGCAAGCGGCGCGGTGTATGGCACCGGCTTCGCCGGTGTTCGCGGCTAAAGCCGCTCCCACAGGGACCGCGCGAGTTTCAAAGTTTGAGCAAGACCGCCATTCAAGCCGGCTGTGGCGCCTTGAGAATGTTCTGCAACAGCTGGACACTTTCGACGGCGTCATGACCCAGGCTGGTCAGGTAGCCGCCATCAGGTTGATCGGTCAGCCCCTTTTCATGCAGGCGTTGCGCGGCGGCCACCAAGGCAGGGGAAGCGTTCTTGTGAATCTTGATGCCTTCCTGGCTGCTGTCGTGCTTGAACAGCGAAAGGACTTCCAGTTCAGCGATCAGATCGGGGGTAAAAGGCATGGCGACTCCTGACTTCCAGACAAGGATGACGGCACCGTTCTACGGTGCCTGATCTTCGAGTGTAGCCGGGTTATTCGTCCTCGCCTTGATCCATCTCAGGCGGTAACTCTGGCAGCGCCCGCAGCGCGCTTTCATACCACTCGCTGTTGAACGCGCGGTCTTCCACCAGCATGTTGTCGATCTCGAAGGCCAGCACATGGGCCATCAGGTTGAGAATGTCTTCACGCTCATAGCCAACCAGGGTCAGCTTGTTGAAGGTGGCCTTGGCCGCAGGCGGCTCGCCGCTTTCTATCTGGTTCTCGATAGCCTGGGTCAGCGTTGCCTCGGCGAAGGCTTCGTCGTCGTCATTGTCGATGTCGGTGGGCTCGCTCATGGCGGTACTCCTAGGATGGGATGCACAGTGTGCCACGCCTGTGGCAGCAATGCCCGGGCATTGACGGGGTGCATGACGCTGGTCAGGGGGCGGCTGATCGGTCTATAAAAGCCGGGCCAACCCCTTACGGCCTGGAGGCTGTTACCTCATGCTCAAGCTTTATGGATTCTCGGTCAGCAACTACTACAACATGGTCAAGCTGGCCCTGCTGGAAAAAGGCCTGCCCTTCGAGGAAGTCACCTTCTATGGCGGCCAGGCGCCCCGGGCGCTGGAAGTGAGCCCGCGAGGCAAGGTGCCGGTGCTGCAGACCGAACACGGCTTCCTCAGCGAAACCAGTGTGATCCTCGACTATATCGAGCAGACCCAGGGCGGCAAGGCGCTGCTGCCGGCCGACCCGTTCGGGCAAGCCAAGGTGCGTGAGCTGCTCAAGGAAATCGAGCTCTACATCGAACTACCGGCGCGTACCTGTTACGCCGAGTCTTTCTTTGGCATGTCGGTGGAGCCGCTGATAAAGGAAAAAGCCCGTGCCGACCTGCTGGCCGGTTTTGCCACGCTCAAGCGCAACGGCCGCTTCGCACCCTATGTGGCGGGTGAGCAACTGACCCTGGCAGACCTGATGTTCTGCTTCTCGGTCGACCTGGCCTGTGCCGTGGGCAAGAAGGTGCTGAACATCGACTTCCTGGCGGACTTCCCGCAGGCCAAGGCGTTGTTGCAGCTGATGGGCGAGAACCCGCACATGGCGCGGATCGTGGCGGACAAGGAGGCGGCGATGCCGGCCTTCATGGAGATGATTCGTAGCGGCAAGCGCTAAGTCTGGTGTTGGACCCTTCGCGGGCACGCCCGCTCCTACAGGGAAACGATGTACCTGTGGGAGCGGGCGTGCCCGCGAACGAGGGCGAAGCCCTCGCAATGGGCCTTAACGCGAAGTCAGCAGCGCCTTGCCGCGGGCCACGGCGGCACGCACCTGCGCCGGCGCAGTACCACCAATGTGGTTACGGGCATTCACCGAGCCTTCCAGGGTCAGCACGGCAAACACGTCCTGCTCGATCTGGTCGCTGAACTGGCGCAGTTCGTCCAGGCTCATTTCGGCCAGGTCCTTGCCGGTGTCCACGCCATACTTCACCGCGTGGCCCACGATCTCGTGGCAGTCACGGAACGGCAGGCCACGGCGTACCAGGTAGTCGGCCAGGTCGGTGGCGGTAGAGAAGCCGCGCAGGGCCGCTTCACGCATGATGGCGTGCTTGGGCTTGATTGCCGGGATCATGTCGGCAAAGGCACGCAGCGAGTCGCGCAGGGTGTCGGCGGCGTCGAACAGCGGTTCCTTGTCTTCCTGGTTGTCCTTGTTGTAGGCCAGCGGCTGGCCTTTCATCAGGGTCAGCAGGCCGGTCAGGGCGCCGAACACGCGGCCGCTCTTGCCACGTACCAGTTCTGGCACGTCCGGGTTCTTTTTCTGCGGCATGATCGAGCTGCCAGTGCAGAAGCGGTCTGGCAGGTCGATGAACTGGAACTGCGCGCTGGTCCACAGCACCAGCTCTTCGGAGAAGCGCGACAGGTGCATCATCGCCACGCTGGCGGCGGCGCAGAATTCGATGGCGAAGTCGCGGTCCGACACGCCATCCAGCGAGTTGCCGGCCACGGCTTCGAAGCCCAGCAGCTTGCAGGTGAGTTCGCGGTCGATCGGGTAAGTGGTGCCGGCCAGTGCGGCGCTGCCCAGGGGCATGCGGTTGGCACGCTTGCGGCAGTCGACCAGGCGCTCGTAGTCGCGGCTGAGCATTTCGAACCAGGCCAGCAGGTGGTGGCCGAAGGTGACCGGCTGGGCCGTCTGCAGGTGGGTGAAGCCGGGCATGATGGTTTCCGCTTCACGCTCGGCCTGCTCCAGCAGGCCCTGCTGCAGGCGGGTGATTTCGGCCAGGATCAGGTCGATTTCGTCACGCAGCCACAGGCGGATGTCGGTGGCCACCTGGTCGTTGCGGCTACGGCCGGTGTGCAGCTTCTTGCCGGTGATGCCGATACGGTCGGTCAGGCGTGCCTCGATGTTCATGTGCACGTCTTCGAGATCGACGCGCCAGTCGAATGTGCCGGCCTCGATCTCGCCCTGGATGGTCTTCAGGCCATCGATGATGGTGTCGCGCTCGGCATCGCTGAGCACGCCGACCTGCGCCAGCATGGTGGCATGGGCGATCGAACCCATGATGTCGTGGCGGTACAGGCGCTTGTCGAAATCGACCGAGGCGGTGAAACGGGCGACGAAGGCGTCGACGGGTTCACTGAAGCGGCCGCCCCAGGACTGATTGGTCTTGTCGGTGCTCATGGATTCACTCATTGCAGGCGTGAACGAAAAAGAGGCGCCGATGATAGCAGGGTTGGGCGGGCCGCCGCAGGGCGCTGGTCGAGAGAAATGCACGGAAAACGGCAGAGAAGGATTTGCAGGAATGAACGGCAGTGTTCCACGGACCGTCTACAGTTGGACTGAGGACTGGCAGTGAATCTGCCAGCCGAGTGAATCTTTGGCCATCGCACCGGTCTAGAGCGTGACCTTAGTGTCGCTCGAACCATACCTGTCTACGCTATACCTGTGCGAGACTCATTCAGGAATCCAGCGCAATTATGAATGTCCTGATCGTTGATGACGAACCCCAAGGCCGTGAGCGCCTTAGCCGGCTGCTCGGCGAACTGGAGGGTTACACCGTGCTGGAGCCTAGCGCCACCAACGGCGAGGAGGCCCTGGCGCTGATCGAAAGCCTCAAGCCCGATGTGGTCCTGCTGGACATCGGCATGCCAGGCCTGGATGGCCTGCAGGTTGCTGCTCGCCTGTGCGAGCGCGAGGCGCCGCCGGCGGTGGTGTTTTGCACCGGGGACGATGAATATGGTGCCGAGGCTTTCAAGGACAGTACCCTCAGCCATGTGACCAAACCTTTCCAGGCCCAGGCCTTGCGCGATGCCCTGCGCAAGGCCGAAAAGCCCAACCGCGGCCAGTTGGCGGCGCTCACCCGACCGGGTAATGAAGGTGGCGGCCCGCGTAGCCACATCAGTGCCCGTACGCGCAAAGGCATCGAGCTGATCCCTTTGCCCCAGGTGATCTACTTCATTGCCGACCACAAGTACGTGACCTTGCGCCACGAGGCCGGGGAAGTGCTGCTCGACGAGCCGCTCAAGGCCCTGGAAGACGAGTTTGGCGAACGCTTCGTGCGTATCCACCGCAACGCGCTGGTCGCCCGTGAGCGTATCGAACGCCTGCAGCGCACCCCGCTGGGGCATTTCCAGCTGTACCTGAAAGGCCTGGACGGGGACGCCCTGACCGTCAGCCGGCGCCATGTGGCCGGTGTGCGCAAGATGATGCAGACCCTCTGAGCCCTTTGCGCAAGTCTGTGGATTTGCTCGGGCCTTGTGGGAGCGGCCTTGTGTCGCGAAAGAGCCGCAAAGCGGCCCCAGCAAATTATGCATCGCTGCCGAAACCCAGGGGCCGCTGTGCGGCCCTTTCGCGACACAAGGCCGCTCCCGCAGCAAACCACGCATGGCCTGTTGATCCGTATCTGCTAGCGATACCGGCGATGCTGTTATCATCGACAGCATTTCTCTGGATCGGGGCGTTCCATGTCCACTCGCGAAATCCGCATTGCCACCCGTAAAAGTGCCTTGGCCCTGTGGCAGGCCGAATACGTCAAAGCCCGCCTCGAGCAGGCCCACCCCGGTCTGCTGGTAACCCTGGTGCCCATGGTCAGCCGTGGTGACAAGCTGCTCGACGCTCCGCTGGCGAAGATTGGCGGCAAGGGCCTGTTCGTCAAGGAACTGGAAACCGCCTTGCTGGACAATGAAGCCGACATCGCCGTGCATTCGATGAAGGACGTGCCCATGGACTTCCCCGAAGGCCTGGGCCTGTACTGCATCTGCGAGCGCGAAGACCCGCGCGATGCCTTCGTCTCCAACCGCTTCGCCAGCCTCGACGCGCTGCCGGCCGGCAGCATCGTCGGTACCTCCAGCCTGCGCCGCCAGGCCCAGTTGCTGGCGCGTCGCCCGGACCTGCAAATCCGCTTCCTGCGCGGCAACGTCAACACTCGCCTGGCCAAGCTGGATGCCGGTGAATACGACGCCATCATCCTTGCCGCCGCCGGCCTGATCCGTCTGGGCTTCGAAGACCGCATCACCTCCACCATCAGCGTCGATGACAGCTTGCCGGCTGGCGGCCAGGGCGCGGTGGGCATCGAGTGCCGCAGCGCCGACCACGAAATTCACGCGCTGCTGGCGCCGCTGCACCATGCCGACACCGCCGACCGGGTGGTGGCCGAGCGTGCCTTGAACAAACGCCTGAATGGTGGCTGCCAGGTGCCGATTGCCTGCTATGCGGTACTGGAAGGTGACCAGCTGTGGCTGCGTGGCCTGGTTGGCCAGCCCAGCGGCGGCACGCTGCTGGTGGCCGATGCCCGCGCGCCTCGTACTGCCGCCGAAACCCTGGGCGTGCAAGTGGCCGAGGACCTGCTGGGGCAGGGTGCCGAGGCCATCCTCAAGGAAGTCTACGGCGAGGCCGGCCACCCGTGAGCCAATGGCGCCTGTTGCTGACCCGGCCTGCCGAGGACTGTGCGGCACTGGCGCAAAGCCTGGCGGCGGCGGGGGTGGGCAGCAGCTGCCTGCCGCTGTTGGCGATCGAGCCCGTCGCTGTGGGTAACCAGCAACGCCTGTTGCTGGAAGGCCTGCCGGGCTTCCAGGCGATCATCGTGGTCAGCAAGCCGGCTGCCCGGTTGTTGCTTGAGCAACTGGCCGAGGCCGGCCTTCAGCCACCCGTGCAAGGTTGGTTCACTGTGGGCGAGGCGACCGCCGCCGTGCTGCAGGGTGCGGGCCTGGCGGTGAGCGTCCCGCCACGTGGTGATGACAGCGAAGCGTTGCTGGCGCTGCCAGCCCTGCGCCAGGCAGTTGCTGTGCCGGCGCCACGGGTCTTGATCGTTCGTGGCGTCGGAGGTCGCGAACTGCTGGCAGAGCGTCTTGCAGAGCAAGGTGCTAGTGTCGATTATCTGGAACTGTATCGTCGCTGCCTGCCGGCTTACCCGGCGGGCACCCTGATGCGCCGCATCGAAGCGGAACGCCTCAATGGCCTGGTGGTCAGCAGTGGGCAGGGTTTTGAACACTTGCAGCAGATGGCCGGTGCCGACTGGCTGCAGCTGGCGCGTCTGCCGCTGTTCGTGCCCAGTCCTAGGGTCGCCGAACAGGCCAGGGCCGCCGGGGCCCAACAGGTTGTGGATTGCCGTGGCGCCAGTGCCACGGCCTTGCTGGCAGCCGTGCAGCGCAGCGCTGCACCTGCCTCTTAAGGCGCTAAGCTGAACGCGATGCGCCCCCATGCAAAGGATGGATACGTGAGCGAGACTGTCTTGTCCAATAACGATCAGCCGTCGGCACAAGCGCCGGCGGAACCCGTCACCACCCCACCTGCCAAGCGCTCCGGCAGTGGCCTTGCAACGCTGGCCCTGCTGTTGGGTGCGGCCGGGGTGGCGGTAGGTGGCTGGGGTGTCTGGCAGGTGCGTCAACTGCAAGGCAGCGAATTCAACCAGGGCCAGCACATCGAGGCGCTGAACCAGCGCGCCGAGGCCCTGCAGCAGCGTGAGCAGCAGATCAGCGCGCAACTGGCCAGCCTGCCGGCGGCCAGCGAGCTGGAAGACCGCCGCCGCCTGGTAGCGCAGTTGCAAGGCGACCAGCAACGCCTCAGCCAGCGCCTGGAAACCGTGCTGGGCGAAAGCCGCAAGGAATGGCGCCTGGCCGAAGCCGAGCACTTGCTGCGCCTGGCCACCCTGCGCCTGTCGGCGCTGCAGGACATCACCAGTGCCAAGGCCTTGGTCGAGGGTGCTGACGAGATCCTGCGCGAGCAGAGCGATCCGGGGGCCTTCGCCGCCCGTGAGCAGCTGGCGCGTAGCCTGGCCACGCTCAACAGCACCCAGCAACCGGACCGTACCGGCTTGTTTCTCAAACTGGCCGCGCAGCGCGAGCTGGTGCAGCAACTCAGCGCCCAGTCGCCGGAGTTCGAAACCAATGCCGACGCCCTGGGCGCTCTGACCGCCGATGGTGATGGCGCCAGTCGCCTGTCCCAGTGGTGGGCCGAGATCTCCAAGTACTTCCAGATCGACTTCAACGCCGATGACAACGTGCGGCCGCTGCTGGCCGGGCAGCAACTGAACCAGCTGCGCCTGGCCCTGAGCCTGACCATCGAACAGGCCCAGTGGGCAGCGCTCAATGGCGATAGCAAGGTCTACACCCAGGCGCTGGACGACGCCCGCAGCGTGCTGCTGGCCAACTTCAACGCCGACAACCCGCAAAGCAAGGCCATGCTTGACAGCCTCAATGCCCTGGCCGAGCAGCCGGTGTCGGTGGTTACCCCCGACCTCAGCGAAAGCCTGGCCGCAGTACAGGCCTATATCCAGCGCCGCCACCTGCCGGCCGAGGCTGAAGGGGGCAAGCCATGAAGCGTGTCTACCTGCTGGCCGTGCTGGCGATCGTGGTTGCGGCGGCGCTGGGTATTGCAGTCGCCAAGCACAGCGGCTACGTGCTGATCTCCTATGGCAGCTTCCGCTACCAGTCGGGGTTGTGGGCGGCCCTGGCCGGCTTGCTGGCTGTGGTTGTGCTGCTGTGGCTGGTGCGCTACCTGGTCGGCCTGGTGCTGACTTCCAGCGGCGTGGTCAACCCATGGTCGCGGCGTAATCGCAGCCGGCGCGTTCGCCTGGCCATCGAGCAAGGCCAACTGGACCTCGCCGAGGGCCGTTGGGCCAGTGCCCAGCGCCACCTGCACCGTGCCGCAGAGGCCGAGCGCCACCCGTTGCTGTATTACCTCGGTGCCGCGCGTGCTGCCAACGAGCAAGGCCGAACCGAAGACAGCGATAACCTGCTGGAGCGTGCCCTGGAGCGCCAGCCGCAAGCGGAACTGGCTATCGCCCTGACCCATGCGCAGTTGCAGATGGACCGTGGCGAAAGCGATGGCGCCCTGGAAACCCTGCTGGCCATGCAGGAGCGCCACCCGCACAACAGCCAAGTGCTGCGCCTGCTGCAGCGCCTGCACCTGGAGCGCGGCGACTGGTCGGCACTGATCCGCCTGCTGCCCGACCTGCGCAAGGGCAAGGTGCTGCCGGCTGCCGAGCTGGCAGCCTTGGAGCAACGTGCCTGGGGCCAGAACCTGTGCCTGGCCACCACCCGTGGCGAGGACGCGCAAAGTGCCCGTCAGGCCCTGGAGCGCGCCTGGCAGCAACTGACCGCGGCCCAGCGCCAGGAGCCACAGCTGGTGCTGGCCTACGCCGAGCAATTGCGCCAGGTGGGTGCCCAGAGTGAAGCCGAACAAGTGCTGCGCACCGCCCTCAAGCGTGAATACGAAAGCCACCTGGCTCGCCTGTACGGCCTGGTGCGCGGCGATGACCCGGTGCGCCAGCTGCAAACTGCCGAAGGTTGGCTCAAGGCCCACCCGCAAGACGCCAGCCTACTGCTGACCCTGGGCCGCCTGAGCCTGCAGAACCGCCTGTGGGGCAAGGCGCGCGACTACCTGGAAAGCAGCCTGCGCATGGAGCGCAACCCCGAGGCCTGCGCCGAGCTGGCGCGCCTGCTCGCCGGCCTTGGCGAGACCGAGCGCAGCAACCAGCTGTTCCAGGAAGGCCTGGGCCTGTTGGACGAGCGCCTGCTAGCCCTGCCTTTGCCAGAAGGCGTACGCGCCTGACCTACCCCAGGGCCCGCGCCAAGGCGCGGGCCCTGGGGGCGGGTAACTTGTCTCTTGATGTAAGTTAGATCTGCAGTCCACTTCTTCAGACGTTTCCTACCTCATGGCTGGAAATTTCCTTCGCGATTCAGCGACTTGTCATTGCTGTCGCGCCTTGAAACAAAGCGTGTCTTTCCACTACCGTTTCAAGCCACTTCATTATCCCGGGACCTTCACCGCCCATGCTGCCGGCCCGTTTGCGCACCTTTTTTCTACCTGCCTGCCTCGCTGCACTGGCGGTACTGGCCGCGTCCTTCCACCTGGAAAACGTCCTGGGGCTGATGCCTTGCCCGTTGTGCTTCAGCCAGCGGCTGCTGCTTGGCGTGTACGCGCTGCTGTGCCTGGCGGCAGTGCTACAGGCACCGGGTACGGCGGGCATTCGCTGTTACGCGCGGGCGACGCTGGGCTGTTCGCTGGCCGGTGCGTTGCTGGCAGCACGGCATGTCTGGTTGCAGGGGGCTGACGGGGCCATCCCTGTCTGCCCGGTGCCGATCGGGCGGCTGTTGGAGCAGTCCTGGGGCGAGGCGGCTCGGCAACTGTTGTTCGGTGGCCCGGATTGCAACTCGCTGACCTGGAGCTTTCTCGACCTGACTTTGCCCGAGTGGAGCCTTCTGGCTTTTCTGCTTTTGGCGGTGCTGCCCTTGAGTTGCCTGCTGGCGTATCGTTTCCGCACCCTGGCGAGAACATGACCTGGCGCAAGGCTGGGCCATTGGCGCGACCAATGGCCGTGTAACAGGGTATTAAACACTTGTATGAACTTTGTCCGCTGCGTACCTTGAAGGGCAGCACGCACGGGAATAATCTCCCAGCACGCATACCGAAAACACAACTGCTCGATGCCGCCTGCTGATGTCACCTTTGTGCTGCACGGTCGTGGTGCGAGGTGCAGCGGCATCTACCCAGAAGGGAAGAGATCGCCATGCTCGATAGTTGTCAGAACGCTCAGGAACGCTGGGGTGGGGTTCACAAACTGATCGACCGCTGGCTGGAGGAGCGCCAGGAACTGGTGCAGGCTTTCCGCGCACTGCGCGAAGCCAAGCCGGCCTTCGCCGACAAGGACACCAACGGGGAGTTTTGCGCGCTCCTTGTCGACTACGTTTCGGCGTGGCACTTCGAGGTCTGCGAGCAACTGGTCAGTGAGGCCAAGGCTTTCGGAGACGAAAAGGCGCTGAAGCTGGCCGAAGAGATCAACCCTCGGATCAACGACAGTACTCAGATCGCACTGGCCTTCAATGACCATTGCGCCAAGGGTGAGTGCAAGGACACCGAACGCTTTGCCGAAAAGCTGGGCAAGCTGGGTGGCCTGCTGCACGAGCGCTTCGAACTGGAAGACTGCCTGATCGAAGTGTTGCACAACGCGCACAAGGAAGAAGGTGCGGTCCAGGCCTGAGGGTTGGCGTCAGTCGCCAACCGCCAGCAGTTCGATCTCGAACACCAGGGGTGTGTAGGGTGCGATCAGGTCCCCTGCGCCCTCGGCGCCATAGGCTTGCGCCGACGGAATCACCAGGCGCCATTTGGCGCCGGCGTGCATTCGCGGCAGGGCCACCTGCCACCCTTCGATCACCGAATCCAGGCTGAACCATTGGGGCGTCTGGTTCTGGTCGAACACCGAGCCGTCTGGCAGCCTGCCCACATAGCGCACCTGCACCTTGCCACCGGCTTTGGGCTGCGCGCCCGTACCTGCTTGCAGTTCGCTGTAGAGCACGCCCTCCGGTAGTTCGTGCACACCATAACTACCACGCTCGTTGGCCATGAAGCGTGTTTCGGCAGCCTGCAGCTTCTGCATGGCGGCATCGCCTTCCTGCGTTTCATGCTGCTGGAGCACGGCCTGCATGCGTGCCTTGTCGAGTTTCAGCGGTTGCCCCTGGTAGGACTGGCGCAGGCCTTCGATCAGCGCATCCAGTTGCAGGCCCGGCATCTCTTGGCGCAGCCGCTCACCCAGGCTGGCGCCGAGGCTGTAGGCAAGGTCATGTTCGTCGCTGTCGGCCAGGGCGATGGGGGCCAGCAGGCATAAACCTAAAACAAGATATCGAGGCATGGTCAGTTCCTGCGCCAATGAGCGGGGAAGTATGCCAGTGTTCCGTTTTGTATTGTGTGCTCGCGGTCCTTGTAGGAGCGGCCTTGTGTCGCGACAGGGCTGCAAAGCAGCCCCGGCAATATCTGTGGTGGTGCTGAAATCCAGGGGCTGCTCCGCAGCCCATCGCGACACAAGGCCGCTCCTACAGGGGGCTGTGCATTACAGATAAGTGGCAAATATCAGCAATGATTTATTCAGCAACTACACTTGCTCGGAGCTGCAAGATAACAACTTTGCCCAGGCATGCAACGCGGCGTAAATATTACTGTCAACATGCCCTAGCGGCGGTAGCAGCAGAAGCATAGTATGAGCCGCAATCTCGTCAGCCAGGAGGTAAACCATGTCGGCCAAAAAGAAGCCAGTAAGTACGCCGTTACACCTGCTCCAGCAACTTTCGGGCAGCTTGCTCGAACACTTGGAGGATGCCTGCTCGCAAGCGCTGGCTGATGCGGAAAAACTGCTGGCCAAGTTGGAAAAGCAGCGTGGCAAGGCCCAGGAAAAACTGCACAACGGTCGCCTGAAACTGCAAGACGCGGCCAAGGCAGGTAAAGCTAAGGCGCAGACCAAGGCGCAAAAAATCATTGGCGAACTGGAAGAACTGCTCGACTCCCTCAAGGAACGTCAAACCCAGACCCGTTCTTATATCCAGCAACTCAAGCGCGATGCCCAGGACAGCCTCAAGTTGGCCCAGGGTGTAGGCAAGGTTCGCGAAGCTGCAGCCAAGGCGCTTGATCAACGTGCTGCCAAGACCGCCAAACCCGCTTCCAGGGCTGCTGCCGCCAAACCTGCAGCCAAACCAGCTGCCAAGGCTACTGCTGCGGCCAAACCTGCAGCCAAGCCAGCCGCCAAGGCCACAGCTGCGGCCAAACCTGCAGCCAAGCCAGCCGCCAAGGCCACTGCTGCGGCCAAACCTGCAGCCAAGCCAGTTGCCAAGGCTACTGCTGCGGCCAAACCTGCAGCCAAGCCAGCGGCCAAGGCCACTGCTGCAGCCAAACCTGCAGCCAAGCCAGCAGCCAAGGCCACTGCTGCAGCCAAGCCAGCTGCCAAGGCTACTGCTGCAGCCAAACCAGCTGCCAAGGCTACTGCTGCAGCCAAGCCAGCTGCCAAGGCCACTGCTGCAGCCAAACCTGCAGCGAAGCCCGCTGCCAGAGCCACTGCCGCTGCCAAACCTGCGGCCAAGCCCGCTGCCACAGCCAAGCCAGCGGCGGCCAAAGCACCAGCCAAAGCCGCTGCTGCCAAGCCAGCCGCGAAGCCAGCTGCCGCCAAGGCTCCAGCACGTGCGGCCGCCAAACCCGCCGCCAAGCCAGCAGCTGCCAAGCCTGTTGTCAGCAAGTCAGCCGAAGCCAAACCGGCTACGCCTGCCGCCAGCACCCCAGCCGCCGCGACCAACTCGGCCACCCCGGCAGCTTCGGTAGCACCATCGGCACCCGCCAGCACCCCGGCTCAGGCACCGTCTTCGGCGTCCTGAAACGTTGCCGCCGCGACGCGCAATCGAACCAGCGCGTCGTGGTGGCGGGCCTGGTCCGGCACCAGCCGGGCCAGCCAGTCGTCCACGGGCTCATGGGCGCCTGCCGGCCACTGTCGCGAACGCTCCTGCAAGCGCTCAAGCAAGGCTTTCTCGGCCTGTAGCTCCAACCCCTTCACCTGCTCACGCAACGCCGCCAGCTGCGCATCATTTTGCGCTGCTGCTCGCCACTGTTGGCGCAAGCTACGTAATGGGTTGACCACTTCGCGCTGCCAGGGCTCGGTAACCTCGCGCAATGCCTGTACGCGTTCGTCCCGCACGGCCACGCCACGCGCCTGCAGCCAGGTTGCGCACAGCAGCAGACAGACATCGCCACCCTGCGCCTGCAGGGCGAGGCAGGCCGCTTCCACGCCGGGCCTGGCATACAGGGCCAGGGCGTGATTCCACAGGTCGGTGTGCATGGTTCCACTCGCGCTATGGGCCGAGGAAGCTGGTAGACTCCGCGACCATCATGATCAGACTATCCAACCTCACTTTACAGCGTGGTCCGCAGCGCTTGCTAGAAGGCGCCGAGATGACCCTGCACACCGGTCACAAGGCCGGCCTGATCGGCGCCAACGGCGCCGGAAAATCCAGCCTGTTCGCCTTGCTGCGCGGTGAGCTGTCACCCGATGCCGGCGATTGCCAGCTGCCCGGTGACTGGCGCATCGCCCACATGCGCCAGGAGGTCGACACCCTCGACCGCCTGGCCGTGGACTATGTGCTCGACGGCGACGCGCGCCTGCGCAAGGTCCAGGCCGAACTGGCCGCGGCCGAGCAGGCCCACGACGGTACCGCCCTGGCGCGCCTGCACATTGAGCTGGATAGCGCCGACGGCTATACCGCCGACGCCCGTGCACGCAAGTTGCTGGCCGGCCTGGGCTTCACCAACGAGCAGATGGACCGCCGCGTCGGTGACTTCTCCGGTGGCTGGCGGATGCGCCTGAACCTGGCCCAGGCCCTGATGTGCCCGTCCGACCTGCTGCTGCTCGACGAGCCCACCAACCACCTGGACCTGGACGCTATCCTGTGGCTGGAGGACTGGCTCAAGGGCTACCCCGGCACGCTGTTGCTGATCTCCCACGACCGCGACTTCCTCGACGCTGTGGTCGACCATGTGCTGCACGTCGAGCAGCGTAAGCTGAACCTGTACAAGGGTGGCTACACCGCCTTCGAGCGCACCCGTGCCGAGCGCCTGGCGCAACAGCAGCAGGCCTACGAGAAGCAGCAGGCCCAGCGTGCGCACATGGAAAAGTACATTGCCCGCTTCAAGGCCCAGGCCACCAAGGCCCGCCAGGCACAGAGCCGGATCAAGGCCCTGGAACGCATGGAGGAGCTGTCGGCGGCGCATGTCGATTCGCCGTTCGACTTCGTCTTCCGCGAGTCGCAGAAAATCTCCAGCCCGCTGCTGAGCCTGTCCGAAGGCCGCCTGGGTTACGGTGACAAGGCCATCCTCGACAAGGTCAAGCTGCAGCTCACCCCCGGTGCGCGCATTGGCCTGCTCGGCCCCAACGGTGCCGGCAAGTCGACCCTGATCAAGAACCTCGCGGGCGAGCTCGAGCCGCTGTCGGGTCGCCTGGTGCGCGGCGAGAACCTGGCGGTGGGCTACTTTGCCCAGCACCAACTGGACTCGCTGGACGACAAGGCCAGCCCGTTGCTGCACCTGCAGCGCATCGCCCCCACCGAGCGCGAGCAGACCCTGCGCGATTTCCTGGGTGGCTTCGACTTCCATGGCGACCGTGTCGACGAGCCGGTGGTGAACTTCTCCGGTGGTGAAAAAGCCCGCCTGGCACTGGCACTGATCGCCTGGGAGCGGCCGAACCTGCTGCTGCTCGACGAACCGACCAACCACCTCGACCTGGAAATGCGCCTGGCGCTGACCATGGCCCTGCAGGAGTTTGCCGGTGCCGTGGTGGTGGTGTCGCACGACCGTCACCTGCTCAAGAGCACCACCGACGACTTCCTGCTGGTGGCCGACGGCAAGGTCGACACCTTCGATGGTGACCTGGACGACTACAGCCGCTGGCTGGTCGAGTATCGCCAGCGCAGCGCGCCGGCCAGTACCGCTCCGGTCAACCCGGACAAGACCGACAAGAAAGCCCAGCGCCAGGCTGCCGCAGCCTTGCGTCAGCAACTGGCCCCGCACAAGAAGGCCGCCGACAAGCTGGAAACCGAGCTCAACCAGGTGCACGCGCAGCTGGCCGAGATCGAGGCCGCGTTGGGTGATGGTGGCCTCTACGACGCGTCGCGCAAGGACGAATTGCGTGACCTGCTGGCGCGCCAGACCAAGCTCAAGCAGCGCGAAGGCGAACTGGAAGAGGCCTGGATGGAAGCGCTGGAAACCCTCGAAAGCATGCAGGCCGAGCTCGAGGCGCTGTCCTGATGGAGGAACTGCGTTCGCTGCTGCCAGGGCAATGGATGGACACCTTCTGGCTGGGCTTGCAGATCCTGTTGATCCTGGTAGCGGCCTTCGTCCTGCAGCGCATCGTTGCACGCGGGCTGAGCCGCCTGAGCCAGCGTTACCCGTTGCCGCCGGAACTGCTGGTGCCGGTGCGTGGCGGCCTGCGCTGGCTGATCATGGGCAGCGCGTTGCTGTTTGTGCTGGAGCGCCTGGGTGTGTCGGCGACGGTGCTGTGGACAGCACTGTCCGGCTTCGTCGCGGTGGCGGCGGTGGCCTTCTTCGCCATGTGGAGCGTGCTGTCCAACCTGCTGTGCGCGGTGCTCATCTTCACCGTCGGGCCGTTTCGCATCGGTGACGTGGTCGAACTGGTCGACACCCTGGACAAGCCGGGCGTGAAAGGCCGGGTGATCGCCATCAACCTGCTGTTCACCACCCTGATGGAAATGCCCGAGGCGGGTGGGGCGCTGGTGCAGGTGCCCAACAGCCAGTTCTTCCAGAAGTCGGTACGGCGCTGGCGGGGGACTGAGGTGCAGTCCATGCACAAAGAGTCGTCCGCCGAGGCTGACTGAACCTGCATCGGCCTCTTCGCGGGTAAACCCGCTCCCACAGGTATTGCGCTGTCCTCAAAGGCTGTGGATTCCCTGTGGGAGCGGGCAAGCCCGCGAAGAGGCCAGTACAGGCAAAATAAATCCTGCAAAATTTACTGGTTATTTTTTCACCAACACCTTAGCTTAACGTTTTGCAACAGATGTTCGAGCGAGGTGTGTGATGTCGATGGAAGTGTGGTTGGGCTTCTTTGCCGCCTGTTGGGTGATCAGTCTTTCACCCGGTGCCGGGGCGATTGCCTCGATGTCCAGCGGCCTGCAATACGGCTTCTGGCGTGGTTACTGGAACGCCCTGGGCCTGCAACTGGGCCTGATCATGCAAATCGCCATCATTGCCGCCGGCGTCGGTGCCGTCCTGGCCGCCTCGGCCACGGCCTTCCAGGTCATCAAATGGTTCGGTGTCGCCTACCTTATCTATCTGGCCTACAAGCAGTGGCGTGCCCTGCCCATGGACATGAGCGATGAGTCCCCCGTGCGCCCGATCGGTAAACCGCTGAGCCTGGTTTTCCGTGGCTTCCTGGTCAACGTCAGCAACCCGAAGGCGCTGGTGTTCATGCTGGCGGTGCTGCCGCAGTTCATCAACCCGCATCAACCGCTGTTACCACAGTATGTGGCGATCACGGTGACCATGGTCACCGTGGATATGCTGGTGATGGCGGGGTACACCGGATTGGCTGCGCGGGTGTTGCGCTTGCTGCGTACGCCCAAGCAGCAGAAGCGTTTGAACCGGACGTTTGCCGGGTTGTTCATTGGTGCTGCAACCTTCCTGGCGACTCTGCGCCGCGCGCCAGTCTGACAGATCGTATGTAGGCCATTCGCGGGCTTGCCCGCTCCCACAGGTATTACTGCAGCCCTGAGCGCAGCGCAGTACCGGTGGGAGCGGGCAAGCCCGCGAATGGGCCACCTCTATTTTTGCTTGTCCACCATCCCTTTGAGCAAATCCACCGGCAGCGGAAACACGATGGTCGAGCTCTTGTCCCCGGCAATAGCCCCCAACGTCTGCATGTAGCGCAACTGCATCGCCCCCGGCTCCTTGCTCAGCATCTGCGCCGCCTGCATCAGCTTCTCCGACGCCTGCAACTCACCCTCGGCATGGATCACCTTGGCCCGCCGTTCACGCTCGGCCTCGGCCTGGCGGGCAATGGCGCGCACCATCGATTCGTTGAGGTCGACGTGCTTGATCTCCACGTTGGCCACCTTGATGCCCCAGGCGTCGGTCTGTGCATCCAGCACCTGGCGAATGTCCGAGTTCAGCTGCTCGCGTTCGGCCAGCAGTTCATCCAGTTCGTGCTTGCCGAGCACCGCACGCAGTGTGGTCTGGGCCAACTGGCTGGTTGCCACGAGAAAGTCCTCGACCTGAATGATCGCCTTCTGCGGATCGAGCACGCGGAAGTACAGCACGGCGTTGACCTTGACCGAGACGTTGTCGCGGGTGATCACATCCTGCGGCGGTACATCCAGCACCACGGTGCGCAGGTCGACCCGAACCATTTGCTGGATCACCGGGATCAACAGGATCAGCCCCGGCCCCTTCACCTGCCAGAAGCGCCCCAGCTGGAATACCACGCCGCGCTCGTATTCGCGCAGGATGCGGAACGCCGACAGCAACAGCATCGCCAGAACGATCAGCACCGCGCCGAAGCCCAATTGCATGAACATGGTCATTCTCCTTGCGCCGCGGGCGCGGCGGCGCTCACTTCCAGCATGACGCCATGGCGCGCGGTCACCCGCACGTTCTGGCCCGCTTGCAGTGGCGTTGCACACTGCGCCTGCCATTGCTCGCCCTGGGCCAGCACAAAGCCACAGAACGGGTTGCCCGCCATCACCTGGGTGACGGTGACCAGGCTGCCGACGAGGCCGGCGTCACCGCTGACCAGCGCCCGTCGGCGGGCCTTGAGGGCCATGCCCAGCACGCCGCCGATCAGCAGCGCCGAGAGCACCGCCAGGGTGCCGATCAGGGCCAGCGGGATACCGAAACCGGGGGCATCGGTGTCGATCAGGATCAGCGCGCCGACCACGAAGGCGACGATGCCGCCAAAGCCGACCACGCCGAAACTGGGCAGGAAGGCTTCGGCGATCATGAAGGCGATACCGAGCAATATCAGCGCCACCCCGGCGAAGCTCACCGGCAACAGCTGCAGGGCATACAGCGCCAGCAGCAGGCAGATGCCGCCGACTACGCCACCTACCGTCGAGCCGGGGTTCATGAACTCGAACAGCAGGCCGTACACGCCGATCATGATCAGGATCAGCGCCACGCTGGGGTTGGTGATTACCGCCAGCACGCGTGTGCGCCAGTCCGGCAGATGCTCGACCAGGCTGGCACCGGCGGTCTGCAGTTGCTGGGGCTGGCCAGCGACAGTGAGCGTTTTGCCATCGAGCTTGCGCAACAGGTCGGGCAGGTCGTCGGCCACCTGGTCGATCACGTCAAGCCGCAAGGCCTCGCTGGCGGACAGGCTGACCGCCTCGCGCACGGCCTTTTCCGCCCAGTCGGCATTGCGCCCGCGCAGCTGCGCCAGGCCGCGAATGTAGGCCGCCGCATCGTTGACCTGCTTGCGCGCGAGGGTTTCGTCATCGCTGCCTTTGGCCTTGTCGTCCTTGGGTGTGCCCGGCGGGGCGCCGATCTGCACGGGCGTGGCGGCACCCAGGTTGGTACCGGGTGCCATGGCCGCAACATGGCTGGCGTAGAGGATATAAGTGCCGGCGCTGGCGGCGCGGGCCCCGCTGGGGGCGACGAAGGTGGCGACCGGCACGGGGCTGGCGAGAATCGCCTTGATCATCTGGCGCATGGCGCTGTCCAGCCCGCCCGGGGTGTCCATACGGATAACCACCAGTTGCGCGCCCTGCGCCTGGGCCTGGCCGAGGCTGCGTACCAGGTAGTCGGCACTGGCCGGGCCAATGGCGTCATCGATGCCCAGCACCCAGACTGCACCGGGCGCTGCCAGGCCGCCTGGCGTGATGCCAAGCAGCAACAGCAGCAACAGCCAGCGCCAGCAGCGGGCGATCACCTGTCGTCACCTCGTTTGCCTCTATTGCACAAGTTTAGCCCTGCCTGCTGGTACCCGGCCTAAAATTGGAAATTGGGGGGCGAAACCGGAGGTGCATCATGCGTATGGCAAAGACCCTGCAGGATCGCCTGGACAAGGCCAACTGCGACTACGACATCATTCCCCATCCTCATTCGGCCACCAGCCTGGAGTCGGCCCGTACGGCCGGCGTACCCGCCGAGCGGGTCGCCAAGTCGGTGATGCTCGATGACCGTCATGGCAACTACATCATGGCCGTGCTACCGGCCAACCGGCATCTGGACATGACCAAGGTACGCATGTCCGGGGCCTGGCAACTGACCCGTGAAAGCGGCCTGCCGAGCCTGTTCGGCGACTGCGAGCGCGGTGCCGTACCGGCCCTTGGCGATGCCTACCAGATAAAAATGCTGGTCGACCCGAGCCTGACCCGCCAGGGCGATGTCTACCTGGAAGCGGGTGACCACGATCACCTGATCCACATGAGCATGGAGCAGTACATGAAACTGGTGCCGCACGCCGAAGTGCGCGAGCTGTGCTGATGTTTTCACACCAATGCCGGGCGGGCGTCGTGGACGGCTTGCCTGGCTCTCAGGAGGAACCATGGAAGCGCCGATCCATCCGTTTGCCGAACTGTTCAAACAACTGGGCCTGCCAGACGATGCGGTGAGCATCGATCAGTTCATCGCCAGCCACTCGCCACTGAAGAACGACATCAAGCTGGTGGATGCTCCGTTCTGGAACGCTTCCCAGCGCGAGTTTCTCAAGGACAGCATCAACGAGGACGCCGACTGGGCGGAGCCGTTCGATCAACTCAACGAAGCGTTGCGTCGCCCTCGAAAATAAAGCGCCGAGTGGCACCTGACGAGTGATTGGCCGTTGCTATGCTCAGGAAAACAAGAGGGGATAGCGCGATGAAAGATCCCTACGCACCAGGGTTCTGGTGCTCCGTGACGATCCTGGGCACCCTGACGGCCAGTTACTTCTATGGCATCAGGCAGACGCAACAGATGAACCAGGCGGTGCATTTCCTGTATGCCGCTGCCGCTGTCACTGTGGCGGTTGCACTGGTGGCACTGGCCTGGATCGCCTGGCAGCAGCTGCACCTGAACAAGCGCGAAGTGGTGCAGGGGCGAACGTTGCTGACCATCTGGAACACCAAGGTTGCGCTGCGCCGCGTCGAGACGGTGTTCGACCGCTATTTCTGGGGCAGTTACTGGCATTCGGGGCGCACCTTCGAAGAGGTCATGGGCGAACTCAAGGGCACGCCGCTGGAGCAGAGCCTGGATGCCCTGAAACGCCAGTGCCGCCTGCTCGACCGCGAAATTCATGACCACCATCACCATTGGCTGGCCAATGCCCGCGACCTGTCCAGCGTGGCCCAGGCCATGGCCCGTGAACGCTACCAACTGGATCTGGGCGAGCCAACCCGCAGCGGCCATGGCAATACCGCTGTGCTCAACCGGGACCTGGAAGTGCTGGTGTACACCTGGTCGGCGCGCCTGCGCAGCTTCGACCATCAACTGGACGAACTGGAGCGCGCCTACCATTGAGGCGTTTCATTCACCGCGGATGTATTGCTCCAGTTGCAGGATCAGGCTGGCCTGTTCGGCGATGGTTTCCTTGACCAGGTCGCCGATCGACAGCAGGCCGAGCAGCTCGCCATTGCTGACCACCGGCAGGTGGCGCAGATGGCGATTGGTCATCAGGTTCATGCAGTACTCGAGGTTCTGCTTCGGTTCCACGGTGACCACCGGCGCACTCATGATTTCGCGCACGGGGGTCGCGGCGGACGAGCGGCCCTTGAGTACCAGTTTGCGCGCATAGTCCCGTTCACTGACGATACCCACCACCTGGTTGCCCTCGACCACGGGCAGCGCACCGACGTTTTTCTCCGCCAGCAGCTTCAGGGCGTCGAGTACCGAGTCATCCGGGCCAATGGTGTACACGGTCTGGTGCTGGGACTTGGTCTTGAGGATCTGTTCGACGGTCTTCATACGGGCCTCTGCGGGTGGAAAAAGCGATGTCTCGGAGTAAATAAAGCATCCGGTACGGCGCTCTGCACGGCAATGCAGGAAACGGCATCGAGTCGATTGAAAAACGTCATGAATGGTCGCCTGTGCCGGCCTCTTCGCGGCTAAAGCCGCTCCCACATCGAAACCTGTGCGATCCCTGTGGGAGCGGCTTTAGCCGCGAAGAGGCCGGTACAGCCAATCAGAGCTTCGGCAGCTGCCCGATCCGTGCCACCATCTCGCTCACCACCTGCAAGTCCAGCATGAACTGCTCAACGGTCTTGAACTCGTTGTCGTTGTGCCCGGTGTACTTCACATCCGGCATGGCCAGGCCGAACTGCACGCCGTTGGGCAGGTCATGTACCGAGGTCGCACCCGCCGAGGTACCAAACTCGTGCTTCATGCCCAGGTTCTCGGTAGCCACGTCAAGCAAAGCCTTTACCCATTCGCCCTCGGGGTTGCGGTACATCGGCTCATCCAGGCTGTAGTCGAAGGCCACCGAGGTGTGGCTTTGCCGGGTCCATTTGCCGAGTTTGTCGGCCAGTTCGTCCTTGATCGTGGCAATTGGCTTGCCTTTCGGAATGCGCAGGTTCACCGCCAGTTTCAGGCCTTTTTCATCCACCCCGACAAAGGTCAGCGAGGCAGTCAGCGGGCCCATGAACGGGTCCTTGAAGGCCACGCCGAGCTTGTTGCCCAGGTAGTCCAGGCCCCAGTTGTCGGCGGCGTAGCGGGCGGCGTCGGTGAAGTGGTTGTGCTTGAGCGGTACATCCTGGCCAAGGCCGTTGATGAAACCGAGCATGCGCGCCACCGGGTTTACCCCGGACTCCGGTTCCGAAGAGTGGGCGGAAACGCCGGTCACGGTGAGCAACACCTGCTTGCCGTCGGCCTTGGCGGCGATGCTGAAGTCGCCGCCATTGCGCTTCGCGTATTCGGCGCCGGCTTTTTCCAGCTGGCTGGCCAGCTTCGCCGGGTTGTCGGTGACCAGGGTCGCGACCGAGGTGGTCGGGATCTGGTTGGTGGCCAGGCCGCCGGTCAGGTTGACGATCTCGGCGCCCTTGCCACTGGCCTGGCGCTTGCTGAAGCTGGCCATGACCGTGCCGTAGCCTTTCTCGGCGATGACTACCGGGTAGCCGCCATCGAGGGCCAGGTTGTAGTCAGGCGTGGGGTTGCGCTCGAAGTAGTAGGGGATGGCATCGCCGCTGGTTTCTTCGGTGGTGTCGATCAGCAGCTTGAACTGCCGGGCCAGCGGCAGGTTCTCGTCCTTGGCCACTTTCAGTGCGTACATCGCCACGACAATGCCGTTCTTGTCGTCTTCGGTGCCGCGGCCGTACATGCGGTCGCCGACCAGGGTGACCTTGAACGGGTCCAGGCGCGTGCCATCGGCCAGCTTCCAGTTGTCCGGGTTGACCGGCACCACGTCGGCATGGGCATGGATGCCGACCACTTCCTTGCCACTGCCCAGCGAAATCTCGTATACCCGGTTGTCGATGTTGCGAAATGCCAGGCCGAAGCTCTCGGCAAGGGCCTTGATCTTGTCAGCGATCCTGAGGAATTCGGGGTTTTCGTGCTGCGGTGTGCCTTCGACGCTGAAGGTCGGGATGGCCACTAGTTCACGCAGGGTTTCGCTGGCGGCCTTGCCGTACTTGATGCGGGTGTACAGGCCGAGCAGGCGGTTGATTTCGTTCTGCTGCTCGGCGGCCAATGGCTTGCCGGCCAGGTAGGCATCGAGGGTTGCCACGAGGTTGTCGGCCTTGGCCAGGTCGCTGCCTTTGAGCTTGCCGAGGAACTGCTTGAAGTCGCTTGGGTCGCTGCCGTCAAACGCTTTGACGATGGCAGCTGACTGCTGCTGGGTGAGATTGGCCTGGGCCGGCTGGGTGAACAGCCCGATGCTGGCCAGCAGCAGGGTGGTGGCGGTGATTTTTTTCAGGTGCATGGTTGTGTGCATTCCTTCGCCAATCATTGTGTGGGTTACCCGTCAGGAAACGGGAAGACGCCCACGCTAACACCAATGACCCTTGGCACGGGAGTACCAGAAGCGCGACATGTCGCACAAACGAAAAAGTCCCGGGCAATTTGCCGGGGCCTTTCTGTGCTTCTGTCCCGTCCTGAGCAAGGTTCATACCTACAGCCCGGGGCCTAGCGCAGCGCGCGGGATTCGCGTGTAACCTGTGCCTGCGCTTTTTCACAAGTGACCCCGTGAGTATGGAAGCAGACAACAACACCAAGTCCCACTACACCTACCAGGCCGTGTACCGGTACCTGCTCGATTGGATCGAGGCCTCACCGTCGGACGTTGAACAGCGCCTGCCGTCGTTGCGCCAGCTGGCCCAGCGCCTGAACGTGTCGGTGTCCTCCACCAAGTACGCCTATTCGCTGCTCGAAGATGAGGGCCGTGTGTACGCGAGGCCCAGGCACGGTTATTTCACCCGAGCCAGCAAGACGCCGCTGCACGGCGAATGTTCACCCAGCCTGCTCGATACGGTGTTCTCCAGCGCCCGCCAGCCCGGCATGCTGGCCCTGAGCAGCGACGCGCCGGCCATGCTGCTGTCGCTGGAGAAACCGCTGCTGATGATCGAGCGTGAACTGGCGCGCCAGTACCCCCGCTCCCATGCGCCGCTGTACCAGCCGTTCGGCGAGCCGGAGCTGCGCGGTGTGCTGGCCGACCGCTACACTCGCTCGCCCCAGCGCTACTGGCATGCCGAGCATGTGTTCATCGGCTCGGACCTGCGCAGCATCCTCGAGCTGTCGCTGCGCGCCCTGGGCTTGGAAGGCCAGGTGGCGCTGGTCGAGTCGCCTTGTTCTTGGGCGGTGCTGCGGCAGTTGCTGGCTGCGCGCATGACCATCGTCGAGGTGCCTTTGCGCGCCGACGGCCGTTTCGACCTGGAGCAGTTCCGTCAGTTGCTGCATGCCCAGCCCGTGCGCCTGGCGGTGCTGTCATCGGCCACCAATGTGCCCCAGGGCGGGTTGATGCCGGCCGCGGACAAGCGGCAGATCTCCCGCTGGCTGGCCGAGCGGGATGTGTGGCTGTTCGAGAACGATGGCTACGGCGAGTTCTGCTTTGAGGCGTCGCCGGCCCGCTATCGCGACTTCGCCGACCCCAACCGCTTGCTGGTGTTTTCCACGCTCGACAAAGTCATCGGATCCGAGGCGCCCTATGGATATCTGCTGTGTCGGCGCCAAACCGAGCAGTTGCAGCAGCTGTTTCTGGAACGTGCCTTCCGCCTATCGCCGATACGCCAGAAGGCCATCGCCAAGATGTACACCTCCCGCCGGGTTGACCAGCACTTGCAGTTGCTGCGCGCCATGCTGCGCGAACGCATGCAGCACATGCAGGGCCTGCTGGAGCTCCACGGCCAGGGTTACCTGCGCTGGGTCGCGCCCCAGGGCGGGGCCAGCCTGTGGCTGGAAGCGACCCGGCCGGTGGAAATGCGCCGGGTATTCCAGCGCCTGCTGAGCCAGCGCATCGTCATCGCGCCCGGGGAAATCTTCAGTCAGCGGGGCCTGTGGCGTAGCCATCTGCGCTTGTGCTACACGCTGGACTGGAGCAAGGACATTCCCCAGGCGCTGCAGCGCCTGGTCAAGGCGATCCAGGACGAGGCTCAGACGCCGTAGCAGTGCTCAAGCGTAGGGAAGGTGCCGTCACGCACCTCGTCTGCGAAGTGTGTGCAGGCCTGGCGAATCACACCGGCGACATCGGCGTACTGCTTGACGAACCGTGGCACATGCTCACCCCCCAAGCCCAGCAGGTCCTCGGTGACCAGCACCTGGCCGTCGCAGGCCGGGGAGGCGCCGATACCAATGGTTGGCTTGTCGCTGGCCTCGGTTATGGCCCGGGCCACCGGCTCGGCGACGCCTTCGAGCAGCAGCGCGAAGGCGCCCGCTCGCAGGTTGGCGCGTGCATCGGCCATCAATGCCGCGCCGCTTTCCGAGCTCATGCCTTGGGCCTTGTAGCCGCCCATGACGTTGACGAACTGCGGCATCAGGCCGATGTGCGCCATCACCGGCACACCGCGCTCAACCAGAAATTCCACGGTGCCGGCCAGCACCTGGTTGACTTCCAGTTTCACCCCGGCGCAGCCGGTACGGGCAAGCACCTCGGCGCAGTTGCGAAACGCCTGCTCGGGGCTCTCCTGATAGCTGCCGAACGGCATGTCGGCGATCACGCAGGCCAGGCGCGTGCTGTCGACCACCGCGCGGGTATGGGCGATGGTCTCGTCCAGGCGCATGCCCAGAGTAGAACTGCGGCCGTAGCCGACCATCGCGGTGGAGTCACCGACCAGGATGAAGTCGACCAGGGGGTCGATTACCTGGGCAATCGCGCTGGAGTATGCCGTCAGCGAGACGATCTTCTGACGGCCTTTCATGGCCACCAGTTGCGGGACAGTCATTCGTCCGTTACGGATATGCGTGCTCATCAGTGTCTCCTTAGTGGTGAAACGGCCCCGGTAATCGGGGCTCCCGGTTACAGCCAGTCTTGCTCCCACGTCCGCCAGGCGAGTTGGTCCTGGCGGATGCGGTCAGGTTGCGGATGGACCATGAACACGGCCCCCGGCGAACTGTTGAGGTCGACGGTCGGCGCCAGGGCGCGGCCGTCGCTGAAACGCCAGCGGGCGCTGTGGTAAGAGGCCAGCTGGTCGAGGTGCGAGGTTACCCGGCCCAGGTCGAAGCGACCCTGGCCACGGGCGATCAGGTTGAGGGTGCAGGCCGCCTGCAACTGGCGATAGCGCCGTGGGCGCTGCAGCAGGCGCGCTGGGGTCAGGCAGGCCTCGACGGTCAGGCTGACCTGGTCGGCGCCGGTGGCAGCCTGCAGGGCGGGTGGGTTGGCCAGACCGGACAGGCGCGCGCCGGTTTCCAGCAGGCGTGGCCCGGCGGCGGTGAGGATCACCTCGGTGTGCGCCGGGCCCTCACCGATGGCCAGGGCATCGAGCACGCCCTCGACATAGCCGACCAGGGCCTCCAGGCACGGGTCGTCGGGGGCCAGCAGGTATTCGCTGTCGTAGATCTTTCGCCCATCCTCGCTCAGGGTCTTGGTGCAGCGCCAGGCGTCGCTGAGCCAGTGCCGGCCTTGGTGGCTGACGGTGTTGATCACGTACTCGTCCCCTTCGAGGTACTCCTGCACCAGCACTTCATGGTTGTCGCACATCATCAGGTTGGTGCCGCCGAGGATGGCGTCGGCGGCATCGCGGACCTGGCTGGCGTTGCGGCAGATGAACACCTGGTCGGAGCCGGCGCTGTCCAGGGGCTTGACCACCACCGGCCGCGCGCCATGGGCCTGGAACCAGGTGCAGGCCTGCTCGGCGCTGCCGGTGCGCAATTGCGCTGCCACCGGCAGACCTGCGGCGGCCACCTGCTCGGCCATCAGCGCCTTGTCGCGGCGCGCTGCCGACAGCGCCGGGTCGTTGCCCGGCAGGCCAAGGGTGGCGGCGAGGCGGTCGGCCAGTTCAACGCCGAACTCGCTACCGGTCAGCACGGCTTCGGGGTGCTGGGCCGCCAGCACCTGACACAGTGGCTCGAAGCCGACCTCGTGCAGTTGGTAGCGCTGGGCGAACAGGGCCTGCGGGCAGCTGGCGGCGAAGGCGGCCGGCATGTCCCGTCGCGAGCTCACATGCAGCAGCGGGCGGTGCTCGGCCAGGGCACGAGCGAGGAAGGCCCCGGTGGAGTAGGCGTCTACCAGTACCAGTGGGCGCTGGCCGGGTTCAATGCAAGGGTTGGTCATAACGGTTCACCATGTAGTACAGCATCTGGAACAGTTGGTTGGCGCGCACGCCGTGTTCGGCGTTGCCTGCCGCATGGCTACGCGCAAGCGGCAGGCCGCCCAGGGTGGCCCAGCGCAGCGCACCGTGGTCGTCGATCAGGGTGGTGGCGCGGCCGGCGTTGTCGGAGTGCAGGCAGTAGGGAATATCCAGCAAGCCTCGGGCGAAGGCCTGTAGCAGCGCAATGCCCAGGTCGGCGTGCAGGTCGAGCACGGCGTCGACCAGTTGCCTGGTTTCCATCAGGATTTCCTCGTAATAGCCTTGGTTGGCGGGATCGAGCGCCGCTGGTGCCTGCGTCGCGCTGCTGCTGGCCATGTCCAGCGCCTGAAGGTTGTCGCGCACCGAGGGAATCTGTCGGGCTTCGGCCACGGTCTTGACGATCAGCCGTTCGCAACCGGTGGCCTTGGCCAGGCGGGCGCTGTCGACGATCAACCGGCGGGCGCCATGTTCGGTGCAGGGGAACACGCCCATGTAGGTGTACACCACCACGTGCCAGTGGATATCGCCCAGGTAGTGCGCCGCCAACTGGCGCAGGGCGCGCAGCGCGCCTTGGTCCTGGGCCATGCTGGTGCCCTGGGCATAGCTCAGCGACACGCTGCGGATGCCGTACTGGCGAAAGAACATGGCTTCGAGCAGGCCGACCGCCAGCAGCATCGAGGGTGGGCATAACTGACCCAGCAGGCAGCCGCCGAAGCTCTCGATATGGCCATGCGCGGTGCCCTCGGCCAGCGCACGGCAGCTTTGTCCCCAGGCGTCCACCGCACGCAGCAGCGGCAAGCGGCTGTAGGGCATGCAGTAGGACACAGGGCCGCCTTCGGTGGCATCCAGGCCAACTGCGGCCATGCGCTTGAAGATGTTCTGCGGCTGGGCCGTGCCATGGCGTACCTGGATCGGAAAGTGCTCGCTGTAGAGGCCGTCGAGCATGCCGCGCAGGGCTTCCAGCGGGTGGCTGACGATGGGAAAGCCATTGAGCGGGCTGCCGTCGTTGAGGCAGCGCAGGGCGCTCTGGTAATCGCCGACACGGGTGTAGCTGTCGAGGGTGATGGTGCCCAGGGCGCCTGGCTGGCGGGCCACGGCCTCCAGGCCAGCACGCATGCTGGGGATGTCGGCGAAACCCATGCGCGGCTGCACCACGAGCTGCCCGCGCTCGCGGGCGCGTTCGATGAAGCGCTGGAAGTGGCTGGTATTGGTGCTGGCCATGGTCAACGTCCCGACACCAGTTCGACCACCTGTTCACCGGTGATCGGATCGTGACGCACGATCCGGCCCTTGTGCGGGTCGCCGGCGCGCACTCGGGCGATCAGCGAGGCATCGCTGTCGAAATCGATGGGCGCGTGCCGGTAAAGGCTGCGCAATGCCGCCAGCGGCAGACCGCTGACCTCACCGAGCCATTGGCCGAGCATCTCGTCCTCGGCCTGGCCGTCAAGCAGCGCGTGCAGGTCTTCCAGGCGCCCGACAATCTGAGGATGACGCAGGTTCAGGTATAGCGCCAGGTCACGGCCATGGCTGACGAAGGGCGAGAACTGCATGCAGACAAGCTGCTCTTCGTCGAGGTCAAAAGCCGAGCGGGCGAAGCTGTCGGCCAGGGCGCGCCGGTTGGCCATGCCGGTGGCGCCGGCGTAGGGCGCCAGGGCCAGCTCGATAAGACGATCGGGCATTTCCTTCTTGCGCATCAAGGCCTGGGCCAGTTCCAGGTATTCGGCCAGGCCATCGTCGTAGCTGCGTCCCTGCACCTGCTCGGCCTTGAGCCCGCGCAGGTGGGCCATGAGCATCGGGTTGGCGCAGTCCGACTCGGTGAAGCTGAATGCCAGCTCCTCGAAACGGAAGCCGAGGAACTCGGTGATCAGCTCCCAGTGGTCGTCGACCCGGTAGCTCACCAGGTCGTAGATGCTGATGAACGCAGGTTCCCCGCCGGCGTTACCGGTACTGACCCGACGCTCGTCAAGTGCGGCGTCGAAGCCTTCGCCGAGCAGTTCGATGAAGTAGGCCTGGGCGATACCGTCCAGCGCCTGCAGCAGCCCGCGAAAGCCTTGGCGGCGGCAGGCCTCGACGTTCAGCCCCAGGCGTTCGGCCAGGCGCATGATCCAGGTGAAGTAGTGCTTCTGTTCCTTGCGCGAGTCGCCGGTGACCACCGCATCGACGCCACCCTGCCACCAGGCGGCGCGGCCGAAGAAGTCGGCCACCGCAAGGTTGCAGCTGTTGCAGAAGGTCGGGCGCCCGTCGCCGGCGGTGCGGTGGCCGTTCATCAGCACGTCGAAGCGGTTCATCGCCTTCACCTGGCTGGGGAAGGGCAGGTGGCGTTCGAACGGGCGGATCTGCCGGTGGTCGACCACCAGCATCTCGACCCGCGCGTCGCCGTACAGCGCCAGGGCATGGTAGACCCGGTCGATGTTGGCCATCACCGCGTCGGCCACCCCGGCATGACGCATGTTGGCGATGCGCAGGTGGAAGGTGCGACCATGGGTGACGGCCAGGTGCAGCTGGGTCGCGCGCAGCAGCGACACGGTATAGGAGCTGTCCTTGCCGCCGCCATAGGCGACCATCAGGCGGTAGTCGGCCAGGCCTGCCAGGCCTCCGGCGGCCTCGATCAGGCGTTCGCCGAACACGCGCACGGCGTTCTGGTCGTTGTCGCTCAGGTAATGGGTGAGCCGGGCCAGCAGCGCGGCGTCGTCGTGTTCGGTACGTGCGGCGTGGTTCATGCTGGTTGCGTCTCCAGGCGGTAGTGTTCGATGACGTGTCGGATGTCTCGCTCGATGCCGGCCTGGTCGCTACCGGTGAAAATGAAACGTCCGCCCTGCAGCGCGTCGTAGCCGCCGCCAGCCTCCAGCACCTCGCCGGGCTGGGGCAGCAACTCGCGCCAAAGCGAAGCGACCTGGGGGCGCTGCGACGGTGCTTCGAGCACTGTGCACGGCAGTTGCCGCGGCTTGGGGATGATCAGCCAGCCGCCGCTGGGGTCGCTGTCCTGGCCGGGCAGGGTGGCAGGCTCGCCGAGCAGGTTCTTCAGCCAGTGCTCATAGAGATTGACGCCGAATACCCGGTTGATCAGGTGTGGCACCTCGCTGCCGCCAACCCGCGCACCCACTTCCAGGAATACCAGGCGACCGTCCTCGCACACGAACAGCTCCAGGTGGAACGCGGTGTCGCGCAGCCCCAGCGCCTGCAGGCACTGGCGACTGAAGTCGGCGATGCGCGTACGCAACGGCGAGGCCTGCAGCAACACCGAGCCCAACGGCTGGTGCCGGGCGAAGTCCAGGCAACTGTTGAGGTAGCGCGACACGGCCTGGAACGGCACCTGACCGGTAGCGTCGGTGTAGCCGTCGATGTGGTATACCTGGCCCTCGACGAAGGCCTCCACTTCGTGGCGCGCCAGGTCGACGCCGTCGAGCGCGGCCAGCAGCTGGCGCTCGTCATCGACCCGCACCACGCCGATACTGGCGGCGCCGTCCACCGGCTTGACGATCAGCGGGTAGCCGGTCGCGTTGGCGAAGTCCAGGGTGTGTTCCAGGTTATGGCAGCGGGTGAAGGCCGGCACGGCCAGGCCATGCTCTTGCAGCACGTGTTTCATCCGCGCCTTGTCGCGGTACACATCGACTTCGTCCGGCCCATGGCCGGGAATGTTCAGTGCCTGGCGCACCTGGGCGGCGATTTCGAGGGTGAATTCGGACAAGGCGATCAGCAGGTCGACCGGGCCGACCCGTTCGATCACTTCAGTCACTGCGGCCAGCAACTGAGGGTACTGGTTCACGTCCTCGACCTGCACCATGTGGGCGATCTGCTCGCGCGGCGTCAGCACGCCGAGCGCGCCGGGGCCGTCGACCACATAACTGATGCGGTGGGCATGGTGATCGAAGAAGGCTTCGTAGCGGGTCAGTTCGTTGTCCCAGCGCTGGCCGTCGTGGAAGCGCGGCCAGCGGTTGACGATCACGATATGCATGGGTTCGTTCCTTGTTCGGGCAACAGAATGGGGCTCAGGTCCAGTGCGTCACGTCGCCGGTGCCGAGCACCAGCGAGTGACGGGCCTGGGCCAGGCGATCGAGGTGGCGCTGGAAGGCGTCGAGGGCGTCGGCCTCGGTGAACACCGCGTCGTACCCGGCAGCCAGCAGTTCCTCGTGGACCGCGCGGGTCTGCGCCTCGGAGGTGGTCAGCTTGCCGCCAATCACAACGTGCAGGTGCGGGTGCTGCTGGCGCAGCACGCGGATCAGTGCCAGGCCCTGGGAGTAGCCGTGGCCGTTGACACTGCTGATCACCAGCAGATGCGCGTGTCGGTGCTGGTCGACGGCGTCGAGCACGGCCTGAGCCGGTGTGCAGCTGCCCAGGTTCTTCACCTCCAGGCCGCGCTCGCCCAGCCACAGTTGCAGGTACACCAGGTTCCACATGTGCGAGTCGGATTCGACCGTGGCCAGCAGGCACAGGGGTTGGCTTTTCATCGGGATGCCTCCATGGCTGGGTTGTCAGTGCCAAGTGCGGCGTTCAGGCGCCGCGTGGTCAGGTGGAACAGCAGGGCGCCCGGCACGCTCAGCAGCAGACCCAGGGCGAGGATCAGGCCCTGAATGCCGTAGCGTTGGCCGATGCTGGCGCTGAGCAGGCCGCCCAGCGGGTAGGACGCCAGGTTGAGCAGGTAGAAAGGGCCCATTACCTTGCCCAGGTGCTTGCGCGGGATCACCTTGATCCGCTGGGTGCGGTTGAACACGTTGAACAGGGTGCAACCGGCCATGGCCAGGACGAAGCTGGCACCGTAGGCGAGTACGCCATTGGCTATGCCCATGGCCAGGATCCCGCCGCACAGCACGGCGAAACCCAGCGCGCCCACCTGGTGGATCGACAGTCTTGTCAGCAACCACGGCACCAGCAGGAAGTTCAGCAGGCCCAAAGCCCCGGCGGCGCTGTTGATCAGGCCGAAGGCAGCGTCGGTGGCCTGGAACACGTCGCTGACGACGAAGGCATTGGCGCTGAGCACGCAGGCGAAGGCCAGGTTGATGCTGCAATTCAGCAGCGCCAGGCTGATGATCGGCGGGTTACCCAGCAGCAGCTGCCAGCCCTGGCGCAGGGCGGCGAGCACAGGTTGCCGAGCACTGTCGGCGTGGGCGTTGGGCAGACCGCGCCAGCACAGTGCTGCCAGCAGCAGCGCGACGGCGGCCAGGCCCAGCAGCGCCAGCTTGCCGCTGTACAGCACTAGCGCGGCGGCGCAGGCCGGGCCCAGCACCTGCGCCAGCAGCTCCATGTTCTGCACCAGCGACTGGGTGTGGGCCAGGCGCTCGGCCGGCGCCACCTGCGGCACGGTGCGCTCCACGGCCATGCGCACCGGAGCCATCAGCAGCGACAGCAGTACGCCGTTGGCCGCCAGCGCCCAGACCGTCAGGGCCGGCGCCAGGCTGCAGCACAGTACGGTCAGCCCCAGGCTGGCGGCGCGCAGCACGTTGGCCCACTGCAGCAGATTGCGTCCGCCTACACGGTCCGCCAGCACCCCGGCGAACGGGTAAGCGAGCAGCGCCGGCAGCCATTCCAGGGCGAACACCAGCCCGGAATAACCCAGGCTGCCGGTGACCTGGTAGACCATCAGCGGGACGGCGAACAGCACCGTCTGTTCGGCCATCAGGCCCAGCAGCAGGCCGGCGCCGAAGCGGCGCAGGGGCGGGTGCTCAGCCATGCTGGCGGTCCAGGTCGGCTTCAAGTTCGCGCAAGCGTGGCAGCACGTGCTGGCAGAAGCGGCGCATCTCGTCGCGGGTCGGCCAACCGGAGAAGATGAACTCGCTCACCCCGGCCTTCTTGTACTCAAGCAGGTAGGCGGCCACTTCCTCGTAGCTGCCCACCACGCACAGCGCCGGGCCGCCTCGGTAGGCCACAGCACCCGACCAAAGCATCGGCGACAGCCAGTCGTGATGGGCACCCTCGGCCAGACGGAACGATGTCTTGACCGCCTCGGAGTCGCAGCGGGCGACAAACTGGCGCACCCATTCGCGGTGCTGCTGGTCGGGGTTTTCCATCATTGCGTCGACCTCGGCCAGTGCCTCGTCGCGGGTTTCTCGCGCCAGCACGTGCATGCGTATGCCTACCGAGCGTCCGGCCGCGAGTACTTCGCGCGCGGCCTCGGCGATGCCTTCGGGCGTGTCGCCGTAGCGCAGCCAGCAGTCGCTGTGGGATACCGCGACCTGCTGGGCGATGCCTGAGGCGCCGCTCAGATACAGGCGTGGCCGCTCGAAGTCCTTGAACGGGAGGCCCAGCTGGGCCTTGTCCAGCTGGTAGAAGTCGCCATGGTGGCTGAGTGGCGTTTCCCCGGCCCAGAAGCGCCTGAGAATCTCGATGAACTCGCAGGTGCGCGCATAGCGGCCATCGTGGGCAACGTAGTCACCGTAGTACGCCTGCTCGTCCGGCGAGATGCCGGCCACCAGGTTCAGGGCGATGCGCTTGTCGGACATCCACGACAGCGTGTTGACCACCTGGGTGAACAAGGTCGGGTGCAGCAGCCCGGGGCGGTAGGCAAGGATGAACTTGACGTTGCGAGTTTCACGCACCAGCGCGCCGATCATCGGCAGCGGGTCGGGCATGTGGTAGCTGATGCCCATCAGCAGCGAGTCGATGCCCAGTTTGTCGGCCTCCTGGGCGAAATCGACGATACCGGCGAAGTCCAGGCGCCCGGTGTCGTACTTGTCGGAGGCTTTCTGCTGGCCGCTGTCGAGCGGCGAGCACCAGTGAATGCGCAAGGGGGTCATGCGGGTGTCTCCGGAAAAGGCCCGCCGTCAGAGCGGGCCGGTGCGAGGGAGTGAGGGGCTCAGAACAGGAAGTCGCTGCCGACACTGCGGTCGAACAGGGCGACATCGCGGATATGGCGCTTGCCGCAGATGAAGCGCAGCAGTCGTTCAATGCCCAGGCCGCCGCCGGCGCTGGGGTGCAGCAGCCCCTGGCGGGCTGCTTCGAGGAAGTTGCCGAACGGGGTCAGGTCCATGTCCAGCTCGTTCATGCGGTAGAGGATCTGACCGTGCTCGTACTCCCGTTCGGCGCCCGATAGTGCCTCGCCATAGCCCTCGGGCCAGACCAGGTCATAGTTGTTGTAGTGGCCGCGTTGGCCGGGGGTCTCGCGGTCGTAGAACTCGCGGCGGTGGTTGGTGATGAAGAACGGCGTATGGGCCTTTTCCGACATCAGGCGCTCGAAGTCATCGCCCAGTTCGGCCTGCAGTTCGTCGGTGCTGTACACCGGGAAGGCGGTTTCGTAACGCGGCAGTTCACGGCCCAGCTGGGCCAGTTGCGCGGCGCAGTGTTGGCGCACCTCGTCCAGGGTGTGCTTGACCATCTGCTCGATCAACTGCATGGCCTGCTGCATGGTGCCGCCGCGAATCTCGAAGTCGAACTGGGAGAACTCCAGCAGGTGACGCTGGGAGTCCTTGATCTCCGGCTTTTCCAGGCGGATGTTCGGCGCGACGATGAAGATGCGCTCGTGGCCGCGGGCGGTCAGGGCCAGCTGCTTGTGGAAGATCATGCTGGCGGTGAGTTTCAGGCGCCGCTGCTGGTACTGGATCTCGGCCGGGTACACCGCGTGGTTCAGGGGGTCGGTGATCGGCGACATCAGTATCGGCAACAACTGGCGGAAGTCACGGTCGAGCAAAAAGGTCTGCAGGGCGTGCAGCACACGGCCACGGATAATAGCCACTGCTTCGACGTCCGGGTGGTCAAATGCGGCGATCTGGCGCTGAATTTCTTCCATGTTGGGGCCATCTTGTGGGTCAAAGGTGGCCCGATTATTGGCTTTCGCTGTCAAAACTCAATGTACAGATTCAGGTGAAAAAGCGACCCAGACGCGCTTTTTATTGTCCTGTCCGCCTGCGACGGTGACCATGAGCCCGACCGGTTCTGCCGCGCCTTCGTTACCCGATTACAGGACACCCATGCCAATGACGGCCCACCCTCGACCCGTTTCCACGCGCTTCGGCCGCGCCGACTACAAGACCCTGGGCCTTGCCGCGCTGGGCGGCGCGTTGGAGATCTACGACTTCATCATCTTCGTGTTCTTCGCGCTGATTCTCAGCGAGCTGTTTTTCCCACCGCACATGCCCGAATGGCTGCGCTTGCTGCAGAGCTTCGGCATATTCGTCACCGGCTACCTGGCGCGGCCGCTGGGGGGCATTCTGCTGGCGCACTTCGCCGACCGTCTGGGGCGCAAGCGTGTGTTCAGCCTGAGCATCCTGATGATGGCGTTGCCGTGCCTGCTGATCGGCCTGATGCCGACCTACGCGCAGATCGGTTACTGGGCGCCGTTGCTGTTGCTGGCCCTGCGCATCCTGCAGGGCGCCGCCGTAGGCGGCGAAGTGCCCAGCGCCTGGGCGTTCGTCGCCGAGCACGCACCGGCCGGCCACCGCGGCTTCGCCCTGGGCATGTTGCAGGCCGGGCTGACCTTCGGCTACCTGCTGGGCGCGGTCACCGCGGCGGTGCTGGCGCGGGTCTATACCCCACAGGAGATGCTCGATCACGGCTGGCGCTTGCCGTTCATCCTGGGCGGTGTGTTTGGTCTGGTCGGTGTCTGGTTGCGTCGCTGGCTCAGCGAAACGCCGGTATTCGTCGCCCTGCAGGCCCGCCGCGCAGCCGACCCGGAGCTGCCGTTGCGCACCGTGCTGCGCGGGCACCGGCGAGCCATCGCCCCGGCACTACTGCTGACCTGCCTGCTGACCTCGGCAGTGGTGGTGTTGGTGGTGATTACCCCGACGGTGATGCAGAAGCGCTTCGGACTGCCGGCGGACCAGACCTTCGCCCTGAGCAGCCTGGGTATCGTCTTCCTCAATATCGGTTGCATCCTCGCCGGGCGCATGGCCGACCGCCTCGGCCCCTGGCGCGCCCTGGCGATCCACAGCGCCCTTCTGCCCGTCGGGGTGGCGGCGCTGTACGCCAGCCTGATTTTCGAATTGCCGCTGATCGGCGTGGCCTACGCGCTGGCCGGCCTGTGCTGCGGCGTGGTCGGGGTGGTGCCGTCGATCATGGTCGGGCTGTTCCCGGCGGCCATTCGCGTGTCGGGGATATCCGTCACCTACAACATCGCCTACGCTTTGTGGGCGAGCGTTACACCGTTGCTGCTGATCGCCCTGATGCCCTGGAACCAGTGGGTCGCGGTGGGCTTCAGCGTGCTAATGGGCGCAGTGGGGCTCTGCTGTGTGCGCCTGTTCGCCCAGCGCGGGCCGGACGTCGAAAACGCCGGTATGCCGGCAGGTGCCAAATGAGCTGCGGCCCTTTGCAGTGGCTGTCGGTGGCCGAACTGACGGCGCTGTATGATCGCCGCGAGCTGTCGCCACTGGAGTACCACCAGTACCTGATCGACCATGTACAGCGCCGCGAGCCGGCCCTGAATGCGCTGTGCCAGTTCACCCCTGAGCTGGTGCTGGAGCAGGCCGCTGCGTCCACCCAACGTTGGGCCAGGGGCGCGCCGCTCGGGCCGTTGGATGGCGTGCCGGTGACCTTGAAATCGTTGATTGCCACCCGTGGGCAGCTACTCGATCAGGGGTGCGCGGGCCTGGAGCCGCGCCTGGCAGTAGCCGACGCGCCACCGGCGGCGCGCCTGCGCGAGGCGGGCGCGGTACTGCTGGGCAAGACCTGCGTGCCGGATTTCGGCATGTTGTCCTCGGGCCTGTCGAGCCTGCACGGCATCACCCGCAACCCATGGAACACGGCACTCAACCCCGGTGGCTCGAGCGCCGGGGCGGCGGCCGCGGCAGCGGCGGGCTACGGCCCGCTTCACCTGGGCACCGACATCGGTGGTTCGGTGCGCCTGCCGGCCGGCTGGTGCGCGCTGGTGGGCTTCAAGCCGACCCTCGGGCGCATACCCATCGACCCGTATTATACCGGCCGCTGCGCCGGGCCCATGACCCGCACGGTAGACGACTGCGCGGCGATGATGGCGGTGCTGGCACGCCCAGACCAGCGTGATGCCACCAGCCTGCCGGTGGCCGAGCTCGACTGGGGGCTGCCCCCGGTGAGCGTGCGCGGCCTGCGGGTGGGGCTGCTGCTTGAACCCGGCTGCGGCCTGCAGCCCGACGCGCAGACCTGCGCCGCGGTGCGCGCCGCCGCCGGGCTGTTCGAGGCGCAGGGCGCCAGGCTGGTGGAGGTGGCGCCATTGATGGAGCGTCGTCTGCTCGACGGCCTCGACCGCTTCTGGCGCGCGCGGCAGTGGAGCGAACTCCGCCAGCTGGCGCCCGAGCGCCTGGCCCAGGTGCTGCCGTACATCCGCCAGTGGGCCGAGCCGGCCCGCCACATGACGGCGGTGGAGGCGGTGGAAGGCTTCAACCAGACCTTCGAGATGCGCCGGCGCGCTGCGCGGCTGTTCGAGCAGTGCGACCTGCTGCTGTCGCCGACCAATCAGGTGCAGGCCTATCCCGCCGAGCTGGCCTCCCCCGGCAACGACCCGCAACTGCCGTTCGAACACATCGTGTTCACCGTGCCTTGGAACATGGGCGAGCAACCGGCGCTGTCGATCAACTGCGGCTTCAGCGACCAGGGTATGCCCATTGGCTTGCAGATGGTCGCCCCGCGCTTCGCCGACACTTGGCTGCTGCGCCTGGCCAAAACCTTCGAAACCTGGCGCGGGCCGATCCGGCACTGGCCCGAGTGACCCCATGCCGTGCCAGGCAGGCGCGGCACCGACCTTCGTTCACGGACAGGACACCCCTTGCACATGCAAAGACGCACACTCCTGTGCTGCGCCCTCATCACGCCCTGCGTGGCTGCTGGCCAGCCCGGCTTCATCGACGGCAGCCGTCTGGACCTCAACCTGCGGCACTACTACTCCAACCAGCATACGCAGGGCGACACCTACCTGGCGATCCGCAAGGACGGCCGCCTGACCCCCACGCGCCTGCGCGAGACCTGGGTGCAGGCGGCGATGCTCGACTATGCGTCAGGCTACACTCGCGGCGTGCTCGGCATTGGCGTGGATGCCTCGCTGTACAGCGCGATCAACCTGAGTCGCGGCCATGGCCGGGTGGCCAACGGTGGCGACCGGGTACTGGTGGACAGCGACGGCGACGCCATCCCCACCTGGAGCCGCCTGGCTGTCGGCGCGCTGCGCCTGCGCCTGGCCGGCAGTACCTTGCGGGTTGGCCGACAACGCCTGGACAATCCGATCCTGCGCTACAAGGATAACCGGGCGCTGCCGTCGAGCTTTCAGGGTGTGGCGCTGAGCGACCAGAGTATCGCTGGCCTGCAACTGGACGCCGGGCGCTTCGACCGGGCAATTCCGCGCACCGGCACCGGCAGCGAGCGGCTGACCAGCACCTTCGGTGACCGGGCGGTGAAGGCCGATTCGATCAGCTATGTCGGTGCCCGTTACAGCGGCGCGCTGTCTGCCAGCCTGTACGGCTCGCACCTGGCAGACACCTGGCAGCAGCTGTACGTGGGGCTGGGCGGCACGCTGGGCGATCGGGCCAAGCTGGCTGTGCGCCCGGCCTTTCACTACTACCGCACCCGCGACAGCGGCCAGCAGCAGCTGGGCTACATCGACAACCAGGCCTGGAGCCTGGCCACCACGCTGGCGCACCAGGCCCATGGTCTGACGCTGGCCTGGCAGCAGGTCGAGGGCAACGAGTATTTCGACTATGTGTGGGAGTCGACCGGCAACTACATGGCCAACTCGCTGTATTCGGACTACAACGGCCCGAACGAACGCTCCTGGCAGTTGCGCTACGACTTCGATGCCAGCGCCTACGGCGTGCCGGGCCTGAGCCTGGGGTTGTGGCACGCCAAGGGCTGGGGCATCGATGGCAGCCACTACCAGGGCGACCGCAATGGCCGCCACGCCGGATACAACGTGCGCGGTCTGCGCGGCGCGCGGCATGAAGAGAATGGCCTGGTACTCGGCTACGTGCTGCAGGGCGGCGCCTGGCGCGACACCAGCGTGCGTACCATCGTCTACAACCATCGCGCCCATGGCGGGCAGATCGATGGCAGTTACGACGAAGTGCGGCTGGTGGTCAACATGCCGCTGCGATTGTTCTGAACTTCCTCAACCCAGCGCCTTGTGCCGCCGGTACCAGAGCGTGCCCAAGGCCAGCAGCAATGCGGCCCAGTGGGTCACGTTCAGGCCGTGCCTGGCATAGCGCTGGGAATAGAATACGTTGGGGGGCGTGCCGGCCGACTTGAGCGAAACGGTTGGCGGTGATGCTGATCTCCGGCCCATTGATAGTCCAGGCGCACATCGGCCATTTGCGCTGTGGCAAAGTGACTTTCAGGACCAGGGCAGATTCTGCGCGGAAGCGCCAATCCCTTGTGACACAAGGGAAAGAAGATGGCGCACTCGGCGGGATTCGAACCCACGACCCCTGCCTTCGGAGGGCAGTACTCTATCCAGCTGAGCTACGAGTGCAACGCGCACGCATGATACCCATCTGTGGTGGTGGCGTCCATCACCTTGATCTGTAGCCATTTTTCCCTTTAGCCGTGAAGCGGACGGCAATGGCACTCAAAAATGCCTCTATCCATATGCAATATCGATATTTCCACAGTCGCTGTTATGCCCTCTATTCTCTGGTCACAACTTGTTATAACAAGTAATCGATCAGTGAAGAGACCTATGGCCGAACTGCTTCCCCTGTCCCCGGTACCGCTTTACACCCAGCTCAAGGAATTGCTGCGCGAGCGCATCCTCGATGGCACTTATCCGCCACATAGCCGCATGCCCTCGGAAAGCGAGCTGGGCAAGGCCTTCGACGTCAGCCGCATCACCGTGCGCCAGGCGCTGGGCGACCTGCAGAAGGAGGGGCTGATTTTCAAGATTCATGGCAAGGGCACCTTCGTCGCCAAGCCCAAGGCATTCCAGAACGTCAGTACCCTGCAAGGATTGGGCGAGTCGATGTCGCAAATGGGTTATGAGGTAATCAACCGTCTGCGCAGCTTCCGACATGTGCCGGCCAACGCCTTGGTGGCCACACGGCTACAGGTCGAGGAAGGTAGCCTGGTCACCGAGATCCGCCGGGTGCGGCTGATCAACCGCGAGCCGGTCTCGCTGGAGCTGACCTGGCTACCCAAGGCTGTCGGCGAAAAACTGGAAAAGGCCGACCTTGTCACCCGCGACATTTTCCTGCTCCTGGAAAACGACTGCGGCATTGCCCTGGGCCACGCCGACCTGGCCATCGATGCCGTGCTGGCCGACAGCGACCTGACCCAGGCCCTGGATGTTGAAGAAGGCTCGCCGATCATGCGCATCGAGCGCCTGACCCATGCCGCCGACGGTACGCCACTGGACTTCGAACACCTTTACTACCGCGGCGATGCTTTCCAGTACCGCCTGCGCATCGACCGCCAGAAGGGGAGCAAGGCATGAGCATCCAGACCCAGGACTACGACATCATCGTCATCGGTGGCGGCACCGCCGGGCCGATGGCGGCGATCAAGGCCAAGGAGCAGAACAAAAACCTGCGTGTGCTGCTGCTGGACAAGGCCAACGTCAAGCGCAGCGGTGCCATCAGCATGGGCATGGATGGCCTGAACAACGCGATCATCCCCGGCCACGCTACCCCCGAGCAGTACACCAAGGAAATCACCGTGGCCAACGACGGCATCGTCAACCAGGCCACGGTGCATGCCTACGCTACCCACAGCTTCGAAACCATCGAGCAGCTCGACCGCTGGGGCGTGAAGTTCGAGAAGGACGAGACCGGCGACTACGCGGTGAAGAAGGTTCACCACATGGGCGCCTACGTACTGCCCATGCCCGAAGGCCACGACATCAAGAAAGTGTTGTACCGCCAGCTCAAGCGTGCCCGGGTCGAGATCAGCAACCGGATGGTCTGCACCCGTGTGCTGCTCGATGGCGAAGGCGCTGCGGCTGGCGTGCTGGGCTTCGATTGCCGCAGCGGCGAGTTTCGCGTTTTGCGAGCCAAGGCGGTGATCCTTGCCTGCGGCGCGGCCGGGCGCCTGGGCTTGCCGTCGTCGGGTTATCTGATGGGCACCTACGAGAACCCGACCAACGCCGGTGATGGCTATGCCATGGCCTACCATGCAGGTGCCGAACTGGCCAACCTCGAGTGCTTCCAGATCAACCCGCTGATCAAGGACTACAACGGCCCGGCCTGTGCCTACGTCACCGGCCCACTGGGTGGGTATACCGCCAACAGCAAGGGTGAGCGCTTTATCGAGTGCGACTACTGGAGCGGCCAGATGATGTGGGAGTTCCACCAGGAACTCGAGGGCGGCAATGGTCCGGTGTTCCTCAAGCTTGATCACCTGGCCGAGGAAACCATCCAGAACATCGAAGAGATCCTGCACAGCAACGAGCGCCCCAGCCGGGGCCAGTTCCACGCCGGGCGTGGCACCGATTATCGCCAGCACATGGTCGAGATGCATATTTCGGAGATCGGTTTCTGCTCGGGGCATTCGGCGTCGGGGGTGTGGGTCAATGAAAAGGCCGAGACCAGCGTCAAAGGGCTTTATGCCGCGGGCGATATGGCAGCGGTGCCGCACAACTACATGCTCGGGGCCTTCACCTATGGCTGGTTTGCCGGTGTGAACGCTGCGCATTACGTGATCGGGCGCGAGTTCGCCGAGGTCGAGGCCGAACAGGTCGAGCGCGAGCGCGCGCGGGTGTTCGCCCCGCTGCAGCGTGAGCATGGCCTGCCACCGGCCCAGGTCGAGTACAAGCTCAGGCGCATGGTCAACGATTACCTGCAGCCGCCGAAGGTGACCCGGAAGATGGAGATCGGCCTGGCACGCTTTGCCGAGATCGAGCGTGACCTGGACCAGATGAAGGCCAGCAACCCTCATGAACTGATGCGTGCAATGGAAGTTTCGGTGATTCGCGATTGCGCGGAGATGGCCGCGCGGGCCTCGCTTTTCCGCGAGGAAAGCCGCTGGGGGTTGTACCACCACCGTGTGGACTTCCCCGAGCGCAACGATGGCGAGTGGTTCTGCCATTGCCATCTGAAAAAGGGCGAGAGCGGAGAAATGACCAGCTTCAAGAAAGCGGTCGAGCCTTACCTGATTGCGTTGGGCGCAGAAGAGCAGATCGCCTACGACCAGCTGCGGGTAAAGGCCGATGCAGCCTAGGCGACCTGTGCCCTGTGAACACTATCGAAGAACGAGGGCCGCAGGCCCCGAGGACGTCGTGAAATGGCCTACCAGCCGCAAGAAATCTTCTTTCGCAGCAGTGCCCCGGTCACCATCGACGAAGACAAGTGCATCGCCGACAAAGGCTGCACCGTCTGCGTCGAGGTTTGCCCCATGGACCTGTTGGCGATCAACCCGGCCACCCAAAAGGCCTACATGGCCTTCGACGAATGCTGGTACTGCATGCCCTGCGAAAAGGACTGCCCCACCGGTGCGGTGAAGGTCGACATCCCGTACCTGCTGCGCTGACGCATCCCGCCATCCGGCGCACCACCGGACGCCCTCCTGCTGTGCCCCTCGTTTCCCACCACCCAAGCCGGGCGGCGGAGACGACCCAACTCTTATAACGACTCGAGGGGAAACACCCATGCGCCTTGTTGCAACCGTGGCCGGCCTCGCGCTGGCGCTCACCGGCCTGAATGCCAGCGCCGAAACCATCCGCATCGCCATTGGCACCCAGGACACCACCATCAACTGCGCCACTGGTGGCCTGCTGATACGCGAGCTTGGCCTGCTGGACAAGTACCTGCCGCATGACGGCAAATACAAAGATGCCAGGTATCAGGTGGAGTGGAAGAACTTCACCAGCGGTGCGCCGCTGACCAACGAAATGGTCGCTGGCAAACTCGACTTCGGCGCCATGGCCGACTTCCCCGGGTCGTTCAACGGCGTTGCTCACCTGGATGCCGGCAAGCGCAGCCTGTTTGTAAGCGTGCTGTCGGGCAGCGTACACGGCAGCGGCAACGGCATCGTCGTACCTGCGGCGTCCAGCGTGCAATCGCTGGCTGAACTCAAGGGCAGGACCATTTCCGTGCCGTTCGCCTCCACCGCCCACGGCATGCTGCTGCGTGCCGTAGCAGCCCAGGGCTGGGACCCGCAGAGGGATGTGCGAATCATCGCCCAGGCGCCGGAAATCGCCGGTTCCGCCCTGCGTAGCAACCGCATCGAGGCCCATGCCGACTTCGTGCCGTTCGCCGAACTGTTCCCCAACCGCGGCTTCGCCCGCAAGATCTATGACGGCGCCCAGGCCAACGCACCGACCTTCCATGGCGCCCTGGTCGATGCAGGTTATGCGAAGAAATACCCGGAAGTGGTCACCGCCTACCTGCGCGCCAGCCTCGAAGCCGATCGGCTGATCGCTGCGGAACCTGAGAAGTACAGCGAGTTGATCGAGAAAGTCACCGGCATCGAAGCCGAGGTCAATTACCTGTTCCACGGCCCACTCGGCTTGCAGACCCGCGATCTGACCTGGAAGCCTGAATACCGTCAGGCGGTTGCCACTTCCATCGATACGCTCAAGCTGCTTAAAAAGACCGACCGCGGCCTCGACACCGACAAGTTCATCGACGACCAGTACATCCGTGCGGCCTTCAAGGAGGCTGGCCTGGACTACGACAAGGCGCTGAAGGACTACGACCCGCAGCCACTCAAGGCCAATGACGCGCTGACAGGCAAACCGATCACCGACTTGAGCCGTCTGGCGCAGATCTGGGTGCGCGGTGAAGGCAAGGTCCGCCACTACGCTTCGCCGGAGGCCGCGCTTGGCGCCTTGGCCCAGCTGGAGCAGGAGGGCAAGGACATCCGCGCCATATACGCCCAGGCCGCCGACAGCGGAATCAAGTTGCTGGCGAACCAGGCCTGGTTCGTACGCAACGCCAAGGGTGAACTGGCGGCGTTCCTGCTCAAGGACCAGGCCGAGCAGTATGCCAAGGCCCATGGCGGTGAAGCGCTGGACTTCGTCAGCGCCAACCAGAAGCTGGTCGCCCAGCGCTAATCGGGAGGCACCGACATGACCTGCAACCTCAAGCGCTGGCCGGTGCGCCTGACTTCGCTGCTGGCCTGCCTGCTGTTCTGGCAGGTCGCGGCGAGCATCAGGCTGGACCTCGGGCTGCTGACGTTCACCTATGTCCCCACACCGAAGGCGGTGCTGGAAGCTGCCTGGCAGTTGCTGACCTCCAGCACCCTGCTGGCGCACCTGGGCAGCAGCCTGTCGCGGGTGTTTGCCGGTTATGCCACCGCGGCGCTGATTGGTGTGGCTCTGGGGTTGTTGATCGGTCGCTCGAAATGGGCAGAGGACACCCTGTTGCCGCCACTCGAAGTGCTGCGGCCGATTCCGGCGGTGGCGTGGATCCCGCTGGCGATACTGATGTTCCCGTCGTCGGAACTGTCGATGGTGTTCATAACGTTCACTGGCGCGTTGTTCCCCATCCTGCTGAACACCGTGCACGGCGTCGAGGCCATCGACCCGCGCCTGGTAGCATCGGCGCGCAGCCTCGGTGCAGGGCGTTGGTCGATCCTGCGCGAAGTGGTGTTGCCTGGGGCGTTACCGAACATCGTCACGGGCCTGGCCATCGGCATGGGTACCTCATGGTTCTGCCTGGTCACCGCCGAGATGATTTCCGGACAGTTCGGGATCGGCTACTACACCTGGGAGTCCTACACCTTGCAAAACTACCCGGACATCGTCGTCGGCATGCTGCTGATCGGCGTGCTGGGCATGGGCAGCAGCGCCCTGGTCAAACGACTTGGGGAGTTGGTCACGCCTTGGTATCGCACGCGGAGGGCCAGCTGATGAACAGTTATCAACCAGCGCCAGGGCGTATCGACGGGCATGGCCTGTCGATTCGCCTGGGGCACGGCAGCGAAGCATTCGAGGCGGTGCGGCGTCTGGACTTTGCCGTAGAGCCAGGCGAGTTCGTCTGCATTCTTGGCCCTTCCGGTTGCGGCAAGTCGACGTTGCTCGGCGCCCTGGCCGGGCACCTGGTGCCCAGCAGCGGCCAGTTGAGCGTGGATGGCCAGACCGTTGCCGGGCCGTCACCGCAGCGTGGCATGGTGTTCCAGCACCACACCTTGCTGCCCTGGCGTAGCGTGCTCGACAACGTGGCCTTCGGCTTGAAGATGCAGGGTCAGGGCCGCGCCGAACGTCGCCGGCAGGCTCGCGAAATGCTGCAACTGGTGGGGCTGGACGACTTTGCCGAGCGCTGGCCCAGCCAGCTGTCCGGCGGTATGCAGCAACGGGCCGAGATTGCCCGGGTGCTGATCAACCGCCCGCGGCTATTGCTGATGGACGAACCCTTCGGTGCCCTGGATGCGCAAACCCGTACACGCATGCAGGAGCTGTTGCTGGATATCTGGGCAAGCATCCGCACCACCGTGGTGTTCGTCACCCACGATATCGACGAGGCGCTGTTCCTGGCCGACCGTATCCTGGTGATGAGTCCGCGACCTGGTCGCTTTATCGAAGACCTGCACCTGGAATTTCCGCGCCCACGCCGCGCCAGCCTGCTGACCAGCCCTGAATTCACTCACCTCAAGCGTCACTGTCTGGCCTTGCTCCGTCACGAGGAAGGCCGCGAACTTCCGCGCCTGACCCCGCTGGGCCTGCCGGACACTGAGCACCCACCGCTACGGATCGCGCTATGACTGAACGAACGACTGACAACCCCGACATCCTTGCTCTGCTGCCTCGCCTTGGTGCCGCTGACGCAGGTGTGCGCCGCATCGCCCTGATCGAACTGGCCGACCTGGAAGACCCGGATGGCTTGCCATGGCTTACCGATGCACTGCTGGTGGATGCTGCCGACGAGGTGCGTGCCGAGGCCGCGCGCCTGCTCGAGGCCTGGGAAGAACCCGAAGTTGTGCAGGTCCTGTGCGCTGCGCTGGCCGATGCTGCCGAGCCGGTACGGCTGGCTGCCGCGCAGAGCCTCAGCGAACTCAAGAGCCTTGAAACCGGTCAGCTGATCCTGCCATGGGTCAAGCATGCTGATGCCTTCGTCCGTGCCAGCGCCCTGCGTGCCTTGCGCGAGCTGCGCCTGGAAGACGCTGCGGCGCCTGCACTGCTGGCCCTGGCCGATGACGACGCCGCGGTCCGGCGTGAGGCCGTGGGTATTCTTGGCTGGCTCAAGCACCAACCGGCGTTGCCAGCATTGGCAAAGCTTGCCGAAGACGAGCCGGACACCGAGGTGCGCCGCGCGGCCATCGGTGCGCTGGGCCTCGCGCGCGACAGCTCGGTGGTGCCAGCATTGGTGGCTGCATTGACTGACAAGGCCTGGCAAGTGCGCGAAGAAGCCGCCACCACGCTAGGCAAGGTGGGCCTGGCCCCAGCAGGCCCAGCACTGGTAAATGCCCTTGCCGATGACTTCTGGCAAGTACGTTTGCGTGCGGCTAGGTCTCTGGGGCGGCTGCGTCATGCTGCGGCACTGGACGCGCTTGGCGAGTTGCTTGGCCACGGTATTGCCAACCTGCGCAAGGAGGCGGCTCTGGCCCTGGGGGAGCTGGGCCAGGCGCGTGCCTTGCCGGTGCTGCAGGCCGCCGAGGCCGATAACGACCCCGAGGTGCGCAAGGCTGTGCGGATTGCCATGGCGCAACTGCGCGGGGCCTCCTGATGAACGCCCCACAAGCTATTCGCAACATGCGCGGGCCTGGGCAACTGGTGCTGCAATGGCAAGACGGCGAACATAGCCTCAGCCATGCCCGCCTGCGCGGTGCCTGCCCCTGTTCGCAATGCCGGGCGGCACGGCTGCAGGGGGGCATCAGCCTGGTGCGTGATGATGTGCGCGTGGTGCAAATCGAGCCGCAAGGATATGGCGTACAACTGGTGTTCAGCGATGGGCATGAGCGGGGTATCTACCCTTGGGCTTACCTGCGTGACCTGATTGCCCAGTGAGTCTTTTTCGCGGGCATGCCCGCTCCCACAGGTTTGATGCGAGGCTCAGAAAATGCGCGGTTCCTGTGGGAGCGGGCAAGCCCGCGAACACCGGCGTAGCCGGTGCCAGCCACCGCGTTGGATTCTTCGAGGGCATGCCCGCTCCCACAGGCTCAGAGCGCAATCAGCTCCGGCCTGAGCCCTTCGACCCGTCGCACCGGCGGCGCCAGGTAGCCGCCATCCCCGGTGATCTGGTGCAGCACCTTCTCTCGCAGCCCGTGAAGTGCTACGCCCGTACGCAACCGTGGGTGTGGCAAGTCGATCTCCACCACCGACTTGATCCGCCCCGGCCTCGGCTCCAGAACCACCACCCGGTCGGCCAGGTAGGTCGCCTCTTCGGCGTCATGGGTTACCAGTAGCGTGGTGATGCCGGCACGTTCGCGAATGGCCAGCAGCTCGTCCTGCAGTTGCTGGCGGGTCAGTGCATCCAGTGCGCCGAACGGCTCGTCGAGCAGCAGGATACGCGGGCTGGCTACCAGGCCTCGGGCAATCGCGACGCGCTGGGCCATGCCGCCGGACAGCTGGTGTGGATAGGCCGACTCGAAGCCGACCAGCCCCACCAGTTGCACGAACTCGTGTACCCGCCGCGCGCGTTCACCCTGGGTTAGCGGTTCGTTGACCAGGCCCAGGGCAATGTTCTGTTCCACGCTCAGCCAGGGGAACAGCCGGTGTTCCTGAAACACGATGCCGCGTTCGCTACCAATGCCGCTGACAGTGTGGCCGTCGACACGGATGTTGCCGCTGTAGTCGGTATCCAGCCCTACCAGCAGGCGCAGCAGGGTGGACTTGCCACAGCCGGAAGCGCCGACGATGGCGATGAATTCGCCTTGGTTGATCGACAGGTTGAAGTTGCGGATGGCTTCCAGCGGCTGGCCATCGACGCTGAACACTTTGCCGACCCCCTCGAAGCTGACCAGAGGCGGGGAGGCATCGGGCTGGTTGGCCGCGTGCAGGTGCGAGGTATTGAAGGCGTTCATGCGGTTCTCCAGCGCGTGGCGCGTGATTCGAGGCGTTGTCCAAGGGTGCCGAGCAGGGCACCGACCAGGCCGATCAACAGCATGGCGGCCATTACCTGGTCCATGCGGAACAGTTGCTGGGCGCCGATCATCAGGCTGGCGATGCCGCCGTCCGAGGGCATGAAGTATTCGGCGCCGATGGTGCCCAGCCAGGCGTAGATCAGCGACAGGCGCAGGCCGGCGAAAATGGCCGGGGCCGCACCAGGCAGCACTAGCAGGCGCAGGCGTTGCCATAGGGTCAGGCGCAAGGTACGCGCCGCTTCGCCAAGCTGTGGCGAGAGGCTGGCGATGCCGCGCTGGGTGGCGATCAGCAACGGGAAGAACGCAGCCATGCCGACGAATACCTGCTTGGCCCCTTCACCCAGGCCGAACCAGGCCGTGAGCAGCGGCACCCAGGCAAACAGCGCTACCTGACGCAAGGCCGACAGGCTAGGCCCGAAGACACGTTCGGCATTGGCCGAAAGCCCCAATAGCAAACCGACCAGCAGGCCAGCGCCACCGCCCAGCAGCAAGCCGGCCAGGGCGCGCTGCAGGCTCAGCAGCAAGGCCTGCGGCAGCGAACCATCAGCCAGACCGGTCAGTAGGGTGCGCAACACTTCAAGTGGCGAGGTCAGGATGTTGCTGTCGACCCAGCCAAAGCTGCTGCAGGCCTGCCACAGCGCTAACAGTGCCAGTGGTAGCAGCAGGCTTTGCCAACCTTGCGGCACGGGGCCACGCTGCTGCTCTCCTGTGGCCGCTTGCGGCCAGTACAGCAGGCGCTTTTCCAGGGCGGAGAAACTGCGCTCGAGCAGCGCGCCGACCAGGCCGATCACCAGGATGCACAGCAGTACCAGGTCGAGCATGAACAGCTGTCGTCCCCACACCATCAGGTAGCCAATCCCTTCGCTGGAGGCCAGCAGTTCGACCGCCAGCAGCGAGGTCCAGCCGGTGGCCAGGGCCAGGCGCACGCCGGTGAGGAAGGCGGGCAGGGCAGCCGGCAGCAGCAGGCGCAGGAACAGTAGATGGCGAGGCAGGCGCAGCACTGCAGCGGCCTCTCGCAGCTTGGGCTGGGCATCCCGTACACCGACCAGCGTGTGCAAGGTAACGGGGACCACCACGGCTTTCACCAGCACCACCAGCTTGAGCAACTCGCCGATCCCGAAGAACAGCATGAACAAAGGGATCCAGGCCAGGGTAGGAATCTGTGCCAGTGCCACGAAGGTCGGCAGCACCAGCGTCTGCGCTCGCCGCGAAGCACCCAGCCAGACACCCAGCAGCAACCCGCTGCCGATGCCGACCGCCAACCCCCAGAACAACCGCTGCAAGCTTATCCACAGATGCCCCCACAACTCGCCGGAGCCAAACTCCACCGCGCTCTGCCACACCAATGCGGGTGCCGGCAGAATCTGCTCGCTCATCCAGTGCTCCCGGCTGGCCACTACCCACAGCAATGCAACCAGCACAGGCAAGACCCAAGGCAACAGGCGGGCGCGATCCTTGTGGGAACGGCCTTGCGTCGCGAAAGGGTCGCGCAGCGCCCCCCGGAGCCACCCCCGACCTCTGCTCAGAACTCCATTCATCGGCCATCTCTCGAAGCGTTGTTAGGTTATTCATTTAGGGAATTAAAAATTCCAAAAAATGACTTTCAAGAGATAAGAGCATGCGCTTCATGCATACGGAAGCCTCTCGCCGTTGCGTTTTCCTCATATTTTCCATGCATTTTCCGCAAGCCAGCCGCAGGCCCGCATGCCGCCTGATTTATGCCTTCCAGTTACTGAAGAATGAAGTTTTGATCTTTGTAGGTTCTAACCAGACCTGCCTAGCTTCTGGCCAAAGCGCCGGCCATCGCCGGTGGCAGCCTGCCAAGGAGCCTTGCCATGAAAACCCCGCTGCGCCACCTGATCACTGCCCTTGGGCTGGCCTTCACCCTCAGCGCCCACGCGGCTGAACCGGCCAAGCCCGCAAGCATCCGCATCGCCGTGCCCGACCTCAGCGCGGGCAGCAAGCCCAGCGCCGGTGGCGTGGTCGACGTGCTGCGTGACCAGCAACTGCTGGAGAAAGAATTTGCCAAGGACGGTATTCGTATCGACTGGCACTTCTTCAAGGGCGCCGGGCCGGTGGTGAACGAGGCGTTGGCCAACGGCCAGGCCGATTTCGCCTACCTCGGCGACCTGGCCGCCATCGTCGGCAAGGCCAATGGCCTGGATACCCGCGTGCTGTCGGCGGGCGTACGTGGGGTAAAGAGCTACCTGGGCGTGGTGCCCGGCTCCGGCATCAAGACCCTGCACGACCTCAAGGGCAAGCGCGTGGCGGTGTTCCGTGGCACCGCCAACCAGCTGTCGTTCGCCAGCGCCCTGGCCAGCCAAGGGCTGAGCGAGCGCGAGCTGAAGGTGATCAACCTGGACTTCAACGCCGCCAACGCCGCGCTGGCCGCCAAGCAGATCGACGCCACCTGGGGCCTGTCCAACCTGCTGTCGCTTCGCGAGCGCGGGCTGGTCGAGCTACCGGTCAACTCGCGTGACCTGGAAGGCGCTGGCAGCACCCAGGCGGTGCTGCTGGGCACTGGCGATTTCATCCGCAAATACCCCGAGCTGGTGCAGCGCCTGGTCAATGCCCAGCAACAGGCCAGCGCCTGGCTGCGCGACGAACACAACCGCGAGGCCTACGTCGAGCTGGTGGCCAGCAATGCCAACTGGCCGCGCAGCATCCTCAGCGACGACTTGGCCAAGGAAGACCTTGCCCATTACTTCGATCCACGCCTGGACGCCGAATTCGTCGGCCAGCTGCAGCAGGGCGTGGACCTGGCCGCCAAGGAGCGCCTGATCCGTCGCAGCTTCCAGGTGGCCGACTGGATCGAACCGCGCTTCCTCGATGCCGCCCTGCAACAGAAACAGGCCGTGCAGGCCGCCCGCTGAACTTCAGAAACCCGACAATGACCGCAAGGACACGACCATGAGCAACGCCGCCCTGGCCACCGCGCCACAAACCTTCGAACTCGACATTCACCCTGTTGCCGGCCGTATCGGCGCCGAAATTCGCGGGGTGCAATTGTCCGCCGACCTTGATGCCGCCACCCTCGATGCCATCCAGGCCGCGCTGGTGAAGCACAAGGTGATCTTCTTCCGTGGCCAGACCCACCTGGATGACCAAAGCCAGGAAGCCTTCGCCAAGCTGCTCGGCGAGCCGGTCGCCCACCCCACCGTGCCGGTGGTCGACGGCACCAGTTACCTGTTGCAGCTTGATGGCGCCGAAGGCCAGCGGGCCAACTCCTGGCACACCGACGTGACCTTCGTCGATGCCTACCCCAAGGCCTCGATCCTGCGCAGCGTGGTGGCGCCGGCATCCGGTGGCGACACTGTGTGGGCCAACACCGCCACGGCGTACCAGGAGCTGCCCGAGCCGCTGCGCGAGCTGGCCGACAAACTGTGGGCGGTGCACAGCAACGAATACGATTACGCCAGCGTGAAGCCCGATGTGGACCCGGCCAAGCTGGAGCGCTATCGCAACGTATTCACCTCGACGGTGTACGAGACCGAGCACCCGGTGGTGCGCGTGCACCCGATCAGTGGCGAGCGGGTGCTGCAGCTGGGGCATTTCGTGAAGCGCATCAAAGGTTATTCGCTGGCGGATTCGCAGCACCTGTTCGCGGTGCTGCAAGGGCATGTGACGCGCCTGGAGAACACCGTACGCTGGCGCTGGCAGGCAGGGGACGTGGCGATCTGGGATAACCGCGCGACGCAGCATTATGCGGTGGATGATTACGGCACCCAGCCGCGTGTGGTGCGGCGGGTGACCCTGGCTGGTGAAGTGCCGGTCGGGGTGGATGGCCAGTTGAGCCGGACAACCCGCAAAGTTTGAGAGATTTAGAAGACCCTGTGGGAGCGGATTTACCCGCGAATGCGTCAATGAATTCGCCATCGTATTCGCGGGTAAACCCGCTCCCACAGGGGGGCGTCGGTCACACCTCGGTATCGCAGGCAATCAACTGCCTGACCAGCCCCTGAGCCAACGGCGATAGCCCATACCCCACCCGGCTCACCACCCCATAGCGGGTGTAGAACGCTTCCTCCTGCTCCACCGTTAGGTCGGCCAGCTGCAATGCCACCAATCCCCCGTCACGCTGATACGGCCGCAAGTTGGCATTGCAGGCAATGCCGATGGTGTCCGAATGCATCACCACATTCAGCAGCGCATAGCCATGCTCGCACTCCACCGTCGGCAGAAAATCCTGCCGCCCGCTGAGGTCGCTGAGGATCTTGCGGATGTTCGGCGGGCGGAAGGTGGTGGCCAGCGGGTAGTCGAACAGGTCACGCGCCTGCACGGTCTCGCGCTCGGTCAACGGGTGCCCGACGCGGCAGCAGAAATGCCAGCGCTGCGGCGCCAGCTTGTGCACCTGGTAGTCCGGGTCAGACTCGAACTGGCGGGTGTCGGCGACGAAGAACTCGATCTCCTCGGCAACCAGTTTGCGGTTCAGCGCCTGCCAGTTATCCACCTGGAAGCAGGTACGCGCCGCCGGGTATTCGGCGACGAAGCGGGCCACTGCCCGCGGCACCAACCCCCCGGCTGGCGCCGGGCCGGAGCCGAAGCGCACCACGCCGGTGGTGGCGCCATTGAACTGGTGAATCTCGTTGACCAGGTTGTGCGCCCCATGCACCAGCCGCCGCGAGTGTTCCAGCACCAGCAAGCCCTGGCGGGTTGGCGCCAGCTCCTTGCTGGCGCGGTCCACCAGGCGGCAGCCGATGTTGTGCTCGAGGGTCTGGATGCTGCGGCTGAACGCTGATTGCGACAGGTTCACCGCAGCCGCCGCAGCAACGAAGCTGCGGTGCTCGACAAGGGCAATGTAGTGGCGCAGCTGACGGAGATCGATATGCATTTTTTACATTGAAACTTTCGGTCGAATGCAATTGCTGACAAGGGTTAGCCCCCTTATAAAGGGAGTCACTTATTCCACAAAATATGAATTACAAATATTTATATCGCCTAAAAGAATATAAGCCCGACTGACCGCGATTCGGTTCCGCCAACGGAAATGCTCGCCAGGGCCCATGCCTCAAGGAGCATTTGCATGTCCGGAGTTTCCCGTTGGCCTGCGCGCGCGTCGCGTTTCACCTTGCAACCCTTGGCTGCCGGCGTACTACTGGCGGCGTCCTCTGCCAGCTTCGCCGAAGAGCCGGTCAGTGCCACCCCGGCGGTGGAGCAGGAAGCCAAGCTCGGCACTGTCACGGTCAACGCCCGCCGCCGCGAAGAAACCGCGCAAAGCGTGCCCACGCCGATCAGCGTGCTCGACAGCGAAACCCTGGAAAGCCAGCGCATCTACCGCGTGCAGGACCTGCAGCAACTGGTGCCCAGCACCAACGTCGCTTACGTTCATGCCCGCCAGTCGAGCATCTCGATCCGTGGGCTGGGCAACAACCCGGCCAGCGATGGCCTGGAAGGCAGCGTCGGCATCTACCTGGACAACGTCTACCTCGGCCGCCCCGGCATGGCGGTGTTCGACCTGCTGGATGTGGAGCAACTGGAAGTGCTGCGCGGCCCGCAAGGCACGCTGTTCGGCAAGAACACCACCGCCGGCGTGCTCAACATCACCACACGCAAGCCCACCTTCCACCGCGAGGGCAGCATCCAGCAGTCGATTGGTGAAGACGGCTACCTGCAAACCCAAGGCAGCTTCTCGGGGCCGATCAGCGACACGCTGGCCGGGCGCATCAGCGCCTATCGCACCGAGGACGACGGCTATGTGAAGAACGTCCACAACGGCGACGACCTCAACGGCGGCAAGCGCCAAGGCTTTCGTACCCAGCTGCTGTTCAAACCGAGCGAAACCTTCAACCTGCGCTGGATCGGCGAATACAACGAAGAAGATTCCGACAATGGCATCCTCAGCCTGTACAGCACCGGGCCGACCATCAATGGCGTCAACCGCTACGAAAGCCTGGCCGCCCAGGCTGGCGCGACGCTGGTGTCGGGCAAGCACCGCAAGGTCAACTTCGACGCCGACCAGCAAGTGACGGTGTTCCAGGGCGGTACCTCGGTGGAGGCCAACTGGACCTTGCCCAACGACTTCACCCTGACCTCGATCACCGCCTACCGCTGGTGGGACTTCACCCCGCGCAACGATGACGGCCTCAACGTGCCGGTGTTCTACAGCGCCGGGGTATCGGTGCGCGACAAGCAGTATTCCCAGGAGATCCGTTTGGCCTCACCCACCGGCGGTGCCTTCGACTACGTGCTGGGCGCGTACTACTTCAAGCAGGACCTGGACAACAAATCCTTCACTTTCTACGGGCCGCAGGCGGACATCTGGAACCTCACCCCGGCCGGCGCCCTGGCCAACGTCGACACCATTGGCAACGGGCACATCGACACGGACAGCTACGCCCTGTTTGCCCAAGGCACCTGGCACATCACCGACCGCCTGGACTTCACCGCCGGCATTCGCGGCACCTATGAAGAAAAGAGCGCCTGGGTGACCCGCGATGCACCAACCGGTGGCGCAGCAGTAACCGGGGCCGCCGCAGCAGCGCGCCAGGGCCGGGTAGGGGCCTACGACTCAGGTGATCTCAACCAGTACAGTTTCAGCCCCTCCGGCCTGCTGGGCCTGAGCTACCGCTTCAACGAGCAGTTGCTGGGCTACGCCACCCTGACCCACGGCGAGAAGTCTGGCGGTATCAACCTTACCGTTGGCGCTGCGCCACGGCTGGGCACCGACTCGCTGCTGGTCGGCACCGAGCAGGTCAACAACGCCGAAGTCGGCTTGAAAAGCTCGCTGTTCGATGACCGCCTGCAACTCAATACCAACCTGTTCTGGGCCGAAGTGCATGGCTACCAGGCCAACGTCTACGACCAGATCAACCGCGTGCAGTACCTGGCCAACGCCGGCAGCGTGCGCTCGCGTGGCCTGGAGTTTGAAGCCACGGCGTTGCCGGTGCGCGGCCTCACGGTCAACTTCAACGGCTCGTGGAACGACGTGCGCTACACAGACTACAAGGACGCCCCATGCCCGCCTGAAGTGAGCCTGGCCAATGCCACTGCCACCTGCGACCTGTCCGGCCACCAGGTGGTCGGCGCCTCCAAGTACATCGCCAACCTGAACACCCAGTACAAGTGGCAGGCCAGCGAGCACATCGAACCCTATGTCACCGCCAGTTACGCCTTCCGCTCGAAGGCGGTGGGCACCATCGACGATTCCGATTTCGGCCAGATCCCCAGCTACGCGCTGGTCAACCTTTCCGCCGGTGTGCGCCTGGACCAGGGCGACGGCGTGGTCGACCTGTCGCTGTGGGTGAAGAACGCCGGTGACAAGACCTACTTCACCAGCCTGTGGAACTCCGCCAACGGTGGCTATGCCGGCGTGCTCGGCACCCCGCGCACTTTCGGCGCCACCGCCCGTTACGACTTCTGAGCACAAGGAGCTATGCCATGAATGCCAAGACCGAAACCCCTGCATTGCCTGAAGGCGCCTGCCTGACCGCCAAGGTCCCTGAACGTGACGAGGCGCTGCTCGGCGACGTGGTGGTCAACCCGTATCGCCTGGCGCCGCTGACCGCGATCATTCGCGACGGTGGGCGCAGCCTGAGTGCCGCGCACGTACGCGTGTTGGGGCGGGGCGAGCGCGGTGTGGACATCGCCTACGAGGTCTCCGACCGCTCGTTGTGGACCTACGGCGGTATCCCGGTATTCGGCCTGTACCCGGATCACGTCAACCAGGTGGAAGTGACCTACAAGTTCGACGGCGAGCGTATCCGCGAGCAGTACCAGATCTACGCACCAGCGGTGCGCCTGCCGGTGGTGGCCAAGCAGACCGCCGCCTTGCCTGAGGTGCAGCCGGTCAAGGTAGCGCCAGGCTTTGAAAAGCGCCTGTACCTGTTCAACCACCTGCAGGGGGACATCCCGGGCGGGCGAGCCTTCAAATGGAACGCACTGGGCGGCGCGGCAGAATGGGACCAGGTGGGTAACAACTGGATCGCCGACAGCAATGGCGACGTGCGCTGGTACCTGGACATCGAGCAGATCCACGACTCCAACCGTCGTGATGGCCTGGGTGGCACCATGGGCTTCCAGCAGACCCGCGATGGCAAGCTGATCTGGGGTCAAGGCCAGACCTACTCCAAGTACGACCTGCTGGGCCGGCGCATCTGGCAACGCACGCTGCCCGACAAGTTTGCCGATTTCTCCCATGAAATCCGCGAGACCGCCAATGGCACCTACCTGCTGCGGGTGGGCACCAGCGACTATCGCCGGCCCGACGGCAAGCGCGTGCGCTCGATCCGCGACCACATCATCGAGGTCAACGAGGCCGGTGATGTGCTGGACTTCTGGGACCTCAACCAGATCCTCGACCCGTACCGTGGCGATCTGCTGGAGACCTTGGGCAAGGCAGCCATCCAGTTGCCGACTGGGGTGCAGAAACAGGACGAACGGCTGGCCAACGAACTGGCCGAGGGCGACTTGCCCTTTGGTGACACTCCGGGGGTGGGCACCGGGCGCAACTGGGCACACGTCAATGCCATCGATTACGACGCTGATGACGACAGCATCATCGTTTCAGCACGGCATCAGGGCGTGGTGAAGATAGGCCGCGACAAGCAGGTGAAGTGGATTCTCGCCTCGCCCCAAGGCTGGCCTGAGCGTCTGCGCAAGAAAGTACTGACGCCGGTGGCGAGCGAAAGCTTCGACTGGTCGTGGACCCAGCATACCGCCTGGCTGACCGGCAAAGGCACGCTGACCGTGTTCGACAACGGCTGGGGCCGCGACTTTGCGCCAACCAGGCTGACCGGAAACTACAGCAGGGCGGTGGAGTACCGTATCGACGAGGCCAAGGGCACGGTCGAGCAGGTATGGGAATACGGCAAGGAGCGCGGCGACGAGTGGTACAGCCCGGTGACCTCGGTGGTGGCTTACCGGCCGGAGACCGACACCCAGTTCATCTACTCGGCGTCGGTGAACTTTCTGACTCCGGAGAAACTGACCACCACCGTGCTCAACGAAGTGCGGCGCGGGACCCAGGAGGTGCTGGTGGAGCTGAAGGTGCACAGCCGGCAGCCGGGCAGCGTGGGTTACCGGGCCTTGGTGATCGACCTGGCCAAGGCGTTCTGATTCATCCCTTCCGGGAGGGCCGTCGGTCCTCCCATCACATTTCCTTCAGCGCGTTCGTCTAACCTGTACTGGCCTCTTCGCGGGCACGCCCGCTCCCACAGGTACTGCACCGAGTTCGAAACCGGTGGGGTACTTGTGGGAGCGGGCGTGCCCGCGAAGAGGCCCGTTGCCATTATGCAAATGATGAAATTTCCGCCAGGGTGTTCAACCATTCGTTCTTTTTTTCGAACAGCCTATTGTCCAACACCCCAGCAGCCGCTTAGCATTCGTTTGAGATTTCAAACGCTCGATGCCCTGCCTTGGGCGCTTTTCAACAATCAACAATTCGGGAAGCCGACATGCAGCTCAAAGACGCTCAGTTGTTCCGCCAGCAAGCCTACATCAATGGTGAGTGGCTGGATGCGGACAACGGCCAGACCATCAAGGTCACCAACCCGGCCACTGGTGAAGTCATCGGTACCGTGCCGAAGATGGGCACCGCGGAAACCCGCCGCGCCATCGAAGCCGCCGACAAGGCCCTGCCGGCCTGGCGTGCCCTGACCGCCAAAGAGCGTTCGGCCAAGCTGCGTCGCTGGTTCGAACTGATGATCGAGAACCAGGACGACCTGGCTCGCCTGATGACCACCGAACAAGGCAAGCCGCTGGCCGAAGCCAAGGGCGAAATCGCCTACGCCGCTTCGTTCATCGAGTGGTTCGCCGAAGAAGCCAAGCGCGTCTACGGTGACACCATCCCCGGCCACCAGCCAGACAAGCGCCTGATCGTCATCAAGCAGCCAATCGGCGTTACCGCGGCCATCACTCCGTGGAACTTCCCGGCCGCCATGATCACCCGTAAAGCCGGCCCGGCCCTGGCCGCTGGCTGCACCATGGTGCTCAAGCCTGCCTCGCAGACCCCATACTCCGCCCTGGCCCTGGTCGAGCTGGCCCACCGTGCCGGCATCCCGGCTGGCGTGCTGAGCGTGGTTACCGGCAGCGCTGGCGAAGTTGGCGGTGAACTGACCGGCAACTCCCTGGTTCGCAAGCTGTCCTTCACCGGCTCGACCGAAATCGGTCGCCAGCTGATGGAAGAATGCGCCAAGGACATCAAGAAGGTTTCCCTGGAGCTGGGTGGCAACGCCCCGTTCATCGTGTTCGACGACGCCGATCTGGACAAGGCGGTCGAGGGCGCGATCATCTCCAAGTACCGCAACAACGGTCAGACCTGCGTCTGCGCCAACCGTATCTACGTGCAGGACGGCGTCTACGACGCGTTCGCCCAGAAGCTGGCTGCCGCAGTTGCCAAGCTGAAGATCGGTAACGGCCTGGAAGAAGGCACCACCACTGGCCCGCTGATCGACGGCAAGGCTGTCGCCAAGGTCCAGGAACACATCGAAGACGCCGTTGGCAAAGGCGCCAAGGTCCTGTCCGGTGGCAAGATCATCGAAGGCAACTTCTTCGAGCCGACCATTCTGGTCGACGTACCGAAGACCGCTGCCGTCGCCAAGGAAGAGACCTTCGGCCCGCTGGCGCCGCTGTTCCGCTTCAAGGACGAGGCCGAAGTCATCGCCATGTCCAACGACACCGAGTTCGGCCTGGCCTCGTACTTCTACGCTCGCGACATGAGCCGTGTGTTCCGTGTTGCCGAAGCCCTGGAATACGGCATGGTCGGTATCAACACCGGCCTGATCTCCAACGAAGTAGCACCGTTCGGTGGCATCAAGGCTTCGGGCCTGGGCCGCGAAGGTTCCAAGTACGGTATCGAGGACTACCTCGAAATCAAATACCTGTGCATCAGCGTCTGATCGCACGGTAACGGCTTTACCTCTGCCAGCGGGGCGCGAGAGCGACGTCTCGCTGGCCTTTTTTACATCGCAGTACCTGGTGGCCAGGGCGTTCACGGCAGTCGATCAACGAATACTGTTCGCGAGCACTCCCAGCCACCCCCGAATAAAAGCGCCACTCCAAACCGGCGCAATGAGGGCATTATGAGCAAGACCAACGAATCCTTGATGCAACGTCGTGTCGCCGCCGTCCCACGTGGCGTTGGCCAGATCCACCCGATCTTCGTCGATACCGCGAAGAACTCGACCGTGATCGACGTTGAAGGCCGCGAACTGATCGACTTCGCCGGCGGCATCGCAGTACTGAACACCGGCCACCTGCACCCGAAAGTGGTTGCGGCCGTGCAAGAGCAGCTGACCAAGGTCAGCCACACCTGCTTCCAGGTGCTGGCCTACGAACCCTATGTAGAGCTGTGCGAAAAGATCAACAAGCTGGTCCCAGGCAACTTCGACAAGAAGACCCTGCTGGTCACCACCGGCTCCGAAGCCGTTGAAAACGCCGTCAAGATCGCCCGTGCCGCCACTGGCCGCGCTGGCGTCATCGCCTTCACCGGCGGCTACCACGGCCGTACCATGATGACCCTGGGCCTGACCGGCAAGGTCGTGCCGTACTCCGCTGGCATGGGCCTGATGCCAGGTGGCATCTTCCGCGCCCTGTTCCCGAGCGAACTGCACGGCATCAGCGTTGACGACGCCATCGCCTCGGTCGAGCGCATCTTCAAGAACGACGCCGAGCCGCGCGACATCGCCGCGATCATCCTTGAGCCGGTACAAGGCGAAGGCGGCTTCCTGCCAGCGCCGAAAGAGCTGATGCAGCGCCTGCGCGCCCTGTGCGACCAGCACGGCATCCTGCTGATCGCAGACGAAGTACAGACCGGCGCTGGCCGTACTGGCACCTTCTTCGCCATGGAACAGATGGGCGTTGCGCCTGACCTGACCACCTTCGCCAAATCCATCGCTGGCGGCTTCCCGCTGGCCGGCGTGTGCGGCAAGGCCGAGTACATGGACGCCATCGCTCCAGGTGGCCTGGGTGGCACCTACGCCGGTTCGCCGATCGCTTGCGCCGCGGCCCTGGCCGTGATCGAAGTGTTCGAAGAAGAGAAACTGCTGGACCGCAGCAAAGCTGTGGGTGAGCGCCTGACCACTGGCCTGCGCGAAATCCAGAAGAAGTACCCGATCATCGGCGACGTCCGTGGTCTGGGCTCGATGGTCGCTGTCGAAGTCTTCGAGAAAGGCACTCACACCCCGAACGCTGCTGCTGTTGGCCAGGTTGTCGCCAAGGCTCGCGAGAAGGGCCTGATCCTGCTGTCCTGCGGCACCTACGGCAACGTCCTGCGTATCCTGGTTCCGCTGACCGCCGAAGACGCTCTGCTGGACAAAGGTCTGGCTATCATCGAAGAATGCTTCGCTGAAATCGCCTGATGTAATGCGCTTCAGAAAAAACCCGCTTCGGCGGGTTTTTTTTGTGCCCAGGAAAGCCATGGGGCGCTATCGTTGTCGGAGGATTTGCTCAGGAAGCTGCGACGGACTGTGTGTCAGGGTTATTCAGGAGTTGGCGATGAGCGCTGCAGACCCCACCCCACCAAGCGTACTGATTGTCGAGGGCGACCCCTGGGTACGTGACATGCTCAGCGAAATGCTGCTCAGCGTGCGCTGTGATGCCCGCCTGCAGGTCTGCGCCGATGGCTCGCAGGCTTTGAGCGCGCTGTCCAGCAAGCCCGACTTGATCATCGCCGCTCGCGAGCTGCCCGGCGTCGATGGCCTTGACCTGTTGCGCAAGGTGCGCGCCAAAGGCTCGGGTTTGCCGTTCATCCTCATGAGCAACCGCAGTGACAGCGCCAGTGTGCGCGAGGCACTGCCCCTGCACCCCACGGCCTACCTGAGCAAGCCGCTGAACCTGGACACCCTGCGCAAGCGCCTGGAAGAGCTGCTGCTGGCGGTTGGCGAAGAGATCGCCTGCCCGGCGCCGGCCTTGCAGGCAGGTGCCAGCCTGCCGGCCTACCTCGAGCAGCGTCGCGCTACCGCCGATGGCGGGCCGCTGCTGGCCGATGTGCAGGTGGCCATCAAGCGTGCGCTCAACCCCCAGGGCCTGAACCTTAGAGTGCTTGAAGAGGAAGTGCAGGGCGACCCGCAGATCACTGCCGTCCTGATCGCTGCGGCCAACAGCGCAGCGCTGCACCGCGAAGCACCTGTGCAGACGTTGTTGCAGGCCTTGAACAAGCTTGGCAGCACCCAGAGCATGAACCTGATACTGGGCATGACCCTCAAGCGCAGTGCGCGCCTCAGCGACCCGCTGCTGGCCGAGCATGCGGCCCGATACTGGGACCTTTCGCTGCACGCTGCCGAGTATGGGCGGACCTTGGCGCGCATGCTTGAACTGGACGAGGGGCGTTGCTACTGCGCAGGACTGCTGCATTGCCTGGGCGACCTGGCGGTGCTGCGCTGCTTGCAGGAATGGCGACTGGCCGGGGGCGAGCTGGATGAGGACCAGGTGCAGCTTTCGCTCAATGAGTTCGGTGCGGCGTTCGGCTCGGCGCTGCGTACGCGTTGGCGGCTACCGTTGGGATTGCGCGAGTTGATCGCGGCGATCTACCAGTTGGGCGGCGGGGTTTATTCGCGGGAGATCCTGGCCATGAACCTGGCCGGGCAGCTGTCGCGGCTGCCGGCTGGGCAGGGGCTGGAAAAGGTGGCCAGCAGCAAGACCGCGCGCCTGCTCAAGCTAGGCCTGCCGGAGCTGAGCCGGTTGCGTAAGGTGGAGAACCCGGAGGTGAAGCCGCAGGAAGAGCCGCCGGTAGCCGAGGCCGAGGTTTCCAGCTGAGATTCTGGGGCTAGGTTCGTTGAACCCGGCGCAGATCCTGTGGGAGCGGCCTTGTGTCGCGAAAGGGCTGCGAAGCAGCCCCAGCCATTTGTGCATCTGCGCTGAGATCCAGGGGTTGCTTTGCAGCCCTTTCGCGACACAAGGCCGCTCCCACAGGGACCGCACAGGCCAGCAAGTACTGTGTAAGGCAGTCAGCCGCGGACGATCTGGTTCTTGCCCTGTCGCTTGGCCTGGTACATCGCCGCATCGGCCCGCGCATACAGGCTGTCCAGCGCCACATCCTCGTCAGTCAGCCCGGTCACCCCTTGGCTCACCGTCACTCCGTAAGTCTGCTCCCCATGGCTGAAGCTCAGCCGCTGGATCTGCCGTTGCAAGCGCTCGGCAATCTGTTCCGCCACCTGGGCAGTGCAGCCCGGAAACACCGCTGCGAACTCCTCGCCACCAATGCGCCCGAACAGGTCACCACGCCGTAGCACGGCCTTGCCGCTATCGGCGATTTGCTGCAACACCTGGTCGCCTTCCTGGTGACCGTAGCTGTCGTTGATGCGCTTGAAGTCGTCGATGTCCAGCAGCAGGAAGGCCAGTGGCGTACCGTCTTCGCGCGCGCTGTCGAAGGCTTGCTGGGCGCATTCGAAGAAGTGCCGGCGGTTGCTGCTCTGGGTCAGCGCGTCGGTGGTGGCCAGGCGCTGCAGCTCACCTTCGAGCTGCTTCTTCTCGGTGATGTCTTCGGCGATGCCGACGATGATCACCCGGTCGCCCTCGCGTTGCTGGTTGACGTAGCACTTGTCGCTCAGCCAGCGTAGCTGGCCGTCGGCATTGAGGATGCGGTATTCGCGGTCCTCCACCGAACCCTTGAGCAGTACCTGGGCCAGGCTGCGCTCTGCGAACTCCAGGTCGTCGGGGTAGATGCTGTCGCGCCACTCGTTGTAGTCGGCCAGTACCAGGCTGGCCGGGCGACCGAAGATGCGCTCGTAGGCTGGGCTGACGTACAGCACCTGGCGGGTTTCCCAGTCGAAGGCCCAAAGCACCGCGTTGACGCTGTCGAGCAGCGAGCTGAACAGCTGCTCGCGCTCGCTCAGGCGGGCAACCTCGCCCTGGGCGTGGAGCAGCGCAAGCAAGGTCTTGGCGGCCTCCGGAGGGGGCGTGCCGGGCAGTGTCGTTGGAATGTTCTTGGCCATGTGCACGGAGCAGGTCTCGGCGTGTAAGCGTGCGGCCAGCATCTGGCCCGCCACGCGGGCGATGTGCCGAGTTTGAGTGTAAACGAAGGGGCGAAGTTCCGGGCGGCACGCCCCGCCAAGGGGGCGTGCCGATCAACGGCGGTCAGGCGCCGGTCGGGCGCAGGGAGTAGGTCTTCAGTTGTGCTGCGAAGTCGCGCAGGGCATGGATGCCGCTGGTTTCGGCCTCGTGTACCCAGTCCTTCATGGCGGCCAGCATGTCGTGGCCATTGGCGCTGGTGCGCGCCCAGATCTGCTGCAGGGCCAGGCGTTTTTCGTAGATGGTCTTCAACGCCTGGCTGTGGGCGAGTATCGACTCGATGCGCACATGGTGGCGGTCTTCCAGCAGGCTGGTCTCGCGTGACAACAGGCGCTTGGCGCGGCGGAAGTGGTGGCGCAGCGAGGCATCGACGCGGGCCAGCTCCTGCTTGACCAGTGGGCCGATCACCAGCTTGCGGTACTGGGCCATGATCTGGAAGCGGTTGTTGAGGATCGCCATGGCAGTGTCCATGTCCAGGCTGGCCTTGCCGGCCACCCGGTGGGCGATGGGCGCCACGCGCTGCACCTTGGCCAGGTGCAGCAGGCAGAACAGGCGGATCCACGCCCAGCCCATGTCGAACTCCCAGCGCTTGACCGACAGCTTGGCCGAGTTGGGGTAGGTGTGGTGGTTGTTGTGCAGCTCTTCACCACCGATGACGATGCCCCACGGCACCAGGTTGGTGGCGGCGTCGCGGCACTCGAAGTTGCGGTAGCCGAGGGCGTGGCCCAGGCCGTTGACCACGCCGGCGGCCCAGAACGGAATCCACATCATCTGCACCGCCCAGATGGTGATGCCGATGGTGCCGAACAGCAGCAGGTCGATCACCGCCATCAGTGCGATGCCGACCAGCTTGTAGCGCGAGTAGAGGTTGCGCTCGATCCAGTCGTCCGGGCAGTTCTTGCCGTAGATGCGCAGGGTTTCGGGGTTGCGTGCCTCCTCCCGGTAAAGCTCGGCACCTTTGCGCAGCACCGTGCCCAGGCCCTTGTACAGCGGGCTGTGCGGATCATCGGGGGTTTCGCATTTGGCATGGTGCTTGCGGTGCACGGCGGTCCATTCGCGGGTGTTCTGTGCCGTGGTCAGCCACAGCCAGAAACGGAAGAAGTGCTTGAGCGCGCCATTGAGCTCCAGGGCCCGATGCGCGGAGTAGCGGTGCAGGTAGACCGTGACGCTGACGATGGTCACGTGGGTCATCAACAGGGTGATGCCGACCAGTTGCCAGGCCGACAAGTCGAGCAGGCCGTTGTACCACATAGGTGTAAATACCCTCGGAATGCAGGAGGAGGGGCTGATTATCCCTTGGGCAGGAAATAAATACAGTCACCCGTTCAGATAGGAGGTCACGACATGTTTCAGCCTTTATAATGCCCCATCATTTCCTATGGGCAATTGCACCCGACATGTCTGTTTCCGTTCGCGACGCCTTGCGCATGGCTGCGCTGTATGTGGTGCTCTCGATCCTCTGGCTGACGCTGGCCGAGGTGGTGCTGCGCGGCATGACTGACGACCCTCTGGCTCTGAACGTGGGCCGGCAGATCAACGTGGTGGTCTGGGTGCTGTTCAGTGCCTTGCTGATCTATGTGTCGCGGGTGCGCCTGCTCAATTTCATCGGCCGTGGCGCACGTTTGCGTTGCGAGGACCGCGAACGGCTGCGCATGGCTGCCGCCGTGTTCGACAGCACCCTCGAGGGCGTGCTGGTGACCGACCGCCAGGGCCTGATCGTGCACGTCAACCGTGCCTTCATGCGTATTACCGGCTACCAGCAGGACGAGGTCATCGGCCAGCGCCCGAACAAGTTCAAGTCGGGCCGTCATGGCCTGGCGTTCTACCAGCAGATCTTCGCCACCCTGGCGGAAAAGGGCGAGTGGAGCGGCGAAATCTGGAACCGGCGCAAGAGCGGCGAAATCTACCCGCAGTGGCAGACCATTTGCGCCATCCGCGACGATGAGGGCGAGCTCAGCCATTACGTGGCGGTGTTCAGTGACATCAGCGCGATCAAGCATTCGGAACAGGAACTGGCCTACCTGGCCCACCACGACCCGCTGACCGGCCTGCCCAACCGCCTGCTGTTCACGGACCGGGTCGAGCAGGCCCTTGCCGCAGCCCAGGCCAACAAGCGCGGTTGTGCCCTGCTGTTACTGGACCTGGACCACTTTCAGAGCATCAACGACGGCCTTGGCCACACCATCGGCGACCAGTTGCTGAAGCTGGTCGGCGAGCGCCTGGGTGAAGTGCTGGGCAGCGGCGTGACTCTGGCGCGTCTGGGGGGCGATGAATATGGCGTGCTGGCGGAGAACTGCCAGGAGGTCGGCCAGGCGGGCAAGCTGGCACAGGGCATCATCGAGCGCATGCGCGAGCCATTTCTGTTCGACGGTAACCGCCTGTTCATCAGTGTCAGCGCAGGCATCAGCCTGTTCCCCAGCGATGCCTTGAGTGCCGAGCAGTTGCTGCGCAACGCCGACTCGGCTTTGTACAAGGCCAAGAGCAACGGGCGAGCCTGCTATGCGCTATACACCGAAGAGCTGACCGCCCACGCCCAGCACCGGGTCGAAACTGCCGGAGAGCTGCGCCGGGCCATGGAGCAGGACGAGCTGCGAGTGTTCTACCAGCCAGTGCACGACCTGGCGACCGGCCGCCAGGTCGGCGTCGAGGCCCTGGTGCGTTGGCAACACCCCCAGCGCGGCTTGGTACCGCCAGGTGAATTCATCCCGATTGCCGAGCGCACCGGGCTGATTGCCGAGATCGACACCTGGGTGCTGCACCAGGCCTGCCGGCAAATGGTGCAGTGGCAGGCTGAGGGCCGGAAGCTGGCCTTTGTGGCGGTGAATATCTCCAGCCGCCTGTTTGGCCAGCACAAGTTGTACCAGCAGGTGGCCGAGGTGCTGCACGACACCGGCCTGGCCCCGGCCTTGCTGGAGCTGGAGGTGACAGAGAGCGCGGTGATGGAAGACCCGGACGTGGCGCTGGAACAGTTGCATCGCCTGCGTGAACTGGGGGTGACCCTGGCCATCGACGACTTCGGCACCGGGTATTCATCGTTGTTGCGCCTAAAGCGCTTGCCGGTGCAGAAGCTGAAAATTGACCAGGGCTTCGTTGCCGGGTTGCCGCTGGATGAGGACGACATCGCGATCGTCCGGGTGATCATCGCCCTGGCCCGCAGCATGGGCATGCAGGTGCATGCCGAGGGCATCGAGCAGGCAGAGCAGGCCAGCTTCCTGCTGCAGGAGTTGTGTCAGCTGGGGCAGGGCTACTGGTTCGGGCGGCCGGTGCCTGCCGGGGATCTTCGCTGGGGTTGAAGGCCCCTTCGCGGGCATGCCCGCTCCCACAGGGATATCGTTGTATTCAAACCTTGTGCAGTACCTTTGGGAGCGGGCGTGCCCGCGAAGAATTCAACGCTTGTTCAGGCCTTTCGCCAACCGGTCGCCACCGAGCTGGATCAACGCCACCAACGCCACCAGCATGGCGATCACGGTCAGCATGATCTGGCTGTCGAAGCGCTGGTAGCCATAGCGGTAGGCGATATCCCCCAGGCCCCCGGCACCGATCGCTCCGGCCATGGCCGAGGAGTTGATCAGGGTTACCAGGGTAATGGTGAACCCCCCCACGATCCCCGGCAGAGCCTCGGGCAGCAGCACGTGCCAGACGATGTGCCAGCGCCGGCAGCCCATGGCCTGTGCAGCCTCCACCAGGCCGTGATCCACTTCACGCAGGCTGACCTCGGCAATCCGCGCGAAGAACGGTGTGGCGGCAATGGTCAGCGGCACCACCGCCGCCCACACGCCGTAGGTTGTGCCCACCACCAGGCGGGTAAAGGGGATCAGCGCGACCATCAGGATCAGGAACGGGATCGAGCGGAACAGGTTGACGAAGGCGCCCAGCACCCGGTTCAGCAGCGGCGCCTCGAAGATCCCGCCCTTGTCGCTGGTGACCAGCAGCACCGCCATCGGTACCCCCACCAGCAGGGCGATCAGCGACGACACGCCGACCATCAGCAGGGTATCGAGCAAACCTTCCAGCAGGCGATCAAACCACATGGCCCAGTACCTCCACGTCCTCGGCCCAGCGGCGCGCGCGTTCCAGCAATTGATGGGTGTCGTGCGGCGAGTGCTGCACCGACAGGATCAGCTGCCCCAGGGCATGCTCGCCAATGGTTTCCACACCGCCCTGCAGCAGGCGCACGCGGCCGCCAAGGTCGTTGAACAGGGCAGACAGTTCGGGCTCGCCGAGCAGGGTCAGCCTCAGCACCACGGCACTGTCGCGGCTCGCCGGGCTGGCCCGCAGGCTGGCTCGCAGCGCGGTTGGTAACCTGGCCTGCAAAGGCGCGAGCAGGGTGCGGGTGACCTCGTGGCGTGGTGAGCCAAACACCCGCCAGACCTCGCCCTGCTCGACCACTTCTCCGCGTTCCAGCACCACCACCCGGTGGCAGATATCGCGGATTACCGCCATCTCGTGGGTGATCAGCACAATGGTCAGGCCCAGGCGCTGGTTGATGTCGCGCAGCAGTTCGAGAATGGAAGCGGTGGTTTCCGGGTCCAGCGCCGAGGTGGCCTCGTCGCACAGCAGAATCTCGGGGTCATGCACCAGCGCCCGGGCAATGCCCACGCGCTGCTTCTGCCCGCCGGACAGCTGCGCCGGGTAAACGTGGTGCTTTTCCTGCAGGCCGACCAGTTCCAGCAGTTGGCGTACCTTGCGCTGGCGTTCGGCCTTGGCCACACCGGCCACCTTCAGGGGCAGCTCGACGTTCTGCCACACGGTCTTGGCCGACATCAGGTTGAAGTGCTGGAAGATCATGCCGATGCGCCGGCGCAGGGCCACCAGGTGGTCCTCGTCGAAGGGTGCGATGTCCACCTGGTCGATCAGCACCCGGCCCTGGCTGGGTTGTTCCAGGCGGTTGATGGTGCGCAGCAATGATGACTTGCCGGCGCCGCTGCGGCCGATGATGCCGAAGATCTCGCCACGGCGGATGTTCAGGTCGATGCCTTGCAAGGCCGGTTGCGCCTGGCCCGGGTAGGTCTTGCCCAGGCCGATGAAGCGCACGTGGGCTTCATTGACCTCCGGGCGCAGGGCCTGCTCCCTGGCCGTTGACGGCAGTGGTTGTAAGGTGGGCGCCCGGAGCGCGCTGGCCTGGCTCATGTCAGCCCTCCCAACCGGCCTGGTAAAGCTTGCCGTGGGCTTTGTCCAGGGCTGCGCGCACCGCTGGCGAGTGCTGGTAGATGTCGACGAACCTGGCCAGGCGCGGATCGTCCTTGCTTTGCGGGCGAATGACGAACTGGATCACGTACTCCTTGTTCTCCAGGCCGTCGAACAGCAGGGCCGAGCCTGCGTCGAAGCTGTTGGCCAGGCGGATGTAGGCCGGGTAGCCCTGCACCAGGTCGGCGTCGTCATAGGCACGTACCAGTTGCACGGCCTCCACCTGAAGGATCTTCAGTTTTTTCGGGTTGGCGACGATGTCGTCCTCGGTGGCCTTGTAGCCGACCCCCGGCTTGAGGGTGATCAACCCGGCCTTGGCCAGCAACTGCAGGCCACGGCCGCTGTTGATCGGGTCGTTGGCGATGGCCACGCTGGCGCCTTCGGGCAGGTCGGCGAAGCTTTTGTACTTTTTCGAGTACAGGCCGACGTTGTTGATGATGCCCGGGGCGTAGGGCACCAGGTTGAACCCCGCGGCCGCCTTGGCGTTTTCCAGGAACGGGATGTGCTGGAAGTAGTTCACGTCGATGTCGCCGCTGTTGAGGCTGACATTGGGCGCGATCCAGTCGCTGAACTCGACCAGCTTCACTTCCAGGCCTTGCTTGTGCGCTTCTTCCACTGCGGCTTCCAGCGGGATGGCAAATGCGGCGGTGGTGCCGATCTTCAGCGGTTCGGCAGCCAAGGCGCTGGCGGACAGGCCGAGGGTGAGGGCAATGGCCGCGACGGGCCGGAACAGTTTATCAAGCATGGTGCAGGGCTCCAGTCGGGGTAGAGGTATAGCGGTAAGCCGAGCCAGGGTGGTCGGCAGGCAGGTGCGGGTGGTCGGCCTGGAACAGTTTTTCGCGCAGGGTGCCTTCGGCGTAGGCGGTCTTGTAGCGGCCACGCTGTTGCAACTGCGGGATGACCAGGTCGATGAAGTCCTCGAAGCTTTCCGGGGTAACGGTGCGGGTCAGGTTGAAACCGTCCAGGCCGGTTTCATCGATCCAGGCGATCAGCTGCTCGGCCACCTGTTCGGGCGCGCCGACCAGGGTCACGTAGCGACCACCCAGGGCGTGCTGCTGCAGCAGGCGCCGGCGGGTCCAGGCGTTGTCCTGCAACTGGCGCGTGGCGGACTGGATGGCGTTGCCCTGGCTGAAGGCAATCGGCTCGTCCAGCGCGTAGGCGGCGAAATCGATACCGGTGGACGCGGCGAAGTGCGCGACCCCGGCCTCGGCGCTGGCATGGTGCAGGTACTCGGCGTGCCTGGCCTGGGCCTGCTGCTCTGTGGCGGCGACGATCACCGTGATGCCCATGAACACCTTGACCGCCTGCGGGTCACGGCCAGCGGCCTGGGCGGCGGCGCGCACCTTGTCGACCTGGGCACGGGTGGCGGCCTTGTCCTGGCCACTGATGAACACGCATTCGGCATGGTTGCCGGCGAAGGCCAGACCACGCTGCGAGCTGCCGGCCTGGAACAGTACCGGGGTACGCTGCGGCGAGGGTTCGCACAGGTGGTAGCCGTCGACCTTGTAGAACTCGCCCTGATGGTGGATCTTGCGCACCTTGTCGGGCCTGGCATAGACGCGCTGCTGGCGGTCGGCGACCACGGCATCGTCGGCCCAGCTGCCTTCCAGCAGCTTGTACAGCACCTGCAGGTACTCGTCGGCCTGGTCGTAGCGGCGGTCATGCTCCGGTTGCTGCGCCAGGCCCATGGCCCGGGCGGCGCTGTCGAGGTAGCCGGTGACGATGTTCCAGCCCACCCGGCCATTGCTCAGGTGGTCCAGGGTGGAAAGGCGCCGGGCGAACAGGTACGGCGCCTCATAGGTCAGGTTGGCGGTAAGACCGAAACCCAGGTGGCGGGTGACGGCGGCCATGGCCGAGACCAGCAGCAGCGGGTCGTTGACCGGCAGCTGGATCGACTCCTTGAGGGTGACGTCCAGCGACTGGCCGTAGATGTCGTAGGTGCCGACGATGTCGGCGATGAACAGCCCGTCGAACAGGCCGCGCTCCAGCAGGCGCGCCAGGCTGGTCCAGTAGTCCAGGGTCTTGTATTGGGTCGAGGTGTCCCGTGGGTGGGTCCACAGGCCGTGGTTGATGTGCCCGACGCAGTTCATGTTGAAGGCATTGAGCAGGATCTGCCTGGCCATCAGATGGTCCCCCGGCGTGGTGGGTTGGCATCGTTGAGGTAGTAGTTGCCGATGGCGTGGTACTTCCAGCGCACCGGGTCGTGCAGGGTGTGCACGCGGGCGTTGCGCCAGTGGCGGTCGAGGTTGTGTTCGGCCAGGGTGGCCTGGCTACCGCCCAGTTCGAACAGGGTGGTGCCGGCCGCGAGGGAAATCTCTGTGCTGATGGCGCGGGCCTCGGCCACCGCGATGGATGCGGCTGCCACGTTGTCGGCAGTGCTGTCGTCGCAGGCACGGTCCAGGTATTCACCGGCACGCTCCAGCAAGGCTTCGGCGGCATGCAGGCGGATTGCAAGGTGGCCGAAGCTTTTCAGCGTCAGCGGGTCATCGCTGGCCTTGTCCAGGCCGGAGTCGACCCAGGGGCGGCTGCGGGTCCGCACGAAGTGCAGGGCATCTTCGTATGCGGCGCGAGCGATGCCGGTGTCGATGGCCGCATGAAGGATCTGCGCCAGTGGGCCGACCGGGGTGGGGCGTTCGAAGGCGCTCTGGAACGGCACCACGTCGGCGGCGCTGACGTACACATTGTCGAACACCACCGAGCCGCTGCCGGTGGTGCGCTGGCCGAAGCCGCTCCAGTCGTCGATCACCTGCAGGCCTTTGCTGTCGGCCGGGACGAAGGCCAGGTGCTGCACGCCCTGTTCATCGACCACCGAAGTGGGAATGCGTTGGGCGTAGATGGCGCCGGTGGCGTAGAACTTGAGGCCATTGATGCGAAAGCCCTCGCCGTCGCGGGTCAGGCGGGTGGTGCGCTCGTTGGCGGTTCTGGTGCCCAGTTCGGCCAGGGCGTTGCCGAAGCGCTTGCCCGCCAGTACTTCGGCGTACAGGCGTTGTTGTTGTTCGGGTGTGCCGTTTACCCGCAGCACTTCCAGAGCGTAGAAATGGTTTTGCGGGATCTGCCCGAGCGAGCCGTCGGCCTGGGCGATGCGGGCGATGACCTTGGCCAGGGTGACGTTGGACACGCCGGCGCCGCCGAAGGCCTTGGGCACGCTGATGGCCCACAGGCCGGAGCGGGTGAACAGCTCGAGTTCGGCGTGCGGCAGGCGGCGCTCGCGGTCGCGCAGGGCGCTGTCGCGGCGCAGGTTTTGGGCGACTTCTTCGGCAACGTTCAGGGCTTGGGTGTCGTCGGTAATGATGCTTGTAGTCATGGTGTTCTCCGGGGGCCGCTGCGCGGCCCTTCGCGGGCTCGCCCGCTCCCACAGGTAAAGTGATGCCTGTTCAGGCGGTGGTTATCCTGTGGGAGCGGGCGAGCCCGCGAAGGGCTGCGCAGCAGCCCCAAAGGCAGCAAGTCAGATCCAGGAATGCCGCGCAGGCAAGGTGCCGTTAAGGTGGTAAGCGCCGACCGCGTGGTACTTCCAGCGCACCGGGTCATGCAGGGTGTGCACCCGGGCATTGCGCCAATGGCGGTCGAGGTTGAACTCGGCGAGGGTGGCGCGGCTGCCGGCCAGCTCGAACAACTTCTCGCTGGCCTGCAGGGCAATCTCGGTAGTCAGCACCTTGGCCTCGGCTACCGCGATCGAGGCTCGCGCCGCGCTTGCTGCGTCGATCGGCGCGGCATTGACCTCGTCGAGGACCCGCGCGGCCTTGCGCAGCAGCGCTTCGGCGGCGTGCAGCTCGAGCTTCAGACGGCCGATGTCGGCGATTACATAGGGGTCGTCGCTGGCGCGGTCCACGTTGGCCTCGATCCATGGCCTGGCCTTTTCGCGCACGAAGCTGATGGCGTCTTCGATGGCCGCTTCGGCAATGCCGGCATCGATCGCCGCCTGGATCAGCTGCGAGGCCGCACCCTGAATATTGGGAATGTCGCGCTGGCGCCAGTTGTCGATCACCAGGTCGGCATCCACCGGTACCTGGTCGAGCAGCACGGTGCCGCTGGCAGTGGTGCGCTGGCCGAACCCGGACCAGTCATCGACGATGCGCAGCCCCGGGCTGCCCCGGCGTACGAACGCCAGGCGCTGGCGGCCTTCGTCGTCCAGTGCCTTGACCGCCACCCAATGGGCGAACAGGGCGCCGGTCGAATAGAACTTCTCGCCGCTGATGCGATAGCTGTCGCCGACACGGGTGATCCTGGCCTTGAGCGTCAGGGTGTCCTTGGTGCCACGTTCGGGTCCGGCATTGCCGATGCGCCAGCCGTCCAGCACGCTGCGGAAGATCACCGCCTGCTGCGCTTCGGTGGCGGTCAGGCGCAGCAGTTGCAGCATGCCGAACTGGTTCTGCGGGATTTGCCCCAGGGCCGGGTCGGCGGCACTGATCAGGCGGAATACTTCGGCCACGGTCTCGAACGACACATCAGGGCCGCCGTGGGCCTTGGGTACGCTGATGCTGCCCAGGCCGCTGCGGGTGAACAGTTCGATTTCGGCCCATGGCAGTTTACGTTGCTGGTCGCGGCGGGCGGCCTGCTCGCGGGCGACCTCGGCCAGTTCGCGGGCTGCTTGCAGGGCTTCGGCGTCGTTGCGCAGTACCTTGGCCGGCAGCAGCAGGGGCGAGCTGTCGAGATCGCTGTGGAATTGGGTATTGGCTTGGCTGGACATCAGTACCGCTCCTTGGCTGCACTCAATGCCCTGGCGTTACGCACTGGGGTGATTGTGATCCTGACCATTCCTGACCTCACAAAAAAGTAATGCCGCTACAGCTGATCGCGACAGATGTGTGCTGGTCCGGTGGTCCGGTATATATACCCTAATGCTTTATAAAAAGTTTATGAACTAACTCTTTGGAATATGTATAGAAGGAGCTATTTGCTCTGGATGTGCCGGCCTCTTCGCGGGCACGCCCGCTCCCACAGGTACAGCACAGATCTTGAAATCGGTGCCACACCTGTGGGAGCGGGCGTGCCCGCGAAGAGGCCGCAACAGGTTTACTCGGAGGCAGCAGTCCCCAGGAACTTGCGCAGGAACTGCCGGGTACGCTCTTCCTTCGGCGCCGCAAACAGAGCCTTTGCCTCACCCTGTTCCACGATCACGCCCTTGTCGAAGAAGATCACCCGGTTCGCCACATCCCGGGCAAAGCTCATCTCGTGGGTGACGATGATCATGGTGCGTTTCTCCTCGGCCAGGCCGCGGATGGTCGCCAGCACTTCACCCACCAGTTCGGGATCCAGCGCCGAGGTCGGCTCGTCGAACAGGATCACCTCCGGCTCCATGGCCAGGGCGCGGGCGATGGCCACCCGTTGCTGCTGGCCACCGGACAGGCGCCGCGGGTAGGCGTCTTCCTTGCCTGCCAGGCCGACCTTGGCCAGCAGGCGCCGGCCCAGTTCGATGGCCTGCTCGCGGGGCGTCTTCTTGACGATCACTGGTCCCTCGATCACGTTTTCCAGGGCGGTGCGGTGAGGGAACAGGTTGAAGTTCTGGAACACGAACCCGGCCTGCTGGCGCAAACGGCGGATCGCACTTTGCTGGCCACCCAGCGGGCGGTTGGCGTCGATGCTGATGTCGCCAATCTGGATCTGCCCGGCATCGGGTGTTTCCAGCAGGTTGAGGCAACGCAGGAAGGTGGTCTTGCCCGAGCCGCTGGGGCCGATGATGGCCACCACTTCGCCGGGCTGCACGGTCAGGTCGATACCGTCGAGCACGGTCTGGCCCTTGAACCGCTTGGTCAGGCCTTTGACTTCAATCATGCTCAATGCTCCTGGTCATGCTGGTTGACGCGCGCTTCCATGCGGTTCTGGAAGTGCGCGAGGATGCTGCACAGCACCCAGTAGATGACCGCCACCGCCACGTACATGGTGAATACTTCGAAGGTGCGCGCAGTAATCAGCTGGGCCTGGCGGAACAGCTCGGGCACCTGGATGGTCGCTGCCAGGGCGGTGTCCTTGACCAGCGAGATGAAGCTGTTGCCCAACGGCGGCAGGGCGGTGCGCAAGGCCTGGGGCAGGATCGCCCGGCGCATGGCCTGGACGCGGGTCATGCCGATACTGGCGGCGGCTTCCCACTGGCCACGGTCGATCGAGGAAATCGCCGCGCGCAGGATCTCGCAGATATAGGCGGCCATGTTCAGCGACAGGCCTATCAGCGAGGCCGGGATCGGGTCGAGCTCGATACCGATCTGCGGCATGCCGAAGTAGATGACGAACAGCTGCACCAGCAGCGGCGTGCCGCGGAAGAACGACACGTAGACCCGCGCCAGCCAGTTCAGCGGCAGAATCTTCGACAAACGCATCAGCGCCAGGGCAAAGCCCAGCAGCAGGCCGAAGAACATGCCGCCAACACTGAGCAGCACTGTATAACCCGCGCCCTTCAGCAGGAAGGGCGTGGAGTCGACAACGAGTTGCAGGCTTTCAGCGATCATTTGGTGACATCGGCACCGAAGTATTTCTCGGACAGCTTGGCCAGCGTGCCGTCAGCCTTGAGCTTGTCCAGCGCCTTGTTGATCGCTGCCAGCAGTTCCGGCTCGCCCTTGCGCAGGGCCACGCCGCTTTCCAGGCGCGAGAAGGCATCGCCGGCCAGTTCGGTGTCCTTGGCTTTCTGCGCGTATTCCAGCGCAGCAAGGCGGTCGATCAGGATGGCGTCGATGCGGCCGTTGCGCAGGTCGGCGAACTTGCTCGGGTCGTCTTCATAGGTGCGCACATCGGCTTGCGGCACGTCCTGCTTGACCCATTGCTCGTAGTTGGTGCCCAGGCCTACGCCGACCTTTTTGCCGGCCAGGTCGGCGGCCTTGTGGATGTTCAGCTGCTCGGCCTTCTTCTTCAGGATCAGCGCCTGGATGCCGGAGATGGTGTAAGGCTCGGAGAAGTCGTACTTCTTCTTGCGCTCTTCGGAAATGGTCACCTGGTTGATCACCACGTCCAGGCGCTTGGATTCCAGTGCGGCGAGGATGCCGTCCCACTTGGTCGGCTGTACCTTGGCCTTTACCCCCAGCTCTTTGGCCAACAGTTCGGACAGCTCCACTTCGAAGCCGGTCAGCTTGCCGTTTTCGTCCTGGAAGCTGAACGGTGGGTAGGTGCCTTCGAGGCCGACGTTGATCACGCCTTTTTCCTGGATGGTCTTCAATTGCTCGCCGGCGAAGGCCTGGCTGAGCAGGCCGGCACCCAGCAGGAGTGCCAGGCTGGCGTTGAGTAGCGGTTTGGCGAATTTCGACATGACAGAGCCCCGCGCTTGTTGTGGAAGTAGTGGGTGGCGACTATAGAGTTGGCTGCTTAGGCCAGGAAATACTAAAAAATTATTTTGTTATTTCCTTTTTGGTTTTTGCCAGTTGCTGGCTGCTTTGAGGGTAGGCGAGGTTGCCTGCTCCGTCATCGCGGCTTATGCCTGACTTAGCGCAGGATGGAATAAAGCGTTGTTTTTTCCAAGAGACGGATTTGCCGTAGAGTGGATTGCATGTAGGCAGGTCCGGCCCTTTCGCGGGTGAACCCGCTCCCACAGGTACAGCACAGGGCTTGAAATTTGTGCGGTCCCTGTGGGAGCGGGCGAGCCCGCGAAGAGGCCGGACCTGCCAATAAAAATGAGTTTGGCCTACTCAGGCAGGAGAAAACCGTGAGCGAACAACCTTCATCCGGGCATTGGCAGTTGCAGAGCATCGTCACCGGCCTGCGCGCTGCCCGTGAACAATGGCGTACCCGCAATGGCCGCAGCATTGGCGAGCAGGGCGGGCGTGAGCTGCCTTCGCGCGAGGCGATGCGGCAGATTCTGGAGCAACTGTGCGGCGCACTGTTCCCCATGCGCCTTGGCCCGGTCGACCTGCGTGAAGAAAGCGAAGACTTCTACGTTGGCCATACGCTGGATGCCGCGCTGACTGCCTTGCTGGCCCAGGCCCGCCTGGAGCTGCGCTACGCCGCGCGGCAAAGCAAGGGCGAGCTGGCCGGCGTCGATGCCCATGCGCTGAGCCTGGTGCAGGGCTTCGCCGCCGCCCTGCCGGGCCTGCGCGTGCTGCTCGACACCGACGTGCTGGCCGCCTACCACGGCGACCCGGCGGCGCGCAGCGTCGATGAAGTGCTGCTGTGCTACCCGGGCATCCTGGCGATCATCCACCACCGCCTGGCGCACCACCTGTACCAGGCCGGCCTGCCGTTGCTGGCGCGGATCAGCTCGGAGCTGGCGCATTCGGCCACCGGGATCGACATTCACCCCGGGGCGCAGATCGGCCCGAGCTTCTTCATCGACCACGGTACCGGTGTGGTGATCGGCGAAACCGCGATCATCGGCGAGCGTGTGCGCATCTACCAGGCGGTGACCCTGGGTGCCAAGCGCTTCCCCAGCGATGAATCAGGCACGCTGCACAAGGGCCTGCCACGCCACCCGATCGTCGAGGACGATGTGGTGATCTATGCCGGGGCCACGGTGCTGGGGCGGATTACCATCGGCAAAGGCTCGACCATTGGCGGCAATGTGTGGCTGACCCGCAGTGTGCCGGCCGAGAGCAACATTACCCAGGCCAACCTGCAGCTGGATTGCCAGGACAAGAATTGATCTAGCATTTCTTTATCCTGTACTGGCCTCTTCGCGGGCTTGCCCGCTCCTACAGGGACCGCACAAATATTGAATCTTGTGCAGTATCTGTGGGAGCGGGCAAGCCCGCGAAGAGGCCAGTGCAGGAGGGCACCAATCAGCGCCCCAATTCGCATTGAAATCCGATCCATGTTTAACTTGAACGCTTGTTCAATGAAAAACGCTGGTCCGCTGCCGGTGTTCAACAGGAGGATTCCTTTGCTGAACCCGTTCATTCCGAACCTTACGTCATTCGACGAGGTGCACCCCCAATGAGTGCATCGACCTCTTCACTTGCCAACGGCAAGATCCGCATGAACCCCCCGGTGTTCTATTTCGCGGCAAGTTTCATCCTCATCTTCGGCCTGGTGGTCATTTCCTATCCGCAAGCAGCAGGCGACTGGTTGCTGGCGGCGCAGAACTGGGCGGCCAATACGGTCGGCTGGTACTACATGCTGGCGATGACGCTGTACCTGGTCTTCGTGGTGGTCACCGCCTTGTCCGGCTACGGCAAGATCAAGCTCGGTGCCGACCACGACGAGCCCGAGTTCAGCTACCTGTCGTGGGCCGGCATGCTGTTCGCCGCCGGCATCAGCATCACCTTGTTCTTCTTCTGCGTTTCCGAACCCTTGACCCACATGCTGCAGCCGCCCCAGGGCGAAGCGGGCACGGCCGAGGCCGGGCGCCAGGCGATGCAGATCCTGTTCCTGCACTGGGGCCTGCATGGCTGGGGCGTGTTCGCCTTCGTCGGCATGGCCCTGGCCTACTTCGCCTACCGGCACAACCTGCCGCTGGCCTTGCGTTCGGCGTTGTACCCGCTGATCGGCAAGCGCATCAACGGGCCGATCGGTTATGCGGTGGACGGTTTCGGCATCATCGCCACGGTGTTCGGCCTGGGTGCCGACATGGGCTTTGGCGTGCTGCACCTGAACGCCGGCCTCGACTACCTGTTCGGCATCGACCACAGCCAGTGGGTGCAGGTACTGCTCATCACCCTGATGATGGGCGCGGCGGTGGCCGTGGCCGTCGCCGGGGTGGAGAAGGGCGTGCGGGTGATGAGCGACATCAACCTGTTCCTGGCCTGCGCGCTGTTACTGTTCGTGTTGTTCGCCGGGCCTACCCAGCACCTGTTCAACACGCTGATCCAGAACCTCGGCGACTACCTGGGGGCCTTGCCGCGCAAGAGCTTCGACGTCTATGCCTACGGCGAGAACCGCGACTGGCTGGGCGGCTGGACGGTGTTCTACTGGGCCTGGTGGATTGCCTGGGCGCCGTTCGTGGGCCTGTTCATCGCCCGCATTTCCCGTGGCCGCACCATCCGCGAGTTCGTCTTTGGCGTGCTGTTGATTCCGCTGGGCTTCACCTTGGCGTGGATGTCGATCTTCGGCAACAGCGCCCTGGACCAGGTCATCAACCACGGCATGACCGCGCTGGGCCAGTCGGCGCTGGATAACCCGTCGATGAGCCTGTACCTGCTGCTGGAGACCTACCCCTGGAGCAAGACGGTGATCGCCGTGACGGTGTTCATCAGTTTCGTGTTCTTCGTCACCTCGGCCGACTCGGGCACCGTGGTGCTGTCGACCTTGTCGGCCAAGGGTGGTGACACCGACGAGGACGGGCCGAACTGGCTGCGCATCTTCTGGGGCGCGATGACGGCGCTGATCACCAGTGCGTTGTTGTTCGCCGGCAGCATCGATTCGCTGAAGTCGGCGGTGGTGCTGACCTCGTTGCCATTCTCGCTGATCTTGCTGTGCATGATGTGGGGACTGCACAAGGCGTTCTACCTGGAGTCGCAACGGCAGATCGCGCAGATGCATTCGCTGGCCCCGTTCGCCCAGTCACGCCGCGGCCGTGGTGGCTGGCGCCAGCGCCTGAGCCAGGCGGTGCACTTCCCGTCGCGTGATGAGGTGTACCGCTTCATGGACGACGTGGTACGACCGGCGATTGCCGATGTGCGTGAGGTGTTCGAGCAGAAGGGGTTGGTGCTGATTACCCAGGACGACCCGAGCCACGACAACGTCAGCTTGAAGATTGGCCATGGCGAGGAACAGCCGTTCATTTACCAGGTGCAGATGCGTGGTTACTTCACGCCATCGTTCGCCTTGGGTGGTCTGGGTACGCAGGAGTTGAAGAACCGCCGGTACTACCGGGCGGAGGTGCACCTGAGCGAAGGCAGCCAGAACTATGACCTGGTGGGCTACAGCAAGGAGCAGATCATCAACGACATCCTCGACCAGTACGAACGGCACATGCAGTACCTGCATCTGGTCCGCTAGATCGCTGGGGCCGCCTTGCGGCCCATTCGCAGCACAAGGCTGCTCCTACAAGGGATCGCGCTTCGCTGTAGGAGCAGCCTTGTGCTGCGAATGGAGGCCAAAGGCCTCCCAGTTTCAGAAGGGTGCATCTCCAAGAATGGTCGCCCGATGCATCACCCGCCGGTTCGGCCGGTAGTCATCCACGGCAAAATGCTGGGTCACGCGGTTGTCCCAGAAGGCCACGTCATTCTCCTGCCACCGCCAGCGAATGCTGAACTCCGGCCGCGTCGCATGGGCGAACAGCAGTTTCAGCAGCGCCTCGCTTTCCAGCTCGCTCAGCTCATTGATGCGCGTGGTAAACCCCTCATTGACGAACAACGCCTTGCGCCCGCTCACCGGATGCGTACGCACCACCGGGTGCGCCAGTGGCGGGTTGTTGCGCCGGGTGGCTTCCCAGCGCGCCAGGTCTTCCGGCGTGGTGCCAAAGCGCTCCAGCGGGAACGACTTGGTGAAGTCATGGGTGGCGGTCAGCCCGTCGAGCATCTCGCGCAGCGGCGCCGACAAGGCTTCGAAGGCTGCGATGCCGCTGGCCCACAGGGTGTCGCCACCGTAGGCCGGCAGCTGCTTGGCGCTGAGCACCGCGCCCAGGGCCGGGGTCGGCAGGAAGGTCACGTCGGTGTGCCATACGGCGTTGTCGCGCACGTCGGTAACCGCCGTGTCGAGGATCAGCACCTGCGGGGTTTCCGGCACATTGGGGTAGATCGGGTGGATGTGCAGGTCGCCGAAGCGGGCGGCAAAACGCGCCTGCTGCTGCGGGTTGATCGGCTGGTCGCGGAAGAACAGCACCTGGTGCTGCAGCAGCGCCTGCTCGATGGCGTCACGTTCTTCGGCGGTGATATCGCGGCTGATGTCCACGCCGCTGATCTGGGCGCCGAGCGCCGGGCTGAGGGGGGTGATGGTCAGGCTCATGTCGGTCTCTTCAATCAGGCGCCAGGCTGCTGGCGTGGTCAACAGGGTTCAGTGGCTCTGCCCGTGCCAAGGCACCAGTTTGCGTTGCAGGGCACGCAGGCTCATTTCCAGGGCGAAGGCGATCAGGGCGATCAGCAGAATGCCCAGCACCACCACATCGGTAACCAGGAACTGCGCCGCCGACTGCACCATGAAGCCCAGGCCGCTGGTGGCGGCGATCAGCTCGGCGGCCACCAGGGTCGACCAGCCGACCCCCAGGCCAATGCGGATGCCGGTGAGGATGTCGGGCAGGGCGCTGGGCAGGATCACGTGGCGGATCAGCTGGGCCTTGGTCGCGCCCAGCGATTGCGCGGCACGCAGCTTGGCCGGGTCGACCGTGCGCACGCCGGTAGCGGTGGCAATGGCGATGGGGGCAAAGATCGCCAGGTAGATCAGCAGCACTTTCGACAGCTCGCCGATGCCGCACCAGATGACGATCAGCGGCAGGTAGGCCAGCGGTGGGATCGGCCGGTAAAACTCGATCAGCGGGTCGAGAATGCCGCGGGCGACGCGGTTGTAGCCGATGGCGATGCCCACCGGGATGGCGGTGAAGGTGGCGGCCAGCAGGGCCACGCCGATGCGTCCCAGGCTGGCACCCAGGTGCTGCCACAGGCTGGCATCCATGTAGCCCTGGGTCAGCAGGGTCCCGGCCTTGCTCAGGATATCGGCGGGCGAGGGCAGGAACAGTGGCTCGATCCAGCCGGCCGCGGTCACCAGCCACCAGGCCAATAGCAGGCTGGCCAGGGTCAGGGTGCTGATCCAGCGAGTGGGCAGGGGGCGTCGCAGCGTGGCGGCTGGTCGGTGTTGGGCGTTGCGTTTGCCGGTGACCGGCAGGTCCAGGCTGCTCATGCGCGCTCCTGCAGGCTTTGACGTTGAGAGAACACCCGCGCCAGTACATGCTCGCGGGTTTCGATGAATGCGGGGTCGGATTTGATCGCCCGTGCCGATTCACCGGCTGCATAGCGTTGGCCGAAGTCCAGTTGCAGGCGCTCCACCACGCGCCCGGGGTTGGGCGCCAGCAGCACCAGCTCGCTGGCGAGGAACACGGCTTCTTCGATGTCGTGGGTAATCAGGAACACCGGCTTGGCGGTGCGCTGCCACACCTGCAGCAACAACTCCTGCATCTGCTCGCGGGTGAAGGCATCGAGTGCGCCAAACGGCTCGTCCATCAGCAGCACCCGTGGGTCGGCCGCCAACGCCCGGGCCAGGCCCACACGCTGTTTCTGGCCACCGGACAATTGCCAGATACGCCGCTCGCCAAACCCGTCGAGGTCGACCAGGGCCAGCATTTCGCGGGCCTTGGCTTCACGCTCGGCGCGTGGCACACCGGCCAGTTCCAGGCCAAAGGCGACGTTGCCCAGCACGTTCTGCCAAGGCAGCAGCGCATCGTCCTGAAACACCACGCCGCGCTCGGCGCCGGGGCCCTGCACGGGGACGCCGTCCAAAGTGATGCGCCCGCCGCTGGGGGCGACGAAGCCAGCGATCAGGTTGAGCAGCGAGGTCTTGCCGCTGCCGGAAGGCCCCAGGGCCACCAGCAGTTGGCGCGGCCCCAGGCTCAGGTTGATGTCGGCCAGTACCGGGGTTTCGGCACCGGGGTACTGTGCGCTGATGCGCTCCAGTTCGAGCAAGGCCATGGCAGGCTCCGGTCGGTTTCTACAGGCTTAGTTGGGGAGGTACTGGGCGCTGACGTACGGCGAGTAGTCCGGCAGCACCGCGTCGACCTTGCCTTGCTGCTTGAGGAAGGTGGCCGTGTCGGTCAGCGCCTGGGTGGTCGGCGCACCCAGTGCGTTGGCCTGGTCGGCGGCCAGCGGGTAGACGTTGCCCTGCAGCAGCACCGGGATGTCGGCAGGCTTGGCGCCCGACAGTTTGGCCAGCTTGCTCACGTTGTCGGGGTTGGCCAGCCAGGCTTGCGGGTTCTTGCGGTAGTCGGCGTAGGCATCGAGGGTGACCTTGGCAAAGGCCTTGACCACGTCGGGGTGCTTGGCGGCGAAGTCCTTGCGCACGATCCAGGCGTCGAAGGTCGGTGCGCCTTTCTTGGCCAGCTCGCCGGAGGTGATCAGCACCTTGCCGTTTTCCTTGGCCACGCCCAGGGCCGGGTCCCAGACATAGGTGGCGTCGATGTCGCCGCGCTTCCAGGCGGCAATGATCGCCGGCGGCGCCAGGTTGAGGATCTGCACCTTGGCCGGGTCGATGTTCCAGCTTTTCAGCGCGGCCAGCAGGCTGTAGTGGCCGGTGGAGACGAACGGCACGGCGACTTTCTTGCCGACCAGGTCTTGCGGCGTCTTGATGCTGTCGCGGGCAACCAGGGCTTCACCGGCGCCAATCTGCGTGGCGATCAGGAAGGTCTCGACTGGCAGCTTGCGGGTGGCGGCGGCGGCCAGCGGGCTGGAGCCCAGGTAGCCGATCTGCACATCGCCGCTGGCTACGGCAGTGATCACGTCGGCGCCGTTGTCGAATTTGCGCCAGTCGATGCTGGCCTTGCTGGCTTTTTCGTAGTCGCCATCGACCTGTGCCACCTTGGCCGGGTCGACAGTGGTCTGGTAAGCCACGGTCAGGTCGGCAGCCTGGGCCAACCAGCTGGCGCTGGCGAGGGTCAGGGCGGCGAACAGGCGCAGCGGAGCGTGCGGGATCATGGTGAACCTCTCGTCAGGCAATCGATGTGATGGATGGCGAGAAGGCTAAGTGATCTAAGAAAAGTAAAATAAATAACTTTTTTGCATTAGCTTAGGAGCCAATTGCTTTAACCGTGCCCCTGTGGGAGCGCGCATGCCCGCTCCCACATCGACCGCACAAAGGTTGCAACGTAGGTGATCTTGCGCAATGGCGAAATCACAGACGGCTGCTAGGCTTTTTCGTCCCTATAGAACGATACGGAATTAGGTTATGAGCAAACGTTTGCAAATAACCAATGGTTATTAGAGGCGAGCTGCTGCTAACGAATGGCAGTAACAGTTCCTAACATATTCCGTAAAAATCTTACCAATTCATAAAACGGTCATTTTGGATTTATAGGATTGTCATTATCCTGTAGCGCAGGTGGCGTCTTAGACCAAAGTCGCGAAACGTTTAGAAACGATTGACTTAACGGTCACGCTTTGGGACTAAATCGCCAATCCACGGTGAGCGGGGCAGCAGATCCCACCGCCAGAGATACACAAGAATTAGAACGTAGAGGAGCAAAATATGTACAAGTCCAGCCTGGCCCTGGCCGTGGCACTGGGGGTTCTCGCCCAACAAGCAGGCGCTGCCGGTTTCGTTGAAGACAGCAAACTGTCGCTCAGCTCGCGCACCATGTACTTCAACAACGACAACCGTGAAGACCACGCAAAACCTGGCGCAGAACGTCCAGATCAGCGTGAATCCGGCCAGGGCTTCAAGCTCGACTACCTCTCCGGTTTCACTGAAGGTACCGTTGGCTTTGGTGTTGATGCCCAAGCGCTGTGGGGTATTCACCTGGATGGTGGCGAGGGTTACCACAAGGGCGGTTTCTTCCCGGATGACGGCAAAGGCTCCGCAGCCCAGTGGGCTCGTTTCGGTGCCAACGCCAAGGCTCGCTTCTCGAAGACCGAAGCGCACTTCGGTAGCGCGCTCGCGCCGAACCTGCCGATCCTGGTCTCCAACGATGGTCGTCTGCTGCCGCAGACCTTCGAGGGTGGCACCATCACCTCGAAGGAAATCGACAACCTGACCATCAACGCCGGTCAGCTGACCCACGCCATGGGTCGTGCCTCGAGCAACCGTACCGGCTTGTCCGTTGCGGGCGCTACCGCTGAAAGCAACAAGTTCCGCTACGGCGGCCTGGACTACAAGCTCACTCCAGACCTGACCCTGCAGTACTACTACTCGAACCTGGAAGACTTCTACAAGCAGCACTTCCTGGGTGCTACCCACGTCTTCAAGATTGCTGACGACCAGTCGTTCAAGACCGACCTGCGCTACTTCGATAGCAGCAGCGACGGCAAGAACGGCAACGACAGCACCTACAACTTCAACAACAACGGTGGCTACGCCAAGAACACCGGCGAAATCGACAACAAAACCTGGTCCGCCATGTTCACCTATACCCTGGGTGGCCACGCGCTGATGCTCGGTCACCAGCAGGTTGGCGACGACGGTGGCTTCGTATGGCTGAACCAGGGCAGCCTGGTTAACGACAGCGGCACTTCGGAAGGTGCTGGTGGTTCCAGCTTCTACCTGTTCACCGACAGCATGATCAACCAGTTCGCCCGTGCTGGCGAGAACACCACCTTCGGTCAGTACTCCTACGACTTCGCGGCTCTGGGCGTTCCAGGCCTGAAGGCATCGCTGGCCTACCTGCGTGGTGACGATATCCGCAACAAGTCGGGCAACGGCACCTACAACGAGTGGGAACGTGACGCACGCGTCGACTACACCATTCAGCAAGGCACCTTCAAAGGCTTGGGCTTCAGCCTGCGTCAAGGCGTCTACCGTGGTAGCGGCGAGAGCAGCTCTGACCAGGATCAGGCCCGCTTCATCGTGAACTACACTTACGCCTTCATGTAAGTTCCAGCGTTACCGAAAGAGCCTCGCCTAGTGCGAGGCTTTTTTGTACCTGCAATTCTGTATGACCAATGGTTATAAATAAATCAGTATTTATTCTTTTTGTTTTTAATCGAATGCAGGCACATTGAACCCACACGGTACAGAACCCAGCACAGGAGCCGCAGCCCATGAGCCTTAAACTCGGCGATATCGCCCCCGATTTCGAACAGGATTCCAGCGAAGGCAAAATCCGCTTCCACGAGTGGCTGGGCAACAGCTGGGGGGTGTTGTTTTCCCACCCGGCCGACTTCACCCCGGTGTGCACCACCGAGCTGGGCCTCACCGCCAAGCTCAAGGACGATTTCGCCAAACGCGGGGTCAAGGCCATCGCCCTGTCGGTGGACCCGGTCGATTCGCACCACCGCTGGATCGATGACATCAACGAAACCCAGAACACCGTGGTCAACTTCCCGATCATTGCCGACGCCGACCGCAAGGTGTCCGACCTGTACGACCTGATCCACCCGAACGCCAGCGACACCCTGACCGTGCGCTCGCTGTTCGTCATCGACCCGAACAAGAAGGTGCGCCTGACCATCACCTACCCGGCCAGTACCGGGCGCAACTTCAACGAAATCCTGCGGGTGATCGACTCGCTGCAGCTGACCGACAACCACAAGGTCGCCACGCCAGGTAACTGGCAGGACGGAGACGACGTGGTGATCGTGCCCTCGCTGAAGGACGAGGAAGAGATCAGGCAGCGCTTCCCCAAAGGTTACCGGGCGGTCAAACCCTATCTGCGGCTTACTCCGCAGCCTAATCGCTAAAGGATTCCTCGTTGCATTGCTCTTAGCCAAGCAGGGATATTCGGGCCGTTTCGACGGCCCTTTTTTATGCCTGCTGAAACCGCATTGGCTTCTTCGCGGGCTTGCCCGCTCCTACAGGAATTGTGCAGGTCTCAGGTTTGCCACAAAACCTGTGGGAGCGGGCGTGCCCGCGAATGGGCCTGAAAGTAAAAAAACATAATGGAATAAACAAATGAAAAAATATGATTTCTAGATATATGTGGCGGCTGTTAATGTCACTCCCAACAGAACACAAGGAAGCGCTGCAATGCTGGTCGTCTCAATCGGTGGTAGCCCCAGTACCCGTTCACGCTCCGGCGTGCTGCTGGAGCGTTCGCGCCAGTGGCTGCAGGACCGTGGCGTCGAGGTAGTGACGTTCCAGGTGCGTGACTTTCCCGCCGAAGACCTGCTGCACGCCCGTTTCGACAGCCCGCAGGTGCAGCACTTCCAGCAGCTGGTGGCCCAGGCCGATGGCCTGATCGTCGCCACGCCGGTGTACAAGGCCTCGTTCGCCGGTGCCCTGAAAACCTTGCTCGACCTGCTGCCCGAACGCGCCCTGGCACACAAGATCGTGTTGCCGATCGCCACCGGCGGCAGCATCGCCCATATGCTGGCGGTGGATTACGCACTGAAACCCGTGCTGTCGGCACTCAAGGCGCAGGAGACCCTGCAAGGGATCTTCGCCGACGACAGCCAGGTCGCCTACGCAGAAGGCACCAGACCCGCGCAGCTGGTAGCAGCGCTGGAAGAACGCCTGCTCGACGCGCTGGAAACCTTCCACGTTGCCTTGGCCCGCCGGCCGCGCCCCGTGGCCCCAGGCGTATTGAACGAACGCCTGATCAGCGCTCGCTGGAGCATCTGACCGGCTCAACCCGCTTCACCACCTTACTCGCCCGACAACGAGGCAAGCAGGTGCAACCCGAACCCACTCGCACAGGAGAGCGCCATGCGCACAGTCTTCTTGCGTCGCGGTCTGGTCGCCCTGTTTGCGGCGGCTGTGTCCTTCGGCGCCATCACCCAAGCCCAGGCCGAGAGCCTGCGTATCGGTTACCAGAAATACGGCACTCTGGTGCTGCTCAAGGCCAAGGGCACGCTGGAAAAGCGCCTGGCCGAGCAGGGCGTGCAGGTGCAATGGACCGAGTTCCCCGGCGGCCCGCAGCTGCTTGAAGGGCTGAACGTCGGCTCCATCGATTTTGGCGTAACCGGCGAAACCCCACCGGTGTTCGCCCAGGCCGCCGGTGCCGACCTGCTGTACGTCGCCTATGAGCCGCCAGCGCCGCACAGCGAGGCGATCCTGGTGCCGAAGGGCTCGTCGATCCAGTCGGTCAAAGACCTCAAGGGCAAGAAAGTCGCCCTCAACAAAGGCTCCAACGTTCACTACCTGCTGGTTCGCGCCCTGGAAGACGCGGGCCTGAAATACAGCGACATCCAGCCGGTGTACCTGCCCCCGGCCGATGCCCGCGCCGCCTTCGAGCGTGGCAGCGTGGATGCCTGGGTGATCTGGGACCCGTACCAGGCTGCCGCCGAGAAACAGCTGCAGGCTCAAACCCTGCGCGACGGCAAGGGCCTGGTCGACAACCATCAGTTCTACCTGGCCACCCGCAACTACGCGACCCAGCACCCGGCGGTGATCAACACCCTGATCGAAGAAGTGCGCGCCGTGGGTGAATGGTCCCGGGCCAACCCGCAGGAAGTAACCGACCAGGTCGCGCCGCTGCTCGGCCTGCCCACCGACATCACCCTGACCTCGGTCAAGCGCCAGGGCTACGGTGCCGCGCCGCTCACCGCCGACGTGGTGGCCGCGCAGCAGAAGATTGCCGACACGTTCCAGGCGCTGAAGCTGATTCCCAAGCCGCTGAGCATCAAGGACGTGATCTGGACACCCCCGGCCAAGGTCGCCAGTGCGCCTTGATTGATTTGCCTACGCCGGGGCGCCGCCCTGGCTGAGCCCCCCTTGAGGAGACAACTCCAATGAGCCTTAACATTTTCTGGTTCCTCCCTACCCATGGTGACGGCAAGTACCTGGGCACTTCCGAGGGCGCCCGCGCCGTCGACCACGGCTACCTGCAGCAGATCGCCCAGGCAGCCGACCGGCTCGGCTTTGGTGGTGTGCTGATCCCTACCGGGCGTTCCTGCGAGGACTCCTGGCTGGTCGCGGCATCGCTGATCCCGGTGACCCAGCGCCTGAAGTTCCTGGTCGCCCTGCGCCCCGGGATCATTTCGCCGACCGTGGCGGCACGCCAGGCGGCAACCCTTGATCGCCTGTCCAACGGCCGCGCGCTGTTCAACCTGGTCACCGGTGGCGACCCGGACGAGTTGGCCGGTGACGGCCTGCACCTGAACCATCAGGAACGCTATGAAGCCTCTGTGGAGTTCACCCGTATCTGGCGCAAGGTGCTCGAAGGCGAGGTGGTCGACTACGACGGCAAGCACATCCAGGTGAAGGGCGCCAAACTGCTCTACCCGCCGATCCAGCAACCACGCCCGCCACTGTATTTCGGCGGTTCCTCCGAAGCTGCGCAGGACTTGGCCGCCGAGCAGGTCGAGCTGTACCTGACCTGGGGCGAGCCGCCGAGTGCGGTCGCCGAAAAAATTGCCCAGGTGCGTGAGAAAGCCGCCGCCCAGGGCCGCGAAGTGCGCTTTGGCATCCGCCTGCACGTGATCGTGCGGGAAACCAACGAAGAGGCCTGGGCCGCTGCCGACAAGCTGATCTCGCACCTGGACGACGACACCATCGCTCGCGCCCAGGCCTCGCTCGCGCGCTTCGACTCGGTCGGCCAGCAACGCATGGCCGCCCTGCACAACGGCAACCGTGACAAGCTGGAAGTCAGTCCCAACCTGTGGGCCGGTGTCGGCCTGGTACGTGGCGGTGCCGGTACCGCACTGGTCGGCGATGGCCCGACCGTGGCGGCACGGGTCAAGGAATACGCCGAGCTGGGCATCGATACCTTCATCTTCTCCGGTTACCCGCACCTTGAAGAGTCGTACCGGGTGGCCGAGCTGCTGTTCCCGCACCTGGATGTGCAACGCCCGGAGCAAGCCAAGACCGGCGGGTATGTGAGCCCGTTTGGCGAAATGGTGGCCAACGACATCCTGCCCAAGTCCGTCGCGCAGAGCTGAGGGCCAGGCCATGAGTCGTGCAACTTCCAACAACCTTGGTCAGCTCCTGGCGCCATGGGCGCTGCCGGTACTGCTGCTGGCCGCCTGGCAGCTGGCGGTCAGCGCCGGTTGGCTGTCGACGCGCATCCTGCCGGCGCCCAGCGCCGTGGTCAGCGCCGGCGTGGAGCTGGTGCGCAGTGGCGAGATCTGGACCCACCTGGCCATCAGTGGCTGGCGTGCCGGGCTGGGCTTTGTCATCGGTGGCAGCATCGGCCTGGTGCTGGGCTTCATCACCGGCCTGTCGAACTGGGGTGAACGCCTGCTCGACAGCTCGGTGCAGATGATCCGTAACGTGCCACACCTGGCGCTGATCCCGCTGGTGATCCTGTGGTTCGGTATCGACGAGTCGGCAAAGATCTTCCTGGTCGCGCTGGGCACGCTGTTCCCGATCTACCTGAACACCTACCACGGCATCCGCAACGTTGACCCGGCGCTGGTGGAAATGGCGCGCAGCTACGGCCTGTCCGGCTTCGGGCTGTTCCGCCAGGTGATCCTGCCCGGGGCACTGCCATCGATCCTGGTCGGCGTGCGGTTTGCCCTGGGTTTCATGTGGCTGACCCTGATCGTTGCCGAAACCATCTCGGCCAACGCCGGCATTGGTTACCTGGCAATGAACGCCCGCGAATTCCTGCAGACCGACGTGGTGGTGCTGGCCATCGTCCTGTATGCCGTGCTCGGCAAGCTTGCCGACCTCGCCGCCCGCGGCCTGGAGCGTGTGTGGCTGCGCTGGCACCCGGCCTACCAAGTGGCCAGGAAGGAGGGCGCATGACTGTGCTCAAGGAACAGCCGCCACGCCTGCTGCGTGGCATCCCGCTGGCGTCCAGCGGCCTGCGCAAGACCTTTGGCCAGCGCGAAGTGCTCAAGGGCATCGAGCTGCACATTCCGGCCGGCCAGTTTGTCGCCATCGTCGGCCGCAGTGGCTGCGGCAAGAGCACCTTGCTGCGCCTGCTGGCTGGTCTCGACCAGCCCACTGCAGGCCAGTTGCTGGCCGGAGCTGCGCCGCTGGAACAGGCCCGCGAAGAGACCCGCCTGATGTTCCAGGACGCGCGCCTGCTGCCGTGGAAGAAAGTGATCGACAACGTTGGCCTGGGCCTGTCTGGCGACTGGCGCCCGCGTGCGCTGGAAGCTTTGGAGTCGGTTGGCCTGGCCGACCGCGCCAATGAATGGCCGGCGGCACTCTCGGGTGGCCAGAAGCAGCGCGTCGCCTTGGCCCGGGCGCTGATCCACCAGCCGCGCCTGCTGCTGCTGGACGAGCCGCTCGGGGCGCTGGATGCATTGACCCGTATCGAGATGCAGCAACTGATCGAACGCCTGTGGCGTCAGCACGGTTTCACCGTGTTGCTGGTTACCCACGATGTCAGCGAGGCAGTCGCCGTGGCTGACCGGGTGATTCTGATCGAGGACGGCGAGGTCGGGCTCGACCTCACTGTCGACCTGGCACGGCCCCGGGCGCGCGGTTCGCACCGCCTGGCCGCGCTGGAAAGCGAAGTGCTCAACCGTGTTCTGTCGGCCCCGGGCGCTGCGCCCGAGCCGGATCCTGTAGCCCCTTTGCCCACGCAGTTGCGTTGGGCGCACTGAATGACTCACTCACCAAACTGAAGCCATAGAGAAGGAATCAAATCATGACCATCAAAGCCATCAACGTTCGCAACCAGTTCAAAGGCACCGTGAAGGAAATCCTCGAAGGCCCGGTACTGTCGGAAATCGACGTGCAGACTGCCTCGGGCATCGTCACTTCGGTCATCACCACCCGTTCCGTGCGTGAGCTGGAATTGCAGGTGGGGAGTGAAGTGATTGCTTTCGTGAAATCGACTGAAGTGTCTATTGCCAAGCTGTGATGGGTGTGGGCCATGGGGCTGCTTTACAGCCCTTCGCGGGCACGCCCGCTCCCACAGGTACTGCGCAGGTTTCAGGTTTTGCGCGGACCCTGTGGGAGCGGGCGTGCCCGCGAAGGGCCGCACAGCGGCCCCAATGATCTCAGCTGGAACGCTTGGCCAGAAACGGCGGCAGATACAACCCCAGGTACGCCTCGAACACCCGCTTGCCTTCCTCGGCCATGCGCGGGGTGATCGCCTCATGCAGCTGCACCGACCGCGCATACACCCGGTCGCTCAATTCCATGGCCAGGGCAAACACATCCACATCCACCGGCACCACCGGCAGATGAAAGTGCTGGTCAAACAACTTGTGCATCAAGTCGCCCAGCTCCATGTCGTGCTGCCGATCGGCCTGCACCACTTCGCTCAGCCCATGCTGGGCCAGGATCAGCTGCCGCGCTGCGGCATCCTCGTTGTAGATATCCAGCATGCGCTGCTCGATCAGCCGTGACAGTTCGTGCCAGGTGTTGAACGCATTGCTGTCGATCGGCGCGCTCAGCGCTTCACGGAAGGCCCGGTGCACATCGGCCGTCAACGCCTCCAGCAGCGCCGGCACGCTGGCGAAGAAGTGGTACACCGAAGACGGTGGAATCTGCGCGCGCTCGGCCACGCTGTAGATCGACAGGCCCGCCACCCCCAGTTCGGCCAGCAACTCGCGTGCAGCCGCCAGGATCGCCTCGATCCTGGCCTGGCTGCTGGCGCGCGGTTTGCGCGGGGTGGCAGTGCGGGTCATCAGTTGCTGATCGCCAGGATGCTGGCCTGGTAGGCGCCGACGAACAGGTCGAAGTCGCCGACTTCCTGCTGCTCCAGGCGCGACTGTTCGGCCAGCGAGTCGCGGGCGAGGGTTTCGAAGGCCTGCTGGCGCTCGGCGGGCAGTGGTTGCTCGCGGAAGGTTTCGGCGTGGATACGGCTCTGGCGCAGGGCGAACTTGACGAAGCTTTCGTCATGCTCGGTCATGCGTGCCAGCACTTGTGCCGATGGGGTCAGCGAGGCGTCGTCGACCTTGGCCTGCTGGGCATCCAGGGCCTTGCCGTGTTCTGCACCGCCCTGCGCCTGGTCCAGCAGCTCGGCCAGTGGCCGGATGCGCTCGATCAGCTCGCTGGCCCAGTCCTTAAGGCCGATCGGCTGGCCATTGCGGCGCAGTTCGAGGCCCGGGCGACGGCCTTCCTTGACCACGGTCAGGAAGTTGTTGGTGCACTGGCCGCATTCGCCGTTGTCCAGTTGCGGGCTGTCTTCCAGCGCGCAGAACAGCAGGAACGCGTCGAGGAAGCGCGCTTCGGTCAGGTCGATGCCTACCGGCAGGAATGGGTTGATGTCCAGGCATCGCACTTCCACATACTGCACGCCGCGCGAGGTCAGGGCCTGGATCGGCCGCTCGCCGGTGTAGGTGACGCGCTTGGGGCGGATGTTCGAGTAGTACTCGTTTTCGATCTGCAGGATGTTGGTGTTCAGCTGTACCCACTCGCCGTCCACGTGCGTGCCGACTTCAACGTAGGGCGGGTAGGGCGTACCCACCGCCTTGCGCAGGCTGTCGGTGTAGCTGGCCAGGTTGTTGTAGCACGGCGTCAGGCCAGCCTGGGCGTTGCTCTGGTAGCCCAGGTCGCTCATGCGCAGGCTGGTGGCGTAGGGCAGGTACAGGGTTTCGGCATCCAGCTCTTCGAGCTGGTGCGGGCGGCCACGCAGGAAGCCTTTGTCCAGGGCCGGCGAGGCGCCGAACAGGTACATCAGCAGCCAGCTGTAACGGCGGAAATTGCGGATCAGCGCGATATAGGCCGACGACTGGTAGTCGCGGTCGCTCTCGCTGCCGCCTTCGGCAGCGCGCAGCAGTGGCCACAGCGCTTCGGGCAGCGAGAAGTTGTAATGGATACCGGCGATGCACTGCATGGTGCGGCCGTAGCGCAGGGCCAGGCCCTTGCGGTAGACGTGCTTGAGCTTGCCGATGTTCGAGCTGCCGTACTCGGCGATCGGGATGTCCTCCTCGGCCGGCAGCGTGCAGGGCATCGACGGGCTCCACAGGTATTCGTCGCCCAGCTTGCTGTAGACGAAACGGTGGGTCTCTTCGAGGCTTTCCAGCACCTTGGCCGGGTCGGGCAGGGCCGGGGTGATGAACTCCAGCAGCGACTCGGAATAATCGGTGGTGATCTGCTCGTTGGTCAGCGCCGATCCCAAGGCTTGCGGATGCGGGGTCTGGGCCAGGCGACCTTCGTCGGTCACGCGCAGGCATTCGCGCTCAATACCGTGCAGGCACTGCTTGAGCAGGGGGAGATTGGCGCCGAGCAGGCTCAGGCGGCGGTTGAGGAGGTCGCTCAAGATGTATTCCTTCACGCGTCAGTCGCCCCAATATGGGGGTAGAGATAACGGTCTACAAGGGTAGGAAGAAAGGAACTGGCGTTGTCGCCTGGTTAACGCGGATCCAGCAGTGCCAGCGCACTGCTGAAAATACCGCAGATACTGCTTGGTGAGCTAGAGAACCGCGAAGGTTCCTTGCGCTTTCGCCACCAGCTTGTCGCCCTGGACTACGTCGGCGTCGACTACCAGGGTGCGCCGCCCGGCATGAAGCACACGGGCGGTGCACAGCACCTCGCCGTCACTGACGGCGCGCATGTAGTTGATCTTGCACTCGATGGTGACGCTTTGCTGGTCGAAGCCATGGCTGGCCGAGCAGGCCAGGCCCATGGCGATGTCCACCAGGCTGAAGATCGCCCCGCCATGCAGCTTCTGGCCACGGTTGCGCAAGTGTGGCTCAAGCGCCAGGGCTACTTCGGCAACACCTGTTTCCAGGCGTTGCAGGCGGCAGCCGAGGAGCTGGCTGAAGGCGCTTTCGACGTATTCGCGTGGAACGTCCATCACTTCTTCTTCAGCTGCTTGGCGTTGGCGAACAGGGCGGCCATGGCGTTGTTGGCCGGGGCCGCAGTGGCGGTTTCGCGCTGGCGCGGCGCCTGCTGCTGGCGGTTGCCGCCATTGCCACGGTTACCACCGCGGTTGCCGTCGACCTTCTCGCCCGGGGTGTCACTCATGCGCATGGACAGGCCGACGCGCTTGCGCGGGATGTCCACTTCCATGACCTTGACCTTGACCACGTCGCCGGCCTTGACCGCTTCACGCGGGTCCTTGACGAACTTCTCCGACAGCGCCGAGATGTGCACCAGGCCGTCCTGGTGCACGCCGATGTCGACGAAGGCGCCGAAGTTGGTGACGTTGGTCACCACGCCTTCGAGGATCATGCCCGGCTCCAGGTCCTTGAGGTCTTCGACGCCGTCCTGGAAGGTGGCGGTCTTGAACTCGGGGCGTGGGTCGCGGCCAGGCTTGTCCAGTTCCTGCAGGATGTCGGTGACGGTCGGCAGGCCGAAGGTTTCGTCGGTGAATTTCTTCGGGTCCAGGCGCTTGAGGAAACTGCTGTCGCCGATCAGCGAGCGGATGTCGCGGTCGGTGTCGGCGGCAATGCGCTGCACCAGCGGGTAGGCCTCGGGGTGCACTGCGGAGGCGTCCAGCGGGTTGTCGCCGTTCATCACGCGCAGGAAGCCGGCGGCCTGTTCGAAGGTTTTCTCGCCCAGGCGGCTGACCTTTTTCAGCGCTGCACGGGTGGCGAACGGGCCGTTGGCATCGCGGTGGGCGACGATGTTCTGCGCCAGGGTGGCGTTAAGGCCGGAGATGCGCGTCAGCAGCGCCACCGAGGCGGTGTTGACATCCACGCCCACGGCGTTCACGCAGTCCTCGACCACGGCGTCCAGGCCGCGCGCCAGTTTCAGCTGGGACACGTCGTGCTGGTATTGGCCGACACCGATGGATTTCGGGTCGATTTTCACCAGCTCGGCCAGCGGGTCCTGCAGGCGGCGGGCAATCGACACGGCGCCACGGATCGACACGTCCAGGTCCGGGAATTCGCGGGCAGCCAGTTCCGATGCGGAATACACCGAAGCGCCGGCCTCGGAGACCATGACCTTGGTGATCTTCAGCGCTGGATACTTTTTGACCAGTTCTGCCACCAGCTTGTCGCTTTCGCGGCTGGCGGTGCCGTTGCCGATGGCGATCAGCTCCACCGAGTGCTTGGCGCACAGTGCGGCCATGATGGAAATGGTGCGGTCCCAGTCGTTCTTCGGCGCGTGCGGGTAGACCGTGGTGTGGTCCAGCAGCTTGCCGGTGGCATCGACCACGGCGATCTTGCAGCCGGTGCGCAGGCCCGGGTCGAAGCCCAGGGTGGCGCGCGGGCCGGCCGGGGCGGCCAGCAGCAGGTCGTGCAGGTTGTGGGCGAACACGTTGATCGCCTCGCCTTCGGCGTTGTCGCGCAGCTCGCCGAACAGGTCGGTTTCCAGGTGGGTGTACAGCTTGACCTTCCAGGTCCAGCGCACCACTTCGCCGAGCCACTTGTCGGCCGGGCGGTTGCGGTTCTCGATGCCGACGTGGTTGCCGATCATCAGCTCGCACGGGTGCAGGGTGCCGGGCAGTTCTTCGCCAACTTTCAGCGAGGCGCTCAGCACGCCTTCGTTGCGCCCGCGAAAAATGGCCAGGGCGCGGTGCGACGGGGCGTTGCGCAGCAGTTCGTCATGGGCGAAGTAGTCGCGGAACTTGGCGCCTTCTTCTTCCTTGCCAGGCACGACGCGGGCGCTGAGCACCGACTCCTGCTTGAGGAAGCTGCGCAGCTTGTCGAGCAGGGCGGCGTCTTCGGCGAAGCGCTCCATGAGGATGTACTTGGCGCCTTCCAGCGCGGCCTTGATGTCGGCCACGCCTTTGTCGGCGTTGACGAAGCGCGCGGCTTCGCTTTCCGGGGCCAGGTCGGGGTTGTTGAACAGGCCGTCGGCCAGCTCGCCGAGGCCGGCTTCCAGGGCGATCTGGCCCTTGGTGCGGCGCTTCTGCTTGTACGGCAGGTACAGGTCTTCGAGGCGGGTCTTGGTGTCGGCCAGCTTGATCTCGCGGGCCAGTTCCGGGGTCAGCTTGCCCTGTTCCTCGATGCTGGCCAGGATGCTGGCGCGGCGCTCGTCGAGTTCGCGCAGGTAGCGCAGGCGCTCTTCCAGATGGCGCAGCTGGGTGTCGTCCAGGCTACCGGTCACTTCCTTGCGGTAGCGGGCGATGAAGGGCACGGTCGAGCCTTCGTCCAACAGGCCCACGGCCGCCTCGACCTGCTGGGGGCGTACGCCCAGTTCCTCGGCGATACGGCTGTTGATGCTGTCCATGTAAACCACCTGACATTTGTGAATACGGGGGTCGCCTGTGGGCCTGTCGCCCGGCGGCGCTGGATGAAAGCCGCGCATTATACCCATCGCAAACGGCTTGCGGTGATGGCGCCCGGCCAGCCGGAACTGGCGCCGGGGGAAAAATCTGCTAACAATGCTCACGCAACGTGCAGCAATGGCTACGCCATAATGCGCGGCGATATCAGAGGAGTTATTCATGACCGGCACGCCAAACACCGCTGAAGGTGACAAGATTCTCATCGTCGACGACGACCCGGGGCTGAGCAGCCTGCTGGAACGTTTCTTCACCAGCAAGGGCTACCGTGCCCGCGCGGTGCCCAACACCGAGCAGATGGACCGCCTGCTGCAGCGTGAAGTGTTCAACCTGGTGGTGCTCGACCTGATGCTGCCCGGCGAAGATGGCCTGTCGGCGTGCAAGCGCCTGCGCCAGCAGAACAACCAGATCCCGATCATCATGCTTACCGCCAAGGGCGACGAGCTCAGCCGTATCAAGGGCCTGGAGCTGGGCGCCGACGACTACCTGGGCAAGCCGTTCAACCCGGACGAGCTGATGGCCAGGGTCAAGGCCGTGCTGCGCCGTCAGGCACCGAGCGTGCCGGGTGCGCCTGGTAGCGAAGACGAGTCGGTCACCTTCGGCGACTATGAGCTGTCGCTGGCCACCCGTGAACTCAAGCGTGGCGACGAAGTGCACATGCTCACCACCGGCGAGTTCGCTGTGCTCAAGGCACTGGTGATGCACGCACGCGAGCCGCTGACCCGCGACAAGCTGATGAACCTGGCCCGTGGCCGCGAGTGGGATGCGCTGGAACGCTCCATCGACGTGCAGATCTCGCGTCTGCGCCGCATGATCGAGCCGGACCCGTCCAAGCCGCGTTATATCCAGACCGTCTGGGGCGTGGGCTACGTGTTCGTGCCGGACGGAAACGCCGGTAAATGATGCCGCGCCGTCGATGAAAACACCGCTCTGGTTTCCGCAAAGTTTCTTCGCCCGCACCCTGTGGCTGGTGTTGATCGTCGTCCTGTTCTCCAAGGCCTTGACCCTGGTCTACCTGTTGATGAACGAGGACGTGCTGGTCGACCGTCAGTACAGCCACGGTGTGGCGCTGACCCTGCGCGCCTATTGGGCGGCCGACGAAGAAAACCGCGACAAGATCGCCGAAGCGGCTGGCCTTATCCGGGTCACCGGCTCGGGGGTGCCCGAGGGTGAGCAGCACTGGCCCTACAGCGAAATATACCAACGGCAGATGCAGGCCGAGTTGGGCGAAGACACCGAGGTACGGCTGCGCATTCATGCGCCGCCGGCGTTGTGGGTCAATGCACCAAGCCTGGGCCCGGGTTGGTTGAAGGTACCACTGTACCCGCACCCGCTGCGTGGGCAGAAGATCTGGAACGTGCTGGGTTGGTTCCTGGCCATCGGCCTGTTGTCCACCGCCTCGGCCTGGATATTCGTGCGCCAGCTGAACCAGCCGCTCAAGCGCCTGGTGTTCGCCGCCCGCCAGCTGGGCCAGGGGCGCAGCGTGCGCCTGCCGATCAGCGACACGCCCAGTGAGATGACCGAGGTGTACAAGGCCTTCAACCAGATGGCCGAGGATGTCGAGCAGGCCGGGCGTGAGCGTGAGCTGATGCTGGCCGGGGTTTCCCATGACCTGCGTACACCGCTGACGCGCCTGCGCCTGTCGCTGTCGTTGTTGAACAGCGACAGCGAACTGAGTGACGACATGGTCCGTGATATCGAGGACATGGACGCGATCCTCGACCAGTTCCTGGCCTTTATCCGCGATGGCCGAGACGAGCCGGTGGAGGAGGTGGACCTGGCCGACCTGGTGCGCGAGGTGGTGGCGCCGTACAACCAGCCGGAAGAACGGGTGCGGCTGTGCCTGGAGCCGATTCCACCGTTCCCGCTGCGCCGGGTTTCGCTCAAGCGCATGTTGGGCAACCTGATCGGCAACGCCCTGCACCACGCCGGCAAGGGGGTCGAGGTGGCCGCCTATGTGTCGGGCGACGAGAGTGCGCCGTATGTAGTGCTGAGCGTGCTGGACCGCGGGACGGGGATCGACGAGTCGGAGCTAGAGACCATCTTCAACCCGTTCATTCGTGGCGACCGGGCGCGCGGCGGCAAGGGCACCGGGCTGGGGCTGGCGATCGTCAAGCGGATCGCGGCGCAGCATGGCGGGAATGTGGAATTGCGCAATCGGTCCGGTGGCGGGATCGAGGCGCGGGTGAGGCTGCCGCTGGGGTTGTTGCTGCCGCGAAATGCCGTGTGATTGCCTGGGCCGCTTTGCGGCCCATTCGCAGCACAAGGCTGCTCCTACAGGGGGACGCGATCTCTTGTAGGAGCAGCCTTGTGCTGCGAATGGGCTGCAAAGCAGCCCCAGGATTTCAGCCCTTACCCTTGGTCCTGGTCTGGTTAGGCCCGCCGTTCTTCTCCAGGTGCTCGATGATCATGCCGGCCACGTTCTTGCCGGTGGTCACTTCGATACCTTCCAGCCCCGGCGACGAGTTCACCTCCATCACCAATGGCCCATGGTTGGAGCGCAGGATATCCACACCCGCCACACTCAAGCCCATCACCTTGGCCGCGCGAATGGCGGTCATGCGTTCTTCCGGGGTGATCTTGATCAGGCTGGCCACCCCGCCGCGGTGCAAATTGGAACGGAATTCCCCCGGCTTGGCCTGGCGCTTCATCGACGCGATGACTTTGTCGCCGACCACGAAGCAGCGGATGTCCGCGCCACCCGCTTCCTTGATGTATTCCTGCACCATGATGTTCTGCTTCAGCCCCATGAACGCCTCGATCACCGATTCGGCGGCCTTGGTGGTTTCGCACAGCACCACGCCGATGCCCTGGGTGCCTTCCAGCACCTTGATCACCAGCGGGGCGCCGTTGACCATCTGGATAAGGTCGGGGATGTCGTCCGGCGAGTGGGCGAAGCCGGTAATCGGCAGGCCGATGCCACGCCGCGACAGCAGTTGCAGCGAACGCAGCTTGTCGCGGGAGCGGGCAATCGCTACCGACTCGTTGAGCGGATACACGCCCATCATCTCGAACTGGCGCAGCACCGCGCAGCCATAGAAGGTTACCGAGGCACCAATGCGCGGGATCACCGCGTCGAAGCCTTCCAGCGGCTTGCCGCGGTAGTGGATCTGCGGCTTGTGGCTGGCAATGTTCATGTAGGCCCGCAGGGTATCGATCACCACCATTTCGTGGCCCCGCTGGGTACCGGCTTCGACCAGGCGGCGGGTGGAATACAGACGCGGATTGCGCGACAGCACAGCGATCTTCATGCAGCACCTGTTACAGGGGAAAGGGTGGCCGGGAAGGCCGGTTTGTCTTGGACGTACTTCAGGCCAGGGTTGACCACCAGCTGGCCATGGATCAGGGCCTTGGAGCCCAGCAACAGGCGGTAACGCATGTTCTTGCGGCAGGCCAGGGTGAACTCCACCTCCCACACACCATCGCCCAGGGCCAGTGACGTGCGGATGACATAGCGGGTCTGGGCCTGGCCGTTGGAGCTCTTGATGGTTTTCATGGTCACCAGCGGTGCTTCGCAGCGGCGGTGGCGCAACTGCACCACCGAGCCCAGGTGTGCAGTGAAGCGGACCCAGGGCTGGCCGTCGCGCTCGAACGGCTCCACCTCGGTGGCGTGCAGGCTGGAGGTGCTGGCGCCGGTGTCGATCTTGGCGCGCAGCCCGGCCACGCCAAGGTCGGGCAGGGCGACCCACTCGCGCAGGCCGATCACAGTCAAATGGTCAAATGTCTTCACGAAACGCACCCTGCGGATGAGGTGTTGAACTGTAAGCACGGCGGGGATTTTTTGCATCCGATCGTTACGGTAGTACAGTTCGATGAAACACAGCGTTCGAGGTAACGGGATGGCACAAAAAGCCGAAGACGACGACAAGGTTCGCCTGGACAAATGGCTGTGGGCGGCACGCTTCTACAAGACCCGCGCGTTGGCCAAGGCGGCGATCGAGAGCGGCAAGGTGCATTGCCGGGGCGAGCGCTGCAAGCCGGGCAAGGAACCGCGGGTGGGTGACGAGTTCGTGCTGCGTACCGGGTTCGATGAACGTACCGTGGTGGTGAAGGCGCTGTCGGTGGTGCGGCGTGGGGCGCCAGAGGCGCAGACGTTGTACGAAGAGACCGAGGACAGCGTGCGTCGGCGTGAGCAGGCGGCTGAACTGCGCAAGGCCGGGGCGATGGGTGTGACCACCGATGGGCGGCCGACCAAGAAGCAGCGGCGGCAGATTCACCAGTTGCATGGCAGCTTCGAATAGCCGGGGCCGCGTTGCGGCCCTTTCGCGACACAAGGCCGCTCCTACAGGAAATCGCGTTCCCCGGTAGGAGCGGCCTTGTGTCGCGATGGGCTACGCAGTAGCCCCAAGGATCTAGCGGGTCACCGCCAAGCGCCCGACCAACGGTAACTTGGCCGCGATCGCGAACAACGGCGCTGTCCAGCGCATCAGCACCGCACTACCCTTGGCCGCCAGCGGTGTGTAGCAGCTCCAGCCCAACGCCAGCACTGCCATCAGCAGCCCGCCGATATAGTCATCCTGCCCCCAGTGGGCACCGGCCACCAGGCGCGGCAACATGAACAGTACCGCCAGCCCCCAGACCACCAGGTACTGCACCAGGCGGCGGCTGAACACGCTCATGAACAGCGCCCAGACCAACAGCACCGAGGCATGGTCCCCCGGGAAACTCTTGCTGGAACGGTCCTTGAGCTCCCAGGCCGCCTCCAGGTTCGGGTAGTAGTCGCTGAGGTGCACCACCTCGTCGAACATCATCGACGGGCTCTTGTGCTGCCAGCCGGCTGCATCCACCCACTTGGAAAACAGCGCGCGAATCACCACTAAGAGGGTTAGCGTGACCAGAAAGCCGAAAAAGGCCTGGCGAACCTGGGTTGCCTTGAACACCCAGTCGCCACGGATAAGCACTGCCAGAAGGATCAGGCCGACGACGATGTCGAACGGGCGCAGGCTGCCGATGGTCCAGATGTAGCGCCATGTGGTGTTGTCGGCTAGCGGCGCATTCAGGCTGTGGAACAGCCACTCGTCGAAAGTCAGGCACAGGATCTGGCCAATGGGCCATAACCAGAAAGACAGTAGAGCGATGGGAAGCAGCGTACAGGCTGCCAATGGCCCCCAGGACCACCTTGCTTGGAACAGTGGTCGATTATCCATAAAATACCTCTATTGCAAACAGGAATCGGAGCGCCTTGTGAGCGCTCTGTCACGGGGTTCTCGCATGTTTCTCGACAACCCTTGTAACCATTTTGTCATCATTTTTTAGATAGCCAAAACCTATGAGCGACTTGCCTGATACCGATTTCACCCAACGTTTCATCTTCGACGAGCGCGATGTGCGCGGCGAGTGGGTGTCTCTCGACGACAGCTACGCCGCGGTGCTGGCGCGTCATGAATACCCGCAGCCGGTACAGGCGCTGCTCGGTGAGCTGATGGCCGCCACCGCCTTGCTGGTGGGGGCGTTGAAGTTCGACGGCCTGCTGATTCTGCAGGCGCGTTCGGAAGGGCCGATCCCGCTGCTGATGGTGGAGTGCTCGGGCGAGCGCGACATCCGAGGCATGGCGCGTTATGACGCCGAGCAGATCCCTGACGGCGCCACCCTGTCGCAACTGATGCCAGACGGCCACCTGACCCTGACCATCGATCCGGTCAAGGGCCAACGCTACCAGGGCACCGTGGATCTTGATGGCGCCACCCTGTCGGAGTGCTTCACCAACTACTTCGTCCAGTCGCAACAGCTCAATACCCGCTTCTGGCTCAACGCCGAAGGCGGCAAGGCCCGTGGTCTGCTGCTGCAGCAACTGCCGCGCGATCGCCAGCCGGACGATGAAGAGCGTGAAGAAAGCTGGCAGCACGTTGTGGCATTGGCCACCACGCTCAAGGCTGATGAGTGGGCGCTGGACAACGAAACCCTGCTGCACCGCCTGTACCACGAAGACGCCGTGCGCCTGTTCGACATCCAGCCGCTGCGCTTCAATTGCAGCTGCTCACGCGAACGTTCCGGCAATGCGCTGGTCAGTTTGGGCGAGCACGACGCCAAGGCGCTGGTGGAAGAATGCGGCGGGCAGGTGGAGATCGATTGCCAGTTCTGTAACGAGCGCTATTTCTTCGACGCCAGCGATGTGGCGCAACTGTTTGCCGGTGGCGGTACTGACGTAGCCTCAGAAACTCGTCACTGAAACGTTTAACCACAGGATAATCTCCTGTCTAATTGCGCAAAAGCGCAGTTCTGACAGGAGGGGCCTACTTTTTTTGGGCGTTTCTGGCATAATCCGGCCACTTTTTTCGCTGTAGTAGTTTTTTCAAGACAACTACAAAACGTTTGGAGCACTCGGCCTCGGGCCGGATGGGGTATCTCATGACGCAAGCCAACAACACCGTGTACACCGACCTGAGCGTCGATGAGCTGGTAAAAGAAGCGCTGCAACGCGGTGAAGGCGTACTAGCCGATACTGGTGCACTGGTCGTGGAGACTGGTCACCGTACTGGCCGTTCGCCGGCTGACCGTTTCATCGTCGAAGAACCTTCCACCCAGGACGCCATTGCCTGGGGCCCGATCAACCGCAAGTTCCCGGCCGACAAGTTCGATGCCCTGTGGGACCGCGTCGAGGCGTTCAACAACGCCCAGGATCACTTCGTTTCCTACGTCCACGTAGGGGCGGCCGCCGAGCACTACCTGCCGGTGAAGATGACCACCCAGACTGCCTGGCAGAACCTGTTCGGTCGTTGCCTGTTCATCAACCCGGAGCAGTACAACCCGGCTGGTCGTGGCGAGTGGCAGGTCCTCAACGTCGCCAACTTCGTGTGCGAACCTGAGCGTGACGGCACCAACTCCGATGGTTGCGTGATCATCAACTTCGCCCAGAAGAAGGTGCTGATCGCTGGCATGCGCTACGCCGGCGAAATGAAGAAAGCCATGTTCTCGGTGCAGAACTTCCTGCTGCCGGCTGCCGACGTACTGCCGATGCACTGCGCCGCCAACATCGGCGAAGCAGGCGATGTGACCCTGTTCTTCGGCCTGTCCGGCACCGGCAAGACCACCCTGTCGGCCGACGAAAGCCGTTACCTGATTGGTGACGACGAGCACGGCTGGGGCGAGGGCGTGGTCTTCAACATCGAAGGCGGTTGCTACGCCAAGTGCATCGACTTGTCCGAGAAGAACGAGCCGGTCATCTGGAAAGCCATCAAGCATGGTGCCGTGCTGGAAAACGTCGTTCTCGACGCCAACAAGCACGCCGACTACAGCGATGTCAGCCTGACCCAGAACAGCCGTGCGGCCTACCCGCTGGAGCACGTTGCCAAGCGTTCCGAAGCGAACCTGGGCGGCGAGCCGAACGCAGTCATCTTCCTGACCTGCGACCTGACTGGTGTTCTGCCGCCGGTTTCGATCCTGAACAACGAGCAGGCGGCCTACCACTTCCTGTCCGGCTACACCGCGCTGGTCGGTTCCACCGAAATGGGTTCGGGCAGCGGCATCAAGTCGACCTTCTCCACCTGCTTCGGCGCCCCGTTCTTCCCGCGCCCGGCTGGCGAGTACGCCGAGCTGCTGATCAAGCGTATCAAGGGCTTCGACTCGAAGGTCTATCTGGTCAACACCGGCTGGACCGGCGGTGGCTACGGCGTTGGCAAGCGCTTCAGCATCCCGACCACCCGTGCCGTGATCGCTGCGATCCAGAGCGGCGCGCTGATCGGTGCCGAAACCGAGCACCTGGACATCATCAACCTGGACGTGCCGAAGGCCGTTCCGGGCGTTGAAACCGAGCTGCTCAACCCGCGCACCAACTGGGCTGACAAGGCTGCCTACGACGAGGCCGCCAAAGGCCTGGCCAAGCTGTTCATCGAAAACTTCAAGAAGTTCGAAGTTTCCGACGCCATCAAGGCCGCAGGCCCGCAGCTGTAAGCTGAGCCTACCTGTAACGAAAAGGCCGCCCCAACGGGCGGCCTTTTCGTTTTCTACTGCCTGTGCCGGCCTCTTCGCGGCTAAAGCCGCTCCCACAGGCACTGCACTGCATTCAACGTTGGTGGTGTACCTGTGGGAGCGGCCGCGAAGAGGCCCGCACAAGCAGCGGAAATCCGGTTTTTCTGTTTCACTGTCAGCATCCATTGCGAAGACAAGAGCCAGCCAGATGACCGAATCCCCCCAGCGCACTGCCTTCTCTCACTTCCACCCCATCCTCACCCGTCCCCAGGACAATGACCTGAACGGCCATATCGCCGGTGCCACCGTGCACGGCTTTTTCGAAACCGCCATCCAGGCGTTCCTCGTCGAACAGGCCGAACTGGACCTGCGTGACGGCGAGCTGGCGGCCTTCGTGGTCAGTTCGGCGGCGGATTTCTACGCGTTGCCGGGCTTCCCGGACGTGCTGGAAGTGGGGCTGGGGGTAACGCGCCTGGCGGGCAGCACGGTGGAGTACCGCCTGGCGCTGTTCCGCCCAGGGGAGCCGGAGGCGTGTGCGGCAGGCACGGTGGTGCAGGTGTTCATCGAACGCACCAGTGGCCGGCCTGTGGCGTTGCCAGCGGTGTTGCAGGTGATCCTGTCTGGCATCCTGCTGGAACAGCAGGCATAAAAAAGCCCCGCTGGCAGGGGCGGGGCTTTTGTTGCCGGGGCAGGGCCCTCAGGCGTTAGTCGCGCCAGTGGCGCTTGTGCTTGCGGTGGCCGTAGTGGTGGCCACGGTCCCAGTGGCGACGGTCGTCGTCATAGCCACGACGGTAGCGGCGGCCATCGTGGTAATCGTCTCTGTCGGCCTCTTTACCCATGTAGTTACCCAGTGCGCCACCGGCGCCACCGCCGGCTGCCGCGCCAATGTAGCTACCGGTAGTGCCGCCCATGGAGCGGCCGACCACGTTGCCGCCTGCGGCGCCCAATGCGCCACCGATGGCTGCCTCACCACGCTGGTGCTTGTTGGCACCGACTGCACTGCCAGCTGCGCCGCCCAGGCCAGCGCCGATCGCGCCGCCTGTGCTACCACCAATGGACTGGCCCACGACAGAGCCCAGTACCCCACCCAATGCGCCGCCAATGCCGGCCTCGGTGGTGCCGCCTGCCATGGCAACGCCGCTGAGCAAGCTGAAAGACAACAACAGTATCGAGGAGTACTTCTTCATCAAGAGAGCCTCATAGGGATGACGAGGCGAATTTGAGCCCAACAAGCGCGCCTGGCAACGGAAATCCGACGAGTAACACGACTTGTGCACAATTCTCTAACTTACTGTATTTACTATGAAACTTTATTGTTTTTCCGCTGTCTGAAGCCTTTATGACGAAGCCCTGAACCGATATGGAACAGGGCTTTTTTGTTTTTTGCGGTAGGGCTTCCGGCCTCTTCGCGGGCACGCCCGCTCCCACAGGTACAGCACAGGAATCGAAACATGTGGACTTCCTGTGGGAGCGGGCGTGCCCGCGAAGAGGCCAACACGATTCCTACAGGATACGCCCGTCGTCCCGCGCCCGCTCCAGCTTGATGGCAATGAACTTCGACGTCGGCGTATGGCTGCCATCGCCAATGCTTTCCAGCGGCACCAGCGGGTTCACCTCCGGGTAGTAAGCCGCCGCCTGCCCGGCCGGGATGTCGAAGGCCAGCAGGGTAAAGCCGTGCACGCGGCGCACATGCTCATCCCCCCACAACGACACGATGTCGACCTGCTGCCCCGGCTGGAAGCCCAGGCGGATGATGTCGGCTTCGTTGGCGAACAGCACCTCGCGCTGGCCGCGTACGCCGCGGTAACGGTCATCCAGGCCGTAGATGGTGGTGTTGTACTGATCGTGCGAGCGCATCGACTGCATGATCAGGTCCGGCACTTGGCCGCTGGCGCGTACGCGCTCGTCGAGCAGCGTGTCGGGCAGCAGGTTGGCCTTGAAGTTGGCGCGGCCGGTGCTGGTCTTCCATTCGCGGCTGGCGGCGCTGTTGCCCAGGTAGAAACCGCCCGGCTCGCGCAGGCGCTGGTTGAAGCCGCTGAAGCCGGCGATGGTGTCGCCGATCAGCTCGCGAATACGGTCATAGTCCGCCACCAGCCAGTGCCAGTCCACGGGCTTCTTGCCCAGGGTGGCGGCGGCGATACCAGCGATCACCGCCGGCTCCGAGCGCATCTGCGTCGACAGCGGCTTCAGCTGGCCATTGGAGGCGTGGACCATGCTGAACGAGTCCTCTACCGTTACCGCCTGTGGCCCTTCGGCCTGCAGGTCGATGTCGGTGCGGCCCAGGCACGGCAGGATCAGTGCCTGCTTGCCGTGCACCAGGTGGCTGCGGTTGAGCTTGGTGCTGATGTGCACGGTCAGCTCGCAGTTGCGCAATGCCTGGGCGGTGCGTTCGGTGTCCGGCGTGGCCTGGGCGAAGTTGCCGCCCAGGCCGATGAACACCTTGGCCCGGCCTTCGAGCATGGCGTGGATCGCCTCGACGGTGTTGTGGCCGTTGTGCCGGGGCACGGGGAAGCCGAAGCGCTGCTCGATGGCGTCCAGCAGGGCCACCGGTGGGCGTTCGTTGATGCCCATGGTGCGGTCACCCTGCACGTTGCTGTGCCCGCGCACCGGGCACAGGCCGGCGCCTGGTACGCCGATGTTGCCGCGCAGCATCTGCAGGTTGACGATTTCCTGGATGGTCGGCACCGAATGGCGGTGCTGGGTAATGCCCATCGCCCAGCACATGATCACCCGCTTGCCGCGGCAATACATGCGCGCGGCCAGTTCGATGTCGGCCAGCGCCAGACCGGACTGGGCCTGGATGTGCTCCCACGGGGTAGCATCCACCACCGCCAGGTACTCGTCGACGCCATGGCCATGTTCGGCAATGAAGGCGTGGTCGAAGATGGCCGGTTCGCCCTTGGCCTGGGCTTCGCGTTCCCATTGCAGGACGAACTTGGCCATGCCGCGCAGCATCGCCATGTCGCCGCCCAGGGCCGGGCGGAAGAATGCGGTGTTGGTCGGCCGGTCGCTGTTGGTCAGCATTTCCAGCGGGTTCTGCGGGTGCTGGAAGCGCTCCAGGCCCCGTTCCTTGAGCGGGTTGATGCACACCACCTGCGCCCCGCGTTTGACCGCATCGCGCAGCGGGTCGAGCATGCGCGGGTGGTTGGTGCCGGGGTTCTGGCCCCAGACGAAAATCGCGTCGGCATGCTCGAAGTCGTCGAAGGTGACAGTGCCCTTGCCGACCCCGACGCTTTGCCCCAAGGCCACGCCACTGGCCTCGTGACACATGTTCGAGCAGTCGGGGAAGTTGTTGGTGCCGTAGGCGCGTACGAACAACTGGTACAGGTATGCCGCCTCGTTGCTGGCGCGCCCCGACGTGTAGAACTCGGCCTGGTCAGGGTTGGCCAGCTTGTTCAGCTCGCGGGCAATCAGGGCGAAAGCGGCATCCCAGCTGATCGGCTGGTAGCGATCGCTAGGCGCGTCATAGACCATCGGCTCGGTCAGGCGCCCCTGGTACTCCAGCCAGTAGTCGCTCTGCTGCAGTAGCGAAGTGACGCTGTAGCGGGCAAAAAAGGCAGCATCGACGCGGCGCTTGGTCGCCTCCCAGTTCACCGCCTTGGCACCGTTCTCGCAGAACTTGACCATGCCGCTTTCCGGCGAATCGCCCCAGGCGCAGCCGGGGCAGTCGAAACCGCCGTTCTGGTTGGTCTTGAGCAGGGCGCGAATGTTCTTCAGTGCGTTGTCGCTGCCGACCCAGGCCTTGGCCACGCTGCGCAGCGCGCCCCAGCCACCGGCGGGGCCGTGGTAGGGCTTGTAGCGAGGGGAGGAGGCTGGGGCGTTGTCCGGGAGGTGTTGGTACGAGGTCACGAGTGTTACGACTCCGCCGCTGGGCTGTAGACCCGCGGTGCGCTGTGCTTGGGCAGATGGATAAGGTTGAGGTTGTGCTTGCGCGCCCATTGCAGGGCAAGGCCGGTGGGCGCTGACAGGCTGACCAGGGTCTGGATACCGGCCCGCAACACTTTCTGGATCAGCTCCAGGCTGCAGCGGCTGGTGACGATAGCCAGGCCGCCCTGGCTGTCGATGCCTTGGCGCAGCAGGGCACCGATCAGCTTGTCGAGGGCGTTGTGCCGGCCGATGTCTTCACGACCGAGCAGCAGTTCGCCATGGCGGTCCATGAACAGCGCCGCATGCACCGCGCCGCAGTGCTGGCCGAGGGGCTGGAAGGCATCGATGCGCTCACGCAGGCCGACCAGCCATTGCGCCGGTGGCAACGGCGCGCCAGGCAGCTCGGCCAGCTCTGGCAGTGCCTGCTCCAGCGCTTCGACCCCGCACAGGCCGCAACCACTGGTGCCGGCCAGCTGGCGGCGCTGGTTTTTCAGGTTCCAGAATGCACGGCTTGAAATCTCCAGGTCGGCATACATCGCCGAGCCGCTGCCGGAGAGCTTCAGGTCGTAGATTTCCGTGGGGCCTTCGACAATACCGCTGCCGACACTGAAGCCGACGGCGAAGTCTTCCAGGTCGGTTGGGCTGACCAGCATCACCGCCTGGTTGAGGCCGTTGTAGGCAATGGCCAGCGCCACTTCTTCGGCCAAGGGCGTATTGTCGCGTCTGGCGTCGCTGAGCTGGACGTAGTCGTAGCTGTTGCTGGCGGCGGGCATGGACAAGGGCGATGAGGCCGCGCAGACCGGAGGTTTGCTGTTCATCGGGGTGGGGCTATCGGCAGCTTTCGGATAGCACAAGCCTAGGCGTGCGGGCCGACGGCGTCTAATCGCTAGGGTCTATGCCTTGATAGACCGCGTCGATGGGTCGCATGGGGCAACAGGGGGAAAGCTGGCCTAGACTGCTGTGTCCGAGGTTTCGTCAACAAGGAGAGCGCTATGAGCTTGTTCAGTTTCGTCAAGGAAGCGGGCGAGAAGTTGATCGACCTGCTGACCCCCGGCAATGCCAATGCCGAAGAGCAGCTGAAGAAACACGTGGAAAGTGTTGGCCTGGGCAATCCGAATATCATGGCCACTGTAGAGGGGGACAAGATCATCCTCAAGGGCGAGGTGGCCAGCCAGGAGGAGAAAGAGAAGATCATCCTGGCGGCGGGCAACATCGCTGGCGTGGCCAGTGTCGATGACCAGATCATCGTGACCGGGCCGGTGGCCCAGGCGGCGCGGTTCGTGACGGTTGAGAAGGGCGATACATTGAGTGCCATTTCGAAGAAGGTGTATGGCGACCCCAACAAGTACCAGAAGATCTTCGAGGCCAACAAACCGATGCTCAAGCACCCGGACAAGATCTATCCGGGGCAGGTGCTGCGTATTCCTGACTGATCTCTGCAGCCTGTACCGGCCTCTTCGCGGGTAAACCCGCTCCCACAGGGATCGCACACAGTTCAGGCCTGTGGTGATCCTGTGGGAGCGGGTTTACCCGCGAAAGGGCCTTCACAGGCCTGCCAACAATTCCCGGTAATCCTCGACCGCCGCAAACTCTTCGGTATCCCGCGGCCCTGCCTGGCTATCCGGCTGGCGCACCGCCAGCAGATGCCCCACGCCAAACCGTCTGGCACTGCGCAGAATCGCCAGGGTGTCATCGATGAACAGGCTGCGCTCCGGTTCAAAGCCAATGTCTGCCTGCAAGGCATCCCAGAACTGCGGGCTTTCCTTCGGGTAGCCATAGTCATGCGAGCTGATCAGCCGCTCGAAATATGGCGCCAGCTCCACCCGCTCCAGCTTCAGCGACAGCGAATCCCGGTGCGCATTGGTGATCATCACCACGCGCTTGCCCGCGTCGCGGATCGCTGCCAGGAAGGTATCGGCATCCGGGCGCAGGGCGATCAGGTCGGCGATTTCCTGTTTCAGCTCGCGGATCGGCAGCCGCAGCTCGCGGCTCCAGAAGTCCAGGCAATACCAGTTCAGCGTACCGGCATTGCGTTCGAACAGCGGCTGCAGCTCCATTTCCGCCATGGCCCGGCTTACCCCGTGCAGCTCGGCATAGCGCTGGGGCAGGTGATCCAGCCAGAAGCGGTTGTCGTAATGCAGGTCAAGCAGGGTGCCGTCCATGTCCAGCAGGACGGTATCGATGGCAGACCAGGGAAGAACAGGCATGGGAAACTCTCGATCAGTCGGCAAGCCACGGTATAGTAACCCGTTCACGCCAAGGAGCCGCCCCATGCGCCAGAAACCCACCGTCCTCAGCCGCGAAATCGTCGCCAGCAGCCGCCTGTTTCGCGTCGAAGCCGTGCAATTGCGCTTCAGCAATGGCAACGAACGCACCTACGAGCGCCTGGTGGGCCGGGGCAATGGCTACGGGGCGGTGATGATCGTGGCCATGCTCGACGCCGAGCACGCAGTGCTGGTGGAGGAATACTGCGGCGGCACCGACGAATATGAGCTGTCGTTGCCCAAGGGCCTGATCGAGCCGGGCGAGGACGTGCTGGCGGCAGCCGACCGGGAGCTCAAGGAAGAAGCCGGTTTTGGCGCGCGCCAGCTGGAGCACCTCACCGAGCTGTCGCTGTCGCCGGGCTACATGAGCCAGAAGATCCAGGTGGTGCTGGCCAGCGACCTGTACGAGGAGCGCCTGGAAGGCGACGAGCCGGAGCCGATGCGGGTCGACAAGGTCAACCTGCGCGAGCTCTCGGCCCTGGCCATGCACCCGCAGTTCACCGAGGGGCGTGCCCTGGCGGCGCTGTACCTGGCGCGTGACCTGCTGATTCAGCGGGGGCTGCTGGAAGCATGAACGACCTGCAATTGATGCACGAAGTGGTCAAGCTGGCCCTGTTGGCGGGCGAGGCAATTCTGCCGTTCTGGCGCGCCGATGTGGCCGTGACCAACAAGGCCGACGATTCGCCGGTCACCGCCGCCGACCTGGCGGCGCACCGGGTGATTGCCGATGGCCTGCTGGCGTTGGCGCCGCAAATCCCGGTGCTGTCCGAAGAGGACTGCAACATTCCGTTGGCCGAGCGCCAGGGCTGGAGCCGCTGGTGGCTGGTCGATCCGCTGGACGGCACCAAGGAATTCATTGCCGGCAGTGAAGAGTTCACGGTCAACATCGCCCTGGTCGAAAACGGCGAGGTGGTGTTTGGCGTGGTGTCCATGCCGACCAACGGGCGCTGCTATTTCGGTGGTCGCGAATTGGGGGCCTGGCGTGCGGAGGCCGGTGAAGCAGCCCAGCCGATCCAGGTACGCAACGCGCCGCCTACAGGTGGGCGCTTTACCGTGGTTGCCAGCCGTCGGCATTCCAGCCCGGAACAGGAAGCACTGTTGGCGGGGCTGGGGATGGCGGTGGGGGAGCTGGAACTGGCCAATATCGGCAGTTCGTTGAAGTTCTGCCTGTTGGCCGAGGGTAGCGCCGATTGCTATCCGCGCCTGGCCCCGACCTCGCAGTGGGACACCGCGGCGGCGCAGGGGGTGGTGGAAGGAGCAGGGGGCGAAGTGATCGGGCTGGATGGCTTGCCGTTCCGGTACCCAGCGCGGGAATCGTTGCTCAACCCGCATTTCCTGGCGTTGCCGGCCAATGCTGCGTGGCGTCAAGCCTTCCTGAACCTGATCTGACGACTCCACAGGTGCAGCAATTCTTCGTAGCTACGCAGAACCTGTGGGAGCGGGCAAGCCCGCGAACACCGGCGGTGCCTGCTTCGCGGGCGCGCCCGCACCCACAGGGATCGCGACAGCCTTCCAGTTTCAGCGGTGCAGGACGTACTGGCCGCTGAATTTCACCGCAGGCTCGTCGCTTCCGGCATTGCTCACCGTGGTCTCCAACGTCAACCGCGCCCGGCCACGGCGCTGGTACAGGGTCACGAAACGCTCCCAGGTTTTCTCATCCGGGGCCGCACAGCGCGCCACCGCCGCTCCGGTAACCGGCAGCGGATAACTGATCTGCCCTTCCTGGATGACGATATGCCCGTCATCGATCCCCGACTCGCGCAGGCGCAGGTGCAGCCAGCCCCAACCCACCAGCACCGCGGCGCAGTACAGGCTGCCGCCGAACATGGTGCTCTTGTGGTTGACGTTGGCCGCCAGCGGCAATTGCAGGCGCAGGGTGTGCTGCTGCCAATCGAGCACCTCCAGGCCCATTTCGCGGGTCAGGGGGATGTCGCCGTGCAGGACGGACTGCAGGTACAGGCTATCGGTGTTCATTGACGGTTGTCCTCTTGATCGTCATGCCCGCCGCTACCACCGTCAAAGCTCAAGCCGTGCTTGCGCAGTTTGTCGTGCAGGGTCTTGCGGGGGATGCCCAGCGCCTCGGCCAGGCTACGCATGGAGCTGTGTGGCTGGGCCAGTTCGGCAGCGATCAGCGAGCGTTCGAACTGCTCTACCTGTTCGCTAAGGTTGCCGTTCAGCATCGGTGCCGAAGGCATTGCCGCAGGCGGCGCCTGGCCGTCCAGGGCCAGTTCCAGGCCAAGGGCGAAACGTTCGGCGGCGTTCTGCAGCTCGCGTACGTTACCGGGCCAGTCGTGGCGCAGCAGAATGGCGCGCTGGGCTGGCTGCAGGCTGTGCGGCGGCAGGCCATGGCGCTGGCTGGCAGCGTCAGCGAAGTGCTGGAACAGCACCAGGATGTCATCGCCGCGTTCGCGCAGCGGTGGTATACGCAGCGGCGCCACGTTCAGGCGGTAATACAGGTCGGCGCGGAAGCGCCCCTGGTCGGCAGACTGGCGCAGGTCCTCCTTGGTCGCGGCGATGATGCGGATGTCCAGCGGGATCAGCTGGTTGCCGCCCAGACGCTCGACCACCCGTTCCTGCAGCATGCGCAGCAGTTTCACCTGCACATCCAGGCTCATGCTCTCGATTTCGTCGAGGAACAGCGTGCCGCCATTGGCGAACTCGAACTTGCCGATGCGGCGTTTCTGCGCGCCGGTGAACGCACCGGGCTCATGCCCGAACAGCTCGCTTTCGACCACCGACTCGGCCAGTGCGCCGGCGTTGATCGCCACGAACGGCCCGTCGCGGCGGCTGGACAGGTCGTGCAGGGCGCGGGCCACCACCTCCTTGCCGGCACCGGTCTCACCCAGGATCAGCACATCGGCGCGGGTGCCGGCCAGGGCGCCGATCTGCTCGCGCAGGCGCTGCATGGCCGGCGACTGGCCCACCAGGCGGGTGGCCAGTTGCTGGCGGTCGCTAAGGGCCAGGCGCAAGCTGCGGTTGTCCAGCACCAGGCGGCGCAGGGCCAGGGCACGGCGCACACTGTCGAGCAGGGCGTCGCTGGCAAAGGGTTTTTCCAGGAAGTCATAGGCGCCGGCGCGCATCGCCTGCACCGCCAGCGGCACATCACCGTGGCCAGTGATCAGCAACACCGGCAGCTCGTTGTCACGACCGTGCAGTTGTTCCAGCAGCTGCAGGCCATCGATGCCCGGCATGCGGATGTCGCTGACCACCACGCCGGGCCAGTCGGCCTCGATGCGGTCTGCCAGGCCCTGGGCATCAGCCAGGGCGACCACCTTGAGCCCGGCCAGGTCCAGGGTCTGGCTCAGGGCCTGGCGCAGGTGCGGGTCGTCGTCGACCAGGATGACCTGGGCTCGGCTGTCGATCAGTGTCTCGGTGGTCATGCCGAGGGGTCCTCCGAATTGGGCAAAGTAGCGCCAGGCGCGGCCACACGCAGCTGCAGGGTCAGCAGTGCGCCACCTTCCGGGTGGTTGGCCAGCAGCAATTCACCGCCCAGGGCGCGCATCAGGCTTTCGCAGATGGCCAGGCCCAGGCCCAGGCCCTGGGTGCGGGTCTTGGTGGTGAAGAACGGCTCCTTGGCGTGCTCCAGGGCCTGGCGGCTGAAGCCGGGGCCGTTGTCGCGAATGTACAGGTAGACGCAGTCATCGCGCTGCTCGGCACTTAGCCACAGGCGGCGCGGGTTGGCCTTTTCGGTCAGGGCGTCGAGGGCATTGGCCAGCAGGTTGCCGAGCACCTGGCGCAAGCGGGTCTCGCCGGCCTGTACCCACAAGGTGGCTTCCGGCAGGTCGCGGATCAGCTCGACGGCCATTGCCCGGCGGCGCTTGGCCAGCAGCGCCAGGGCGTCGTCCAGGGCCGGCTGCAGGGCCACGCTCTCCGGGGCGTGGCGGTCACGGCGGGCGAAGGCGCGCAGGTGGGCAATGATCGAGGCCATGCGCCCGGTCAGCTCGCCGATCAGCTTGAGGTTGCCGCGGGCGTCTTCGATACGCTGGTGGTCAAGCAGGATCTCGGCGTTTTCTGCGTAGCTGCGGATGGCAGCCAGCGGCTGGTTGAGCTCATGGCTGATGCTGGCCGACATAGTGCCGAGCACCGACAGCTTGCCAGCCTGTACCAGCTCATCCTGGGCGCGTACGGCCTCCTGTTGGGCGTTCTCGCGCTCCAGCACGGCGCTCTTGAGCCGGGTGTTCAGGCCTTCGAGGTCGGCGGTGCGCTCGGCCACGCGTTTTTCCAGTTCCTGGCGGCCACGGGCCTCGAAGTCGATGCGGTCGATATAGTGTCGGCGCCGCTGCATCACCAGGCCGGCCAGCAGCATCAGCACCAGCAGGGTGGCAGCGCCGATGGCCATCACGGTTTGCACCGAACGGTCGACCAGCGTGCGCGGGGCGAGGATGCTGACCTGCCAGCCGGTTTCCTTGATGTCGCGGGTCTGGCTTATCCAGGCGTCCGGGCTGAGCACCAGCGGTTGCGGGGCCTGGGTCGGGTAGGGCTGGATGGCGATGATGGCCTGGCGCTCGGCATCGGTCAGCGCGCGGGTCGCGCGGAAGCGCCAGTCGGGCCGCGAGGTCAGGATGACCACGCCATTGTGGTCGGTCAGCAACAGCTGCTCGGGGGTGCGGCCCCACAGGGTTTCGGTGTGGTCGAGGTCGACCTTGACCACCAGTACGCCAACGATGCGTTCACGGTCATGCACGGCGGCGGCAAAGAAGTAGCCGCGCTTTGCCGATGTGGTGCCCTGGCCGAAGAAGCGCCCCAGGCGGCCGGCCATGGCTTCGTTGAAGTAGGGGCGGAAAGCGAAGTTGCGGCCGACGAAGCTGTCGCGTTTGTCCCAGTTGGAGGCGGCCAGGGTGTTGCCGTTGACGTCCATCAGGTACATCACCTCGGCGCCGGTCTGCTGGACGATGTCCTTGAGCAGGCGGTTGGCGTTGGTCACCGCTTCCAGGCGCAACGGGTCGGCCAGTACCCCGCGCAGCGCCGGCAGGTCGCCGAGTATCTGCGGCAAGGTTTCGTAGCGGTGCAGGGTACCGAGCAGGTTGGCGACGTACAGGTCGAGGGTCTGGCGGTTTTGCGAGGCCAGTTCTTCCTGGTAGTAACGTTCGGCCAGGTGATGCAGGGGCCACAGTAATGGGGCCAGGCACAGGGCCAACAGGGCCAGGCTGCGCCAGCGGGGACGGCGTGGGGGCGTGGGTTTTGCAATCATCACGTAAAGGCGCCAGATAAGTCTGACGCAATTATGCGCTAGTTAAGGCAGCAGTTCCGCCTCTGCCAACGGCAGGCCGCGTTTGTCCTTGTCCGACAGCACCGGTGGTTGCTGCAGCCGCCAGTCGATGGCCAGGGTCGGGTCATCCCAGCGGATGCAGCGGTCGGCGCCCGGGTTGTAGTAGTCGGTGGTCTTGTAGAGGAACTCGGCCGACTCGCTCATCACCGCAAAGCCATGGGCGAAGCCGGGTGGAATCCACAGCTGGCGATGGTTGTCGGCCGACAGCTGCACCGCGACCCATTGGCCGAAGGTCGGCGAGCTCTTGCGTACGTCTACCGCAATATCACGGATTTCTCCCTGCACCACGCGCACCAGCTTGCCTTGGGTGTTTTCCACCTGGTAGTGAAGCCCACGCAGCACGCCCTTGATGGAGCGCGAGTGGTTGTCCTGGACGAACTCGACATTCACGCCGGTTTGCCGGGCGAACTCACGGGCGTTGAATGCCTCGAAGAAAAAACCACGGCTGTCACCGAAAACCTTCGGCTCGATGATCAGTACTTCAGGGATTGCGGTAGGGATGATGTTCATGGTGGTTCGCTGGCCCGTTTTGCCCACGTATTGACCCTAGCCGGTCTCGCCGGTTTTTTCCGCCTTGCGCTACAACGGGGTTAACAAGGTCTGGCTAAGGTAGATGTCATACCGTTTTGCTCCCCACTCAAGGCTGTATTTGTACCGATTGTTATCGGTTTAAGTGCGTGAGTGATTGATGGATTTCCCGATTACCGGGCTTCAAATATCGATATATATCGGTTATAAATTGGCAAACGCCCCAGCACAGTCCGGCTCAGGGCCATCACAGAGGTCAACCATGAAAACCCTCAACTCCACTCCCCGTGCCGATGGTTTCCACATGCCCGCCGAGTGGGCCCCGCAAACCCAGGTGTGGATGGTCTGGCCGGAGCGCCCGGACAACTGGCGCCTGGGCGGCAAGCCGGCGCAGGCTGCCCATGTGACCCTGGCCAAGGCCATTGCCCGCTTCGAGCCGGTAACCGTCGCGGTTTCTGCTGGTCAGTACGAAAATGCCCGTCGTCAGCTCGACCAGCCGAACATCCGCGTGGTCGAGATCAGCAATGACGACGCCTGGGTGCGTGACACCGGCCCGACCTTCGTCATCAACGACCAGGGTGAAGTGCGCGGCGTGGACTGGGGCTTCAATGCCTGGGGCGGCTTCGATGGCGGCCTGTACGCACCGTGGAACCGCGACGAGGAGCTGGCGGCCAAGGTACTGGAAATGGAGCGCTGCCAGCGCTACCACACCGAAGGCTTCGTGCTCGAGGGTGGCTCGATCCACGTGGACGGCGAAGGCACCGTGATCACCACCGAAGAATGCCTGCTCAACCGCAACCGCAACCCGCACCTGAACCGCGAGCAGATTGAAGCGGTGCTGCGCGACCATCTGGCGGTGGATACCGTGGTCTGGCTGCCGGATGGCCTGTACAACGACGAGACCGACGGCCACGTCGACAACTTCTGCTGTTACGTGCGCCCGGGGGAAGTGTTACTGGCCTGGACCGATGATTCCAACGACCCCAACTATGCACGTTGCCACGCCGCCATGGAGGTGTTGAAGAACACCCGCGATGCCAAGGGCCGTGAGTTTATCGTGCACAAGATGCCGATCCCGGGCCCGCTGTTTGCCACCGCCGAAGAGTGTGCCGGTGTCGATCAGGTGGCCGGTAGCCAGGAGCGCGACCCATCGGTGCGCCTGGCCGGCTCTTACGTCAACTTCCTCATCGTCAATGGCGGCATCATCGCGCCGAGCTTCGACGACCCAGCAGACGCTGAGGCCAGAGCGATTCTGGCGAAGGTTTTCCCCAACCATGAGGTGGTGATGATCCCAGGCCGTGAACTGTTGTTGGGCGGTGGCAACATCCACTGCCTGACCCAGCAGCAGCCTGCGCCGGTAAAGCGTTGATCGCACGGTGAATGAAGGGGCCCGTCACATGACGGGCCTTTTTTGTTTCCGGGGGCCGTCCGGAGGCCATTGCTGGCATATGTTTTGTATTGTTTTCAGTTAGATAGCTCGGCCAGGCCGCGCTCTCGGATCTGTAACAACACTTACGTAAATTAGCCGCTCACGGGCCAGGGAGTACGTGTAGAAATGAATGCAGCAAGTGAGTCGGCATTGCGCCCATCGGCAGTGAATCACCAATCGCTCAGGCTTGTGGCGAAGTGGTTGAAACACCATGGAAGCATCAGGGTCAGGACGACCGACACACGACGTCTGCTTGCCGGACGATACCCCCAAGGCTTGATCAGCGAAGCAGAAATGCAGGCGCTGATGGCGGTTTGGCACTGATCGATTGCTTGAACCTGTATCGGCCCCTTCGCGGCTAAAGCCGCTCCCACAGGGACACCACATGTCTCGAACCCTGTGGAGTACCTGTGGGAGCGGGCGAGCCCGCGAAAGGGCCGGTACAGGCAATAAAGATCAGAAGCTGTAACTGCCAGTCACCACCAGGCTGCGCGGGTCACCCACCTGGATCTGCGCCGCACTGGTCGCCGAACTGTAGTAGGTCTTGTCGGCGATGTTGCTCAGCGCCGCCCGCACATCCCAGTCATGCGTGCGGTACCCCGCCAATGCATCCCAGCGGCCATAGCCCGGTAGCACCGTGGTGTTCTGGTTGTCCGCATAACGCTCACCCACCAGCGTCAGGCCGGTTTCGGCGTACCAGCCCAGCTCCGGTTTCCAGGTCACGAACAGGCTGCCATTACGCTTGGCCACGTCATTGATGCGGTTGCCTTCCTGGCCGTTGTTGTCCTTGACGATGGTCGCATCCTGCAGGCCGATCCCACCGCGCACGTACCAGTTGCCGACGATATTGCCGGTGGCGGTCAGCTCGATGCCGCGCGAACGCTGCAAGCCGCTGAGCAGGATGTTTGCCGGGTTATGTGGGTCGCGGGTGCGGCGGTTGTACAGTTCCAGCTCGTAGATGGCCAGGGTGGTTGTCAGGCGCTGGTCGAGCCAGTCGCTCTTCACCCCGATTTCCTTCTGGCGGGTTTCTTCCGGCTTGGCGTCGTTACCGTTGCCCTTTGCGCCTGGGGTGATGCCGATCAGACCGCCACCTACAGGCGAGAAGGTCTTGCTCCACGAGGCGTAGAACGAATGGTCACGCCATGGGGTATAGACCACGCCCAGGCGCGGACTGGTGCTGTTGCTGTCCTGCGGTTCGCGCACGCCATCCTTGTTGGTGGTTTCCACTTCAAACTGGTCGAAGCGCACGCCAGCCAGGACTTGCCACTGATCGTTCAAGCGGATCTGGTCTTGCAGATAAAGGCCGCGGCTATCGACCACGGTATGGTTGTCACTAAACACCGTCATCGGGCCATTGTGCTGCTGGCTGCGGTCGGGGTTGCCAAGGTCAAGGCCTGGTACCGCCTGGCCACCTTCCTTGACAGGCAAAGTGGTGTACAGCAATGGGTCACGTTTCTGGTTGCCGAACTCCAGGCCCAGCAACAGCTTGTGCTCCAGGCCCAAGGTGTCGAAGTCGCCCTCGGCCTCCAGGTTGTTGAACAGGTTGCGGGTGTTCAGGTCTTGCTGCCAACGCTGGCGGGTAACGGTGTTGTTACTGGCGTTGTAGCCCGTGACGTAGGTGTTGTCGAACTCACTGTCGAGCGTGAACAGGCCCAGGGTATGGCGCAGCTGCCAGGTTTCGTTCAGCTGGTAGTTCAGGCGCGAGCGCAGCGACTGGGCGCGGTCGTCGATGTAGTCGCGCTGGGTATCGCCATAGGTGGTGCTGCGGCTGACATCGGCCGGGCGGCCGTTGACCCCGGGGATGCCACGGTCCGGGGTGCGGTTGTAGCGGCTGTATTCGTATTGCACCAGCCAGTTCAGGTCGGGGGTGACCTGCCAGCTGATCGATGGGGCGAATAGCTGACGGCTGCCGTCGATGCCGTCGCGGAAGCTGTTGTTGTCCTGGTTGCCCATGTTCAGGCGCAGGCTGACGGTGTCGCTGGGGTCGGCGCTGAGGTCGGCATACAGGCTGCGCAGGTCTTCGCTGCCGGCCTGCGCCTCGATGGTCGAGCGGCGGCCGGGTTCTGGCGCCTTGCTGACCCGGTTGACGATACCGCCCTGGCTGCCACGGCCATACAGCACCGCTGCCGGCCCCTTGAGCACTTCGACCCGCTCGATGTTATGCAGGTCGCGAATGTACTGGCTGTCGTCGCGAATGCCGTCCAGGTAGAAGTCGTTGCTGGCCTCGAAGCCGCGAATGCGCACGCTGTCGAAGCGGGTGTCGGCACCGCTGCTGACGTTGGGGATGCCTTCCAGCGCCTTGCCCAGGGTATTGCTGCCGTAATCCAGCACGTTGGCGGCCTTTACCGTGTCGATGGCCTGCGGCACATAACGTACCGGCGTCGAGGTGCGGGTCGCGGTGCTTACCTCCTTGACCCGCGGGTTGTCCTTCTCGCGCTCGCTGTCGGCGGTGACCGACAGTTCCGGCAGGGTGGTGGTGGCAGCACTGGCCAGGCCGGCGCTGAACAGCAGCGACAGGCCAAGCGTCAGGGGTGAAAGACGGCAGGGTACAAGCATGGGCACATCCGGATCGAGCAAGTGAAAAATAGATGCAGATGGTAATGCGTGTTATTTGCTGTTGCTTGAGTATTCGTAAAGGGTTGTATTTACATGTGTATCTTTTTGTAACATTGACAGTTACACCGCATGTTTTTGCAGAAGCCGCCTTGTACCGCGGAAAGTCCGTCCAGAGAAAATTGTCCGCTCGATCAAAAGGACTTTTCGCACGCGAGATAAATTGCCCACTGATAGCGCCAACCGGTATGGAAATGCACTGGTACCGTCGGTGATTTTGGTTATATCAACCTGCATTTCACGACTTTTTGACATTTGTAATCGCACACGGCTAGGATTCGGCCAACGCCTGCTGGCCATGCTCTTGGCCATGCTGCTGCCAGAGGCCGCCGTGTGATTACCGGCAGGCCTTCCAGTCTGGATCCGCATAGCGTCGAACCTACGAAGGGGCGTTGGTTCCTGGCGTCATATTGCAGAGCGTTTTTGATTAAGAAATAAGGAAAACAACATGTTGAAAACCAGGATCAGCCTGGTCGCCCTGGCGATGATCGCCGCGACCCAGGCACAGGCCAATGATCAGGCCGACAGCAAAGGCTTCATCGAGGACAGCCACGCCAACGTTCTGCTGCGCAACGCCTACATCAACCGTGACAAGAAACACGGCACCGACGACCAGATCGAATGGGGCCAGGGCGTCATCGCCAACTTCTCCTCCGGCTTCACCCAGGGCACCGTCGGTGTCGGCGTCGATGCATTCGGCCTGTACGCCGTGCGTCTGGACGGCGGCAAGGGCCACAACGGTGGCGCCGGTGTCGACTTCTTCAAGCCTTCGGACTTCAAGGACGAGAACGGCAACGCCAACTCGCCGCACAACCTGGCCCGTGGTGGCGCTGCTGTGAAGTTCCGCATCTCCAATACCGTGCTCAAGTACGGTGACCAGATGCCGGCACTGCCAGTGCTGCAGTACGACGACGCGCGTCTGCTGCCAGAAAGCTTCACCGGTACCCTGATCACCTCCAAAGAGATCCAGGGCCTGGAACTGAACGCCGGCCGCTTCACCCAGGAAGCGCGCAAGAGCGCCGAGCGCCGTGACGGTGGTGGCCTGAAGTCGATCAACGTCCTTGGTGGTAGCTACAAGTTCACCGACAACTTCACCGCTTCGCTGTACACCGCCGACAACGAAGACGTGATGAAGAAGCACTACCTGGGCTTGAACTACGTCTTCCCGATCGCCAGCGACCAGTCCCTGACCCTGGACTTCAACGGCTACAAGTCGGACATCGACGACAAGTTCGTGAAATCCGCTGGCCTGAACGGCGACTCCAACACCATCTGGAGCCTGGCAGCCACCTACGCGTACGGTGCGCACTCGTTCACCATCGCCCACCAGCGCAGCACCGGCAGCACCGGCTACAACTACGGCTGGTACCAGAACGAGGGTGGCGTGGGTGACGGTGGTTCGACCATCTACCTGGCCAACTCGTACTGGTCCGACTTCAACGCCGAAGACGAGCGTTCCTGGCAGCTGGGCTACGGCCTGGACTTCGGTGCCTACGGCATCCCGGGCCTGACCTACAAGCTGGCCTACGTGGTGGGTGACAACATCAACACCCGCAACGTCGCCAACCCGCAGGGCTTCGGTGAAGGTAAAGAGCGCGAGATCTTCAACCAGATCCGTTACGTGGTGCAGGACGGCCCGGCCAAGGACCTGTCGATCAAGCTGCGTAGCTCGTTCGTGCGTACCAACAACGCCGTGCAGCAGAACGGTTACAACGACGACGGCAACGAAGTCCGCGTATTCGTCGAGTACCCGATCAGCATCTTCTGATCCTGATCTGATGGCCTAGGGGCTGCTTTGCAGCCCATCGCGACACAAGGCCGCTCCCACATTGATCGGCATGCGCAGGACCATTGTGGGAGCGGCCTTGTGTCGCGAAAGGGCCGCAAAGCGGCCCCCGGCTTTCACGCCGGCTCCACTGCCCTGCGCCGCACCCCGGCAACTTTCACCTCTCCCTCCCCAGTCTCCGGCGCAAAGCTGTCACTGCGCGCCATCCGCCACATCCGCGCATAAAACTCGCTTTCAATCGAGCCACTGAGCAATTCGCCCGGCTTGAGGAATGTGTGCAGGTCCGAGAACAGCCCGATTTCGCTGGGGCTGATACGTCGCGCCAAGTGTTTGGGCTTGAGCTCCGAAGGGTGTTCCAGGCCTGCGGCAGCCAACATTTCGGCGAGCGTATGCAGTGTGTTGCGGTGGAAGCTGGCCACCCGTTCGGCCTTGTCCGGTACCACCAGGGCGCGCTGGCGCAGCGGGTCTTGCGTGGCCACGCCGGTCGGGCATTTGTTGGTGTGGCAGCTCTGCGACTGGATGCAGCCGATGGCAAACATGAAACCGCGCGCGGAGTTGACCCAGTCCGCCCCGATGGCCAGCACGCTGGCGATGTCGAAGGCGCTGACGATCTTGCCTGCCGCGCCAATGCGGATGCTGGCGCGCAGGTTCAGGCCGACCAGGGTGTTGTGCACGAACATCAGGCCTTCGCGCATCGGCACGCCCATGTTGTCGCTGAACTCGCGGGGTGCCGCACCGGTGCCGCCTTCCTTGCCATCGACGACGATGAAGTCCGGCGTGATGCCAGTGGCCAGCATGGCCTTGGCAATGCCCATGAACTCCCAGGGGTGGCCCAGGCAGAATTTGAACCCCACCGGCTTGCCGCCCGACAGCTCGCGCAGGTTGGCCACGAACTGCAGCAATTCGACCGGGGTGCGGAAGGCACTGTGCGCCGCCGGCGAGATGCAATCCTCGCCCACGCGCACGCCACGGGTGGCGGCAATCTCGGGGCTGACCTTGTGCCCCGGCAGGATGCCGCCGTGGCCCGGCTTGGCGCCCTGGCTGAGCTTGATCTCGATCATCTTCACCTGCGGCGAGCGCGCCTGCTCGGCGAAGCGCTGCGGGTCGAAGCGGCCGTCCTCGGTGCGGCAGCCGAAGTAGCCACTGCCGATCTCCCAGATCAGGTCACCGCCATGTTCGCGGTGGTAAGGGCTGATGCTGCCTTCGCCGGTGTCATGGGCAAAACGGCCCATGCGTGCACCGCGGTTGAGGGCAGCGATGGCGTTGGCGCTGAGGGCACCGAAGCTCATGGCCGAGATGTTGAAGATCGACGCCGAGTAGGGCAGGCGGCATTGCGGCCCGCCGATGGCGATGCGAAACGATGCCGGGTCTGGCGTGGCCACTGGCAGCATGGAATGGCTGATGAACTCGAAGCCGGGCTTGTAGGCATCGTTGAGGGTGCCGAAGGCCTTCTCGGCGCTTTCGTTCTTGGCCCGGGCGTAGACCAGCGAGCGCTGCGAGCGGGAGAACGGCAGCTTGTCGTCGTCGCCCTCGATCAGGTACTGGCGGATTTCCGGGCGGATGGTTTCGATCAGGTAGCGGATGTTGCCCAGGATCGGGTAGTTGCGGCGCACGGCGTGGTGGCTTTGGCGCAGGTCGTTCAGGCCAACCAGGCTCAGTAGCGCGGTGATCAGGGTTACAGGCCACAGCCAGGCATGCTGGGGAAGCAGCGGCAGGCTGGCGAAGGTGAACAGCAGGCAGAGGGCGAGGCAGGCGTAGCGGCTGGGTAGAGAGTGTTTCATGGGTCCATCGCAGGCAGGATGACCGGGCATAGGATAGGCAAAGGCGGGGAGCGGAAAACCTGGGTAATCGGTAAAAGACTGTTACCTGATCGCGTGTTTCCAGGCTCATGCGCTCCTACAGGGGGGCGCGCAAAGGCTGATTGGGTAGCAACACGCTGACCCGCAACCCACCCCCCTCGCGGTTGGCCAGCAGCAACTCGCCCCCATGGCTGGCAGCAATCCGCTGGGCAATGCTCAACCCCAGCCCATATCCCCCGGAGGCCTGATTACGCGACCCTTCACCGCGCACGAACGGGTCGATGATGGTCGCCAGCAAGCCCGGTGCAATCCCCGGTCCGCGGTCGTCGATATGGATGAACACGCCCGTGGTAGCTCGCTCCAGCGTGACCGAAACCTCCTTGGCATAACGCAACGCATTGACCAGCAGGTTCTGCAGGCAGCGCTGCAGCAGCAGGGCATCGGCCCGCAGGCTGCCCGCCTGGCCATGCACCGGCAACGGCTCTTCGGCAGTGGCCAGCTCCGCGCACTGGCGCATCACCAGCCGGTCCAGGTCCATCTGCTGCAAGTTCTGCTGCTCCCCCGCGCGCAGGTAATCGAGCACCTGGCCGATCATGTCGTCCATCTGCGTGATGTTCTGCCGCAGGCGCTGCCGGTGTTCGTCGTCCGGCAGGCGCTCCAGGCGCAGGCGCATGCGCGTCAGCGGGGTGCGCAGGTCGTGGGATACAGCGGCCAGGAAGTAGGCCTTGTCGTTGACCATCGCAATCAGCCGCTGCTGCATGGCGTTGAAGGCCTGGGCCGCCTGGCGCACTTCCTCCGGGCCATCCAGCGCCAGGGGCGGCTGCTCGAGGTTGCTACCCAGGCCGCGCGCGGCATCGGCCAGGCGCCATAACGGGCGCAGGCACAAGCGCACCGCAACGAGGCACACCAGCAATACCGCGACGATGCGCAGCGCGTACACCCGCAACAGGTAATCGCTGATCAGCACCCACGCTGACTCGCCGCTCCAGCCTTGCAGTTCCTGGCCTTCGATGGTCAGCCAGTGCCCATCGGCCAACGGCACCGCGAACTGCAGATGCGCCTGGGCCGTGCGCAGGCCGAACAGGCTGCGCCAGACGATCGGCTGGCCCTGTTCATCGGTCAACTGCACCTTCATCAGGCGCACGTCCTGGGCATGCCCCAACTCGTACTCGAGGGCCTGGTGCAACAACAGTTCGATACGCCTGCGCCCACGACGCTCGTCCTGTACCGGCGTGGGCAGGGCTTCGCTGCAACGCAGTTGGTAATGCGCTGGCACCTGTAGCGCACCGGCACGGCAGCCGGCCTGGGCGATCAACGGCGCGCTGCGTGCGGCGATCAGCCGGACAGGGGCCTCGAGTACCTGGGCAAAACGCACATCGAACCAGATGCTGCTCGACATCAACTGGATCAGCACGGTGCCGCTGACCATGATCAGCAGCAACTGGCCGAACAACGTGCGTGGCCACAGCCGGCGAAGCCAGCGCATGTCAGGCATCGGCCCCGTTGGCGGCGATGCTCAGCAAATAGCCTTCGTTGCGGATGGTGAGGATTTGCGCGGCACCCGCCGGCGCGTGGCGCAGGTGCTGGCGCAGGCGGCTGACGCACATGTCCACCGAACGGTCGTCTGGCAGGTGGTCGCGGCCGAACGCACTGCGCGTCAGCTGATCGCGGGACACCACGCGGCTGTTGGCTTCCAGCAGCTCGCGCAATACGCGGTAGTCGGAGCGGGGCAGGGTCAGGGTCTCGCCATCGGGGCGGGTGAGCAGGCGCTTCGCATGTTCCAGGCGGAAGCCGGCGAACAGATGGGCTTCCTCTGCCGGCGCTTCGGCGGGGGCATCCAGGCGTTGCGGACGGCGCAGCACGGCCTTGATCCGGGCGATCAGTTCGCGTGGCTCGAAGGGCTTGGCCAGGTAGTCATCGGCACCCACTTCCAGGCCGATGATGCGGTCCAGCGTGCTGCCCTTGGCCGACAGCATGATCACCGCCAGCCCAGGCGTGGCTTGCAACTGGCGGCACAGGCTCAGGCCGTCTTCGCCCGGCAGCATCAGGTCGAGCACCACCAGCTCCACCTTGTGCCGGGCCAGTTGTTCGCGCATCTGCTCGCCGTGGGCCGCTGCCAGCACGTTATAGCCGGCATCTGCCAGGTAATCACAAAGAAGTTCGCGGATCTCGTCGTCATCATCGACAACAAGCAGAGTTGTGCTCATGCGGAAAAACACCTGTTCGGTGAGGGCCGGTGGCGCTCGTTACGTTCGATTACATCCCCATACAAGCCGGGTCTGGAGCCCGGAGGGCCGATCCCTAGAATCCTAACAAAAAATCATCTGCAAATACGAAGCCTTCCCAAATGAACGCCGAGAGCACCCCGAACGCCTTCCCTTCCATCAGCCGAGACGGCATTTGCCTCAAACCGCTGGCCTTGTTCATCGCCGTAGCCGTCAGTGGTGGCGCGATGGCTGCCGACAGCAAACCCCTGGAGCTGGACGCCACCCAGATCGAAGACAGCGCCCTGCTGCCCGCCGACGAAGTCGGCCAGCTGGGTTACACGGTCGAAAGCACCCGCAGCTCCACCGGCCTGGCCCTGACGCCGCGGCAGACACCGCAGTCGGTCACCACTATTACCCGCCAGCAGATGGACGACCGCGACATCCACACCATCGAGCAAGCGCTGGAAACCACCCCGGGGGTGACCGCGAGCAAGTCCGAAGTGGGCGGGCGTACCGACTACCGTGCCCGTGGTTATTCGATCAGCAACTGGAAGGTCGATGGCCTGCAGTTCCAGGGCGGCTCCGACTTCAGTGGTGGTGGCAACGCGCTGAACATGGACCTGTACGAGCGCATCGACATCGTGCGCGGTGCCAACGGCCTGCTGGGCGGCACCGGCGATCCGTCGGCCACCGTCAACCTGATCCGCAAGGCACCGACCAGGACGTTCGGCGGTAGCGCCTATGCCACCTATGGCAGCTGGGACAAGCGCCGCCTGGGCGCCGACCTCAACCTGCCGCTGTCCGAAGACGGCCGCCTGCGTTCGCGCTTCGTGATGACCCAGCAGGACGCCAATTCATTCCGCGACAACCAGTCCGAACGCTCCCGCGCTGCGCTGGCCAACTTCGAGTTCGACCTGGACGACGCCACCACCCTCGGTGCCGGCTACCAGTACGAGTACAACAAGATTGTTGGCGGTGGCTGGGGAGCGAACATCCCGATCTGGTACCGTGATGGCAGCAAGACCGACCTGCCGCGCAGCACCAACGTGGTACCTAGCTGGAGCTTTGGCGAGTACACCACCCGCACCGCGTTCGGCTCGCTGGAGCACCGCTTCGACAACGACTGGACCCTGGACCTGAAAGCCGCCCAGAGCACCGCCGAAACCCTCAACCACCGCGGCCTGGCCAAGGTCAACTCGGCGGGCCGTGGCAGCTACGGCGGCTACTGGGACCAGGATGGCAGCGGTGCCGTGCTCAACGGCCTGCACAGCTCCACCGACACCACCCAGCAGTCGGCGCAGATCGACCTGTCCGGCCCGTTCCAGCTGTTCGGCCGTAGCCACCAGGCGATGGTCGGCTACAACGACAGCCGCACCGTGGCCTGGTCGCCGGAATACACCTGCACCATGGTCGGCGACGGCATGGCCAGTGCGCCTGCGCTGGGTTGCCAGTTCCGCGCCAACAACGGCTTCCCGCTGACCGACTGGCGCAATGGTGTGGATGACGACTACAACATCATCGCCTCGCGCACCGGTCGCCACAGCAAGACCACCACCCGCCTGCAGGGCATGTACGCGGCAACCCGCCTGAGCATCACCGACCCGCTGTCGGTCATCCTTGGCGTGCGCACCAGCAACTACTCAGCCACCACCCGCAGCGTGGCTGGCGCACGTACCAGCCAGGAAGAGAATGGCATCGTCACCCCGTACCTGGGCGCCGTGTACGACCTCAACGACAACTACTCGCTGTACGCCAGCTACACCGACATCTTCACCCCGCAAACCGCTGAAACCAGCAGCGGCAGCAAGGTCGAGCCGATTCGCGGGCAAAGCTACGAGACGGGTATCAAGGGGGAGTGGTTCGATGGCCGCCTGAACGCCTCGGCGGCGTACTTCCGCACCAAGCAGGAAAACAAGGCAGTGCTCGACGGCGACCTCACCACCCCCACCGGTGGCGATGCCTACAAGGCCGGTTCCGGCCAGGAAACCGACGGTATCGACCTGGAAGTCGCCGGCGCCCTGACCCCCAGCTGGAACCTGTACGCTGGCTACACCTACCTGCACTTCCGCCGCGTCGACAGCGACGGCCGCAGCGACCCGTCACACCTGTTCAAGGCCTCGACCACCTACCGCCTTTCCGGCCCGCTCGACCGCCTGACACTGGGCGCCGGGGTGACTGCGCAGAGCAACATCCGCGCAATCTCCAGCCCGGCAGGCCAGCCGAGCAATGGTGTGAGCAACGGTGCCACTGACGTGAACTGGTCCGGTTATGCCATCTGGAATGCCATGGCCAAGTACCAGCTGACCGACGACACCAGCGTCAGCCTCAACGCCAACAACCTGTTCGACAAGCACTACTACACCCGCTACGGGTTCTATGCCGGGGCAATCTACGGCGACCCACGCAACCTGTCGCTGACGGTCAGCACGGCGTTCTGATCAACCGCACCTGGGGCTGCTGCGCAGCCCATCGCCGGCAAGCCGGGCTCCCACAGGTACTTTGGGAGCAACTAACAGGTGGCGCGATCCCTGTGGGAGCGGGCGCGCCCGCGAACACGGGCGAAGCCCGTGCCATCCACCGCGGCACCTGATTCGCTGGGTCGGCGCCAGGCTCAAACCATGCGCTGTACCTGTGGTAGATGGCCCAGCCCTTTGGGCTGCGCTGTCGCGTAGATAACTGAAATTGCAAGCAATCCGCGTCCCCTGTGGGAGCGGCTTTAGCCGCGAAGAATCCAACGCGGTGTATGGCACCGGCTGCGCCGGTGTTCGCGGCTAAAGCCGCTCCCACATGGCCCCTGCTAATTCAATGAGTTATGTGCAGCTCAATGAGAGCCCGGCTTGCCGGCGATGGGCCGCAAAGCGACCCCCTTTCACCTGGGCCCAGTCCCTTGCTCGCGATCAATCGGCTTCTCCAGCCGGTCCTCGAAACTGTCCCAATCCTCACCAAACAGTTCCACCGGGTGCATGGTCCGACTCGCGCCATTGCCACAGGCCAATGACTTGGCCGGGCAGTACAGGTCGCAGCCCCAGCAGATGCGCTCCGGGTGGCTGGGGTTTGTGGGGAATTTCTTGGCCATGGTCAGCTTCCCTCTGAACTATGTCCCCAACCTATACCTCGGCCCGCTATTCAGCTTGATCGACATCAATATCCCGGTGAACCTCAGCAGAGCGCATATTCCGGATCCAGATATCTGGTTGACAGATATCTGGATCCGGAATAATTTGTAGGCACCTTGGTACGCCGAGACAACACGATGCGAGTGATAACGAAAGCGGCGGTTACCAAAGCCATCGAAGCTCACGCCCAGTGGAAAGCCCCCCTGAGCCTGTGGCTCACGACCTTTGATAGGGCGACGCTGCGCTTCGAGTCTTTTGAGCAGCTAAGGGACACGTGGTCTACCGCCTCTGGCTGGAACGTTGACCGCATTCCTTGTTCAAAACTCAGGCCCGCCAGCCGAAAAGGGCCGCTTGATGTCTATGTGTTCGATATCAAGAAAAACGAATGCCGTCTGATCGCATGGCTCAACACACGAACGGGCACCCTCTATATCAAGGCCATTCTGTCGCACGCGGAGTACGACAAGTGGTGCAAGAGCGATGTCAGGTAGCCGCCTGGCACTTGCCCAAAACCTACCGATTCGACAGGTGACAACCATGAAGCGGGATAAAATCGAAGCGAATGGACTAGATGCCTTCATCGCCAATATTTCACCCATGCTGGATGGCCTGAACGCCCAGATGGCAACCATGGCCCAGCTTCTTGCTGCCTGCCATGACCCCATCAAGGACGATGCTGAGCTCCAGGCGCGGATGGCATTGATCGATGAGCTCTACTCGCATGCCGACAGCGAAGGTCACGCAGCAGCGCGCTTTGCAGAGATGGTGGCGGATCGTGTCTACGAGTATGAGAGTGAGTCGGTACTCGTGCCGTTTGCGAGCCAGGCCGAAGCGTTGGCCTTCCTGCTGTTGGACAGAGGCGTGAAGCAGAAGGACCTTGCCTCTATAGCAACTCAGAGCGCGGTTTCAGAGATTTTGAACAACAAGCGGAAGATGACGGTTGCCCAGATAAAGGGCTTTGCTGAGTTTTTCAGCGTACCGGTCGAGTTTTTCATGCATGGGGTGGTTTGAAATCGGTAGGGTTGCTGGGATCGCGGGACACAGAAGGCAAAAAAGGCTCACCTTTCGGTGAGCCTTTTTTGATACTGCGTATGGTGCGGCACCAGACGAACGGTTGTAGGCCGTGAGGTCCCGATTTTTTCGGGATTGGAATTTGGTGGATTTTTTGACGCACCTCATAGGGTACCTATAAAAATCAGCTAGTTATGGCTTTATGTGGAATCGAGTCGGGAATTTTTAGACTCTTTTGATTGATGCTGTGCGAGAGGATGTCTGCTGCGGGATCCTGTTTCCCCTTCACTTAGAATTCGCAAGCTCAATAATTTCTTCTGGAGATGCAGGTGAGTTCTGTAACCGTAGGAGCCAGCCATGCTTGGCCATGAGCGGCAAAGCCGCCCCAAAGAATTGACTTTGTCACCAAATAAGCGCCGCTTCAGTCTGCTTAATTGGCCACGTGATCCCCTTTCCTAACAGCATATTCACCCGGACCTGAAGCGATTGCATCACTGTCGGTGCAAAATACGACATTCTGAAGATAATCTTTTACTACCGCCCACTCCGCTCGCTTATTCGCGAATCGAATTACGTTGGCGCTCGCAGTAACCGGATCTTGTGGCGCCGTAAGTCCTTGGGCTTTCCAGGAGGCAAGCTTGTCAGTCTGATGGTGTTGGTCGGTATCTTGGTGAGTATATGAATAAAACTGAATAACACGTCCTGACGGGCAAGCGGTCGACGGACTGAAATCGCGAAGAGTATGCCCGCGGGAGTAAGAATCCTGAATCACATGGAGTAGCGAACCCAATGCCATTTGCGAGGTGTATTTACGCTCCGAAAGACGATAGGTGGGAGCGAAAAGATAGTTTATTGTCCAACCCTGCTGGTGACTGAAGTGCTTTTGAAAGTCTGTTGTCTCCACATCTTTGAATTTTGTTTCTGCGTCAATCCGGCCAGTAGCAACCAAGTATGCAAATTCTGCCCACGAAAGAATGTCGGCCTGAGTTACTGCCGCAGGCTGGTTGTCCGAACTGGCCATTGCATGAAGAAACTGAAGGTCACCATAGTGTGAACGATACTGCATGTAATAGTTTTGGGTGATCTTGGCATCTTTTCCTTTATAGTTTCTTCCGGTTTTGGCGATCAGGTTGCCATCGCGCATCCATGCACTCCATTTGGCATGGCGGTAACCCCATCCAAATAAGAGTTGGTTTGGATCGTCATTCCACCAAACACCTCTAATCAGCGAGTCCTGCTTGTTGCCTTTTGGGTTTGCGCCGGGGGACGGGGTATCGGTGGAGCACTTGATGACAAGTAGTGCTGATCCGGTCTGTCCCTCTTCACATTCCCGAGCTCGATAGGTGAGCTCTTCATGCAGAGGCCAGTATACCTTTCCTGATATGTTGGAGCCTTTCCAGTATTTATCTGCTTGAGGGTTGATCTGATAAGAGTGCGCAATTCCGGAAAATCCGATGGTCACGACGATTGTGGTTATCCTTCCATAGATGTTCAGCAAAATATTCGCCCTCGGTAAGTGATGCCGAAAGGCTAGCATCGCAAAAGGGGGCACGCCAGGTTTTGAGGGATGAGGTGGTTTTGGAGAATCGTCTACCTCTCAGTGAAGCAAGATTTAGCCACCGGGTGCTTGCGAAATGTCGCCACCGTCAAACAGCTTGTAGGCGCGTCCGCGAGGTTTCGCCGTACGGCATTTGAGGTTGCTGAGAGGAACGGTTAGGCGTGACACTACAAACCTCAACTGACCCAACATTACCGGATCAGTGGTGAGGGGAACGCGTTGCCAACTGGGCGTAGCCGTTCGGCAGATGATGGGCATCTACAAAGTGCCGGGTTTGCAGTTCTAGCACCATGTTCATCAGACTGGATACGGGCTCAGCCACGCCCCACGTAGCAGCAACCTTGTCGTAACGGTTTACCGCTTGCGCCTTTTCTACCAGTTTTCCATTCAGATCTTGAGACAGATCCTTCCAGCGGGTGACCAGCTTCTTCATCTGCTCGGCTTGTTCCGGCTTCATGCATGGAAAACGGCGAAGCCGGTCAACCAGATACATCAGGCGCCGCTTCCTTACGGGGGCGAGCCTTGGCATGTTCAAACGATTTTCCAGCGCTTCACGCATATCCTCGTTTCTGTACCAGAAGAGGAGAGCGAAAGTCTCGGCAACGGCCTTGTCGAGCTTGTCCAGCGAGGTTTTTGTAGCTTGAACGACCAGGTGATCGAGTGCCTGACGGGCATGTTGATCAGAGGGAGGCATCTCAGAGGAAACAAGCGCCCAGAGTTTTTCTAGCGAGTAATCGAGCGGGGAGGTGTCGCAATGCTGGGCCCCATGCGCCGTATTCGAGGGCACAGTCATCGCCTCACTGGTATTACTGGCCCCACTCTCGCGCTTCATCGAGAATCAACCTCAGGCAGCTGGTTACGGTGCTTCTATCACAGGGGTAATAGTCGATTGCCTCCTTGGCAAGCCTATCAAATTCCTTGAGATTCAGCTTGCCTGACCTGATAAGCAGATTGATGTCATCCTGGTCGCGTTCGGTGAATCTCCCGAGTTTTGAAATGGCGAGGTCGATCGGGTGAGCTATGAAAACCTGTAAAGGAGAACACTCCTGGCCGGGAAGGAGGATTGCCCGCGCATCGTAGTCTTCATGCAAGGGGCATAGCGAGTTATTGAATTGCTGGTCGAACACCACGGACAGGTCCTGACCATCCTGCTCGTAGTCTTCCGGCGCGGCATAAACTGCCTTGATCTCGTCCCTGAGCAGGTGTTCGCTGGCCTGAATCTCCGCATCGATATCCGCACTGCCCCGGGCATTCGTCAGCAGGTGCAAGGCGCACCCGCCAAAGACATAGATCTTGACTGTTCCCGAACACCGCCCAGCCAGTAGAGGCAAGGCTCTGTCGAAGAGCTGGCGCACGGCCTGCGCCAAAGGGGTTTGCAGGTGCAGCATGAGGCAGGGCTCCTGAGGTTGGCAGGGCACTTTACTCACGGATGGCGCCAGAGTTGTTTCGTTGAAACATCGCTTTGCAAAAAAGCCCTGGCTGTAGCGCATGCCTTCAGCGCCTGTTAGCACCGACGATTTCGGTGAGGACCTGCGGCGAAAACAAAAAAGGCCCACCTTTCGGTGAGCCTTTTTTGATACTGCGTATGGTGCCGGCACCAGGAATCGAACCCGGGACCTACTGATTACAAGTCAGTTGCTCTACCATCTGAGCTATACCGGCAATGGGGCGTCATTATAACGATCGGTTGGCGCCTGTAAACCACTTCGTTGCGAATGTTCGCAAATGACCTAAGTCACCGACCTAAAAGAAGAATTTTCCTACCAGCCACGGTGAATGGTGGTGACGCTTGGCTCGGTTTTGCCCGGGTTGAAGAACAGCTTGTCATTGTCGCAGCCGCGCTTGCGGCAGGGGCTTTCGGTGCGCAGGGGCAGGCCGTTGTCGCCGCCCAGCTGCATGCCGGGGTGGTTCCAGCCCAGGCTGCTGTTGGGGTGGGGAGCGGTGCCGCTGGCGCAGCCGGTCAGGGCCAGGGTGAGGGTCAGCAGGGCGAGGGGCTTGGTCTGGGTCACGATGGTCGGGTCCGTTAGTCCATGTCGGTTCTGGCGCAACGCCAGAAGGTCGCGGGGCTGGCGGGCAGCGCGCGACGTCACTTTTTAATGATTTGGGGGGCGGATGATACACCGTTGCGGTGGTCGGGCATTAGCTTTGTGTTGCTTGTGATGGCCTATTCGCGGGCTTGCCCGCTCCCACAGGATCTCCACAAGCCTGGAAACTGTGTAGTACTTGTGGGAGCGGGCGCGCCCGCGAAAGGGCCGTCAGCTGTACGAAGATTCTGAACTTGGGAGCTAATGGCTTCAGGGTTTGGATGCTTCGGAACTATCCTACGCGCGCCGCCGAAGTATCGCTGTTGTCGGGGAAGTGGCTCACGGATACCGTTTTCGGGTCGCTCTGGCGACCGGGTGTGAGAACCCGATTACGAATTTAGCGGCCCCGTAATGGCGACCGTGCGCGGGCAGACTTCGGTCTGGCCGAGGCTTCCTATATTCACTCGGTTTCTCACCCCGTGCACGGTTGCCGCCCTTTATTCCGTGAGAAAGAATGAAGGCGGTAACTCCTTGAGGAATATAGGAGTTTGAAAATTGAAAACGATCGATACAGATCCCCGCAGCCCCAAGCCAATCACCACCGCAGGCGTGGAAACTTTCCTCGCAGCCGGCAACCCATCCCTCAATCTGCTACGCGTCGAGCCCGGTGTCCCAGTCGATGCTGCCTACGAACATGTCTCGATCCTGATGGGCTACATCAAGCACCTGGTGCGCGAGGGGGATATGGAGGATGACCATAAATTTCTGGGTGCCGCCGATTATCTGTGCGACATGGCCAAGGCGTTGATGAACGATATCGAGATTGCCAAGAACAAGGCGCATTGAAAGGTGTGGGAGTGGGCACGGCATTGCATGGCACGGGCTTCGCCCGGGTTCGCGGGCACGCCCGCTCCCACAGGAATTGCGCAAACCTGCAGATTTTTGAGCAAGAAAAAGAACTCACAAAGGCTCCGCAAACAATGCTTGCGCCAACCACAAGAAATGTTTATGCACAAGTGGCATCGGCGACTTGCGCGAAAGGCATGCCGGAGCGCTACACCGCCTGTCTTTGCGCAAACGCCTGTTTTTACTGGCCTTGACGGGCAAGCCGGAATAAGCCAAGCGCTTGAAATAGCGCTTGGATCCAACAGGTAATCACAAGCTTGTTCACAGAGTTATCCACAGGTTGTGCTGCGGCTAACAGTCGCGTTCGGCGAGGATAAGCAGGTTGCGCGGGGTAAGTGGATAGTCGCAGAACAGGCCAAGGCGCACGTTGTAGCCTTGTTCTTCGAGGAACAGGGCGCGATCGAGTACCAACCACAGCTCCAGCGGCCGGCGGAACAGGTTGCGCACGCGCTCCAGGTTGCGGACCTCGGCCAGGCGCTGCCAGCCGGCGGCTTCCAGGGCTGCCCAGTCCGGGTTGCCAGTCAGCTGCAATTGCTTGAGTTCGGCCAGGTCGCGGCAGTACTGATCGAAGGGCTTCTCCAGCCAGGCTACGGGTAGTGACGGTGTCGGCAGGTACTCATCGGTCTGGCGTTGCTGGCGCTGCAGCAGGTCGAAGCCCAGGCGCCGGGCCATCGAGGTGTCGCGCTGGCGCCGCACGCGGGCGCCGGCGGTAACGGTTTCGCTCAGGGGCAGGCCCAGGTCGTCCAGTGACAGCCGCAGGCTGGAGGCTTGGGCGGCTGTGGATAACGCCTGGTACTGCTGCGCCGCGATGCGGTTGTAGCAGCAAGGGGCCACGGCCAGCTGTCGGCAGCCTTGCTGGCTGGCCAGTTGCATCAGGTGCACATGCAGGTCGCCACAGGCGTGCAGGGCGACCACGCTTTTGTCGCCAGCCAGGTGGCGGGCGCTGTCATCGGCCATCACATCCTGGTGCACATGTTGCGCCGGCAAATGGTGGTGCGCGCTCAGGGCCTGGCCGGCGGCGACCAGCTCGGTGTCGTACTCCAGGCAGGTCAGCTGCTGGCCGGGTTGCAGCAGGCGGCGGCCCAGGTGGCCTTTGCCGGAGCACCAGTCCAGCCAGTGGCGGGGCTGTTCACGGAAGGCCAGGTGGCTGGCGAAGGCTTCGATCTGCTGCCATTTGCGGCCGGGGACGGCGACGTCGAGGCGGTGCGCGGCGGTGGGTAGATCGGTCGCCGGGAGGTTGCCGAGGGCCGAAAGCTGTTGGGCTTGCTGGGCCAGTTGCGGGAACGGGGCAGGCAATGGGGCAGCGGTGTTATCGGTTTCGGCGTCTGCCAGGGAGCATTGGCGCAGGTGGGCGGCAAGTTCGGGGTGGGCGGCTTCCCAGGCCAGTTGCAGGGTGGTGAAGGGGCGGGGTTTCCACAGCTGCTGGTGCTCGATCAGGAACTGGTCGAGGGCCTGGAAGCGGGTGCTTAGGTGGGGGCTGTGGAGGTGGTTGGGCATGGCAAGGATGTGTGGTGGGTTCGAGGGCCTCTTCGCGGGCACGCCCGCTCCCACAGGTATAGCGCCACATTCAAGGTTGGCGCTACACCTGTGGGAGCGGGCGTGCCCGCGAAGCAGTCAGTGAGGTATCAGCGGCCCTGGCAGGCATCCACGCGCAACCAGCGCTCCAGCAGCTTGAAGCCTTGCACCAGTACGAACGAGATCACCAGGTAGAACACCCCGGCGGCAAAGAAGATTTCTACCGGTAGGTAAGTGCGGGCAATGATGGTACGGGCCATGCCGGTCAGTTCCAGCAGGGTCACGGTACTGGCCAGGGCGCTGGCCTTGAGCATCAGGATCACTTCGTTGCTGTACGCCGGCAGGCCGATGCGCGCGGCGCGTGGCAGCATGATGTAGAACAGCGTCTTGCCCCGCGACATGCCCAACGCCCGTGCCGCCTCGATCTCGCCCTTGGGGATCGCCTGCAGCGCGCCGCGCAGGATCTCGGCGATGTAGGCGGCGGTATGCAGGGTCATGGTCAGCACGGTGCACCAGAACGGGTCGCGCAGGTACGGCCACAGCGAACTCGAACGCACCATGTCGAACTGCGCCAGGCCGTAGTAGACCAGGAACAGCTGCACCAGCAGCGGCGTGCCACGGAAGAAGAAGATGTAGCTGAACGGCACGGCGCGCACGTACCAGTGGCGCGAGGAGCGGGCGATGCCCAGCGGGATGGCCAGGATCAACCCGGCAACCACTGCGATGGCCACCAGCTCCAGGGTCAGGGTCGCACCCTGGGCCAGGCGTGGCAGCCATTTGATGATGACTTCCCAATTCATTATTCGGCCCTCGCAAAGCCGCGAGCGGCGCGTTTTTCCATGAAGTGCATGCCGGTCATGGCAATGATGGTCAGGCTCAGGTAGATGCAGGCCGCGACCATGTAGAAGGTGAACGGCTCTTTGGTCACGGTCACGCCGATTTGAGCATGGCGCATGATTTCTTCCAGGCCGATCACCGAAACCAGGGCGGTGTCCTTCATCAGGATCATGAACAGGTTGCCAAGGCCGGGCAGAGCTATGCGCCACATCTGCGGCAGGATGATCCGCGACAGGATGCGGCCCTTGGACAGGCCCAGCGCCAGGCCGGCTTCACGGTGGCCCTTGGGGATTGCCAGGATCGCGCCACGGAACACTTCGGTGGCATAGGCGCCAAAGCACAGGCCCAGGGCAATCACGCCCGCAGCGAAGGCGCTGAGCTCCAGGCCCGGCAGGTTCAGGGCTTCGCCGAGGGCGTTCATCAGCCCGACGGTGCCGAAATAGATAAGCAGTACCCAGAGCAGTTCGGGCACGCCGCGAACCAGGGTCGAGTAGAAGCCGCCAAGCCATTGCAGCGGCTTGATCGAGGAAGTCTTGGCCAGGGCGCCGAGCAGGCCCAGCACCAGGCCCAGCAGCAAGGCGCAAAGCGCCAGTTTTACGGTCATCAGGGTGCCGGCCATCATGGCCGGACCGAATCCGTGCAGGTCGATATTCATGGGCAGGTCATTCTAGGGACTGGCGCGCCGCAAGGGCGCGCCGGTCGGGGCGGATCATTCGATGCTGAACGGGAAGTACTTGTCGTTGATCTTCTTGTACGTGCCGTCGGCCTTGATTTCTGCCAGGGCCTTGTTCAGGTCGTCGCGCAGCTTGGTGTCACCCTTGCGCACGGCAATGCCGATCTTGTCGCTGTCCATCACCGGCTCGCCCTTGAACTCGAAGTTCGAGCCGTCTTTGCTCTTCAGCCACTCGTACTGCACGTACTTGTCGGCCAGGATGCCGTCGATGCGGCCGGAAACCAGGTCGAGGTAGGCGTTTTCCTGGGTGTCGTACAGCTTGATCTCTACGTCGTCACCGTAGTTGTCTTCCAGCCAGGTGCCAGCCAGGGTGGCGCGCTGGGTGCCGATCACCTTGCCCTTGAGCGAGGCCTTGTCGGTCTTGAAGTCGGCGTTTTTCGGCGCGATGAACTGCAGCTTGTTGGAGTAGTACGGCTCGGTGAAGTCCACCGCCTGCTTGCGCTCGTCGGTGATCGACAGCGACGACACCAGGAAGTCGAACTTCTTGGCGTTCAGGGCCGGGATGATGCCGTCCCAGTCGGAGGTGACGACCGAGCACTCGACTTTCATCTTGGCGCACAGGGCGTCGCCGATGTCTTTGTCGAAGCCGACCACGTTACCGCTGGCATCCTTGTTGTTGAACGGTGGGTAGGCGGCTTCGATACCCATGCGCAGTTTTTCTGCGGCCAGGGCGTTGGCCGACATTACCAGCGTGGCAGCAGTTGCCAGGAGGAACTTCTTGTAAGTGTGCATGTATTGCTCCGTTAGCGGTGGCTGGACATGAATTGCTTGCAACGCGCCGAGGTCGGGTTTTCGAAGACCTGCTGCGGCGATCCCTGCTCTTCGACCAGGCCTTGGTGCAGGAAGACGACTTCACTGGACACATGGCGGGCAAAGCTCATCTCGTGCGTCACCAGCAGCATGGTACGGCCTTCTTCGGCCAATGCGCGGATAACGTTTAGCACTTCCTGGACCATTTCCGGGTCGAGCGCCGAAGTTGGCTCGTCGAACAGGATGACCTTGGGCTTCATGGCCAGGGTACGGGCAATGGCGGCGCGCTGTTGCTGGCCACCGGAAAGCTGGGCGGGGTAGCTGTGGCGCTTGTCGTAGATGCCGACCTTGTTCAGCAGGGCTTCGGCGGCTTCGATGGCCTCGGCCTTGCTCTGGCCGAGCACGCGGCGTGGCGCCTCGATGATGTTGTCGAGGATCGACATGTGCGGCCACAGGTTGAAGTTCTGGAAGACGAAGCCGATCTCGCTGCGCAGGCGGTTGATCTGGCGGTTGTCGGCGGCGACCAGGTCGCCATTCTTGGCGGCCTTGAGCTTGAGGGCTTCACCGGCGACCAGGATTTCGCCCTGGTGCGGGTTCTCGAGCAGGTTGATGCAGCGCAGCAGGGTGGACTTGCCGGAGCCGGACGACCCCAGTATGGAGATCACGTCACCGTCGCGCGCGGTCAGCGAAATGCCCTTGAGAATTTCCTGCTCGCCGTAGCGTTTGTGCAGATTGCGGATTTCCAGCGCGGGCGTGGCCTGAGCCATGTGCGGTCCTCATGTGTACGGGTGCGTTCCCAGCTGTTGGCGGCCTTCCTGGCGTGCGCCAAGCTAGCATAGCGGCATTATCACGGCCAACAGGGTCGCTGGGCACTCGGGGCGCTGGTGGGGCAGTTTGTCGCATCGTTGCAGCGCAACGTCGCGCGGATGTCCGCGAAGGTGTCGCCCAGCACCAGAGCCTTGATGAAAAAAGGCGCGATGGTGCCAGCTTTGGCCCGCTCATGGAAGCGGTTTTAGACCTTTCGCGGGCACGCCCGCTCCCACGGGTTCTTTAAAAAGCCCAAATGGTTGCACCTGACCTGTGAGAGCGGGCGTGCCCGCGAACGGGGGCGGTCAGGTCTTGAGGTTGTACCTGTAGGTTGCACTTTTTGGCATTGCAGTGGTGCACAGGTGTTACCTGGGAGCACCTTTGGTGCATTTGTAAGTGGGTATTTCAGTAATCCGATGATTTGGCGGCCTTTCGGTCAGCCACTGGCCGAAAGCCCTCCAAACCGCGTACTAAAAGGCCCGCCGACTTTTCTGACGAATGTATTCAGCACATGGCGCGCTTATTGCCTGTAGGAAACCGCCGATTGCAGCGACGCCCAGGTCAACCCCAGGCGCGCTCCGTAACCGCAGTCGGCGTGGTCCACTCCTTACAAAGGTAGTTTTAATGAGCGGTAACAATTCCAATGACCTCGCTCAGGGGCTCAAACAACGGCATGTGACCATGCTGTCCATCGCTGGCGTCATCGGTGCCGGTCTGTTCGTTGGCTCCGGCCACGCCATCGCTGCTGCCGGCCCTGCCGTGCTGCTAGCCTATGCTGCCGCCGGTACGCTGGTCGTGCTGGTCATGCGCATGTTGGGTGAAATGGCGGTCGCCTCGCCTGACACCGGGTCGTTTTCTACATATGCCGACCGCGCCATCGGGCGCTGGGCCGGTTTCACCATTGGCTGGCTGTACTGGTGGTTCTGGGTGCTGGTCATTCCGCTGGAGGCCAACGCCGCCGCGGCCATTCTGCATGCCTGGTTCCCTGCGGTTGACCTGTGGGCGTTCTCCCTGGTCATCACCCTGGCGCTGACCCTGACCAACCTGTGCAGCGTGAAGAACTACGGCGAGTTCGAGTTCTGGTTCGCCCTGCTCAAGGTGCTGGCAATCATCGGTTTCATCGCTGTGGGTTGTGCTGCCTTGTTCGGCTTTGTGCCGAGCAGCCAGGTAAGCGGTGCCAGCCACCTGTTCGACACCCAGGGCTTCATGCCTAACGGCCTGGGCGCGGTGCTGGCAGCCATGCTGACCACCATGTTCTCGTTCATGGGTACCGAAATCGTTACCATCGCCGCCGCCGAGTCGAAGGACCCGGGCAAGCAGATCAGCCGCGCCACCAACTCGGTGATCTGGCGTATCTGCCTGTTCTACCTGGTGTCGATCTTCCTGGTCGTGGCCCTGGTACCGTGGAACGACCCGGCCCTGGCCGAGACCGGTTCCTACCAGACCGTACTGAGCCGCATTGGCGTGCCGAATGCCAAGCTGATCGTCGACATCGTCGTGCTGATCGCCGTGACCAGCTGCCTGAACTCGGCGCTGTACACCTCGTCGCGCATGCTGTTCTCGCTGAGCAAGCGTGGTGACGCCCCGGCCATTGCCCAGCGCACCACCAAGTCGGCGACCCCGCACGTGGCGGTACTGCTGTCCACCGCAGCGGCGTTCCTCTGCGTGTTCGCCAACTTCGTGGCCCCGGCCCAGGTATTCGAGTTCCTGCTGGCCAGCTCTGGTGCCATTGCGCTGCTGGTGTACCTGGTGATTGCCGTATCGCAGCTGCGCATGCGCGCCCAGCGTGAAGCCCGCGGCGAGAAGATCACCTTCAAGATGTGGCTGTTCCCGGGCCTGACCTGGGCGACCATTGCCTTCATCATTGCCATTCTGGTGGTGATGGCGCTGCGTGAGGACCACCGCGCCGAAATCATCGCGACCGCACTGCTGAGCATTGGTGTGGTGGCGGCTGGCTTGCTGGTGCACCGCAAGCGTGAAGCTGCCGGGCGGGTGGCGCTGGATAACTGATCCGCGCTGGCTGAAATGAAAAGGCCGCGTCCTGTGAAGGGCGCGGCCTTTTTATTGCCTGTACCGGCCTCTTCGCGGGTAAACCCGCTCCTACAGGTACACCACATATCTCAATTGCGGTGATATCCCTGTGGCAGCGGGTTTACCCGCGAATGGGCGGGGCAGGTCACATGGCCCTGTCAGCCAAACTGCTTCTGCTGCTGTTGCTGCTTGGCAACCAGCTCGGAAGCCGCCACGTAGGCTGCCTGGAACTCATCGCTTTCCAGCCAGGCCATGGTGGCTTCTTCGTCGGCCCCATCCAGCCATTTGCGGTAGGCGTTGAACACCAGCACGATGTAGTCGGTGGCGTGTTCTTCCTTGTGCCCTTTGAGCACCAGGGCCAGCAGCGGGTCCACCAGGAACACCGAGATCATCGGCACCAGGCCGCCTTCCTGGGCTTCCTTCATTTTCTTGAACAGCGGGTCGTAGCTGCCCGACTCCATGGCCTTGTTGTACACCTGCTCGATGCTGGCGCTGTCGCCGGCACTGGCCTTGACTGCCTGGCCGCTGCGTACCATGCGGTTCTGCTTGGCCTTGCTGGCGGCGCGCTTGGCGCGTTTCTGTTGCTTGGTAGGGGTGGCCATGGGGCAATCCTTGGGTGTGTCTGAAAGTGCGCGTATTGAAGCGCAATTGCCCGAGAAACCCAAGTCGTGTGCCGAGGCAACGCAGGCTGGGGCGTTCTGTCATGGACATGCCTCCTGATTATGCCTGCTACCCGGCCTGCGTAACGTCTCTCCCGCTGTCACCCATGTTCGGGTGGCAGCTCGACATTGCGCCAAATCGGCGTTTGCAAATGCGCACAGTTGCGCTGAAGGAGAGAGCGATGAAGCACTACTATCTTGTGACCCTGTACGGCTATGACGGGGAGGGTGAGCTTTTCTATTCGACGGGGTTCGCCAAATGCAACCTGCAGTCAATCACCAAGGCTGACCTTGAGGCGATTGTTCAAAAAGGCAAAGAGGACAGTGAGTTCGAACTTAACCTGCACGGAGTTTCCTATCTGGGCGAAATGACCGAGGATGCCTTCGAGCATCTTCGTTCCATGCAGGACGAATAAGATTCGCCCGCAGCCCGTCTTCGGGCTGCGGTGTCTGTCGAAGGCGGGTCGAGTTTTCAGGCTGCTGGCTGGGGTGCCTCGTCTTCTTCGAACCCGCGTGAAGCCCGGCCTACCAGCAGAGGGTCGGGTGCATGTGCCACCTGAGGGTCCTTGTCCGGGTAGTCCAGCGCGTGCAGGAAATGCCGGATGCAATTGATCCGCGCACGCTTCTTGTCATCGGACTTGATCACCGTCCATGGCGCATCGGCCGTGTCGGTATGGAAGAACATCGCCTCCTTGGCAGCGGTGTAGTCGTCCCACTTGTCCAGCGACTTGATGTCGATTGGCGACAGCTTCCAGTGCTTGAGCGGGTCGTCGCGGCGCGAGATGAAGCGGCGCAGCTGCTCTTCGCGGTTCACCGAGAACCAGTACTTGAACAGCAGGATGCCGCTGTTGCACAGCATCCGCTCCAGGTCCGGGGCCTGGCGCATGAATTCCAGGTACTGCAGCGGCGTGCAGAAATCCATCACCTTCTCGACCCCGGCGCGGTTGTACCAGGAGCGGTCGAAGAACACCATTTCACCCGCCGTGGGCAGGTGCTGGATGTAGCGCTGGAAGTACCACTGGCCTTTTTCCTGCTCGGAAGGTTTTTCCAGGGCAACGATGCGAGCACCGCGAGGGTTGAGGTGTTCCATGAAACGTTTGATGGTGCCGCCCTTGCCTGCGGCATCGCGCCCTTCGAACAGGATCACCACCCGCTGGCCGGTTTCCTTCACCCAGCTCTGTACCTTCAGCAACTCGATCTGCAGCGCGTGCTTGGCCTTTTCGTAGTCCTGGCGACGCATGCGGGTGCGGTAGGGGTAGCTGGCCGGCAGGCGGGCCGAGGTGCTGTCTTCGTTGCTGCCCTTGGGGGCGGTGGCGACTTGCAGTGCCGCAGGTTGCTGGCTGATGCTGGTGATGGTCGGCTCCGGCTTGCGCTGGCGGGGGCGGCGCGTGCGGGCTGTGGTAATGGCGGGCTCGCTGGGGGCGGGGAGCAGGAGGGGGGATTCTTCGCTCATGGAGGTCCTTGCGAGGTCAGGTCGAATGTCCACCTGGCATCTTAAGGATGAGCGATTGATAGCGTTTTGATGTTGGTCAACTTAGGTTGCCTGAATGAGCCATTTCTGCCTGCGGTTCATTGATCTGGAGGCAGATGAGGAGGGAGTGAAAATAAGGGGTATGACAGCTGGCGGAAGATGGTGTGCTTCAACGGGCCCTTTATAGGCCCTTGAGGTGGCCGCAGGGTTGATGCAGCCCAGCAGCCATTGAGCACAGGCCTTACGCAGATTTGGCAGCAGCCTCGAGCATGACTGCTTTCTGGCGTTTTGTGGCTTCAACGAGCACAGTGTTATACACGCGTTTCTTCTCGTCGGACTTGGCATTGCGAATGAACTCCGCGAAGGGGCTTTTTACCTTCTCGGGTGTGGACTTGAAGAGGCTCATGCTTCACTCCTGGGGGTTCTCAAGCGTCGCCTTCAGTTGTTCGCGGGTGAAACGCTCGGGAATGTGGTAGTCGATTTTGTCAACGCCTGCCTTGTAAAGGCGGTTCGAGTTATCAATGTGCTTCAACAGTAGGTCAACGTGGACCTCTTTGCCATACTCTAGCTTAAGGGTATTCACCACGTCACGAGCGGCGAAATACTGTTCGACGAAATGGTCGACCAGAATCCGTCGTCCTTCAGCTTGCTCCCGGGCCTTCACGAACTCCCATGCCAGCTGCGGATTCTGGTAGACGTAGAGAATCTGAACGTAGCGCCCCTTCTGTAGCGAGCGATCAATGTTGCGCCGTGCTACATCCAGGTTGGCCAGCGTCCCATCAAGCAGGAACGACTGGTGCTGTTTGAGGGCGAAATCCAGGATTTTTTCTACCACGATGGAGACCGCGCCTTGGAAGAGGTAGGCGTTTCCGCCTTGGTAGTCGGCAAACTCACTGCGCAGCTCGTCAGGATCAATCCGAAGGATTGGCTGATCGGAGAACAGGTTCAGAAGCTCAATGGAAGCCTCCGTCTTGCCTGCGCCGGGTGAACCAGACATGAAAACCGACACTGGCTCTTGCTCGGCCGGGTACCGATCAGTGCAGGTGAGTTTTCTGGCGATCGCTTTCTTATTGCCTTTGGCAAACGCTATCGCGCTGTCCCATAGCTGTTGCTCTTCTGCCGTAAAAACCATTTGCCTCTCCTTTCAAGCGGGCCGCTTGGGAGAGGAGTCTCGGCTTGAGTAGTAACGGAGTCCAGTGCCTTGTCATGACGGTATGTTGCAGTAGGGGGGGGGGCGCTGGCCGGAGAGGTGGAACGGGTAGAAAACCACAGACAACAAAAAACCCGCACTAGGCGGGTTTCTTGTTGTCGCTTCGGGTAACTTTGCAACCACCAGAAGCTTGAAGGTGGTGCCCAGAGACGGAGTCGAACCGCCGACACGAGGATTTTCAATCCTCTGCTCTACCGACTGAGCTATCTGGGCGACGAGGTGAATTAAATAGACTTTCAGACCGCTCGTCAACGACTTTTTGAAAAAATTTTAAATTAATTCCGTCGCTTACGTTCCGTGGGGTCATTCCGAGGGTGGAACGTAGCCTTCCGCCTGGGCGTATTCTTCGCCAGCGAAAAACTTGTCCATCTCGCCCTGGAGGAATTTGCGGTCCTCGGCGTTCATCATGTTCAGGCGCTTTTCGTTGATCAGCATGGTCTGGTGCTTCTGCCAGTCGGCCCAGGCTTTCTGCGAGATGTGTTCGAAGATGTCCTGGCCCTTGGCGCCGGGGTAGGGCGGGCGCTCCAGGCCTGGCAGTTCTTCTTTGTACTTGCGGCACATCACGGTGCGGGTCATCGGGCGTCTCCTGCGATCAGTTCGTCGGCCGCGCGTTTGAGCAGCTTTTTCACCGGGGCGGCTAAGCCCAGGCGCGGCGGGGTGGCGAGGTTATACCAGAGCCAGTCGGCCTCGGCCACGTGCTGGCCGACCGGGTCGACGCGTACCAGCCAGGGTTCGATCGCCAGTTGGAAGTGGCTGAAGGTATGGGTCAGGCCTTCCATGGCGCGGCTGTCAGCCAGGCGCAGGCCGTGCTGGTAGGCCAGGTCGTCGAGCTGGGCGATGTCGTCCAGCTCCGGCAGGCTCCACAAACCACCCCACAGGCCGCTGGACGGGCGGCGGTAAAGCAGGATGGCGCCTTCTTGGTTGGCCAGCAGCGGCATCAGTGTGCGCCGTTGCGGCAGTGCCTTGCGCGGCTTGGGCTCGGGGTAGCGGGTTTCTTCACCGTGCAGGTGCGCTTCGCAGCCGCGCTGCAGCGGGCAGATCAGGCAACTGGGCTTGCTGCGGGTGCACAGCGTGGCGCCCATGTCCATCATCGCCTGGGTGTAGTGGTTGGCGCGCTGCAACGGGGTAAAGCGTTCGGCCGTGGCCCACAGCTGGTTGGCCACCTTGGGCTCGCCGGGGTAGCCGGCCTGGGCGGTGTAGCGGGCCAGCACGCGCTTGACGTTGCCGTCGAGGATCGGTGCGCGGATGCCCATGCTGATGCTGGCGATGGCGCCGGCGGTGGAGCGGCCGATGCCGGGCAGCTCGGTGAGCTGCTCGACACTGCGCGGGAATTCACCACCATGCTGTTCGACCACGATCTTCGCGGCCTTTTGCAGGTTGCGCGCCCGGGTGTAGTAGCCCAGGCCCGTCCACAGGTGCAGCACTTCGTCCTCCGGCGCCTCGGCCAGGGCCTGCACGGTCGGCAGGGCCTGCATGAAACGGTCGAAGTAGTTGAGCACGGTGCTGACCTGGGTCTGCTGCAACATGATTTCCGACACCCACACCCGGTACGGGGTGATGCCCTGTTGCCAGGGCAGGTCGTGCCGGCCGTGTTCGTCATACCAATCCAGCACGGCGCTGGAGAACTGCTCGGGGCTCATCGCTTGAACAGCCCCTTGAGCGCGTCTTTCACTTCCGGGCTCACTTTGTCTCCGAGTTTTTCATCGATCTTGTCTTGCAGGCGGTTGCCAGCCAGCTTGGCGGCTACTTTGCCCAGGCCGTTCTGGTCCAGGCGGCAAGCCTTGGCGCCCAGCTCCAGCGGGCCGCGGCAGCGCAGCGGTATTTCGACACCCACATAGCGTTCGTTGACCTGGCAGGCCGGGTCCGGCATGGCGCGCTGGTCGCCTTCGACGACCACGCCAACGTTGTAGTCCATGCCCAGCACGCGCAGGTCGAGGTCACCATGGCCGTTGACGGTCAGGCCCGGAATGCGCGCCTTGAGGTCCGGGTTGTTGGCGACGCCATTGCGCACCACCAGGCTGCCACGCAGTTCCTGGAACGGTGTGTCCTTGCCGCGTGGCTCGCCGTTGAGCGATTTGCGGTTCAGCGTGGCGATGGCCTGGCACAGTTGCTGTTCCAGGTTGGCATTGACCAGCACGCCGTCGTTGATGACGAAGTTGGCGTTGCCGTTGAGGGTGTCGACCAGGGCCTTCTGGCTATTGCCGGTGGCCGTCAGGTCGCTGGTCAGGGTCAGCAGGCCTTTGACCGGTGGTGTCTGTTCCTTGCCCTCGGTCTTTATGAAGTGTTCCACCGGCACCCGCTGGATGCTGGTGTTGACACCCAGTTGCGGCACGGCAGGGCGCACATCGACAGTGCCCTTGGCCTCGAAGGTGCCGTTGTACAGCTCACCGCGCAGGGTTTGCAGGGTCAGCAGGCCGCCCTGGCCGATGGCCTTGAGCTGGGCGTCTTCGATCGGCAGTTTGTCCAGGGTCAGCGAGCCGAAGGCCAGGTCGGCCTGCAGGTCGAGGGCGCGCAGGCGGTCGACCGGCAGCAGCTTGTCGTCGCTCCAGGCCACCTGGGTCGGGGCGTTGGGCAGCGGCGTGGTGCCGGCACCGGCGACTGCGCTGGCCTCTTGTTGCTTGACTTCGGCCTGGCGTGCGGCGGTGGCGCCCTTGGCCTCTTCGCTCTTGGCCGGCAGGTAGCGGTCGGCGTCGAAGGTGTCGCCTTTGAGCTGCAGGCGCAGGGCCTGTCTGGCGAAGTCTTCGACGGCCACGCGGCCACTGAAGGTGCTGTCGTCCAGCTTCACCGCCAGGTCTTCCAGGGCCAGGCTGTTCGGCGTGCCCTGCAGGCGGGTGACCAGCTCCAGCTTGGCGAAGGCCGCCGGGTCGTTGGTGGCCGGCAGCGGGCGGCCGATGCTGTCGAGGAAGGTGCGCAGGTCGAACTGGGCGATGGACAGGCCACCGCTCAGCTGTGGCGCCTTGTCCAGGTCACGCAGGTTCAGTTCGCCCAGGGCGCGCAGCTGGTTGGCCGAGACTTTCAGGCCGCTCCACGAGGCGACATTGGCGGCCAGGTCGACCAGCAACTGGCCCTGGGCGGCGAAGGTCACGGCCTTGCCGCCGGTGGGTTCACCCGAGGTTTCGCCCGACAGGCGCATGTCTTCGAAGTTGTAGCGCTTGAGCTTGCGGTCGAAGCGCAGCTCGCCGGCCAGTTCGGTGCGGGCCTTGATGTTCGGCTGGCTGGCACTGAGGAAGGCGCTGGCCTTGAGCGGAATGTTCGCCCCTTCGTGGACCGGGCCGGTGCTCAGCTGGATGCTTTCGGCGCTGTAGCTCTGGCCGGTCTTGGCATCGGTGTACTGCACGCGGGCGTTGTTCACGGTCAGGCTGTCGATGTCCAGCTTGACGGCGCGTTCGTTGCTGGCGGCCGGCGCCGACGCCTGTTCGGTCGGTGCCTGGGCTGGAGCACTGGCCTGCGCATCGGCGCTGGCGCCGTTTTGCGCGGGCAGCGGCTTGCCAATGTCTTCCCAGTTGCCATGGCCGTGTTCGTCACGGGCCAGGGTCAGGTTCAGGCCCTCGACGCGCACGTCACTCATCTGCACTTCACGGCGCAGCAGTGGCAGCACCCGTACCGACAGGCCGAGCATTTGCAGGTCGGCGAATGGCTCCTTGGGTTTGTTCAAGGTGGCGATGCTCGCCTCGTGCAACTCCAGGCCCAGCCACGGGAACAGGCTCCAGCCAATGTCACCGTTGAGGGTCAGCTCGACGTGAGCCTTGTCACGTGCCAGCTGGCGAATCTCGTCTTTGTAGTCGTTGGGATCGAAGAGGTGGGTCAGGGCGAAGCCCAGCGCCACGATGATCAGCAGCAACCCGAGAAGCCCAAGTCCCAGGATTTTGCCGAACGCTTTCATGGGCGAGTCCTTGTAGTCCGTTATTGAAATTCAAGCGCCAGAGTATAGCGCCGCAGCCGTTGCCCCTGCGTATTCGTCTAGAGATACAGGGTGTTTCCTACGCGTACAGCAGATGGTACGGCTTTCGACAGTATTTTTGCTGTACGCGATCAGCTGTGGACTTCAGAAAGAGGACCGTTTCAGCCGAGCAAAAATTAACGATATCAGATTGCTTTCATGCTACTTGGTGCTGCTACCCTTGCGCCGCTTTGCCTGCACCCTCCCTATAAGAAGGACCTAATCCTATGAGTAGTACCGTCGCGGCGGGGACCCTGGCCAGTGCGCCAGGCTTCCTGTCGAAGGAGCGCATCATCGCCCGCCCGGGCTTCAACCGCTGGCTGGTCCCGCCCGCCGCCCTGGCCATTCACCTGTGCATCGGCATGGCCTATGGCTTCTCGGTGTTCTGGCTACCACTGTCGCAAGCCCTCGGCATCACCGCCCCGGTCGCCTGCGCGGCGGACATGGGCTTCATGGCCCGTATGTTCAGCGCCGAATGCGATTGGCCGATCTCCATGCTGAGCTGGATCTACACCCTGTTCTTCGTCTTCCTCGGTTGCTCGGCGGCCGTGCTGGGTGGTTGGCTGGAACACGCCGGCCCGCGCAAGGCCGGCCTGGTGTCGGCGCTGTGCTGGTGCGGCGGCATGCTGATTTCGGCCCTTGGCGTGAAAACCCACCAGCTGTGGCTGATGTGGCTGGGTTCCGGCGTAATCGGCGGTATCGGCCTGGGCCTGGGCTACATCTCGCCAGTGTCGACCCTGATCAAGTGGTTCCCGGACAAGCGCGGCATGGCCACCGGTATGGCGATCATGGGCTTCGGCGGCGGGGCCATGGTCGGTGCGCCGCTGGCCACCGCGCTGATGGGCCACTTCGGCAATGCGCAGGAAGTGGGTGTGTGGCAGAGCTTCGTCGCCATGGCGGCGATCTACTTCGTGTTCATGATCGCCGGTGCCCTGGCGTATCGCGTGCCGCCGACCGGCTGGAAGCCTGAAGGCTGGAGCGCCCCGGTGAAAAAGGCTGGCAACACCATGGTCACTGACCGCCACGTGCATGTCAGCGTGGCCTGGAAGACCCCGCAGTTCGCCTTGATCTGGTTGGTGCTGTGCCTGAACGTGTCGGCGGGTATCGGCATCCTCGGCATGGCTTCGCCATTGCTGCAGGAAGTGTTCGCCGGCAAGTTGCTGGGCAACGAGCTGAGTTTCAGCGAGCTGAACAGCACCCAGCTGGCGCAGATTGCCGCGATCGCCGCCGGCTTCACCGGCCTGCTGAGCCTGTTCAACATCGGCGGGCGGTTCTTCTGGGCGTCGTTCTCCGACTACATCGGCCGCAAGAATACCTATTTCGCCTTCTTTGCCCTGGGCGTGGGCTTGTACAGCCTGGTGCCGAACATGGGGCACCTGGGTAACGTGGCGCTGTTCGTGGCGGCGTTCTGCATCATCCTGTCGATGTACGGTGGTGGTTTCGCCACGGTACCGGCCTACCTGGCCGACCTGTTCGGCACGCAGATGGTCGGCGCCATTCATGGCCGCCTGCTGACCGCCTGGGCGGCGGCGGGGGTGCTGGGGCCGGTGCTGATCACCTACCTGCGCGAGTACCAGTTGGCGGCGGGGGTGGAGCGTGCAGCTGCTTATGACATGACCCTGTACATCCTCGCCAGCCTGCTGGTGCTGGGCTTTGTCTGCAACATGCTGGTGCGACCGGTGGCCGACAAGCATTTCATGAGCGATGCCGAACTGGCTGCCGAGCGGGCGTTGAGCCATGACAAAGGTGCCGACGGGGCGCGGTCGCTGGAGTGGAAGGCGGCGCCGGGTAGCCTGCCGCTGGTGTTGCTGGCCTGGGCGGTGGTGGTCGTGCCGTTGGCCTGGGGTGTTTGGATTACCCTGCAGAAGACGGCTGTGCTGTTCCATTGATTGGGGGCGCTTTGCGCCCCTTTCGCGACTCAAGGCCGCTCCCACAGGTGACCGCATGCCTCTGTGGGAGCGGCCTTGTGTCGCGATGGGCTGCAAAGCAGCCCCAGATCACCCGGTTGTATAGACCTGTAGCGGCATTCGGCCCCCGTAATTGCTTGCTTTGCCATATGTCATCCGCGTTTCAAGCCGGCGCGTTCTAGGCCTATAATGAAGCCCTTTTCGCCTAATGATTTTGCGGAGCTGGTGATGGTCGAACGTAAGGCTTCCGTCGAGCGCAATACCCTGGAAACCCAGGTCAAGTGCTCGATCAACCTCGATGGCAGTGGCAAGGCCCGATTCGATATCGGTGTGCCTTTCCTTGAACACATGCTGGACCAGATCGCCCGCCATGGGCTGATCGATCTGGATATCGAGTGCAAGGGTGACACGCATATCGACGATCACCATACCGTCGAAGACGTCGGCATCACCCTGGGCATGGCATTCGCCCAGGCCATCGGTGACAAGAAGGGCATCTTCCGCTACGGCCACGCCTACGTGCCGCTGGACGAAGCGCTGTCGCGCGTGGTCATCGACTTCTCCGGTCGCCCGGGCCTGCAGATGCACGTGCCGTACACCCGCGCCAGCGTCGGTGGCTTCGATGTCGACCTGTTCCAGGAGTTCTTCCAGGGCTTCGTCAACCACGCCCTGGTGACCCTGCACATCGACAACCTGCGTGGCCACAACACCCATCACCAGATCGAGACCGTGTTCAAGGCTTTCGGCCGCGCCCTGCGCATGGCCATTACCCTCGACGAGCGCATGGCCGGGCAGATGCCTTCCACCAAAGGGTGCCTGTAAATGCAGACGGTAGCCGTAATCGACTATGGCATGGGCAACCTGCACTCGGTGGCCAAGGCGCTTGAGCATGTAGGTGCCGGTAAGGTGCTGGTCACCAGCGATGCTGCGGTTATCCGCGAAGCCGACCGTGTGGTGTTTCCGGGGGTGGGCGCGATTCGCGACTGCATGGCCGAAATCCGCCGCCTGGGCTTCGACAGCCTGGTGCGCGAAGTCAGCCAGGACCGCCCGTTCCTCGGCATCTGTGTGGGTATGCAGGCACTGCTTGACCACAGCGAAGAAAACGACGGTGTCGACTGCATCGGCCTGTTCCCCGGCCAGGTGCGTTTCTTCGGCAAAGACCTGCAGGAAGACGGCGAGCACCTGAAGGTGCCGCACATGGGCTGGAACGAAGTCGGCCAGACCAACGACCACCCACTGTGGCACGACATCCCCGACCGAGCGCGGTTCTACTTCGTGCACAGCTACTACATCAATGCCGGCAAGCCGGCCCAGGTGGTCGGCCGCGGCCATTACGGTGTCGATTTCGCTGCCGCGCTGGCCGATGGTTCGCGCTTTGCTGTGCAGTTCCACCCGGAGAAGAGCCATACCCATGGCCTGCAGCTGCTGCAGAACTTCGTCGCCTGGGACGGGCGCTGGTAACCCATAGCTTCAAGCTTCGAGCTGCAAGCCTCAAGCAAGCTTGCAGCTCGTGACTTTCTGAGGAACAAGCATGCTGATTATCCCCGCTATCGATCTGAAGGACGGTGCCTGCGTGCGCCTGCGCCAGGGCCGCATGGAAGACTCCACGGTATTTTCCGACGACCCGGTGAGCATGGCCGCCAAGTGGGTCGAGGGTGGCTGCCGCCGCCTGCACCTGGTCGACCTCAACGGCGCCTTCGAAGGCCAGCCGGTCAACGGTGAAGTGGTCACCGCCATTGCCAAGCGTTACCCGACCCTGCCGATCCAGATCGGCGGTGGCATCCGCTCGCTGGAAACCATCGAGCACTACGTCAAGGCTGGCGTCAGCTACGTGATCATTGGCACCAAGGCGGTCAAGCAGCCGGAGTTCGTTGCCGAAGCGTGCAAGGCCTTCCCGGGCAAGGTCATCGTTGGCCTGGACGCAAAAGACGGCTTCGTCGCCACTGATGGCTGGGCTGAAGTGAGCTCGGTGCAGGTTATCGACCTGGCCAAGCGTTTCGAGGCCGATGGCGTCTCGGCGATCGTCTACACCGACATCGCCAAGGACGGCATGATGCAGGGCTGCAACGTGCCGTTCACCAAGGCGCTGGCAGAAACCACCTCGATCCCGGTGATCGCCTCGGGCGGCATCCATAACCTGGGCGACATCAAGGCCCTGCTGGACGCCAAGGCCCCGGGCATCATCGGCGCCATCACCGGCCGTGCCATCTACGAAGGCACCCTCGATGTCGCCGAGGCCCAGGCCTTCTGCGACAACTACCAAGGCTGAGGACTGAACCATGGCACTGGCCAAGCGCATCATCCCTTGCCTGGACGTGGACAACGGCCGGGTGGTCAAGGGCGTCAAGTTCGAGAATATCCGTGATGCCGGCGACCCGGTGGAAATCGCCCGTCGCTACGACGAGCAAGGTGCCGACGAAATCACCTTCCTCGACATCACCGCCAGCGTCGATGGCCGCGACACTACCCTGCATACCGTCGAGCGCATGGCCAGCCAGGTGTTCATCCCGCTGACCGTGGGCGGTGGCGTGCGCACCGTGCAGGACATCCGCAACCTGCTCAATGCTGGTGCCGACAAGGTTTCGATCAACACGGCTGCGGTGTTCAACCCGGAGTTTGTCGGCGAGGCAGCGGACCGTTTCGGTTCGCAGTGTATCGTTGTCGCCATCGACGCCAAGAAGGTGTCCGGGCCGGGTGAGCAGCCGCGCTGGGAGATTTTCACCCACGGTGGGCGCAAGCCGACCGGGCTGGATGCCGTTGAATGGGCGAAGAAGATGGAAGGCCTGGGGGCTGGCGAGATCCTGCTGACCAGCATGGACCAGGACGGCATGAAGAACGGCTTCGACCTGGGTGTTACCCGTGCGATCAGTGATGCGCTGGGTATTCCGGTGATTGCCTCGGGTGGTGTGGGGAACCTGCAGCACCTGGCTGACGGCATTCTGGAAGGGCACGCCAGTGCGGTGCTGGCGGCCAGTATCTTCCATTTTGGCGAGTACACGGTGCCAGAGGCCAAGGCCTATATGGCTTCGCGCGGGATCGTCGTTCGCTGACAGAATGCCGGGAGGGCTTTGCCCTCCATTCGCAGCACAAGGCTGCTCCTACAAGGTTACGCGGTCCTTTGTAGGAGCAGCCTTGTGCTGCGAAAGGGCCGCAAAGCGGCCCCAATTCCGTCAACCGTGGTTCTTGCCGAGCAGCGCGTGATAAAGCTCGGTATCCCCAAGAATCCCCACCACCTTGTCGTTGTCCTGCAACACCAGCTTGTTGCCGGTCTGGTAACGAATCTGCAGCGCGTCGCGCATGCCGATATCTGCATTTACCAACGTTGGGCGGCGGCCCAGCAGCTCCACATCCTGCCCTGGTGCCCAGTTCTGCAGGTCAAGCCCGTTCTGCCCTTGGCGTGCGCGCTTGATCGAGCCACCTTCGCCAAGGTCCAGCCACGAGTCGATGCCGGGATCGATGCACACCGAGCCATTCACCCGCTTGCAGTTGTCCAGGCTGCGCATCAGGCTGCGCCCGCACAGCACGTTCAGCGGGTTGGTATGGGCGACGAAGGTGCGCACATACTCGTCGGCCGGGTTGAGCACGATCTCTTCCGGCTTGCTGTACTGGATGATCCGCCCGTCCTTCATGATCGCGATGCGGCTACCCAGCTTCAGGGCCTCGTCCAGGTCGTGGCTGACGAACACGATGGTCTTGCTCAGCTTGGCCTGCAGGCCAAGCAACTCGTCTTGCAGGCCTTGGCGGATCAGCGGGTCCAGTGCCGAGAACGGTTCGTCCATCAGCAGGATGTCGGCATCCATCGCCAGCGCCCGGGCCAGGCCCACGCGCTGCTGCATGCCGCCAGACAGTTCGTCCGGCTTCTTGTTGCGCCACTGGGTCAGGCCCACCAGCTCAAGCTTCTCGTCAACCAGCTTGCGCCGTTCCTTCTCTGGGCGGCCCTGCATTTCCAGGCCAAAGCTGATGTTCTCACGCACCGTCAGCCAGGGCATCAGGGCGAACTTCTGGAACACCATGGCAATGCGCTTGGTGCGCATCATCTTCAGCTCGGCCGGGGTGCAGTGGGCAATGTCGATGTGCTTGCCTTCGTGCTCGACGAACAGCTTGCCGCGGCTGACGGTGTTGAGGCCGTTGATGCAGCGCAGCAAACTCGACTTGCCCGAACCGGACAGGCCCATCAGCACGCAGATCTCGCCCTTCTGGATATCCAGGTTGGCCTTCTCGACACCTACCACCAGGCCGGTCTGCTTGAGGATCTGCTCGCGGGTCTGGCCCTGGTCGAGCAGGGCCAGCGCTTCGCGCGGCTTGTTGGAGAAGATGACGTCGACGTCTTCGAAACGAATGATGCTCATGCTTCACCCCTTACCGGCAGGTCCGGTTGCTTGCAGATACGGTCGAGCATGATCGCCAGCAGCACGATCGCCAGGCCCGCTTCGAAGCCCAGGGAAATATCGGCGGTGTTCAGTGCGTTGACCACAGGTTTGCCCAAGCCGTCAGCACCGACCAGGGCGGCAATCACCACCATCGACAGCGACAGCATGATGCACTGGGTAACGCCGGCTGCGATGCTTGGCATCGCGTGCGGCAGTTCAATCCGGGTGAGCAGCTGGCGCCGCGAGCAGCCAAAGGCCTTGCCGGCGTCCATCAGCTCTTGCGGGACGTCGCAGATGCCCAGGTAGGTGAGGCGGATCGGCGCGGCGATGGCGAACACCACCGTCGAGATCAGCCCCGGCACCACACCCAGGCCGAACAGGGTCAGGGTGGGGATCAGGTAGACGAAGGTAGGTACCGTCTGCATCAGGTCGAGTACCGGGCGCATGGCGGTATAGAACATTGGTTTGTGCGCGGCGACGATGCCCAGCGGCACGCCGATGGCCACGCACACCACCGTGGCGAAGGTGACCTGCGCCAGGGTTTCCATGGTCTCCTGCCAGTAACCCAGGTTGAGGATCAGCAGAAACGACAGGGCAACGAATGCGGTCAGCGCCCACTTGCGCTGGATGAAATGCGCCAAGGCGGCGAACAGAGCGATGAGCACGAACGGATTGAAGAAAGTCAGGGCGCTGGTGACGCCATGGATCATGAACTCCAGGCCTTGCGCGATGGCGTCGAAGTAACTCGCGCCGTTCTGGGTCAGCCACTCGACGAACGACGCGATGTACTGGCCCAGAGGTATTTTCTGATCGATAAGCATGATAGCGAGCTTCCACCTGCATAGATTGAAATCACCCGGGGCAGGCACGGGCCTGCCCCGAGGTAGCGCTATTGCGTATTTCGTTATTGCGTCAGCTTGGCCTTGGCCGCCTCAAGGCCGGGTTTGCCATCCACGGTGGTAACGCCGGCCAGCCAGGCCTCCAGTTTGCCAGGGTTGTCCTTGAGCCACTTCTTGGCAGCCGCCTCGGGTTTCATCTTGTCGTCCAGGACATAGCCCATCATGGTGCTTTCATCCTTGAGCTCGAACGACAGATTCTTCAACAGCTGGCCAACGTTGCTGCATTCCTGCACATAACCCTTGCGGGTGTTGGTCAATACGGTCGCCTTGCCGAAGTCGGGGCCGAAGAACTCGTCCCCGCCGGTCAGGTACTGCATCTTGAAGCGGGTGTTCATCGGGTGCGGTTCCCAGCCGAGGAACACCAGCGCCTCGCCGCGTTTCTGCGCGCGGTCGACCTGCGACAGCATGCCGGCCTCGCTGGACTGGACGATCTTGAAGCCGGCGTCCTTCAGGCCGAAGGCGTTCTTGTCGATCATGCTCTGGATGGTGCGGTTGCCATCGTTGCCGGGTTCGATGCCGTAGATCTTGCTGTCGAGTTCTTTCTTGAACTTGGGAATGTCGCTGAAATCCTTCAGGCCCTTGTCATACAGCGCCTGGGGCACGGCCAGGGTGTATTTGGCGTTTTCCAGGTTGGCGCGCACGGTTTCTACAGTGCCGGCGTCGCGGTATTGCTTGATGTCGTTCTCCATGGTCGGCATCCAGTTGCCGAGAAACACGTCCAGGTCCTTGCCGGTGGCCAGCGACTTGTAGGTCACCGGTACCGAGATCATGGTGGTGTGGGTCTTGTAACCCAGTGCTTCGAGCACAACGCTGGTGGTCGCGGTGGTGACCGTGATGTCGGTCCAGCCGACATCCGAGAACCGTACCGTCTGGCATTGCTCGGGTTCGGCGGCCTGGGCCAGCAAAGGCGCGGACAGCAACGCAACCAGCAAAAGCGAGGGTGAACCTTTCATGGATGGACTCCTGTGATTTTGTCTTCGGGTTCGCTTGGGTCGCCGGGCTTTCTCAGGGTCCGGTCGACCAGGCCTGCAGAGGGCAGGATGCGTGGCCGTGCTTTACGAGTCGCTTTCGATAATCCTCCAGCGCTGGGCAATCGCCTACTGGTGGGGTCGTAACCAGTACGGAACGGGTCGTATCCAGTATGGGCGATGTCGCTTATGGATTTTTCCACCCCTTCAGCCGCATTTTTACGTCACCAGGCCGCCGGAAAGCGGCGAGGTGAGGGCAGCTCCACACGTAAAAACAGCGCGGCGCTGCTGGACAAAAGTACGTCGGTTGCAGACGGCGAGGGGGGCGGTAAAAGCCCGATGATGCGTGCATTCAAGGCGGCCCGCTGTTTCAGCCTAGCAGCTGCCCCGCCCTGCGCATGGCGCGCAGAGACAAGCCCAGCAAGAGGTGATTCGATAATGGCCATCAGCGTGTTCGACCTGTTCAAGATCGGTGTCGGGCCCTCCAGCTCCCACACCGTCGGCCCCATGCGTGCTGGCGCCCTGTTCGTCCAGGGCCTGCGCGAACGCGGCGAGCTGGAACGTGTGAAGCGGATCGAAGTGCGCCTGTATGGCTCGCTGTCGGCCACCGGTATCGGTCACGGCACCGACAACGCCACCATCATGGGCTTGATGGGCGAATGGCCTGACGCCATTGACCCGACCCAGATCGTGCCGCGTATCGCCGACCTGCGTGAAACCAACACCCTGCAGCTGGACAACCGCCTGCCCATCGAATTCGTCTGGGCCCGCGACATGCTGCTGCTGGACGAGAACCTGCCGTACCACCCCAACGCCATGACCCTGATTGCCGAAGGCGAGCAGGGCGAGTTGCACCGCGACACCTACTACTCGGTGGGTGGCGGTTTCGTGGTCGATGCCGCCCAGGCCGCCAGCGGCGTGCTGGATGCCGACCAGACGGTGCTGCCGTACGACTTCAACAGCGCTGCCGAACTGCTGCGCCTGTGCAAGCAAAACGACCTCAGCGTGTCGCAATTGATGATGGCCAACGAGAAGGTCTGGCGCAGCGAGGAGGAGATCCGTGCCGGCCTGTACAAACTCTGGGAGGCCATGCAGGAGTGCGTCAACAATGGCTTGAAGTACGAAGGCACGTTGCCCGGCGGCCTGAACGTACGCCGCCGTGCCGCCAAGCTGCACCGCAGCCTGCAGGAAATCGGCAAGCCCAACGTGATCGGCTCGACCATGAGCGCCATGGAGTGGGTCAACCTGTTCGCCCTGGCGGTCAACGAAGAGAACGCCGCCGGCGGGCGCATGGTCACTGCGCCGACCAATGGCGCTGCCGGCATCATTCCGGCGGTGCTGCATTACTACATGCGCTTCAGTGATGCGGTGAACGAGTCCAGCGTGGTCGACTTCTTCCTCGCCGCTGCGGCAGTGGGCATCCTGTGCAAGAAGAACGCGTCGATTTCCGGTGCCGAGGTTGGCTGCCAGGGTGAAGTCGGCTCGGCCTGTGCCATGGCCGCAGCGGGCCTTGCCGAAGTGCTGGGCGCTACGCCGCCGCAGGTGGAGAACGCCGCTGAAATTGCCCTGGAACACAACCTGGGCCTGACCTGCGACCCGGTCGGCGGGTTGGTGCAGGTGCCGTGCATCGAGCGCAACGCGATTGCTGCGGTAAAGGCCATCAACGCAGTGCAGATGGCCCTGCGTGGTGACGGCGAGCATTTCATTTCCCTCGACCAGGTAATCCGCACCATGCGCGATACCGGGGCCGACATGCACGACAAGTACAAAGAGACCTCGCGCGGTGGCCTGGCGGTCAGCGCTATCGAATGCTGATAGTTTGATCTGGCCTCAAGGCCCCCTTCGCGGGCACGCCCGCTCCCACAGGAACTGTGCAATCCCTGTGGGAGCGGGCGTGCCCGCGAAGGGGGCCTTGAGATTGAAACAGGTGCAGCACAGCTACAAATGTCTCTTTATGGTGCAAACGACGCATACCGATCGTCGGGTGTCGTTATCAGTGTGGGCATTGTCGGTGACACTCAAGAGTGTCGTTTCTGGGCATCCTAAACTGCGCGTGTCACCAAATTGCTCAGCCGTTACACGCACAACGCCTAGCACGCCTGTTTTGCGAAGATTGGCCAACGCGGTCAAAGCACCTGATTTGCCTAACAAAGGCGTCGTTTTCAGTTTTTTTTGGATAGCCGTTCAATTTCAGGCACGGCGTTTGCGTTGAGATTGGCACCAAAGCCCCTGCACATGAAATCGGGGCCATACATAACAAGAAATCAGTGCCCGCCTGAGGCACACCCTGCATTTGTGTGAGGAGAAATCGCGATGACGTCGTACACCTCCGGGAACCCAACCCAGAACCGCACAGCCCCCCAGTCCATCGGGTTTCTCCTATTGGACAATTTCACCCTGATTTCCCTGGCGTCGGCCGTCGAGCCGCTGCGCATGGCCAACCAGCTGTCCGGCCGTGAGCTGTACCGCTGGCACACCCTCACCGCCGATGGTGGGCAGGTGTGGGCCAGCGATGGCTTGCAGATAACCCCTGACGCCGCCATGCACAGTGCGCCCCCCATTGATACCGTGATTGTCTGTGGCGGCGTGGGCATCCAGCGCAGCGTTACCCGCGAGCATGTCACCTGGTTGCAAACCCAGGCCCGCCAGTCGCGCCGTCTGGGCGCGGTATGCACCGGCAGTTGGGCCTTGGCCTGTGCCGGGCTGCTGGATGGTTTCGATTGCAGCGTGCACTGGGAATGCCTGGCGGCCATGCAGGAGGCCTACCCGCGGGTCAACATGAGTACCCGCCTGTTCACTCTCGACCGTAACCGCTTCACCAGCTCTGGCGGCACTGCGCCGCTGGACATGATGCTGCACCTGATCAGCCGCGACCACGGCCGTGAACTGTCGGCGGCGATCTCCGAAATGTTCGTCTACGAGCGCATCCGCAACGAGCAGGACCACCAGCGCGTGCCACTCAAGCACATGCTTGGCACCAACCAGCCGAAGCTGCAGGAAATCGTTGCGCTGATGGAGGCCAACCTCGAAGAGCCGATCGACCTGGACGAACTGGCGGTATACGTATCGGTATCGCGCCGGCAGCTCGAGCGCCTGTTCCAGAAGTACCTGCACTGTTCGCCGTCGCGTTACTACCTGAAGCTGCGCCTGATCCGCGCCCGGCAGCTGCTGAAGCAGACGCCGATGTCGATCATCGAAGTGGCGTCGGTGTGCGGCTTCGTGTCGACCCCGCACTTCTCCAAGTGCTACCGCGAGTACTTCGGCATTCCGCCGCGTGACGAGCGCGTGGGTTCCAACACTGCGCAGCAGGTGGCGATGATGCCGATCCCGCAGGCCATGACCCTGTCGCCGCACAGCGGGCCGATGGCGGCCCTGAGCCAGGCGCGCAACGAGTCGACCTTTGCCAGTGTAAGGCTCTGAAACAGCACTGGCCTCTTCGCGGGTAAACCCGCTCCCACAGGTACTGCACTGAATTCAAAAGCAGTGCAGTACCTGTGGGAGCGGGTTTACCCGCGAAGAGGCCAGTACAGGAAAACGAATCAGGCGCGCTTGTTGAACTGCGCCAACGCCGGCAACAGCTGTTTGTCGATGGCCTGGCGCACCGCCGGCAGGATCGTCGCACTGCCGGTATACATCTGCTCCACCATCCCCTTCAGCGCCCGTGCATTGGGCTCGGTCAGCCCGCGCACCACCGCTTCGCAGGCCTGCTCGGCAGTAGCCCCGGCCGGAATCTCAAACCCCCGCGCGCGCAGGTGGCCTGCCAGATCGTCCTGGTCAATCAAATCCGCATGCATCATGGCTGTTGTCCCTTTTATCGCTAAGAGAGTGCTGCTGTGATTTACGACCGATTCTGTGACGCTGGCGACATACCCGCAACAACAGAATGGCGCCATGGCTGCTTTGGCTAAGAACAGGTCGTTTCCGGCTAAATCCACCGTTCGGGAAGTGCGCACACTCAAGCCATCTACCGCAACGAAGGGTTTGGTCACCCACGTTAGTGCATGGATGTTGCTCGCTCTTGGCCCCGGATGCTCACGGCTTTCCGGGGTTATTTTTTTCAAGCCGGAATATATGACCTGTGGGAGCGGGCGTGCCCGCGAATGCGATGGTGGGTTTACCGCCGCATTCGCGGGCACGCCCGCTCCCACAGGTTATGTGCTTTTTCTCACTTTGCTGCAGGCAGGCCTATTACCCGGCCCACGAACTCGGCCGGCGGCAGATCCTGTTGCTGCTCCACCAAGCCTTGCAGCAACCCGACACTCTGCTCACTGAACGGCGCCGACTTCGGCCCCGCCAGGTCCACATGCAGCAGCATCTGCTCACTGGCTGCCAGCGCCTCGTCGAACCCCGCCCGGTGCAGGCTGTGGTAGACATGCAGGCGCTTGCGGTCGAAGCCGATGACCTGCGTCTGCACCCACACCTCAGTGCCCAGCTTCACTTCGTGCAGGTAGTTGATGTGCGCCTCCAGGGTGAACAGTGAATTACCGCTCTGCCCACGGCTGTCGGCATCCAGGCCGATGCGCTCCATCAGCGCATCGGTGGCATAGCTGAAGATCAGCAGGTAGAAGGCATCGCGCAGGTGCCCGTTGTAGTCGACCCAGTCCTCCTGGACCGGGGTGCGGTAGGTAATCAGTGCGGGCATCGCGGTCTCCTCAGTCGCCGAAAGCCATACCGTGGCTGGCCTTGCTGGTCTTCACCGCTTCCAGCACTGCCAGCAGGGTGTCATCACGATAGCGCTCCAGCGCGGCGATGCTGCGTTCGCCCAGTTGCTCCGCGGTGCCTTCGACCACATCGTCGATCAGCTTGTCGGTGAGCTCCGGGGCTGGCAGGTAGGTCCACGGCAGCTTCAGCGCCGGGCCGAACTGGGCCATGAAGTGGCGCATGCCTGCATCGCCACCGGCCAGGGTGTAGGTGAGGAAGGTGCCCATGAACGACCAGCGCAGGCCGGCGCCGAAGCGGATGGCATCGTCGATCTCGCCGGTGCTGGCCACGCCGTCGTTGACCAGGTGCAGGGCCTCGCGCCACAGAGCTTCGAGCAGGCGGTCGGCGATGAACCCGGGCACTTCCTTGCGCACGTGCAGCGGGCGCATGCCCAGGGCGGTGTAGATGGTCCTGGCAGCTTCGATGGCCTCCGGGGCGGTGCGGTTGCCGCCGACGATTTCCACCAGCGGCAGCAGGTACACCGGGTTGAACGGGTGGCCGACCACGCAGCGCTCGGGGTGGGTGGCCGACTCGTAGAATTCGCTGGGCAGCAGGCCCGAAGTGCTGGAGCCGATGATCGCGTCGGGTTTGGCGGCAGCGCTGATCTTTGCGTGCAGGTCGAGTTTCAGGTCCAGGCGCTCAGGTGCGCTTTCCTGGATGAAGTCGGCGTCGCGGACGCATTCCTCGATGGTGGCGACGAACTTCAGGCGGTCTTGTGATGCGCCCGGCGCCAGGCCTTGCTTCTCCAGCGCGGGCCAGGCGTTGGCGATGCGCTTGCGCAAGGCCTGCTCGGCGCCGGGTGCCGGGTCCCAGGCGACCACGTCCAGGCCGTGGGCCAGGGCGCGGGCGACCCAGCCGCTGCCGATCACGCCACTACCCAGGGCGGCGAAGGTCTTGATCTCGGTGATGAAGGTCATGTTGGTCTCCTGAAAGGATCAGCGGCGTTTGAGGTTCATCTTTTCCCGGCCCTCGGCCGGGGTCAGTACACGGGCGCCAAGACGCGAGATGATTTCCACCGCGCGCTCGACCAGTTGGCCGTTGCTGGCCAGTACGCCACGGTCCAGGTACAGGTTGTCCTCCAGGCCTACCCGCACGTTGCCGCCAAGCAACACGGCCTGTGCTGCCATTGGCATCTGCATGCGGCCGATGCCGAACCCGGCCCAGGTGACGTTGGCCGGCAGGTTGTCGACCATCGCCTTCATGGTGGTGGTATCGGCCGGCGCGCCCCACGGGATGCCCAGGCACAGTTGGAACAGCGGATCGTCCAGCAGGCCTTCCTTGATCATTTGCTTGGCGAACCACAGGTGGCCGGTGTCGAAGATTTCCAGTTCGGCTTTCACCCCCAGTTCAGTGATGCGCTTGGCGCCGGCGCGCAGTTGCGCCGGGGTGGAGACGTAGATCGAGTTGCCGTCGCCGAAGTTGAGGGTGCCGCAGTCGAGGGTGCAGATTTCCGGCAGCAGTGCTTCGACGTGTGCCAGGCGCTCCAGTGGGCCGATCAGGTCGGTGCCCGGGCCAAATTCCAGCGGTGTTTCACCCGGGCCGATTTCCAGGTCGCCACCCATGCCGGCGGTAAGGTTTACGATGATGTCCACGTCGGCTTCGCGGATGCGTTCCATGACTTCGCGATACAGCGCCACGTCGCGGCTGAAACGGCCGGTTTGCGGGTCGCGAACGTGGCAGTGGACCACAGTGGCGCCGGCCTTGGCGGCCTCTACGGCGGACTCGGCGATCTGCTTGGGGGTGACTGGAACAAGGTGGCTTTTCGAAGCGGTGTCGCCGGCGCCGGTGAGGGCGCAGGTGATGATGACGTCGTGGTTCATGGCGGGGTTCCTTGTGGTGTCTGGTGGCCTTTTCGCGGGTAAACCCGCTCCCACAGGGGACGATGTTGCCCCTGGCATGTGCATGACTTGTGGGAGCGGGTTTACCCGCGAATGGGTCGGATCAGTTGGCGCTGAGGTTGAGGTTGTCGGCAGCCGGCTTGCCATCGAAGGTGGTCACACCCTCCAGCCAGCGGGCCTTGTCCTCGGGGTGGTCCTTGAGCCACTGGCGGGCTGACTCCAGCGCATCCTTGTGGTCGAGCAGCGGCTGCATCATGCGGCTCTCGTCCTCGGCGCTGAAGTTCAGGTTGGCCAGCAGGCGGTGGGCGTTGGGGCAGCGTTCGGCGTAGTCCGGTGCGGTCACCGTCCACACTGTCGCGCGGCCTTCGTCAGGGCCCAGGGCATCCTGGCTGTCGCCCAGGTAGACCATGTCGATGTTCACGTTCATCGGGTGCGGCGCCCAGCCGAAGAACACCACGGCCTCGTTGCGCCGCACCGCGCGGTCGACGGCGGCGAGCATGCCGGCCTCGCTGGACTCGACCAGCTGGAACTTGCCCAGGCCGAACTGGTTCTTGGCGATCATCGCCTTGATCTGGGTGTTGGCGCCCGAACCTGGTTCGATGCCGTAGATCTTCCCGCCCAGTTCCTTTTCGAACTTGTGGATGTCGGCGAAGGTCTTCAGGCCCTTGTCGGCCAGGTACTTGGGCACCGCCAGGGTGGCGCGGGCGTCTTCCAGGCTGGGCTTGTCGAGCACCTTGACCTGCTTGGCGTCGACGAACGGGGTAATGGTCTGGGTCATGATCGGGTTCCAGTAACCCAGGAACATGTCCAGGCGCTTGTCGCGAATACCGGCGAAGATGATTTGCTGCGAAGCGCTGGTCTGCTTGGTCTGGTAGCCCAGCCCGTCGAGCAGCACCTGGGCCATGGCGCTGGTGGCGATGACGTCGGTCCAGTTGACCACGCCCAGACGGACGTTCTTGCAGGCCGCAGGCTCGGCGGCGAATAGTGGGGAAGCGGCGATGCTACTCAGAGCAAGGGTCAACAGGCTGCGGCGGATCAAGCTGTGCATGGTGGCTCTCCATCGGCAGTGCATATTGTTATTGGGGTTCGACCTCTCTGGGTCGTATGAAGAAGCTACGCTGCTGTCAGGGTGGAAAATCGCACCCTGGCGACCAACATTTGCACGGAGGCGACCACCTTTGCCGTGGAGCATGCAATGCCGCAAATCATTCACTTTCTGTTGTTGCCCGGGTTCTCGGCCATGGGTTTCATCAGTGCCCTGGAGCCACTGCGGGTGGCCAACCGCTTCAAGGGCCCGTTGTATCGCTGGCAGGTATTGAGCCTGGATGGCGGGGCGGTGCAGGCCAGCAATGGCATGTCGGTGAACGCCGACGCCGCACTGGCAGCGGGCGAACCTGGCGGCATCCTGCTGATCGTCGCCGGCTTCGAGCCACTGGCCTTTTACGGGCCGACGCTGCAGCAGGCGCTACGCCGCCTGGACCATGAGGGGGTGATTCTGGGTGGCATCGATACCGGCGCGGTGGTGCTGGCCGAGGCTGGCCTGCTCGACGGCCACCGCGCCACCGTGCACTGGGAGGCGCTGGAGGCGTTCAAGGAGAATTATCCGAGCCTGCAGGCGACCCAGGAGCTGTTCGAGATCGACCGGCGGCGCATCACCTGTGCCGGTGGCACCGCTTCGATCGACCTGATGCTCGATCTGATTGCCCAGGCCCACGGTAGTGAACTGGCGGTGCAGGTGTCGGAGCAGTTCGTGCTCGGACGTATCCGCCAGCGACAGGACCACCAGCGCATGCAGATCGCCAGCCGCTATGGCATCAGCAACAAGAAGCTGGTGAAGGTGATTGGCGAAATGGAGCGCAACACCGAGCAGCCGCTCAATACCCAGGTGCTGGCCGAAGCGGTGCAGGTGACCCGGCGCCAGCTGGAGCGGCTGTTTCGCGTGCACCTGGATGACACCCCCAGTGGGTTCTACTTGCGACTGCGCCTGGACAAGGCACGGCAGTTGTTGCGCCAGACCGACATGAGTGTGCTGGAGGTGGGGGTGGCGTGCGGGTTTGAGTCGGCTTCGTATTTTACCCGCTGCTACCGGGCACGGTACCAGCGTTGCCCGCGGGAGGACCGCTTGGCCCGGGTGGTTTGATTTCCCCCTGCACCGGCCTCTTCGCGGGCACCCCCGCTCCCACAGATTGCGCAGTACCTGTGGGAGCGGGGGTGCCCGCGAAGAGGCCGGTACAGGCTTACTGCTGGCCGATGGACTGCAGGTACTCCGAGCGGTCATCACTGCGCTGCGCCACGCAGGTATCCCACGCCGCCTCGAACGCCTTGCTCCCGGGCTTCTCGGCGTAGGTCTCGACCTTGCAGTCGGCATCGCGCAGCTGCGCCCACAGCTTCTCGGCCGCGTCCATGCGCCCGACCAGCGCACTGGCCTGGTCGCTTTCATCGGCATACTGGTCGCGGATGCGCTGGATCAGTTCGTCATACGCCGCTTTCAGCTCGCGCTCGGCGGTCTGCTTGTTGAACGCAGCGCAGGCGTAGGTCTGCTGGTCGGTCTCGACGTTGTCGCACGGGGTGCTTTCTTCCTCGCCGGCCTGGGCGCCCGATACGACAGCCAGCAGTACCAGCCATGCCATTGATTTCATCCGTTTTCTCCTCAACAGGCTGACCAATCGCTGGGATTCTCGCTCAGCCGACGGCAAGGCGGTAGCTCCCTGACGAAATGTTCATAAAGCCGCCGGAAACGTCGTTATCGAGACTGTCTCTCATCGCCAGACACCGCGCCAGAAGGCCTGTTGTCGCGCATTGACGCTTTCGGCAAACCCCCTGTCGTTTTTGCATCGGGGCGCCTTTGGGCACAGGCATATGCTGGCCCCAAAGCGCCGGCAATAAGGTTTGGCGCAAACCCATTCAATAAAAGGGGACAGCCTGATGAGCCCAGCCGAACTTCACGCCGACAGTATCGTCATCGACGGCCTGATCATTGCCAAATGGAACCGCGAGCTGTTCGAGGACATGCGCAAAGGCGGGCTGACTGCGGCCAACTGCACGGTGTCGGTCTGGGAAGGCTTCAAGGCGACCGTCGACAACATCGCTGCCAGCCAGAAGCTGATCCGCGAAAACAGCGACCTGGTGATGCCGGTGCGCACCACCGCCGACATCCGCAAGGCCAAGGAGCTGGGCAAGACCGGCATCCTCTTCGGCTTCCAGAACGCCCATGCGTTTGAAGACCAGATCGCCTACGTCGACGTGTTCAAGCAGTTGGGCGTGGGCATCGTGCAGATGTGCTACAACACCCAGAACCTGGTCGGCACCGGTTGCTACGAGCGTGATGGCGGCCTGTCGGGCTTCGGGCGCGAGATCGTCGCCGAAATGAACCGTGTCGGCATCATGTGCGACCTGTCCCACGTCGGCTCCAAGACTTCCGAAGAAGTCATCCTCGAGTCGAAAAAGCCGGTCTGCTACTCGCACTGCCTGCCGTCGGGCCTGAAAGAGCACCCGCGCAACAAGTCGGACGAAGAGCTGAAGTTCATCGCCGACCACGGTGGCTTCGTCGGCGTGACCATGTTCGCGCCGTTCCTGGCCAAGGGCATCGACTCGACCATCGACGACTACGCCGAAGCCATCGAGTACACCATGAACATCGTCGGTGAAGACGCCATCGGTATCGGTACCGACTTCACCCAGGGCCACGGCCAGGACTTCTTCGAGTACCTGACCCACGACAAGGGTTACGCCCGTCGCCTGACCAACTTCGGCAAGATCATCAACCCGCTGGGCATCCGCACCGTGGGCGAATTCCCCAACCTCACCGAAACCTTGCTCAAGCGCGGCCACTCCGAGCGCGTGGTGCGCAAGATCATGGGCGAGAACTGGGTCAACGTCCTCAAGGACGTGTGGGGCGAGTAAGCCGCTCTCCAAGCCTGAAAGCCCCTGCCAGCAACGCCGGGGCATCCCGATAAAAAATTTTATGGAGTTGAGTTTCCATGGCCAAGATCGCCCCGCAATTGCCAATCGAAGTCGACAGCGAGACCGGTGTCTGGACCAGCGACGCCCTGCCGATGCTGTATGTGCCACGCCATTTCTTCGTCAACAACCACATGGGCATCGAAGAAGTCCTGGGCGCTGACAAGTACGCCGAGATCCTCTACAAGGCCGGCTACAAGTCCGCCTGGCACTGGTGTGAAAAAGAAGCCGAGTGCCATGGCCTGGAAGGCGTGGCGGTGTTCGAGCACTACATGAAGCGCCTGAGCCAGCGCGGCTGGGGCCTGTTCGAAATCCAGGACATCGACCTCGACAAGGGCACCTGCAGCGTCAAGCTCAAGCACTCCGCGTTCGTGTACGTCTATGGCAAGTGCGGTCGCAAGGTCGACTACATGTTCACCGGCTGGTTCGCCGGCGCCATGGACCAGATTCTCGCTGCCCGCGGCAGCTCGATCCGCACCGTGGCCGAACAGGTCTATGGCGGGTCGGAAGAAGGCCACGAAGATGGCCTGTTCGTCGTCAAGCCGTTGTAAGCCGGAGATAGCGTCATGGCATTCGAAGCAATGTTCCAGCCGATCCAGATCGGCAAACTGACCATCCGCAACCGTGTGCTCAGCACCGCGCACGCCGAGGTCTACGCCACTGACGGCGGCATGACGACCGACCGCTACGTGAAGTACTACGAAGAAAAGGCCAAGGGCGGTATCGGCCTGGCGATCTGCGGCGGCTCGTCGGTGGTGGCCATCGACAGCCCGCAGGAATGGTGGTCGTCGGTCAACCTGTCGACCGATCGCATCATCCCGCACTTCCAGAACCTGGCCGACGCCATGCACAAGCATGGCGCCAAGATCATGATCCAGATTACCCACATGGGCCGTCGCTCGCGCTGGGACGGCTTCAACTGGCCGACCCTGATGTCGCCGTCGGGTATCCGTGAGCCCGTGCACCGCGCCACCTGCAAGACCATCGAGGTGGAAGAGATCTGGCGCGTGATCGGCAACTACGCGCAAGCTGCCCGCCGCGCCAAAGAAGGCGGCCTGGACGGCGTGGAACTGTCGGCCGTGCACCAGCACATGATCGACCAGTTCTGGAGCCCGCGTGTAAACAAACGTACCGACGAATGGGGCGGCACCTTCGAAGGCCGCATGAAGTTCGGCCTGGAAGTATTGAAAGCCGTGCGTGCCGAAGTCGGTGACGACTTCTGCGTGGGCATGCGTATCTGTGGTGACGAGTTCCACCCCGATGGCCTCAGCCACGAGGATATGAAGCAGATCGCCGCCTACTACGACGCCACCGGCATGATCGATTTCATCGGCGTGGTCGGCTCGGGTTGCGACACCCACAACACCCTGGCCAACGTCATCCCCAACATGAGCTACCCGCCGGAGCCGTTCCTGCACCTGGCCGCCGGCATCAAGGAAGTGGTCAAGGTCCCGGTGCTGCACGCGCAGAACATCAAGGACCCGAACCAGGCCACGCGCATCCTGGAAGGCGGCTATGTCGACATGGTCGGCATGACCCGTGCACACATCGCCGACCCGCACCTGATCGCCAAGATCAAGATGGGCCAGGTCGACCAGATCAAGCAGTGCGTCGGTGCCAACTACTGCATCGACCGCCAGTACCAGGGCCTGGATGTGCTGTGCATCCAGAACGCCGCGACCTCCCGCGAATACATGGGGGTGCCGCACATCATCGAGAAGACCACCGGGCCCAAGCGCAAGGTCGTCGTCGTTGGCGCCGGCCCTGCCGGTATGGAAGCGGCCCGCGTGGCTGCCGAGCGCGGCCACGACGTGACCGTGTTCGAGAAGAAGGACCAGATCGGCGGGCAGATCACCATCGCCGCCAAGGCGCCGCAGCGCGACCAGATCGCCGGTATCACTCGCTGGTACCAGCTGGAGTTCGCGCGCCTGAAGATCGACCTGCGCCTGGGCACCGCCGCTGACGTGGCAACCATCCAGGACCTGCGCCCGGACATCATCGTACTGGCGGTGGGTGGGCATTCGTTCCTGGAGCAGAACGAGCACTGGGGCGCCGCCGAAGGGCTGGTGGTCAGCAGCTGGGACGTGCTCGACGGCAAGGTTGCGCCGGGCAAGAACGTGCTGGTGTACGACACCATCTGCGAGTTCACCGGCATGTCGGTGGCCGACTTCATCGCGGACAAAGGCAGCCAGGTCGAGATCGTCACCGACGACATCAAGCCGGGCGTGGCCATGGGCGGTACCACCTTCCCGACCTACTACCGCAGCATGTACCCGAAAGAAGTGATCATGACCGGCGACATGATGCTGGAAAAGGTCTACCGCGAAGGCGACAAGCTGGTGGCGGTGCTGGAGAACGAATACACCGGCGCCAAGGAAGAGCGCGTGGTCGACCAGGTGGTGGTGGAGAACGGCGTGCGTCCTGACGAGCAGCTGTACTACGCGCTGAAGGAAGGTTCGCGCAACAAAGGCCAGATCGACGTGGAGGCGCTGTTCGCCATCAAGCCACAGCCGATCCTCAGCCAGCCGGGCGAAGGCTACCTGCTGTACCGCATCGGCGACTGCGTGGCCCAGCGCAACGTGCATGCGGCGATCTACGACGCCTTGCGCCTGTGCAAGGACTTCTGATCGCACTGGCATGAACACCGCCCCCGAGGGCGGGATTGGCCCCCTGTGGGAGCGGGTTTACCCGCGAATGCGTCAGCACTGACAACACCGTTGCCTGACCGGACGCATTCGCGGGTGAACCCGCTCCCACAGGGTCCGCGCCGCGCTTGAGAGTGGCGCAAGAATCCAGCTGTTGTGGGAGCCTCCCATGTTGAACACCCTTCTACCCATCCTGCTGTTCGCTGCCCTTGGCCTGGCGGTGCTCGGCGCCCTGCGCCGGGTGCGCATGTGGCGGCGTGGCCGGCCGTCCAAGGTCAACCTGATCGGCGGCCTGCTGGCCATGCCGCGCCGCTACCTGGTGGACCTGCACCATGTGGTCGAGCGCGACAAGTACATGTCCAAGACCCACGTGGCCACCGCAGGCGGCTTCGTGCTGTCGGCCGTGTTGGCCATCCTGGTACACGGCTTCGGCCTGCAGAGCAAGATCCTCGGCTATGCGTTGCTGGTGGCCACGGTAATCATGTTCAGCGGCGCCATCTTTGTCTTCAAACGCCGCCTCAACCCGCCTTCGCGCCTGTCCAAGGGCCCGTGGATGCGCCTGCCGAAAAGCCTGTTGGCGTTCGCCGCAAGCTTCTTCATCGCCACCTTGCCGGTCGCCGGCATCCTGCCGGCCAATACCGGTGGCTGGGTGATGGTCGGTATTCTCGGCCTGGGCGTGCTGTGGGGCGTGTCGGAGCTGTTCTTCGGCATGACCTGGGGCGGCCCGATGAAACACGCCTTCGCCGGTGCCCTGCACCTGGCCTGGCACCGCCGCGCCGAACGCTTCGGCGGCGGCCGCTCCACCGGCCTCAAGCCGCTGGACCTGGAAGACCCGAATGCGCCGCTGGGCGTGGAAAAGCCGGTGGACTTCACCTGGAACCAGCTGCTGGGCTTCGATGCCTGCGTGCAGTGCGGTAAATGTGAAGCCATGTGCCCGGCCTTTGCCGCCGGCCAGCCGCTGAACCCGAAAAAGCTCATCCAGGACATGGTTATCGGCCTGGCCGGTGGTACCGACGCGCAGTTCGCCGGCAGCCCTTACCCGGGCAAACCGATCGGTGAACACGGCGGCCACCCGCACCAGCCGATCGTCAATGGCCTGGTCGACGCCGAAACGCTGTGGTCGTGCACCACCTGCCGTGCCTGCGTCGAGGAATGCCCGATGATGATCGAGCACGTCGATGCCATCGTCGACATGCGCCGTCACCTCACCCTGGAAAAAGGCGCTACCCCGAACAAGGGCGCCGAAGTGCTGGACAACCTGATCGCCACCGACAACCCGGGCGGTTTCGCTCCTGGTGGCCGCATGAACTGGGCCGCCGACCTCAACCTGCAACTGCTGTCGGAGGTGAAAACCACCGAGGTGTTGTTCTGGGTCGGTGACGGTGCCTTCGACATGCGCAACCAGCGCACCCTGCGCGCGTTCGTCAAAGTGCTCAAGGCTTCGGGCGTGGACTTTGCCGTGCTCGGCCTGGAAGAACGCGACAGCGGCGACGTGGCACGCCGCCTGGGCGACGAGGCGACCTTCCAGCAATTGGCCAAACGCAATATCCAGACCCTGGCCAAGTACAAGTTCCAGCGCATCGTCACCTGCGACCCGCACAGCTTCCATGTGCTGAAGAACGAGTACGGCGCCCTGGGCGGCGACTACCAGGTGCAGCACCACAGCACCTACATCGCCGAACTGATCGCGGCCAACAAGCTCAACCTCGGCCAGCACAAGGGTGGCAGCGTCACCTACCACGACCCGTGCTACCTGGGCCGTTACAACGGCGAGTACGAAGCCCCGCGCGAAGTGCTCAAGGCGCTGGGTATCGAAGTGCGCGAGATGCAGCGCTCGGGCTTCCGTTCCCGTTGCTGCGGTGGTGGCGGCGGTGCGCCGATCACCGACATCCCTGGCAAGCAGCGTATACCGGACATGCGCATGGACGACATCCGCGAGACCGAGGCCGAGCTGGTAGCCGTGGGGTGCCCGCAGTGCACCGCCATGCTCGAAGGTGTCGTCGAACCGCGCCCACAGATCAAGGACCTGGCCGAACTGGTGGCCGACGTGCTGATCGAAGAGGACGCGCCCTCTGCCCCAAAGCCGCAAACGGCCAAACGTGAACCTGCGGAGGTGCACTGATGAGCGACATTATCCGCCGCGACCCACGCGCCGAGTGGATCGCCCGTAACCGTCTGCACCCGCTGCATGCAGCGATGCAGACGCAACAGACCAGCTGGATGGGGCCCAACGGCCTCATCCGCAAGAACCCCCATGCGATCGCTGCAGGCTTCATCGGCCCGGCCGGCATCAAGCGCATCGACCGCAGCGGCGCCCAGCAGGGCACCGCTGTGGGCGGGCGGCGCACGGCGGCGGCCGAGGTCAAGCTGCCGCTGCACCAGGTGCCGGCGCCGGCGTTCTACATTGCCGTGGTGCCGGACATGGTCGGCGGCCGCCTGAGCAGCCACGACCGCGACCTGCTCGGCCTGGCCCACAGCCTGGCCGGCAGCGACGGTGCGGTGCTGGCGGTGGTGTTTGGCGAGCACAAGGAAAGCAACTTTTCCACAGCCGGGGTCGACCGCCTGCTGGTCATCGAGGGCGAGGCTTTCGAAGGTTATGCACCGGAGCAACTGGTACAAGGCCTGCGGGCTGTTGATAACCAGTTCACCCCGCGCCACTGGCTGCTACCAGACAGCCGCACCGGTGGCGGCGAACTGGGCCGGCGCCTGGGCGCGGCACTGGGCGAGCGCCCGGCGACGCGGGTATGGCAGGTCAAGGACGGCCAGTGCATCGGCCGTGCCGGTGCCGGCCAGCAAGACCTGCAGCGCGCCGTACCACGCCTGATCCTGGCGGCGGGCGAGTGCGCCGAGCCGGTCAGCGAAACCCGTCACGAAGCCTTGCCTGTGGAGTTGTCCACAAGCGTGGCGCGCAGCCTGTCGCGCATCGAAGACCTCGGCTCGGTGGCCGTGGACCCGGCCGCCATTGCCATGGCCGAGGCCGAATTCATCGTCTCGGGCGGCAACGGCGTCAAGGACTGGGACCTGTATCACAAGGCCACAGCCGCCCTCGGCGCAACCGAAGGCGCCTCGCGGGTGGCGGTGGACGACGGCTTCATGCCGCGCAACCGCCAGGTGGGTGCTACTGGTACCTGGGTCACTGCGCGGGTCTACGTGGCTGTGGGTATCTCGGGCGCGATCCAGCACCTGCAGGGCATCGGCGCCTGCGACAAGGTGGTGGCGATCAACATGGACCCGGGCTGCGACATGATCAAACGGGCCGACCTGTCGGTGATTGGCGACAGCTCGGCGATTCTCAAGGCACTGATCGAGGCTGTGGACAACTACCGCAGCGGCGGCCAGCGCGACGCGGCATAAGGGCACGAGCATGAGTACGAAAGTGATCAGCCTGGTTTCCATCGGTGCCCACCCCAGCTCCGGTCGCGCCCGCCGCGCCGAGCAGGATGCCCGTGCCGTGGAGTTGGGTTTGCAGCTGGCTGGGGATAACTTGCAGGTGGTGCATGCTGGTGACCCACGGGAAGAGGCGCTGCGTGCCTACCTGGGCATGGGCCTGGACCATCTGGATGTGCTGGAGCAACCGGCCGGTGCCGATGTGCTGGGCGTGCTCGGGGATTACCTGCGCGACGCCGGGGCACAGCTGGTGCTGACCGGCAGCCAGGCCGAGACTGGCGAGGGGTCGGGCATGTTGCCGTTCCTGCTGGCCGAAAAGCTCGGCTGGCCGTTGATTGTGGGGCTGGCCGAAGTGGAATCGATCGACAACGGCACCGCCCAGGTGCTGCAGGCTTTGCCGCGTGGTCAGCGGCGTCGGCTGAAAGTGCGCCTGCCGCTGCTGGCGACTGTGGATAACGCAGCGCCCAAGCCGCGCCAGAGTGCTTTCGGGCCGGCGCGTCGGGGTGTACTGGCGGCGCGCAACGTGGCCATCGTCGAAGACGAACTGCTGGCCGAAGCCGAACTGCAACCGGCCCGCCCACGGCCCAAGCGGCTGAAGGTGATCAAGGCCAAGAGCGGCGCCGACCGGATGAAGGCGGCAACCGCCAAGGCCAGTGGGGGCGGTGGCAAGGTGCTGAAGGATGTTTCGCCCCAGGAAGGCGCCGAGGCCATCCTCAAGCTGCTGGTGGAAGAGGGCGTGCTGCGCTGAAACCTTACGCGGTCCCCGTGTAGGAGCGGCCTTGTGTCGCGATGGGCCGCAGCGCGGCCCGAGGATCTCGAGTCCGATTCAAGATTGCCGGGGCTGCTACGCAGCCCATCGCCGGCAAGCCACCTCCCACAGGTACAGCGCAGCCTCAATAGCTGCAAGGTCCCTGTAGGAGCAGCCTTGTGCTGCGAAGAGGCCCGTACTGACAATGCCTATCTGTTGCTCATACCGGGCTCTTCGCAGCACTAGGTTGCTCCTGCAAGGGTGTTCCAGCTGCAGCCGGAAAGTTTTGCCCACCAAATCTGTTCGCCAAGGTGTGGATAAAGTGTTGGCGCATGTCTACAGCCCTTGTATTACGTGGCCTTCAAGGTTTTGATCAAAAAACGATCAGGCATTCTCCCAGCCTTCGCATGCGTGCGCGTCAGCCTCCTCCTGATTTTGCCCACAATCGCTGTTAGCCGGTCTGTGGATAATCTGTTCGGTAGCGCCTGTAAGCCCCGTAGTTAAAGGCTTTCATAGAATTGTTCAAAAAATGATCAAATCCGACTGAAGCCTTCCTAATCCCCGATAATCAGGGCCTTGAGTCGTTTATCCACAAATCGATTGGAAAAATTTCATCGGTTGCTCACAAAGTCTGTTGGCGTCTCTGTGGACAAAGTGTGTGCAGAGGCCGCCGAGCCATTATCAGCAAGACTTTCAATGGCTTGGTCAAAAAACGTTCGATTTGGGCTAGAAGGAGACGGGGGAGCGCCGGACAACATTTTCCACAGGGGCTGTGTATAACCTTGGGATAAATCACCGCTACCTGTCATTTATGCCAGTTTCATCTCGATTTCAATGCTCTTAGGATCGAGGCAGCCCCTTTGGAGATCCTGCCTATGAATCTGGTGCATTTACTGGCCATCGACTTGCAGAGCTCTGTCCTGAACGAGTCAGACAGCGTCGGTAGGGTTTACACACCCTACGGGTGTTCCGCTATCCAGGGTGGGCCGATGAGTGCGTTCTGTGGCGAGCCGAAAGATCCGCTGACAGGCTGCTATCACCTGGGTAACGGTTATCGCCAGTTCAATCCGATGCTCATGCGTTTTCACTCGGCAGATGCATTCAGCCCGTTCGGTGAAGGCGGCCTCAATGTGTACATGTATTGTGCAGCCGATCCGGTGAACCGCCACGATCCCAGTGGCGCTATCCCTTTTTGGCTGCCACAGGTGCAGCGCGCTCTGACAGCAACGTTGCATGTGGTTTCGCCGGTGGCGCTCATGGTCGGCCCAACCCCTAAAGGGAGGCTTGCGATAAATGCCTCGCGGACGGCATTAATGGGGTCTGCCACCAGCGCCGTAGGGGCTGGACTCGGCCTTGCCGGAGTTGCCGCAGCTCCCTACGTCTCTGCCGCTGGGACCGGGCTGCTGCTGACGGGTGCGGGCACCCGCCTGGTAAAGGCACTTTGGGATAATCGATCGAGGCTCTGGCACGGCGTCAAGAAAAATGTCAGATCGAATCTCAGAACGATTTTCCAGGGGCGAATTAAGAAGAAAAAGTCCAAGAGAACGCCGCCGAGCAGTCCGAAAAAGGATTCGGTACATTCGGTTTATGTGATCGATAGTGAGAGGGGCTCCTTGCCGAATGCTCCAGATGACGGATCTCTACCAGCGGCGATTGGCGCGAACATCCGGGGAGCAAAGGGAGGAGGTCCAAGCCTGTGATTCACCCACAGGCTTGGTTGGCGCGTATCACTGCGCCTGCACTTCCTTCAGATATGCCGCCGGCTCCGCCCCCAGGTTGTTCAGCAGCCGCTGGCTGTACCAGTCAATGAAGTTGACCACGCCAAACTCGTAGGTCTTCGAGTACGGCCCTGGCTGGTAGGCGGTGGAGTTGATACCACGCTGGTTCTCTTCGGCCAGGCGACGGTCCTGGTCGTTGGTGGCGTCCCACACTTTGCGCATGCGTTCCGGGTCGTAATCGACACCTTCCACGGCATCCTTGTGCACCAGCCACTTGGTGGTGACCATGGTTTCCTGGGCGCTGATCGGCCACACGGTGAACACGATCATGTGGTCGCCCATGCAGTGGTTCCACGAGTGCGGCAGGTGCAGGATACGCATCGAACCCAAGTCCGGGTTCTTGATACGGCCCATCAGCTTCTGGCAGGCCTGCTTGCCGTCCATGGTCATCGACACGGTGCCTTTGAGCAGCGGCATGCGCACGATGCGGTTACGCAGGCCGTGGCTCTTGTGCAGGTACGGGATTTTCTCGGCTTCCCAGGCGGCAGCGGAGGCGGCCACGTGGTCCTTGAATTCCTGGCTGGCGCGTGGGTCGTTGGTGTCGTCCCATTCCAGCAGGGTTTGCAGCAGCTCCGGGTGCGAACCGTTGCAGTGGTAGCACTCGCGGTTGTTTTCCAGCACCAGCTTCCAGTTGGCCTTTTCCATCAAGGTGGTTTGCACCGCCACCTTGGTGTTCTCCATGTCGTACGGTTCCATGTAGTGGTCCAGGGTAGCCAGGAACTCGTCGATGGCCGGCGGGTTTTCCGCCAGGCTGATGAAAATGTAGCCACCAGCGACCTTAACGTTCACCGGCTTCAGGCCGTACTGGTTCATGTCGAAGTCGGCACCCATTTCGGTACCGGCGAACAGCAGGCGACCGTCCAGTTCGTAGGTCCACTGGTGGTACGGGCAGACCAGCTTGGCCACCTTGCCCTTGTCGCTGACGCACAGACGCGAACCACGGTGGCGGCAGACGTTGTGGAAGGCATGCACTTTACCTTCGGCGCCACGCACCACGATGATCGGGTTCTTGCCGATCTGCAGGGTGATGTAGTTGCCCTTGGCCGGGATCTCGCAGGTCATGCCGGCGATCAGCCACTCCTTGTGGAAGATCTCCTGCATGTCGATCTGGAACAGACGCTCGTCGTTGTAGAAAGGCTGGGGCAGCGAGTAGGTGCGCTCGCGGGTCTGCAGCATCTCGGCGGTGGCCTTGCGTGCAGGTTCCAGTGGATCGCCCAGGCTCAGGGTTGCGGTGACGTCCATCGTGTATTCCTCGGGGCCGTGTGCGGCCGGCAAAAGGTGGCTAATCGTTGTTGTGGTGCCGCAAGGCTGCTCATCAAGAAACAGCTAGTTGTTTTGCCGTGGAGTGTGCGTCCGAAGGCGCCATGAACCGTATCCATGGGCGACATGGCCGATTTGAATTACGACGCGCCAGCCCTTGCAGCACGGGGCTGGTCGCGATGAGCACGCCGATGTCGCTGGCAGGAATGTACGTCGTCTTCAGCTTGCGCATTATCCAAGCCATAAAAGGCCAATAGTCGGCTGCTGGAGATGAACATGTCCGATACCTTCCTCAATCCGGTCACTACCCAGACCTGGGCCAACGGCCGCCACATCGTGCGCTGCGTCAAGGTCATCCAGGAGACCTGGGACGTGCGCACGTTCTGCTTCATGGCCGACCAGCCGATCATGTTCTTCTTCAAGCCAGGGCAGTTCGTCACCCTGGAGCTGGAGATCGAAGGCAAGCCGGTGATGCGCTCCTACACCATCTCCAGTTCACCGTCGGTGCCCTACAGCTTCTCGATCACCGTCAAGCGTGTACCGGGCGGGCTGGTGTCCAACTTCCTCCACGACACCATGCACGAAGGCGCCGAGCTGCCAGTGCACGGCCCGGTGGGGCTGTTCAACGCCATCGACTTCCCGGCGCAGAAGGTGCTGTACCTCTCGGGCGGCGTCGGTATCACCCCGGTCATGTCGATGGCGCGCTGGTTCTACGACACCAACGGCAATGTCGACATGGTGTTCGTGCACAGTGCCCGTTCGCCGAAGGACATCATCTACCACCGCGAGCTGGAGCAGATGGCTTCGCGCATCCCCAACTTCAGCCTGCACATCATTTGCGAAAAGCATGGCCTGGGCGAGCCGTGGGCGGGTTACCGTGGCTACCTGAACCAGCGCCTGATGGAGCTGATCGCGCCGGACTACATGGACCGCGTGGTGTTCTGCTGCGGCCCGACACCCTACATGACTGCGGTCAAGCGCATGCTCGAAGCGGTCGGCTTCGACATGAAGAACTACCACGAGGAGTCGTTCGGTGCGACGCCGGCCGAAGCCAAGGCCGATGCGGTGGAGCACGCCGAGCAGGCTGCTGACGCGCCGGAGCTGGATGCGGCCGACCTCAACCTGGTGGAGTTCATCGGCAGCGAGAAGAGCATCCGCATCGCCCCGGGCGAGACCGTGCACGCGGCGGCGGCCAAAGTTGGCCTGATGATCCCGAAAGCCTGCGGCATGGGTATTTGCGGCACCTGCAAGGTGCTCAAGCTGGGCGGCGAAGTGGAGATGGAGCACAACGGCGGCATTACCGAAGAGGACGAAGCCGAGGGCTACATCCTGTCGTGCTGCAGCGTGCCGAAAGGGGATGTGCGGATCGATTACTGATCCGGGAATGCAGGGGGCTGCCTTGCAGCCCTTTCGCGACACAAGGCCGCTCACACACAGCCCCCGGTTACGCCGGTCAATGTGGGAGCGGCCTTGTGTCGCGATGGGCCGCAAAGCGGCCCCGGCTATCTGAAGTCAGGTGCGGAAGCGCGCCACCATCCCATTCAGATCCACAGCCAACCGCGACAACTCCGCACTCGCCGCACTGGTCTGATGCGCCCCGGTAGCACTCTGCACCGACAGGTCATTGATGTTCACCAGGTTGCGGTCCACTTCCCGCGCCACCTGCGCCTGCTCTTCCGCCGCACTGGCAATCACCAGGTTGCGCTCGTTGATCTGCGCCACCGCCCCGGCAATGGTGTCCAGCGCCATACCCGCGCCACGGGCAATATTGAGGGTGGACTCAGCGCGTTCGGTGCTGGTGCGCATCGATTCCACTGCCTCTTCCGTACCCCCCTGAATACTGCCGATCATCCGCTCGATCTCACTGGTCGACTGCTGGGTACGATGAGCCAGCGCCCGTACCTCATCGGCCACTACGGCAAAACCACGGCCCGCCTCACCAGCGCGCGCTGCCTCGATCGCGGCATTGAGTGCCAGCAGGTTGGTCTGGTCGGCCAGGCCACGGATCACATCGAGCACCTTGCCGATATCACGCGATTGCTCAGCCAGATGGGTGATCAGCGTGGCGGTGGCTTGCACGTCGCCGCTCATGCGCTCGATGGCACCCACGGTTTCCATGACCAGGTCGCGGCCATCGCCAGCCGAACGGCTGGCTTCGCTGGAGGCCTCCGAGGTGCTGACTGCATTGCGCGCCACCTCTTCCACGGCGCTGGTCATCTCGGTCACCGCAGTGGCGGCCTGTTCGATTTCGTTGTTCTGCTGCTGCAGGCCACGGGCGCTTTCGTCGGTGACGGCGTTCAGCTCCTCGGCAGCCGAGGCCAGTTGAGTCGCAGAGCCGGCAATCAGCAGCAAGGTGTCGCGCAGCTTGTCCTGCATGCGGGCCATGGCGCGCAGCAGGCGGGCAGCTTCGTCGGTACCCTCGGTATGGATGACGTGGGTCAGGTCGCCGTCGGCAATTTGTTCGGCGCACCTGAGCGCCTCGTCAATCGGCTTGACGATGCTGCGGGTCAACAGCAGGGCGCAGGCAAAAGTCAGCAGGGTGGCGGCGACCAACAGGGCGATCACCAGGGAGAACGCCACGTCGTACTGGCTGGCGGCTTTCGCGTTGGTGTCACGGGTCTGCTCGGTATTGATGCGCACCAGGGTCTCCATGATCTTGTTGATCTGTTCGGAGGTGGCCAGCACGTCACGGTTGAGAACCTCCCTCAGTTCGTCGAGGCGGCCGGCCTGGCTCAGGCTGCGCATGTGCGATTCCAGCTGGCGGTACTGGTTTAGCAACTGTACGTATTGGTCGTACGCGGCCTGTTCGTCGGCGGCACTGATTAGCGGCAGGTAGACCTGGCGCGCGCGGTCGATCTCCTGGTTGCGCTGATCCATCAGGTTGAGGGTGTCCTGCTGGTTTTGCGGCTCGCGATTCACCAGAAGGCGGTAGGCGAGGCTGCGCATGCGCAGGTTCAGCACGTTGAGCTCATCGAGGGTTTTGATGGCGGGCACGCTGACCTGTTCGATGACCAGGCCGGCCTCGCGGATGTTGCCCATCTGTACCAGGGAGAAGATACCAAGGGCGAGCATCAGCAGGCCGATAAGCGCAAAGCCAAGCAGTGCGCGCGGGGCAATATTCATGTTGCGTAATGACATGGTACGGGCAGATCCAGGCAAGTGAGGGAGACGCAACCTGTGCGACAGGATGTGACTCCTTGAGTATCGGTCGTGACTGGTCAGTCTTGAGTGTGCGCCTGGCAAAATTGCGCGGCGGCTCCGGTGTTCCTGACCGGCGGTTGATCCAGGTCGGAACAAGGGCGTGGTTCCTCTGTCAATCTGCGGGTTAGACACCTCGTGAATCCGATATTTAATGGCGATGGGCCGCACTTTTCTTTATCGTGTGCGCCCCTCGCAACAACCTGAGATAGACCCATGCTGGAAGCTTCCCTGAATCAAATCGAGCAACTGGTCAGCGACCTGATGCAGAAGAACGCTCAACTCACCGAGCAGAACATCGCCCTCGGCCAGGAACTGGCCCAGGCCAAGGAAGAGAACGAAACCCTGCAGCTGTCGCTGATGGAGCAGGAAGAGAAGAACGGCAGCACCGCCGCACGCCTGCAGGCGCTGCTCGAGCGCGCCAACGCCGGCGTCGTAGGCGCATGACACTGCGAGCGCAACCGATCAATGTCGTGTCGATCCTCGGCAATGACTATTCGATCAAGGCGCCTGAAGGCCAGGAAGCTACCCTGGCCCAGGCGGTGCAAATGCTCAACACGGCGCTGGCCCAGACCAAGCGTCAGTACCCGACCCTGATCGGCGACAAGCTGCTGGTGCTGGCCGCGCTGAACCTGTGTTCGCGGCAGATCGAGCTGCAGGATGAGCACCGCAAGACGCTGGAGCGTACCCAGGCGCAGATCGACGCCACGGTGGACGCCATCGTGCGGACCATTGCCGAACAATAAGGCCCTGCACCGCCCCCTGTGTGAGCGGGTTTACCCGCGAATGCGTCAGTGGATCAACCATCGCATTCGCGGGTAAACCCGCTCCCACAGGGGCGGCGGATTGCTTCAGATCACTGGATTAACTGGATACGCAAGTGTATACACTTTCCGCAAAACAATAATGTGCGGGGAGTAGGGGCATGCGTATCTGGCGTAAGAGCATCCAGCGGCAATTGATCACCAGCATGGGCGCCGCCCTGCTGGCGAGCATCCTGGTGGTGGTTATCATCTTCACGGTGGCGCTCAACCGCCTCACCGAACGGTACCTGGTCGACACCGCGCTGCCCGCCAGTATCGAGGCCATCCGCAACGACATCGAGCGCATGCTGGGCCAGCCGCTGGTGGCGGCGGCGGACATTGCCGGCAACACCCTGCTGCGCGACTGGCTTGCGGCCGGTGAAGACCCCGCCCGGGTCGCGGCATTCATCGAGTACCTTACCGCCGCCAAGCAGCGCAACCAGGCCTTCACCACCCTGTTCGTCTCGACCGAAACCGGCCACTACTACAGCGAGAATGGCCTGGACCGTACCCTCAGCCGCAGCAACCCCAAGGACAAATGGTTCTACGGCTACATCGACAGCGGCGCCGAGCGCCTGATCAATATCGACATCGACGGTGCCACAGGCGAGCTGGCGCTGTTCATCGACTACCGCGTGGAAAAGAATGGCCAACTGGTCGGCGTGGCCGGCATGGGCCTGCGCATGACCGAGCTGTCGCAGCTGATCCATGACTTCAACTTTGGCGAGCACGGCAAGGTGTTCCTGGTGCGTAACGATGGCCTGATCCAGGTTCACCCGGACGCTGCCTTCAGTGGCAAACGCCAGCTCACCGAGCAGCTCGGCGCGGATGCCGCCAAGGCGCTGATGACCGGCGGCGAAGGCCTGCGCAGCAGCCGCTTCAGCCGTGACGGCGAAAGCTACCTGGCGCTCGGCCTGCCCCTGCGCGACCTCAACTGGACCTTGGTGGCCGAGGTGCCGGAGGAGGAGATCTACGCGCAAATGCATCAGGCGGTATGGCTGACCAGCCTGATCGGTGGTGCCGTGGCGCTGGTGTCGCTGCTGCTGGTGGTGGTGCTGGCGCGTGGCCTGGTGCGGCCGATCCGGCGCGTCACTGCGGCGTTGGTGCAGATCGGCAGTGGCGCGGGTGACCTCAGCCACCGGCTGGATGATTCACGCCAAGATGAACTGGGCGACCTGGCACGTGGCTTCAACCGCTTCCTTGACAGCCAGCGCCGGCTGATCGGCGAGGTACTGCACACCTCCGAGCGGCTGCACCAGGCGGTCGAGCAGGTGACGCAGGTGGTGGACAACACCGCCGAGCGTTCCGGGCGGCAGCAGGAAATGACCGAAATGGTCGCCACTGCCGTGCACGAAATGGGGTTGACCGTGCAGGACATTGCCCGCAACGCCGGCGATGCGGCGCAGGCCTCGCAGTCGGCGCGGGATGAAGCCTTGCAGGCGCGCGAGGTGGTGCAACGCTCGATCCGTGGTATCGAGGGCATGTCGGGTGATATCGGCAAGGCGGCCGATGCGGTCAGCCAGTTGGCCGATGAAGTGGCCTCGATCGATGAAGTCCTAACGGTGATTCGTAGCATTTCCGAGCAGACCAACCTGCTGGCGCTGAATGCCGCCATCGAGGCGGCCAGGGCAGGGGAGATGGGGCGTGGATTTGCCGTGGTGGCCGATGAGGTTCGTACTTTGGCCCGGCGCACGCAGCTGTCCACCGACGAAGTGCAGCAGATGATCCAGCGACTGAAACAGGGCGCGGGTTCGGCGGTGAGCTCGATGCAGGCGGGGCAGCAGGCGACGGGTAGCGGGGTGGAGTCGAGCCAGCGAACCGGGGCGTCGTTGGGTGCGATTACTGACCAGGTGGAGCACATTAGCGACATGAACCATCAGGTAGCCACGGCGACCGAGGAGCAGTCGGCGGTGACCGAGGAGATCAACCGTACGGTGCAGGGGATTTCCGACCTGGCGCGGGAGACGGCGGCAGAGGTGCGGGGATGCCGCGAGGAATGCCAGGCGTTGCGTGGTTTGGCGGATGACCTGGCGCGGCAGATGGGTGGGTTCAGGCTTTAGAACGGTGTTGGCTTCTTCGCGGGCTTGCCCGCTCCCACAGGTACTGCACCGCTCTCGTCGGTGGCGGTATTCCTGTGGGAGCGGGCGAGCCCGCGAATGCGGCCTGTCAGGCGCGGATGATGGCGCGGATATCCGCCGCCAGCTCGCGCACCCGCTCTTCCTCGGTATCCCACGAGCACATGAACCGTGCCCCGCCACTGCCGATGAAGGTATAGAACCGCCACCCCCTGCCGCGCAGCGCTTCGATCGCGTGCTCCGGCATCTGCAGGAACACCCCGTTGGCCTCCACCGGGAACATCAGCTCCACCCCTGGCAAGTCACTCACCAGCGAGGCGAGCAACTGCGCGCAATGGTTGGCGTGATTGCCATGGCGCAACCAGGCGCCATCTTCCAGCAGGCCCACCCAAGGCGCCGACAAGAAACGCATCTTCGACGCCAGTTGCCCGGCCTGCTTGCAGCGGTAGTCGAAGTCCTCGGCCAGCTGGCGGTTGAAGAACAGGATCGCCTCGCCCACCGCCATGCCGTTCTTGGTGCCGCCAAAGCACAGCACATCGACGCCGGCCTTCCAGGTCAGCTCGGCCGGGCTGCAACCCAGGAACGAGCAGGCATTGCTAAAGCGCGCGCCGTCCATGTGCAGGTTCAGCCCCAGCTCCTTGCAGGTGGCGCTGATCGCCTTCAGCTCGTCGGGGCGATAGACGGTGCCCACCTCGGTGGCCTGGGTAATGGTGACCACGCGTGGCTTGGGGTAGTGGATGTCCTGGCGCTTCAGCGCCACTTCGCGGATCGACTGCGGCGTCAGCTTGCCGTTGACGCTGGGCGCAGTCAGCAGCTTGGAGCCGTTGGAGAAAAACTCCGGCGCACCGCACTCGTCGGTTTCGACGTGGGCGGTCTCGGAGCAGATCACGCTGTGGTAGCTCTGGCACAGCGAGGCCAGGGCCAGGGAGTTGGCGGCGGTGCCGTTGAAGGCGAAGAACACCTCGCAGTCGGTTTCGAACAGGTTGCGGAAGTACTCCGCGGCGCGTCCGGTCCACTGGTCGTCGCCGTAGGCGCGGTCGTGGCCATGGTTGGCCTTCTCCATGGCGGCCCAGGCTTCGGGGCATATGCCGGAATAGTTGTCGCTGGCGAATTGTTGGCTCTTATCTGTCATGACACTGTCCTGTGAACGACGCAGAACAGCACTCTAAACCATGGTAGGGCCAGTTGCCTATACAAGCAGCGCAGCGTTGTTTGTCGCCATTCGATACACCACTCGATCTGTGCGGAGGTTGCTTTCGTTTGAGGATCAAGAATCCACCTGCTCAGCCCTTGGAGCAAAAGCAGGTGGACGAACAGTAACATGTTGTTTCTCAGGGGGATGTGGCGAGAAGTTATTCCAGGTGGATGTACCAGGCAGAGTCACCTTCTACCCCATTGTCTACATACGCGGCTACGAAACGTTTAGCAACTTTGTACTGATAACCTTTATACGCCAACTGCTCACCAACTGATGTTCGCAGCAGGACCTCTGCTTGATCGTCGCTGGGCTCAAAGCTGTTGCCGTCAGGAAGGTAAACATACATCGTATAATACGTTCCAGTATTATTTTTATCAGGCAGGGAGTGGGTGGGTTTGGCAGGGTTTTCAGCGGCCCAATTAATTTCAGGTGCCAGAGATTTATTGATGCCGCTTAATACGCCGTTTTCCTCAATGTCGTGCTTTGTATCATAAATCAAAACTTCATCTTTGACCGTCACGTTGCACAGTGTGGCTGTTTTTTTCGGGTCCAAGTCGAACGCTAGTTTTTTGAATTTCACTTTGATTGACATTTTAGTATTCCACTGTAGTTAAATTCTAAATGTTTCGTGACTTGCGCCTAGCACAGCAGCGCATGACTTGATGGTGCAGGGGAGGTTGCGAGCCCGCAACTAGCAGAAATGATAGGTGGCGAGCGTATATGTAGTTGAATCTCGGTCACCCAGCCCGGCGAAAAAACACTCAGAAGACAAGGCGGGAGCAGCGATAGCCGGGCTGAAAACCGTATTGCCGCTCAGCGCAATGTCGTAAACGCGCCATTGCAAGGCGTGCGCAGGCATCTGACCCGCCCCGGCCAGTCATAACATCGCCACAAAGGGCCACAGTGCCCCACGACAAAAAACGATCGCTGCCGGGAGATACACGATGTTCAGCAAGCAAGACCAGATCCAGGGTTACGACGATGCACTGCTGGCGGCGATGAATGCCGAAGAACAGCGCCAGGAAGACCACATCGAGCTGATCGCCTCGGAAAACTACACCTCCAAGCGCGTGATGCAGGCCCAAGGCAGCGGCCTGACCAACAAGTACGCCGAAGGCTACCCGGGCAAGCGCTACTACGGTGGCTGCGAGCACGTGGACAAGGTAGAAGCCCTGGCCATCGAACGCGCCAAGCAGCTGTTCGGTGCCGACTACGCCAACGTCCAGCCGCACTCCGGCTCCTCGGCCAACGGTGCCGTCTACCTGGCCCTGCTGCAGGCCGGTGACACCATCCTCGGCATGAGCCTGGCCCACGGCGGCCACCTGACCCACGGCGCCAAGGTGTCGTCCTCGGGCAAGCTGTACAACGCTGTGCAATACGGCATCGACACCAACACCGGCCTGATCGACTACGACGAAGTCGAGCGCCTGGCTGTCGAGCACAAGCCGAAAATGATCGTTGCCGGCTTCTCGGCCTACTCCAAGACCCTCGACTTCCCGCGCTTCCGCGCCATCGCCGACAAGGTCGGTGCGCTGCTGTTCGTCGACATGGCCCACGTAGCCGGCCTGGTTGCCGCTGGCCTGTACCCGAACCCGATCCCGTTCGCCGACGTAGTCACCACCACCACCCACAAGACCCTGCGCGGTCCGCGTGGTGGCCTGATCCTGGCCAAGGCCAACGAAGAGATCGAGAAGAAGCTCAACGCCGCCGTATTCCCGGGCGCCCAGGGTGGCCCGCTGATGCACGTGATCGCCGCCAAGGCCGTGTGCTTCAAGGAAGCGCTGGAACCTGAGTTCAAGAGCTACCAGAAGCAAGTCATCGAAAACGCCCAGGCCATGGCCCAGGTGTTCATCGACCGTGGCTATGACGTGGTCTCCGGCGGTACCGACAACCACCTGTTCCTGGTCAGCCTGATTCGCCAGGGCCTCACCGGTAAGGATGCCGACGCCGCCCTGGGCCGCGCGCACATCACCGTCAACAAGAACGCCGTGCCGAACGACCCGCAGTCGCCGTTCGTCACCTCGGGCCTGCGCATCGGCACCCCGGCGGTCACCACCCGTGGCTTCAAGGTCGCGCAGTGCGTGGCCCTGGCCGGCTGGATCTGCGACATCCTCGACAACCTCGGTGACGCAGACGTCGAAGCCGATGTGGCGAAGAACGTCGCGGCCCTGTGCGCAGATTTCCCTGTTTACCGCTGAGTGGAGTCACACACCATGCAACGTTACTCGGGCTTCGGCCTTTTCAAGCACTCCCTCAGCCACCACGAGAACTGGCAGCGCATGTGGCGCACGCCAACCCCTAAAAAGGTCTATGACGTGGTTATCGTCGGCGGTGGCGGCCATGGCCTGGCCACGGCCTACTACCTGGCCAAAGAGCACGGCATCACCAACGTTGCCGTGATCGAGAAGGGCTACCTGGGCGGCGGCAACACCGCCCGTAACACCACCATCGTGCGTTCCAACTACCTGTGGGACGAGTCGGCGCACCTGTACGAGCACGCCATGAAGCTGTGGGAGGGCCTGTCCCAGGACCTCAACTACAACGTCATGTTCTCCCAGCGCGGCGTGTACAACCTGTGCCACACCCTGCAGGACATGCGTGACTCCGAGCGCCGCGTCAGCGCCAACCGCCTGAACGGCGTGGATGGCGAGCTGCTCAACACTGCCCAGGTCGCGGCCGAGATCCCGTACCTGGACTGCTCGAAGAACACCCGCTACCCGATCCTCGGTGCCACCGTGCAGCGCCGTGGCGGCGTGGCCCGTCACGACGCCGTGGCCTGGGGCTTCGCCCGTGCCGCCGACGCCCTGGGCGTGGACCTGATCCAGCAGACCGAAGTGATCGGTTTCCGCAAGGAAAACGGCGCGGTCATTGGCGTGGAAACCAACAAAGGCTTCATCGGCGCCAAGCGCGTCGGCGTGGTCACTGCCGGTAACTCCGGGCACATGGCCAGGTTGGCCGGCTTCCGCCTGCCGCTGGAATCGCACCCGCTGCAAGCACTGGTATCCGAGCCGATCAAGCCGATCATCGACAGCGTGATCATGTCCAACGCCGTACACGGCTACATCAGCCAGTCCGACAAGGGCGACCTGGTGATCGGTGCCGGTATCGACGGCTGGGTCGGCTACGGCCAGCGCGGTTCGTACCCGGTGATCGAGCACACCCTGCAGGCCATCGTCGAGATGTTCCCCAACCTCTCGCGCGTGCGCATGAACCGTCAGTGGGGCGGTATCGTCGATACCTCGCCGGACGCCTGCCCGATCATCACCAAGACCCCGGTCAAGAACATGTTCTTCAACTGCGGTTGGGGTACTGGCGGCTTCAAGGCGACCCCGGGTTCGGGCAACGTCTTCGCCGCGAGCCTGGCCAAGGGCGAAATGCACCCACTGGCCGCGCCGTTCTCCATGGACCGTTTCTACAGCGGCGCACTGATCGACGAACACGGCGCTGCCGCCGTCGCCCACTAACCGGAGACACCGTCATGTTGCATATTTTCTGTCCCCACTGCGGCGAGCTGCGCTCCGAAGAAGAGTTCCACGCCTCTGGCCAGGCGCACATCGCCCGCCCGTTGGACCCTAACGCCTGCTCCGACGAGGAGTGGGGTACCTACATGTTCTACCGTGACAACCCACGCGGTATTCACCACGAACTGTGGGACCACGTTGCCGGCTGCCGCCAGTACTTCAACGTCACCCGTGACACCGTGACCTACGAAATTCTGGAAACCTACAAGATTGGCGAGAAGCCGCAAGTGACCGCCAGCGGCAAGCAAAGCAGCGCCGCGTCGACCGTCAAAGGCCAAGGGGAAAAAGTATGAGCCAGACCTATCGCCTCGCCAGCGGCGGCCGTATCGACCGCAGCAAGGTCCTGAACTTCAGCTTCAACGGCAAGACCTACCAGGGTTATGCCGGTGACAGCCTGGCCGCCGCGTTGCTGGCCAACGGCGTCGACATCGTCGGCCGCAGCTTCAAGTATTCGCGTCCACGCGGCATCATCGCCGCCGGTACCGAAGAGCCGAACGCCATCCTGCAGATCGGCTCCAGCGAAGCCACCCAGATCCCCAACGTGCGTGCCACCCAGCAGGCGCTGTACGCAGGTCTTGTAGCCACCAGCACCAACGGCTGGCCGAACGTCAACAACGACGTCATGGGCATCCTGGGCAAGGTGGGCGGCAGCATGATGCCGCCGGGCTTCTACTACAAAACCTTCATGTACCCGAAATCGTTCTGGATGACTTACGAGAAGTACATCCGCAAAGCCGCCGGCCTTGGCCGCGCGCCGCTGCAGAACGACCCGGACAGCTACGACTACATGAACCAGCACTGCGACGTGCTGATCGTCGGCGCCGGCCCTGCTGGCCTGGCCGCCGCACTGGCCGCTGCCCGCAGCGGTGCCCGCGTGATCCTGGCTGACGAGCAGGAAGAGTTCGGCGGCAGCCTGCTCGACACCCGCGAAACCCTCGACGGCAAGCCTGCTACCGATTGGGTCAACGCCGTGGTCAAAGAGCTGGAAAGCCTGCCGGAAGTGACCCTGCTGCCACGTGCCACGGTCAACGGCTACCACGACCATAACTTCCTGACCATCCACGAGCGCCTCACCGACCACCTCGGCGACCGCGCCCCGATCGGCCAGGTTCGCCACCGCGTGCACCGCGTGCGTGCCAAGCGCGTAGTGCTGGCTGCCGGCGCCCACGAGCGCCCGCTGGTGTATGGCAACAACGACGTGCCGGGCAACATGCTGGCTGGTGCCGTGTCCACCTACGTACGCCGTTACGGCGTGGCCCCGGGCCGCAAGCTGGTGCTGTCGACCAACAACGACCACGCCTACCGCGCCGCGCTGGACTGGCACGACGCCGGCCTGCAAGTGGTCGCCATCGCCGACGCCCGCCACAACCCGCGTGGCTCGCTGGTTGAAGAAGCACGTGCCAAAGGCATCCGCATCCTCACCTCCAGCGCCGTGATCGAGGCCAAGGGCAGCAAGCATGTTACCGGCGCCCGTGTGGCCGCCATCGACGTGCAGGCACACAAGGTCACCAGCCCTGGCGAAACCCTCGAGTGCGACCTGATCGCCACCTCCGGCGGTTACAGCCCGATCGTGCACCTGGCTTCGCACCTGGGCGGTCGTCCGGTATGGCGTGAAGACATCCTCGGTTTCGTGCCGGGCGATGCTCCGCAGAAACGCGAATGCGTGGGTGGCATCAACGGCGTCTACGCCCTGGGCGACGTGATCGCCGATGGCTTCGAAGGCGGCGTTCGCGCAGCCACCGAAGCGGGCTTCAAGGCCACCGTTGGCAGCCTGCCGAAAACCGTTGCGCGCAAGGAAGAGGCCACCGTGGCGCTGTTCCAGGTGCCGCACGACAAAGGCACTGCCCGTGCACCCAAGCAGTTCGTTGACCAGCAGAACGACGTCACCGCAGCCGCCATCGAACTGGCCACCCGCGAAGGCTTCGAGTCGGTCGAGCACGTGAAACGCTACACCGCGCTGGGCTTCGGTACCGACCAGGGCAAACTGGGCAACATCAACGGCCTGGCCATTGCCGCCCGTTCGATCGGCATCACCATCCCGGAAATGGGCACCACCATGTTCCGCCCGAACTACACGCCGGTGACCTTCGGCGCGGTAGCCGGCCGTCACTGTGGCCACCTGTTCGAGCCCGTGCGCTTCACCGCCCTGCATGCCTGGCACGTGAAGAACGGCGCCGAGTTCGAAGATGTCGGCCAGTGGAAGCGCCCATGGTACTTCCCGAAAGCCGGTGAAGACATCCACGCCGCCGTGGCCCGTGAATGCAAGGCCGTGCGCGACAGCGTGGGCCTGCTGGACGCCTCGACCCTGGGCAAGATCGACATCCAGGGCCCGGATGCGCGTGAGTTCCTCAACCGCATCTACACCAACGCCTGGACCAAGCTCGACGTGGGCAAGGCCCGCTATGGCCTGATGTGCAAGGAAGACGGCATGGTCTTCGACGACGGCGTAACCGCCTGCGTCGGCGACAACCACTTCATCATGACCACCACCACTGGTGGCGCCGCCCGCGTGCTGCAGTGGATGGAGCTGTACCACCAGACCGAGTGGCCGGAACTGAAGGTGTACTTCACCTCGGTCACCGACCACTGGGCCACCATGACCCTGTCCGGCCCGAACAGCCGCAAGCTGCTCAGCGAGCTGACCGACATCGACATGGACAAGGAAGCCTTCCCGTTCATGACCTGGAAGGAGGGCAACGTCGGCGGCGTACCGGCCCGGGTGTTCCGTATCTCGTTCACCGGCGAGCTGTCGTACGAAGTCAACGTGCAGGCCAACTACGCCATGGGCGTGCTGGAACAGATCATCGAGGCAGGCAAGAAGTACAACCTGACCCCGTACGGCACCGAGACCATGCACGTACTGCGTGCCGAGAAGGGCTTCATCATCGTTGGCCAGGACACCGACGGCTCGATGACCCCGGACGACCTGAACATGAGCTGGTGCGTGGGCCGCAACAAGCCGTACTCGTGGATCGGCCTGCGTGGCATGAACCGCGAAGACTGCGTGCGCGAGAACCGCAAGCAGCTGGTAGGACTGAAACCGGTCGACCCGACCAAGTGGCTGCCCGAAGGCGCCCAGCTGGTGTTCGATCCGAAGCAACCGATCCCGATGGACATGGTTGGCCACGTCACCTCCAGCTATGCGTCCAACTCCCTGGGCTACTCGTTCGCCATGGGTGTGGTCAAAGGCGGCCTCAAGCGCATGGGCGAGCGCGTGTACTCGCCACAGGCGGATGGCAGTGTGATCGAGGCGGAGATCGTGTCTTCGGTGTTCTTCGATCCGAAGGGTGAGCGGCAGAACGTTTGAGGCTTCACCGGTAGCTCTGATTGGAATGCGACCTCTGTGGGAGCGGGTTCACCCGCGAATGCGATGGTGAATTCACCGCCCTCTTCGCGGGTAAACCCGCTCCCACACTGGGTCTCCTCAGTCTGTGACTACAGGTTCTACCTCAGGTCTTCGCGATCAACAGAATTCAAGGCAGGTAAGAAATGAGCGCTATCAACGTCTTCCAGCAAAACCCCGGCGCCGAGGCCAAGGCCCAGTCGCCACTGCACCACGCCGACCTGGCCAGCCTGGTTGGCAAAGGCCGCAAGAACGCAGGTGTGACCCTGCGTGAACGCAAGTTCCTCGGCCACCTGACCATCCGTGGCGACGGCCACAACCCGGACTTCGCCGCCGGCGTGCACAAGGCCCTGGGCCTGGAGCTGCCAGTGGCGCTGACCGTGGTCGCCAACAACGAAATGTCGCTGCAATGGATGGGGCCGGACGAGTGGCTGCTGATCGTCCCGGGGGGCCAGGAGTTTGCCGTCGAGCAGAAGCTGCGCGCGGCCCTCGAAGGCCAGCACATCCAGGTGGTCAATGTCAGCGGCGGGCAGAGCCTGCTGGAGCTGCGCGGCCCGAACGTGCGCGAAGTGCTGATGAAGTCCACCAGCTATGATGTTCACCCGAACAACTTCCCGGTGGGCAAGGCTGTCGGCACCGTGTTCGCCAAGTCGCAACTGGTGATCCGCCGTACCGCCGAAGACACCTGGGAGCTGGTGATTCGCCGCAGCTTCGCCGACTACTGGTGGCTGTGGCTGCAGGACGCTTCGGCCGAGTACGGCCTGAGCATCGAGGCTTAAGGAGAACAGAACATGAGTCGGGCACCGGATACCTGGATTCTCACCGCCGACTGCCCGAGTATGCTCGGCACCGTCGACGTGGTGACGCGTTACCTCTTCGAGCAGCGCTGCTACGTGACGGAGCACCACTCCTTCGATGACCGGCAGTCGGGGCGTTTCTTCATTCGCGTGGAGTTCCGCCAGCCGGACGATTTCGACGAAGCCGGCTTTCGTGCCGGCCTTGCCGAGCGCAGCGAAGCGTTCGGCATGGCGTTCGAACTGACTGCACCGAATCACCGACCCAAGGTGGTGATCATGGTGTCCAAGGCCGACCACTGTCTGAACGACCTGCTGTATCGCCAGCGTATTGGTCAACTGGCCATGGACGTGGTCGCGGTGGTGTCCAACCACCCCGATCTCGAACCCCTCGCGCACTGGCACAAGATCCCTTACTACCACTTCGCCCTCGACCCCAAGGACAAGCCTGGGCAAGAGCGCAAGGTACTGCAGGTGATCGAGGAAACTGGCGCCGAGCTGGTGATTCTTGCGCGTTACATGCAGGTGCTGTCGCCCGAGCTGTGCCGGCGCCTGGATGGCTGGGCGATCAACATTCACCACTCGTTGCTGCCAGGGTTCAAGGGTGCCAAGCCTTATCACCAGGCGTACAACAAGGGTGTGAAGATGGTCGGTGCCACGGCGCACTACATCAACAACGACCTCGACGAAGGGCCGATCATTGCCCAGGGTGTCGAGGTGGTGGACCACAGCCATTACCCGGAAGATCTGATTGCCAAAGGGCGCGACATCGAATGCCTGACCCTGGCGCGGGCTGTCGGTTATCACATCGAGCGGCGGGTGTTCCTCAACGCCAACCGGACGGTCGTTCTCTAATAACCTGTACCGGCCTCTTCGCGGCTAAAGCCGCTCCCCCAGTTACTGCTGCTCTTGAAACCAGCATCGAACCCTGTGGGAGCGGCTTTAGCCGCGAAGAGGCCAGAACAGGCCACCGCCTCTGTTTTACCCTCCCATATCTTCCAACGACACCCCTGCCGCTAAAAGGCATCTCCCTGTCGCTTCCAGTCAGCGCATATCGGCCCATCCGGCCCACAATTCCCTGCATTCCAGAAACACATGCCGCCCACGGATGGCGGCGCGTTCAACCACCGCTGCATAAATATAAATCAAGCGAGGTAAGAGCATGTCTGGCAATCGTGGAGTGGTATATCTCGGCGCCGGCAAGGTCGAGGTGCAGAAGATCGACTACCCGAAAATGCAGGACCCACGCGGCAAGAAGATCGAGCATGGCGTGATCCTGAAGGTGGTCTCCACCAACATCTGCGGCTCCGACCAGCACATGGTCCGCGGCCGCACCACTGCCCAGGTCGGCCTGGTCCTGGGCCACGAAATCACCGGTGAAATCGTCGAGAAAGGCCGCGATGTCGAGCGCATGCAGATCGGCGACCTGGTCTCGGTACCCTTCAACGTCGCCTGTGGCCGTTGCCGCTCCTGCAAAGAGATGCACACCGGTGTCTGCCTCACCGTCAACCCGGCCCGCGCCGGCGGTGCCTACGGCTACGTCGACATGGGCGACTGGACCGGCGGCCAGGCCGAATACGTGCTGGTGCCGTACGCCGACTTCAACCTACTGAAACTGCCGGAGCGCGACAAGGCCATGGAGAAAATCCGTGACCTGACCTGCCTGTCCGACATCCTGCCGACCGGCTACCACGGTGCCGTGACTGCCGGTGTCGGCCCGGGCAGCACCGTCTACGTCGCCGGTGCCGGCCCGGTTGGCCTGGCCGCCGCTGCTTCGGCGCGCCTGCTGGGCGCTGCCTGCGTGATCGTCGGCGACCTCAACCAGGCTCGCCTGGCCCACGCCAAGTCCCAGGGCTTCGAAGTGGTCGACCTGTCCAAGGACACCCCGCTGCACGAGCAGATCGTCGATATCCTCGGCGAGCCGGAAGTGGATTGCGCCATCGACGCCGTAGGCTTCGAGGCACGCGGCCATGGCCACGAAGGTGCCAAGCATGAAGCGCCGGCCACCGTGCTGAACTCGCTGATGCAGGTTACCCGCGTTGCCGGCAACATCGGTATCCCGGGCCTGTACGTGACCGAAGACCCGGGCGCGGTGGATGCCGCCGCCAAGATCGGCGCGCTGAGCATCCGCTTCGGCCTGGGCTGGGCGAAATCGCACAGCTTCCACACCGGCCAGACCCCGACCATGAAGTACAACCGCCAGCTGATGCAGGCGATCATGTGGGATCGGATCAACATTGCCGAAGTGGTGGGTGTGCAGGTGATCAACCTGGACCAGGCGCCGGAAGGGTACGGTGAGTTCGATGCAGGTGTGCCGAAGAAATTTGTGATCGACCCGCACAAGATGTGGGGTGCGGCGTAACAACCGTCGTTAGACAAGAGCCCCTCGAATCGAGGGGCTTTTTTATGGCTGTTCCGGTCTAATAGGAAGGTTGCAAATTTAAGTCTGGCGCCGAGCTGGTTTGCCGACGATGGGGTCAGCCCTGCCACACCATCTCTTAGGCATCATTCCCGACTCAGCATCATCCATCAGCGCCTTGGCCAAACGCTGTACCCAGGCTATTGCTCCCACTGAAAATGGCGCTTGTCGGTTCTTACGTTACGTACTTCTTCATTCGTCCGTTTAGGCCGTTGTTGAAGATAATCTTGATATTTTTGCCTATCTATTTGCTCTTTCAATTTTTGATTTTGTATTTTGGTTTTGATTCTATTCTCAATTTCATCGAGTGCGGCATAAAACACTTTGGATACTTCCACCTGCTGTTCATCTAGTGATTTATAGAACTCTGAGAATTCTCCATTTCCGCGGCTATAGTGTTTTTCTCTATATTTTTTGGCTTCCTTGCTTAGAGCTTTTACTCTGGGGAGGTTGTTGCGTTTATTTAGCATCTCTTTTCTTGATGCCATTAATTGTTTAAGGTTTCCTGAAGTGCTCGAAATTTCAAGGTTGTTGAGTGCGATGGATCTGTCTATGCGTTGGGTGTTGTAAGTTTCGACTTGCTTGGTGAGCGATTCTTTTCGGCCGAAAATGTTTCTAACACCTTTCCAGAATTTCATGTGGCCTGAAGGGTCGATATTATTTATCGGATCACCCCCGCAGTAGCTGTAAGCGTTGATTCCGCCGGCATCAAAAGGGCTGAGAGTGTCAGGGCAGGTGAATCTCATGTTATGGAAGCTATAGGGTCGGTTATAACCGATTCCGAGTAGGTAGAGCCCTAGCTCAATAATTAGAAGTTCTCCGTTGTATCCCGGAGTGGTCCCTGCGCTGGGGGTGTTTGACATGTTTCCGTATGGGGTATAGGCAATAGGTCGTTCGGTGCTGCCTGATTTTTTCAGGACGCTTGCCGAGTCGTCAGTCAAATAAAGCTTTACAGGGTTTTCAATGTCACCTTGCCAATCGCCAAGTACATTTTGGTCGTTGCGAAATAATGTGCGATTTCCCGTTGGTGTTTTCAGGTTGTGGGGGCGCCCGCCCATATAAAAAAATTGTTGGCCTAAGTTTCTAGCACTCATGGTAACCCTCGGCTGTGGAGTTCAAGGTCATGCATGAGTATCAAACGACTTTTTTGACAGCGCTACTGGCAAAAATGATAGGTCCATATGGCGCCGGCCAGCGAGGTGTATTTGCATGATGTGTCAGCGATTTTCGTTCCGCGATCACATCACATCTGATGTCTGTACCGGAACAAACACCAAAACCCTGAGTCAAATTCCTCGTTTCCCAGGCCATCCCGGCCGACGAGGTCCCTCCCGATGAAAGCATTCACCCTGGCAACCCTGATGACCCTGGCCGCTAGCCCGGTGTTCGCCTTCAACCTCAGCGACGCCGCCAACGCCGTGTCTGCCATGCAGAACCAGCAACAGCATGGCCAGGTGCAGGCGCCCGAGGCGCAGGCCAATTTGCTCAACACCTTGGGCAGCCAACTGAATATCACCCCCGAACAGGCCATTGGCGGGGCAGGGGCGATGTTGGGGCTGGCGCGCAATAACCTGAGCAGCGATGACTATGGGCAATTGACCAAGGCGGTGCCGGGGCTGGACCTGCTTGCGGGGGCCAGTGCACTGGGTGGTTTGAGTGGCCTGGGTGAGTTGCTGGGTCAGAACAGCGGGAGCCAGTCGGCCTTGAACAATGCGCTGGGCAGCAATGTGGAAAACCGCAGCGACCTGGACAATGCGTTCAAGGCGCTGGGCATGGATACCGGGATGATCGGGCAGTTTGCGCCGTTGCTGCTGCAGTACCTGGGGCAGCAGGGGATTGCCGGGTCGTTGTTGCAGAACCTGGGCAGCTTGTGGACTGCCCCGGCGCCATTGACCCAACCTTCGGTCTGATCATTTTCTAACACCAGTACCGGCCTCATCGCCGGCAAGCCGGCTCCCACAGGGTTATCGTTGCCCTCAGCTGGCGCTGTACCTGTGGGCGCTGGCTTGCCGGCGATGAGGCCAGCACAGCCAGCGCAATTTTCAGGTCATGTAGCTTCGGTGAAGTCCACCAACCGCACTGGGCGACGGAAGCCGGCGGTCAGCACAGCCAGGTACGCCAGGCCCAGCGCAAACCAGCACAGGCCAATGACCAAGGTCAGCGCCGACAGGCTGGTCCACAGCCACAGTGTCAGCCCCAACCCCACCAGCGGCACCAGGCCATAGTTCAGCAGCCCTTTGAGGCTGCGCTGCGAGGCATCGTCCAGCAGATGGGTCTTCACCACCGCCAGGTTCACCGTCGAAAACGCGACCAGCGCACCAAAGCTGATCAGCGAGGCAAGGGTCGCCAGGTCGATTACCAGTGCCAGCAACGAGAACGCCGAAACCAGCAAAATGGCGAACACCGGCGTGCCAAAACGCGGTGACAGGTAGCCGAAAGTGCGCTGCGGGAGCACCTTGTCGCGCCCCATGGTGAACAGAATACGCGACACCGCCGCCTGCGAGGCCAGCGCCGAGCCCAGGCTGCCAGCGACATACGCAGCTGTGAAGAAGTTGGCCAGGAACTGCCCGCCCGCCTTGAACATCACCTCGTTGGCCGCCGCGTCGGCATTGGCAAAGGCGGTGCCCGGCAGTACCAGCTGGCTGACGTAGGCCAGCACGGTGAACAGCAAACCGGCGAACAGGGTGGTGAGGATGATGGCCCGTGGCACATCGCGGCGGGCATCGCGGCATTCTTCAGCCAAGGTCGAGACAGCATCGAAGCCGAGGAACGACAGGCACAGCACCGCAGCCCCTGCCATCAGGGCGCCAAAGCCCGGCTGCGAACCGTCGCCCAGCAGCGGCGACAGCAGGTCGAGCGGCTGGCCAGCCAGAGACTGGCAGGACAGGGCGACGAACACCACGATGAAGATGATTTGCGCGCCAACGATCAGGTTGCTGGTCTTGGCCACCGAGTGAATGCCGACCACGTTGAGCACCGTGACCAGGGCAATCGAGGCCAGCGCGATCGACCACGCGGGGATGGCCGGAAAGGCGATGTTGAGGAACAGGCCGATCAGCAGGTAGTTGATCATCGGCAGGAACAGGTAATCCAGCAGCAGCGACCAACCGGCCAGGAAGCCGATGTTCGGGCCGAAGGCCATGTTGGTGTAGGAGTACGCCGAGCCCGCGACCGGGAAGCGTTTGACCATGAAGCTGTAGGAGGTGGCGGTGAACAGCATGGCCACCAGCGTGACGATATAGGCGCCGGCAGTGCGGCCACCGGTGAGCTCGGTGACGATGCCGTAGGTGGTGAAGATGGTCAGCGGGACCATGTACACCAGGCCGAAGAACACCAGGGCGGGCAGGCCGAGGACACGGCGGAGCTGGGTGGGGGTAGAGCTGGGTGGGTTGGCCATCGTTCGATCCAGAGCATTTTTGTAGTTGTGCTTTGGTCGATTTTTATCCACTTAGGTGGGGGATGACAAAAAAGTAATCCTTATGCTGATTATTAGCCTGGGTTCTAATCGGATTCTTGCAGTGCCTGTTCCGGCCTCTTCGCGGGTAAACCCGCTCCCACAGGGGACCCACAGGTATTGAGTGCTGCGCAGTACCTGTGGGAGCGGGTTTACCCGCGAAGAGGCCAGTACAGGCAGTAAAGATCTCAGCCCATCTCCACCCGCAGCTGCTCGATCCGCTGGTCCTTCTCCACCCACAACTGGTTCACCCAGGCCTGCACGGTCCGGCGGAACTCGGGATCATTCTCGTAATCCCCCGACCACAGCACCGGGTCCAGCTCGCGCACGCGAATGTCGATAATCACCCGGCTGATGCTGCCATTGAGCAAGTCCCAGAACCCCGGCGCCTTGTTGCCGGGGTACACGATGGTCACGTCCAGCAAGGCATCCAGCTGCTCCCCCAATGCCGCCAGCACGAACGCCACGCCACCCGCCTTGGGCTTGAGCAGGTAGCGATACGGCGACTGCTGCTGCTGACGCTTGGCCTCGGTGAACCGCGTGCCTTCCAGGTAGTTCACCACGGTCACCGGCTGGCGCTTGAACAGTTCACAAGCCGCCTTGGTGATTTCCAGGTCCTTGCCCTTGAGCTCCGGGTGCTTTTCCAGGAAGGCCTTGCTGTAGCGCTTCATGAACGGGTAATCCAGCCCCCACCAGGCCAGGCCCAGCAGCGGCACCCAGATCAGCTCCTTCTTCAGGAAGAACTTGAAGAACGGTGTACGGCGGTTGAGGCTCTCGATGAGTGCCGGAATATCGACCCAGGTCTGGTGGTTGCTGACGGCCAGGTACGAAGTGTCCTTGCGCAGGTTCTCGACGCCGCGGATATCCCACTGGGTAGGGATGCACAAGGCAAAGATGGCCTTGTCGATCTCCGACCAGGTCTCGGCCACCCACATCACCGCCCACGAGGCATAGTCACGCCCACGCCCCGGCAGCACCAGTTTGAGCAGGGCGAAGACCAGCAGCGGGCAGATCAACACCAAGGTGTTGAGCAGCAGCAGGGTAGTTGTGAGGATGCCGGTCAGCAGGCGACGCATAAAAAGACTCTTGTTGTGGGAGATAAACGGTTGGCAATGATAAGCAGGGCGGTGGCCTACGCCAAATTTCCAATGCCCTGCGGCAGGGACAAATGTTTCACATTATGTTGGTTAGGCTTGTGACAGCGAACCTATCCTGCCAGTGCAGTCTAAGCACTGACTCTTCTCAAGGAAGCCTGCCTGTGAAACCTCTGCTTGCCCTGTTGTCGTTGCTGGCGCTGCCGGTCATGGCCGCCGAACCCACGATCTACGGCCGTTACGAGAACATAGCCCTGCCCGAACTGGGCGAAACCCTGAAAGCCAAGATGGACACCGGTGCCTTCACTGCGTCGCTGTCGGCCAAGGACATCGAACTGTTCACCCGCGATGGCGACGAGTGGGTACGCTTCCGCCTGGCCACCAAGGACTCGGACGGCAAGGTTTACGAGCACAAGGTCTCGCGCATCAGCAAGATCAAGGGCCGTGCCGACGAAGAGGAGGAAGGTGATGCGCCGGAAATCTCCAAGCGCCCGGTGGTCGACCTGGAGCTGTGCCTGGGTGAGGTGAAGCGCACCGTGGAGGTCAACCTGGTGGACCGCAGCAGCTTCAACTACCCGCTGCTGGTGGGCTCCAAAGCGCTGCGCGAGTTCAAGGCGGCGGTCAACCCGGCCAAGAAGTTTACCGCTGGCAAGCCTGACTGCTGATTTCGGCTGGCTTTACTGGCCCTTTCGCGGGCAAGCCCGCTCCCACAGGTATCGCGCAAGTCTAACGCTGTGCGCCGTACCTGTGGGAGCTGGCTTGCCGGCGATGGCGGCCTTTCAGGCTACTGGAGAGGTAGCGACCATCGACGGCCGCTTGACCACCTCGGCATACCACGCCGCCAACCCAGGCTGGCGCTCACGCCAGCCGAACTCCGGCTGACGCAAATCCAGGTACCCCAGTGCACAGGCCACACCAATCGCCGCCAGGTCGAACCCGGACATCAACTCGGGCAAATGTTCCTGCTCCAGGTTGGCCAGGCTACGGCGAATCTTGTCGCCCTGCGCCTGCAACCAGCCATCCCAGCGTTTCTCCTCGGGCCGCAAGAAGCTTTCATAGCGCGACAACACCGCCGCATCCATGATCGCATCAGCCTGCGACACAAGGGTCATGCGCCGCCAGCGCGCCGAGCCTTCGCGCGGCAGCAGCGGCAGGCCGACGTGCTGCAGGTCGAGGTATTCGCAGATCACCCGGCTGTCGTGCAGTATCGTGCCATCTGCCAGGCGCAGGGCCGGGATCTTGCCGATCGGGTTGTCCTGGTTCAGTTGCGGGTCGCCGCTGATCGGGCTGATGTTCACCGGCTGCAGCTGCACACGCTCAAGCTGGCCGGTCTCGTGCAACACCACCATCACCTTGCGCACGAATGGTGAGAATGGCGAGTGGAACAGGGTCATCGTGCTCATGCGTCAGTTACCCTGCAGGCTTGGTGGCAGGCACACGCCGGTACCGCCGATACCGCAGTAGCCGTCCGGGTTCTTGGCCAGGTACTGCTGGTGGTAGGCCTCGGCGAAGTACACGGTTGGTGCTTGGTCGATTTCGGTGGTGATCTCGCCGAAGCCGGCCTTGCTCAGTTCAGCCTGGAACGCATCGCGGCTGGCCTTGGCCTGTTCCAGCTGTTCTGGGCTGGTGCAGTAGATGGCCGAGCGGTACTGGGTGCCGATATCGTTGCCCTGGCGCATGCCCTGGGTCGGGTTGTGCAGTTCCCAGAACATCGCCAACAGCTCGCGGTAGCTGACCTTGTCCTTGTCGAACACCACCAGCACCACCTCGGTGTGGCCGGTCAGGCCCGAGCAGACTTCCTCGTAGGTGGGGTGGGGGGTGAAGCCGCCGGCGTAGCCGACCACCGTGCTGACCACGCCTTCACGCTGCCAGAAGCGGCGTTCGGCACCCCAGAAGCAACCCAGGCCGAAGATGGCGAAGTCGATGGCACCTTCGAAGAAGGGCCCAAGCAGTGGCGTGTCTTTGAAGACATAATGGAACTCGGGCAGGCTCATTGGCGTTTCGCGGCCAGGCAGGGCCTGTTCCGCGGTAGGCATGACGTTTTTGTTCACCAGGATTTCCGAACGCAGGACCATGGCCGTTCCTCTGTATGTCAGTTGAATAGGTGTTGGGGCCTTCGCGGGCATGCCCGCTCCCACAAGATCACCGCAGGATTTCAATGCTGTGGTGGACTCATGGGGGCCACAGGCTCACCACAGGGTCTGAATGCTGTGGGGTACCTGTGGGAGCGGGCGTGCCCGCGAAAGGGCCCGAATGGTTTCTATAGTGCCCGAGGTTTACGCGGCTGTCAGGCCACCGGACCACGCGGGTAACGCTTCAGCCGTTCAGCCAGTTCCCGCCCCGGGATCGGCCGGTCGAACAGGTAGCCCTGGCCCACGTCGCAGCGGTGCCGGCGCAGGAACGCCAGCTGCTCTGGCGTCTCGATCCCCTCGGCCACCACCTTCAGCTTGAGGTTGTGGGCCATGGCCACCACCGCCGAGGTGATTTCCATGTCGTCCTGGTTATCCGGGATTTCATTGATGAAGCTGCGGTCGATCTTGAGGATGTCGATCGGAAACTTCTTCAGGTAGCTCAGCGACGAATAACCGGTGCCGAAGTCGTCCATGGCCAAGGTCAGGCCCAGGTCCTTCAGCTCATCCAGCTGGCGGTGGGTGTCTTCGCTGGCCTCCAGCAGCAGGCCTTCGGTCAGTTCCAGCTCCAGCAGGTGCGGGGGCAGGGCTTCTTCCTTGAGGATGGTGCTGATCGACGCCACCAGGTCCGGGTCGGAGAATTGCTTGGGCGACAGGTTGATGGCCACATGCAGGTTGCCCATGCCGGCCTCGCGCAGCTGCTGGCTCATGCGGCACGACTGGCGTACCACCCATTTGCCGATGGGGATGATCAGGCCGGTCTCTTCCGCCACGCTGATGAACTGGTCCGGGCGGATCATGCCGCGCTCGGGGTGGTTCCAGCGCAGCAGTGCTTCCAGCCCCAGCAGGCGGCCGCTGCGCAGGCACAGCTTGGGCTGGTAGAACACCTCCAGCTCGTTCTGGGTCAGGGCACGACGCAGGTTGTTCTCGACGAACAGCTTGTAGCTGGCTTCGGCATTGAGCACTTCGGTAAACACCTGCACCTGGTGCTTGCCGTTGGCCTTGGCCTTGTGCAGCGCGAGGCCGGCGTTCTTCATCAGGCTCGCCGGGTCGGCACCGTGCAGTGGCGCGCAGGCCAGGCCCACCGAGGCGGTGACGTTGATCAGCTGGTTATCGACGAACATCGGCTTGTCGAGGGTGCGCAGCAATTGCTGGGCGACGCCCTGGCCATCTTCCAGGCTGGTGTCGTCGAGCAGCACGGCGAACTCGTTACTGGCAAAGCGCGCCAGGATACCGCCGGTGTGCAAGCTGTTGCGCAGGCGTCGGGCCAGGCTGATCAGCAGCTTGTCGCCGGTCTGGTGGCCGAGGCTGTCATTGATGCGTTTGAAGTTGTCAATGTCCACCAGCAGCAGGCACATCGAGTTTTCGCCATCGCGGGCAAAGCGCTCGTCCAGGCTACGGATGAACGCCGGGCGGTTGCCCAGGTTGGTCAGGTTGTCGGTGTAGGCCAGGCGCTCGATGCGCTGCTGGGCCAGCTTGGTCTGGGTGACGTCTTCGTAGATGCCGATATAGTGGGTCAGCTCACGGTTGTCGCCGTAGACCTTGGAAATCGACAACTGGCCCCAGTAGGGCTCGAGGTTCTTGCGCCGGCTCTTGAACTCGCCCTGCCAGCTGTTGCCCATGGCCAGGCTCGACGGCGAGTCGAACAGCAGCTCGCTCAGGTTTTCCAGCGCCGGCAGCTCGCCCAGGTGGCGGCCTTGCACTTCCTCGGTGCTGTACTGGGTGATGGCGGTAAAGCTGGGGTTGACGTACTCCACCACGCCGTCGCGGTTGACCAGCAGGAAGGCGTTGGCGCTCTGCTCGACGGCACGCTGGAACAGGTGCAGGGCGCTGGCGGCGGTGCGCCGGTTGTGGTTGGTGATGACCTGGGCGAACTGGTCGGCCAGCTCGCCGGCAAAGGCGATTTCGTCCGATTGCCAGGCCCGTGTCTGGCCGGTCTGCTCCAGGCACAGCACGCCGACTACCTGACCATCGACGCGAATACTGGCATCCAGCATCGCCTTGTTTTCCGGATACAGGCTTTGTGCCAGGGCGCGGGTGCGCGGGTCGTGGCCGGCATTGTGAGCGTCGATGGCGCGGCTGGCGTGCAGCGCGTCGAGGTAGTCGGGGAAGCGGCTGGCATCGATGGCTTCGGGCTGGCGGTGCTCCTGCGCTTCCCGGTACCAGGCGGTGATCGGCTCCAGGCGCTGGTCTTCCAGGTGCCAGATGCTGGCAATATCGACCTTGTAGATCTCGCAGGCGCTGCGGGTAATCAGCTGGGCGGCTTCCCGCAGCGAGTTACCGGCGCTGTAGCGCTGACGGGCCAGGCGCAGGATCAGGTCCTGCTGGCCGCGTACCCGTTCCAGGTGCTCGAATTGTTCCTGCTGCGCGCGCTGGTTCAGTTGCAGTGCCAGTTGCAGGCGGTTGTTGCGCGACTCCAGGTCGCTGGCACCGGCCTCGCCGGTATCCTCGGGCTGCTCGTCGAACACGCTCAGGTAGCCGCGTAACAGGTGGCGGTTGTGCTGCTTGTAGGCTTCACCAGCCTCCAGCAGGCGTAGCGACGCAGCTGGCGTGTGCAAGGTGTAGCGCACGCGGTAGTAGCCGCGCTGGGCCAGTTGCAACTGGATCTCGTCGTGCAGCCGGTAGCGGGCCTCGGGCTCCATCAGGCTGGCATAGGGTGCGTCTACCAGGGCGCACAGGTCGCTGGCGTGCAGGCCGAACTGGCGCTCGCAGGCCGGGTCGAGGTAGAGCATGGACCAGGTGGCTTCGTTGAGCCTTTCGAAACGCAGCATGCCGAGCCGCGAGGGCACGGGTAACTGCGTGACGACCTCGGCCACCACACGGCTGGTGGCATCGGGTTGGCTTTTCATCGAAGACTCGCTTGAAGAGGTGACGCGGCTTTGGGGCGGCGGCGGATCTGGCAAGGTTGCATCATGTCCCGGAGGCTGGCAAGCAGCCATGCGTGATGCTGTGGACGGGTTATCGGCAAATCTTGGATCGCCTTGAGATTTTTGGCGTCTGGGCGGTCGAGCGCCGCGCTGGCGGCGCTCGATTTCACAGGCGCCAAACCTCTATCGGCAGGTAAAAAAAAGCCCCGCCAATCGACGGGGTTGAGGTACGAGCGTGGCAGCTCGAAAGGGTACTGCCCCTCGCGGTGAGGGGCAGTGTGCTGCCTTACAGCAGCATGGTGCGGATATCGGCCAGCACATCGCCCAGGCGCTTGGTGAAGCGCGCGGCGGCTGCGCCGTTGATCACACGGTGATCGTAGGACAGCGACAGCGGCAGCATCAGCTTCGGCTGGAAGGCCTTGCCATCCCAGACCGGCTGCATGGTCGCCTTGGAGACGCCCAGGATAGCCACTTCCGGCGCGTTGACGATCGGCGTGAAGCCGGTGCCGCCAATGTGGCCGAGGCTGGAGATGGTGAAGCAGGCGCCTTGCATCTCGTCGGCCGACAGCTTCTTGGTGCGGGCTTTTTCGGCCAGCGCAGCCGCTTCGGCAGCCAGTTGCAGCAGGCTCTTCTGGTCGACGTTCTTGATCACAGGGACCAGCAGGCCGTCCGGGGTGTCCACGGCAAAGCCGATGTGCACGTACTTCTTGCGGATGATGGCCTTGCCGCTTGGCGCCAGCGAGCTGTTGAAGTCCGGCAGTTCCTTGAGCAGGAAGGCGCAGGCCTTGAGCAGCAGTGGCAGCACGGTCAGCTTGACGCCAGCCTTCTCGGCCACGGCCTTCTGCGCAACGCGGAAGGCTTCCAGCTCGGTGATGTCGGCGGAGTCGAACTGGGTGACGTGCGGCACGTTCAGCCAGCTGCGGTGCAGGTTGGCAGCACCGACCTGCATCAGGCGGGTCAGGGCCACTTCTTCCACTTCACCGAACTTGCTGAAGTCCACGGCAGGGATCGGCGGGATGCCGGCGCCACCGGTTGCACCGGCGGCTGCCGGGGCTTCCTTGGCCTTCTGCATCATCGCCTTGACGTAGACCTGCACGTCTTCTTTCAGGATGCGGCCGTGCGGACCGGTCGCGGCAACCGCGCCCAGGTCAACACCGAATTCACGGGCCAGCTGACGAACCGCCGGGCCTGCGTGAACCTTGGCATTGCTGCCGGCAGCCGGTGCGGTGGCAACCGGTGCAGGAGCAGCAGCCGGGGCTGCAGCGGCAGGTGCGGCGGCCGGAGCAGCCTCAGCCTTGGCCGGGGCAGCAGCAGCGGCAGGTGCCGGAGCGGCAGCCGGCGCAGCGCCTGCAACTTTCAGCTTGAAGATCAGGTCGCCAGTGCCGACTTCATCTTCCAGCTTGCACAGGACTTCCTCGACCACGCCGGCAGCCGGCGACGGGATTTCCATGGAGGCCTTGTCGGACTCCAGGGTAATCAGCGACTGGTCGGCTTCGACGGTGTCGCCGACCTTGACCAGCACTTCGATGATCTTGGCCTTGCCCGACGAACCGATGTCCGGTACGTGGATGTCCTGCACGCTGGCGGCAGCCGGCGCTGCTGCTGGCGCAGGGGCAGCTTCGGCGGCAGGCGCTGGTGCAGCAGCTGGAGCCGGAGCGGCAGCCGGGGCCTCAGGGGCCGCAGCAGCGGCACCTTCGGCTTCCAGAACCAGCAGCTCGTCGCCTTCTTTCAGGCGGTCGCCCAGCTTGACCTTCAGTTCCTTGATGACACCGGCTTTCGGGGCCGGGATCTCCATGGAGGCCTTGTCGGACTCCAGGGTCAGCAGGCTCTGGTCAGCCTCGATACGATCACCGACCTTGACGAACAGCTCGATGATTTCACCTTCACCGCTGCCGATGTCAGGTACGCGAATGAGTTCGCTCACTTAAAAATACTCCTCAGCAGTCCAGTGGGTTGCGCTTGTCCGGGTCGATACCGAACTTGACGATAGCGTCTGCAACAACCTTTGGTTCGATCTCGCCACGGTCAGCCAGGGCTTCCAGGGCAGCCAGCACCACGAAGTGGCGGTCGACTTCGAAGAAGTGACGCAGCTTCTTGCGGCTGTCGCTGCGACCGTAACCGTCGGTACCCAGGACCTTGAACTCTTTGCTCGGTACCCACTGGCGAATCTGCTCGGCGAACAGCTTCATGTAGTCGGTGGAGGCGATGACCGGGCCCTTGCGACCGTTCAGGCACTGCTCGACGTAGGTCTGCTGTGGCTTCTGGCCAGGCTTCAGGCGGTTGGCGCGTTCCACGGCCAGGCCGTCGCGACGCAGTTCGTTGAAGCTGGTGACGCTCCACACGTCGGCACCGACGTTGAACTCTTCACGCAGGATCTTCGCCGCTTCGCGGACTTCGCGCAGGATGGTGCCGGAGCCCATCAGCTGTACGTGGTGCGCGGCTTCGCGGGTGTCTTCTTCCAGCAGGTACATGCCCTTGATGATGCCTTCCTCGACACCGGCCGGCATGGCTGGCTGCTGGTAGGATTCGTTCATCACGGTGATGTAGTAGAAGATGTCCTGTTGCTCTTCGGTCATCTTCTTCATGCCGTCCTGGATGATCACCGCCAGCTCGTAGCCGTAGGTCGGATCATAGGTGCGGCAGTTCGGGATGGTGCCCGCCATCATGTGGCTGTGACCGTCTTCGTGCTGCAGGCCTTCACCGTTGAGGGTGGTACGGCCGGCGGTACCGCCGATCAGGAAGCCACGGGTGCGGCTGTCGCCAGCGGCCCAGGCCAGGTCGCCAATGCGCTGGAAGCCGAACATCGAGTAGAAGATGTAGAACGGCAGCATCGGCTGGTTGTGGCAGCTGTACGAGGTACCGGCAGCGATGAACGACGACATGGCGCCGGCTTCGTTGATGCCTTCCTCGAGGATCTGGCCCTTCTTGTCTTCGCGGTAGAACATCACCTGGTCTTTATCGACTGGCTCGTAGAGCTGGCCGACCGACGAGTAGATGCCCAGCTGGCGGAACATGCCTTCCATACCGAAGGTACGGGCTTCGTCCGGGATGATCGGGACGATGCGCTGGCCGATTTCCTTGTCCTTGACCAGCTGCGCCAGAATACGCACGAAGGCCATGGTGGTGGAGATTTCGCGGTCGCCCGAGCCGTCCAGGATCGCTTTCAGCGTTTCCAGTGGCGGGGTCGGTACGCTGAAGCTCTTGGCGCGGCGCTGTGGCACGAAACCGCCGAGGGCAGCACGGCGCTCGGCCAGGTACTTGGCTTCGGCAGAACCTTCTTCCGGCTTGAAGAACGGCAGGTTCTCCAGGTCGGCATCCTTGACCGGGATGTCGAAGCGGTCACGGAAGTGACGCAGGCTGTCGACGTCGACCTTCTTGGTGTTGTGTGCGGTGTTCTTGGCTTCGCCGGCACCGGTACCGTAACCCTTGATGGTCTTGGCCAGGATGACGGTAGGCTGGTCCTTGTGGTTGACCGCCTGGTGGTACGCCGCGTAGACCTTGTACGGGTCGTGGCCGCCACGGTTGAGCTTCCAGATCTCTTCGTCGGACAGGTCTTCGACCATGGCCTTGAGCTCTGGGGTGTTGAAGAAGTTCTCACGAACGTACGCGCCGTCTTTGGCTTTGTAGTTCTGGTACTCGCCGTCGATGACTTCGTCCATGCGGCGCTGCAGGGCACCGTTGGTGTCCTTGGCGAACAGTGGGTCCCAGAAGCGGCCCCAGACGACCTTGTTGACGTTCCAGCCACCGCCACGGAACACGCCTTCGAGTTCCTGGATGATCTTGCCGTTGCCGCGAACCGGGCCGTCGAGGCGCTGCAGGTTGCAGTTGATGACGAAGATCAGGTTGTCCAGCTTCTCGCGGCCGGCCAGGGCGATTGCGCCCAGGGATTCCGGCTCGTCGCACTCGCCGTCGCCCATGAAGCACCAGACCTTCTGCTTGCCGGCCGGGATGAAGCCGCGGGCTTCCAGGTACTTCATGAAGCGTGCCTGGTAGATGGCCTGGATCGGGCCCAGACCCATCGATACGGTCGGGAACTGCCAGAAGTCAGGCATCAGCCATGGGTGCGGGTACGAAGACAGGCCGTTGCCGTCCACTTCCTGACGGAAGTTGTTCATCTGGTCTTCGCTGATGCGGCCTTCCATGAAGGCACGGGCGTAGACGCCTGGCGAGGCGTGGCCCTGGAAGAAGATCAGGTCGCCGCCGTGTTCTTCGGTCGGTGCCTGGAAGAAGTAGTTGAAGCCGATGTCGTACAGGGTGGCGCTGGAGGCGAAGCTGGAGATGTGTCCGCCCAGGTCCGAGTCTTTCAGGTTGGTACGCATGACCATGGCCAGGGCGTTCCAACGCACCATCGAGCGAATGCGGCGTTCCATGAACAGGTCGCCAGGCATGCGTGCTTCGTGGGTGACAGGGATGGTGTTGCGGTATGGCGTGGTGATCGCATACGGCAGCTGGGAGCCACTACGGGTGGCCAGCTCGCCCATACGGGTCATCAGGTAATGAGCGCGGTCTTCGCCTTCTTTGTCGAGGACCGACTCCAGGGCATCCAGCCATTCCTGGGTTTCGATTGGATCGAGGTCTTGCATGGCTTGCTCCAGGGCGGAAAGGCAACCAGAATCGATTGCCTGAAGTTGCGACTGGCCTTATGGGCAGACGTCGTGAATTCTTGGATTACCGGGGTGTCCTCCGGCGCCGTGTAGTTTTACTACATTTGCTTTCGCATTTCATGCTTTTACACGACACGGGTAGTAGTAAAACTACATTTGTGCGACGTTTCGTCGCATGCTGGCTTGTGAGGAAAAACGTTCATGTTGGTTGGCGTTGTGTCGCGAGCGGGTAATTCTTGATGGTTGTTGCCATTTTTTCGTTCATTTCAGCTATTTCCAACTTTTGTACGACAGTCCAACCGTGGTCCGGCTTCCCCTTGGCCGCTTCTTCCCCTCTATTTCACGCCGATCAAGGATAGACCATGCGCCTACCTTTGCCGTCCGATCTGCCCGCTACCCTGCAACCACTGGTCGCGCGCAACCAGCAATTCATCAGCGATGCCGTGGCTGCCCACCCGGAACTCGACCTGCAGGCCTGGAGCCCGCTGCACCGGCAACAGTTCGACCAGGTTGCCGCCGCCAGCGACTTCGTGCTCGGCCTGGCCCGGCGCGAGCCGGCCATGTTGTTTGGCCTGCTGGCCAGTGGCGAGCTGGACCGGCGTTACGCCGCAGGCGAACTGCGCGGTCACATCGCGGCAGCCGCCCAGGCGGCGCAGAGCGAGGACGAGCTGGCACGCAACCTGCGCCGCGAGCGCAACCGCCAGCAGATGCGCATCATCTGGCGCGACATCACCCGCCAGGCCGCGCTGGGCGAAACCTGCCGCGACCTGTCCGATCTGGCCGATGCCGCCATCGACGAAGCCTACCAATGGCTGTACCCGCGCCACTGTCAGCAGTTCGGTACGCCTGTCGGCAACCGCAGCGGCCAGCCGCAGCACATGGTGGTGCTGGGGATGGGCAAGCTGGGCGCGGTGGAGCTGAACCTGTCGTCGGACATCGACCTGATCTTCGCCTTCCCCGAAGGCGGCGAAACCGAAGGGGTGAAGCGCTCGCTGGACAACCAGGAGTTCTTCACCCGCCTGGGCCAGCGCCTGATCAAGGCACTGGACCCGGTCACCGTCGACGGCTTCGTGTTCCGTGTCGACATGCGCCTGCGCCCGTACGGCTCGGCCGGCGCGCTGGTGCTCAGCTTCAATGCCCTGGAGCAGTACTACCAGGACCAGGGCCGTGACTGGGAACGCTACGCGATGATCAAGGCGCGGGTGGTGGCCGGTGATCAGGCGGCCGGTGCGCAGTTGCAGGAGATGCTGCGGCCGTTCGTGTACCGCCGTTACCTGGACTTTTCCGCGATCGAAGCGCTGCGCACCATGAAGCAGCTGATCCAGCAGGAAGTGCGGCGCAAGGGCATGGCCGACAACATCAAGCTGGGTGCCGGGGGCATTCGCGAGGTGGAGTTCATCGCCCAGGCCTTCCAGCTGATCCACGGCGGGCGCGACCTCAGCTTGCAGCAGCGGCCTTTGCTGAAAGTGCTGGCCACCCTTGAAGGCCAGGGCTACCTGCCACCGGCCGTGGTTGCCGAACTGCGCGAAGGTTATGAATTCCTGCGTTATGCCGAGCACGCCATCCAGGCCATTGCCGACCGTCAGACGCAGATGCTGCCGGACAGTGAGACCGATCAGGCGCGGGTGGCTTACATGCTCGGTTATGCCGACTGGCAAAGCTTCCATGACCAGCTGATGCACTGGCGTGGCCGCATTGACTGGCACTTCCGCCAGGTGATCGCCGACCCGGATGATGAAGACGGCGAGGGCGAACTGGTGGTGGGGGGCGAATGGTCGCCGCTGTGGGAGCAGGCGCAGGATGAAGATGCCGCTGGCCGCCAACTGCAAGAGGCCGGTTTCCAGCAGCCCGCCGAAGCTCTGCGGCGCCTGGCCGCGCTGCGCTCCAGCCCGCAGCTGCGCTCCATGCAACGGATCGGACGTGAACGCCTGGACGCCTTTATCCCGCGGTTGCTGGCCCAGGCCGTGGAACATGACAACCCCGACCTGGTGCTCGAGCGCGTGCTGCCGCTGGTCGAGGCCGTAGCGCGGCGTTCTGCCTACCTGGTGTTGCTCACCGAAAACCCCGGCGCCTTGCGCCGCCTGCTGACCCTGTGCGCCGCCAGCCCGTGGATTGCCGAGCAGATTGCCCGCTACCCGCTGCTGCTCGACGAACTGCTCAACGAAGGCCGCCTGTTCAGCCCGCCACTGGCGCCGGAGTTGGCCAGCGAGCTGCGCGAGCGCCTGACGCGCATTCCCGAGGACGACCTGGAACAGCAAATGGAGGCGCTGCGCCACTTCAAGCTGGCCCACAGCCTGCGCGTGGCCGCCTCGGAAATCAGCGGCAACCTGCCGTTGATGAAAGTCAGCGACTACCTGACCTGGCTGGCCGAAGCCATCCTCGACCAGGTGCTGGCCCTGGCCTGGCGCCAGACCGTGGCTCGCCACGGCCAGCCCAAGCGTAGCGACGGCAGCCTGTGTGACCCAGGCTTCATCATCATCGGCTACGGCAAGGTGGGTGGCCTGGAGCTGGGCCACGGTTCTGACCTGGACCTGGTATTCATCCACGATGGCGACCCGCAGGCCGAAACCGACGGCGCCAAGCCGATCGACAGTGCGCAGTTCTTCACCCGGCTGGGCCAGCGCATCATTCACCTGCTGGCCACCCAGACCAACTCGGGCCAGCTGTATGACGTGGACATGCGCCTGCGCCCGTCGGGGGCCTCGGGCCTGCTGGTGAGCTCGCTGGGCGCGTTCGAGCGCTACCAGCAGAACGAAGCCTGGACCTGGGAGCATCAGGCCCTGGTGCGCGCCCGGGTACTGGTGGGCTGCAAGCAGGTGGGCGCTGCATTCGAAGGCGTGCGCGCCAAGGTGCTGGGCCAGGCCCGCGACCTGGAAAAGCTGCGCAGCGAAGTGAGCGAAATGCGCGCCAAGATGCGCGATAACCTCGGCACCAAGGCTACCGCTGCCGGTACCGCGGCCAATGCCTTCGAGGCCGGTGTACCGTTCGATATCAAGCAGGATGCGGGCGGTATCGTCGATATCGAATTTATGGTGCAATACGCCGCTTTGGCCTGGTCTCACGACCATCCGGCCATACTTCGATGGACCGATAACATCCGCATTCTGGAAGAGCTGGAGCAGGCAGGGTTGATGCCGGCCAGTGACGCGGTGCTGTTGCGTGAAGTGTACAAGGCGTTCCGCTCGGCCTCGCACCGCCAGGCCCTGCAAAAGCAGGCCGGGGTGATCGATGCGGCGCAGTTTGCCGATGAACGCCGCGAAGTGCGGCGGATCTGGGGTGAACTGGGTTTGACCTGATACCGAGTTGGCTTCATTCGCGGGCATGCCCGCTCCCACAGGGAAAGCGCAGACCTAGAGGACTGTGCAATACCTGTGGGAGCGGGCGTGCCCGCGAATGGGCCATGTGAGTGGTACACTGTCCGCCACATAGCCTGAATATAAAGAGGGGAGGCCAGGCTGTACCGCAGTCTGCAGCCTCCCCGAGCGTTTCTGGACTAAGCATGAGAATACTGATCATTGGCCCCAGCTGGGTCGGCGACATGGTGATGGCGCAGACCCTGTTCCAGTGCCTGAAACAGCAGCACCCCGACTGCGTGATCGATGTCTTGGCCCCCGAGTGGAGCCGGCCGATCCTCGAACGCATGCCCGAGGTCCGTCAGGCCCTGAGCTTCCCGCTCGGCCACGGCGCGCTGGAACTGGCCACGCGGCGACGCATCGGCAAGTCCCTGGCCGGCCAGTACGACCAGGCCATCCTGCTGCCCAACTCGCTGAAGTCGGCGCTGGTGCCGTTCTTCGCCGGTATCCCCAAGCGTACTGGCTGGCGCGGCGAAATGCGCTTCGGCCTGCTCAACGACGTGCGCAAGCTGGACAAGGCCCGCTACCCGCTGATGATCGAGCGCTTCATGGCCCTGGCCTACGCGCCCGGCGCCGAGCTGCCGCAGCCGTACCCGCGCCCCAGCCTGCAGATCGAAGCGCAAAGCCGTGACGCTGCCCTGGCCAAGTTCGGCCTGGAGCTGGACCGCCCGGTGCTGGCGCTGTGCCCCGGTGCCGAGTTCGGCGAGGCCAAGCGCTGGCCGGCCGAGCACTACGCCACCGTGGCCGATGCGATGATCCGCCAGGGCTGGCAGGTGTGGTTGTTCGGCTCGAAGAACGATCACCCGGTCGGTGAGCAGATCCGCGATCGACTGATCCCGGGCTTGCGTGAAGAATCGTCCAACCTGGCCGGCGAAACCTCGCTGGCCGAGGCCATCGACCTGATGTCCTGCGCCCATGCCGTGGTGTCCAACGACTCCGGGTTGATGCACGTGGCCGCCGCGCTGAACCGCCCTTTGGTGGCGGTGTACGGCTCGACCTCGCCGGGCTTCACCCCGCCGCTGGCCGAGCACGTGGAAGTGGTGCGCACCGGCATCGAGTGCAGCCCGTGCTTCGACCGCACCTGCCGCTTCGGCCACTACAACTGCCTGCGCCTGCTGGAGCCGGGCAAAGTCATCGCCGCCCTGCACAGCCTGAGCGGGCCGGATCTGATCGATACCGTGGCCGAGGTCGATTAAGTGCGGGTACTGATCATCAAGACTTCGTCGCTGGGTGATGTGATCCACACCCTGCCGGCGCTTACCGATGCTGCCCAGGCCATCCCGGGCATCCGCTTCGACTGGGTGGTGGAAGAAGGCTTTGCCGAAATCCCCAGCTGGCACCCGGCGGTCGACCAGGTGATCCCGGTGGCCATCCGCCGCTGGCGCAAGAACCTCTGGCAAACCATCAAGAGTGGCGAGTGGAAGGCGTTCAAGCAGCGGGTACGCGAGCGCAAGTACGACCTGGTGATCGACGCCCAGGGCCTGGTCAAGTCGGCCTGGCTGACCCGCTACGTGAAGGCGCCGGTAGCTGGCCTGGACCGCTACTCGGCCCGCGAAGGCTGGGCCAGCCGCTTCTATGACCGGCGCCTGTCGGTTGCCACCGGCCAGCACGCGGTGGAGCGGGTGCGCCAGCTGTTCGCCATGGCCCTGGCCTACGACCTGCCGGAAGGCATCGGCAACTACGGCCTCGACCTCGAGCGCCTGCAGCTGCCGCCGGCCGCCCCCTACGTGGTGTTCCTGCATGGCACCACCTGGGCGACCAAGCATTGGCCCGAAGCCTACTGGCGCGAACTGGCCGAGCGCATGGGCCGGCGCAAGCTGGAGGTGCGCCTGCCGTGGGGCAACCCGGCCGAGAAGGCACGTGCCGAGCGCATCGCCCAGGGCTTGAACAACTGCCAGGTGCTCCCCAAATTGAACCTTGCCGGCGTCGCTCGCGTGTTGGCGGCGGCAAAAGCCTGCGTGGCGGTCGATACCGGCCTCGGCCACCTGGCGGCGGCACTCGATGTGCCCACCATTTCGCTGTTCGGCCCGACCAACCCGGGCCTGACCGGCGCCTACGGACGGACCCAGATTCACCAGGCCAGTGACTGGCCCTGCGCGCCATGCCTGCAGAAGAAGTGCACCTACAAACCGAGCGCCGACGACCTGCGCCGGTTCGATCTGAAACGCGAGTGGCCGCTGTGCTTCACTCGCCTGAATCCCGAGCATGTGGCGAGCCGCTTGAGCGCGTCGCTGCTGGCTGAGGATGTCCGTTGATGCAACTGGCTTTCGTGCTTTACAAATATTTCCCCTTCGGCGGGCTGCAGCGCGATTTCATGCGCATTGCCCTGGAATGCCAGAAGCGGGGCCACCAGATCCGTGTGTATACGTTGATCTGGGAGGGTGACATTCCGCCGGGCTTCGAAGTGCTGGTGGCGCCGGTGAAGGCGATTTTCAACCACCGCCGCAACGAGAAGCTCAGCGCCTGGATGGCTGCCGACCTGGCCAAGCGCCCGGTCGACCGCCTGATCGGCTTCAACAAGATGCCAGGGCTGGACGTGTACTACGCCGCCGACGGCTGCTTCGAGGACAAGGCGCAGACCCTGCGTGGCGGCCTGTACCGCCGTTGGGGCCGCTACCGGCACTTTGCCGAGTACGAGCGTGCGGTGTTCGCCAAGGACGCCCATACCGAAGTGCTGATGATTTCCGAAGTGCAGCAGCCGCTGTTCATCAAGCACTACGGCACCCCGGTGGAGCGTTTCCACCTGCTGCCTCCGGGTATTTCCCAGGACCGCCGAGCGCCGGCCAATGCCGGCGAAGTCCGCGCCGAGTTCCGCAAGGAATTCAACCTGGGCGATGACGACCTGCTGCTGGTGCAGATTGGCTCGGGCTTCAAGACCAAGGGCGTTGATCGCAGCCTCAAGGCCCTGGCCGCACTGCCATCGGCCCTGCGCAAGCGCACCAGGCTGATGGTGATCGGCCAGGATGACCCCAAGGTGTTCCAGCTGCAAAGCGCCACCTTGGGCCTGGGCGAGCAGGTGCAGTTCCTCAAAGGCCGCAGCGACATCCCGCGCTTCCTGCTGGGTGCCGACTTGCTGATCCACCCGGCGTACAACGAGAACACCGGCACGGTGCTGCTCGAAGCCCTGGTGGCCGGCCTGCCGGTGCTGGTCTCCAAGGTGTGTGGCTACGCCCACTACATTGCCGAGGCCGACAGCGGCCTGGTGCTGGACGAGCCGTTCGAGCAGGAACAGCTCAACGGCTACCTGCAGCGCATGCTCGAAGACCAGCAGGCCCGCGCCAGCTGGTCGCGCAACGGCCTGGCGTTTGCTGAAACCGCCGACCTGTACAGCATGCCGCAACATGCCGCCGACGTGATCCTGGGGCAGGAGTCTGCATGAAGCTGATACTGGCCGAACCGTTCAAGCGCCTGTGGGCCGGGCGTGATGCCTTCGACGCCGTGGAGGCGCTGCAAGGCGAGGTCTATCGCGAGCTGGAAGGGCGCCGCACGCTGCGCACCGAGGTCGCTGGCGAAGGCTTCTTCGTCAAGATCCACCGCGGCATCGGCTGGGGCGAGATCTTCAAGAACCTGCTTACCGCCAAGCTGCCGGTGCTCGGCGCCGGCCAGGAATGGCAGGCCATCCAGCGCCTGCACCAGGTTGGCGTGCCGACCATGACTGCCGTCGCCTATGGCGAGCGTGGCAGCAACCCGGCCGCGCAGCACTCGTTCATCATCACCGAAGAACTGGCGCCGACCATCAGCCTGGAAGACTTCAGCATCGACTGGGTCAGGCAGCCGCCCGAGCCGCGCCTGAAGCGTGCGCTGATCGCCGAGGTGGCGAAGATGACCGGCGGCATGCACCGCGCCGGGGTCAACCACCGTGACTGCTACATCTGCCACTTCCTGTTGCACACCGACCGCCCGGTGACGGCGGAAGACTTCAAACTGTCGGTGATCGACCTGCACCGCGCGCAGACCCGGGCGAAAATCAGCCGCCGCTGGCGCGACAAGGACCTGGCCGCACTGTACTTCTCGGCGCTGGACATCGGCCTTACCCAACGCGACAAGCTGCGTTTTCTGCGCGGTTACTTCCAGCGCCCGCTGCGGCAGATCCTGAAGGATGAAGCCGCGCTGCTCGCCTGGCTGGAGCGCAAGGCGCAGAAACTCTACGATCGCAAGCAACGCTATGGGGACGCACTCTGATGGCGGGGTGGACACTGGCGCCAGGCTACGAACACCTGGCGGCGGACTTCGGCAGCCTCGATGCGGTATTTGCCCTGCAGGGCGAACGCCTGACCCGAGACCCGATCAGCGAGGTGGTGCGCATCGCGCGTGGCGGGGTCAACTACTACGTCAAGCGCTACACCGGGGCCGGCAAGCACATGCGCCGTTACCTGGGGCGGCCGCGGATCAAGGCCGAATGGCAGAACCTCAAGCAGTTCGACAAGTGGGGCATCCCCACTGCCGAAGTGGTGGCCTGGGGCCTGGAGCGCAAAGGCCTGGCCTTTGGCCGGGGCGCGATGATCACCCGCGAACTGCCGCGCACCGAAGACCTGTCGGCGCTGGCCGAACGTAACGATGCACGCCTGGCCGACCGCGCCTGGGTCGGGCATGTCAGCAGCCAGCTGGCGCGCCACACCCGGGTCATGCACCAGCACCACTTCGCTCACAACGACCTGAAATGGCGCAACCTGCTGGTCGATGACCAGGGCACGCTATTCTTCATCGATTGCCCCACTGGCGATTTCTGGCGCGGCTTCATGTGGCGGCACCGGATGATCAAGGACCTGGCGTGCCTGGACAAAGTGGCCAAATACCACCTGTCGGCAACCCAGCGCCTGCGTTTCTACCTGCAATACCGTGGCCGCGACCGCCTGAATGTGCGAGACAAGAAGCGCATTCGCCAGGTGGTGGGCTTTTTCGAGGGAAGGGAATGACCGATTACCTGGCCAGCGCGGACCTCGCGCTGCTCAAACGCCATGGCCTGAACGACTTCGAGGCGCTGTGGGCGCTGCAACTGGATGCCGTGGACGAACCGAACACCGGCCGCGGAGGCTGGAGCAGCGTGTTCCGCCTGGAGCTTGAAGGCAAAGGCTACTACCTCAAGCGCCAGAGCGACTATCTGACCCGTACCCTGCACCGGCCGTTCGGCGAGCCGACCTTCGCCCGCGAATTCCGCAACATCAGCCGTTACCAGAAGCTGCACATTCCGGCCTTGCAGGCGGTGTTCTATGGCGAGCGCAAGCAAGGCGGCAAGCACCGGGCGATCCTGATGACCCGCGCCCTGGACGAATGGGCCGACCTCGACAGCCTGCTGGCCCAGTGGCCACAACTGAGCGATGCTGAACGCAACGGCGTCCTGCAGGCCTGCGGCCAGCTGGCGCGCACCCTGCACGGTGCCGGCCAGGTGCATGGCTGCTTCTACCCCAAGCACATCTTCCTGCGCCAGCGCCGCGACGGCTGGGACGCGCAACTGATCGACCTGGAAAAGACCCGACCCCTGCTGTTCGGCATGCGTGACCGCCTCAAGGACCTGGAGCCGCTGCTGCGCCGCGCCCCGGTCTGGAGCGAACGCGATGTACGTACATTGCTGGCCAGCTACCTGGCGCAGCCGGCCGATGGCACGCTGGTCGATACCTGGCTGCAACGCCTGACGCAACGCCGTCGTGAAAAAGAGGCCCGCTGATGCGTTTGTCTGAATTGAAAGAGGCCGGGCGCAACCCCTCGTTGCCCCTGAGCATCACCCTGGCCGATGCCGCTGGCACGGCTGACCTGCAATTGCTCAGCCTGCTGCGCGTGCTGCCGGGCCAGCGCTATGTGGGCGCCGGCGTGTGGCGCGGTACCCCAGTGCTGGCCAAGTTGCTGGTCGGTGGTAACGCCGCCCGGCATTTCCAGCGCGAACTGCAAGGCGTGAAGCTGCTGGCCGAGCAGGGCCTGACCACGCCGAAGCTGCTGGCAGACGGCCTCAAGGACGGTGAGGGTGGCTGGCTGCTGTTCGAGTTTCTCGACGGCGCCGAAAGCCTGGCTGATGCCTGGGCGGCAGTGGAAAACCTGCCGGTGCTTGCCGACGAGCAGCACCTGGTGCTGGGCGAGGCGCTCACTGCCGTAGCGCACATGCACGCCCAAGGCCTGTGGCAGGAAGACCTGCACCTGGACAACCTGCTGCGTCACAGCGGCAAGCTGTATTTGATCGACGGCGCCGGCATCAAGGCCGAAACACCCGGCCAGCAGCTGTCGCGCCCGCGTGTGCTGGAAAACCTTGGGGTGTTCTTCGCCCAGCTACCCAAGCGCCTGGAGCCGTTCATCGAAGAACTGCTGGTGCACTACCTGCTGGCCAACGCCGAGCATGCGTTGCCGCTGGAAGCCTTGCAGAAGCAGGTGGACAAGGTGCGCAGCTGGCGCCAGAAGGACTACCTGGAAAAGGCTGGCCGTGAATGCAGCCTGTTCAGTGTCGAGCGCAGCCTTTCCGGCCTGCGGGCTGTCCGCCGCAACGAGGTAGAAGCCATGCTGCCGGTGCTGGAGCAGGCCGACGCATTGATCGACCAGGGCCACCTGTACAAGACCGGTGGTGCGGCCAGTGTGGCGCGCATCGAGGTTGGCGGCCGAACGCTGGTGCTCAAGCGCTACAACATCAAGAACACCGCCCATTGGTTCAAGCGCTTCTGGCGCCCGAGCCGTGCCTGGCATTCATGGATCGAAGGCCACCGCCTGGAATTCCTCGACATCGCCACGCCGCGCCCGCTGGCAGTGCTGGAGCAGCGGGTGATGGGCTTGCGCAGCCGTGCCTACCTGGTCACCGAGTATGTCGATGGCCCGGACTTGGCCGAGTGCTTCGCGCCCTACGTGGACAACGGCGATGCGCCCGAGGAGCAGGTGGATGCCCTGGTGCATGTGATGCAGCAACTGATTCGGGAGCGGATCAGCCACGGCGACTTCAAGGGTCACAACCTGTTCTGGCACGACGGCCAGTGGTCGCTGATCGACCTCGATGCCATGTGCCAGCACGCCACCCAGCTCAGCTTCGCCCCGGCCTACGCCCGTGACCGGGCGCGGCTGCTGCGCAACTGGCCGAGTGGCAGTGCCTTGCATCAGCGGCTGGACAGGCTGCTGCCCAAGCTGGCCGAGTAATCCGCCGGCAGTGCCAGCCAGGCGCTGCTGCGACCGGGTTGGCGCACGCGGATGCGCCACTGGCCATCCTGCTGGCGCAGCACGGCCCAGGCCTTGACCGCGCTCTGGACTCCCCCGGTGATTTGCAAGTGATAGTGGCCGGCCAGCAGATGCCGACGCACCGGTAGCTGCTTGTCGGCCAACTGCAGGTAGAGCTGGCCGCTGGCGTCGAACAAGTCTGCTTCGCCTTCGATCGCCACGCCTTCGCGTTGTGGGTCCAGGCGGCAGTCTGCGAACAACTGGTCGAGGTCGGGCAAACCGTCGTACCAGAGCACTGGCGAATCGACCACCCAGGAACCGTCGGCCAGGCGTTTGACTGGCAGCTGTATGTAGGCGTCCGGCTGTCGCGGGTCGAGTGCACGCCAGCGGTGGCCGTCGAAGTGGACGTTGTACACCCGGCCTTGGCTGTCCTTCACGAAGTACCGATCGGGCCCGGGTGTGGCACTGACGTGCTCATAGACCTGTTCGCCATGTACCCCCTCTATCCGGTAGCGCAGCTTGGCCAGGTCCACGGTCGCCGCATGGGTTTGTGGCAATGGCCTGGGCGGTTGTGGCGGCAAACCACGAAGGGCCCGGCGCATCAAGGTAGAGCCGGCAAAACTGTTGAGGCCGTCGGTGGCATGGCTGAGCGCCGCGATGGCGTGGTGCAGGGTTGCCTCATGGTCGTTCTTTTCCATCGCTTCGAAGCCGTCCCATATGGAAATGCCCATGCGTCCGAACGCCAGCGCCGACATGGCGGGTGCCGGCAGTACCAGGCTGACCAGGTCGAGAATGAGGCGCAGCGTGGCCAGGCCGAACTCGCCCAGCACTTCTCGATTACTGCGGCTGTTGCTGTCCGCCTCGGCGATCAAGGCATGTACCTCTGCCCGGTAAAGGGCTTTGAACAGATTGCCGGGGATGATCGGCCTTTGCACATGCGGCCCGAGGCGGCCCTTGCTGAACAGCGTTTCAAGGCGCTTGGCATCGGCGCCAGGGGCGCGCTCGATGAAGTACTTTTGCAGGGCGGGGTTGCCACGCACTGCCCGCAGCATGTCACGGGCATTGCGGAATTCGCGCCAGGCACGCCGGTCTGGTGCATCCGGCGTGTAGATCACCAGCGAAGGTTGATTGGGGCTTTCGGCATTGAGCAGCAGCACGCCTTGCAGCGTATGCCCGTCCACAACCAGCTGGCGAACGACGATGTGCTGCCCGTCGATGGGCGGGCGGCTGCTGCTGTCGGGGTAGTCGACAACTGCCTTGGCCCAGTGGTAACCCTGCTCCTGCTGGCCGGGCAGGAAATGCCCGACGTAGCGAGCCTTGGCCGCCTCGGCGCGCATGCGTGCCCGGTTGATGTTGCCGTGGGCCTCCATTCGCCAGTTGGCCGATGGGGAGTCCAGCAGGTGTGTGCGCAGGTAGCGCTCATAGCCGCTGCCGGCATCGAGCTTGCGCACCAGTGTCTTGACCTGTTCGGGGGACAGGTTCGCCAGTGGGGCGCCAGTGTCGTCGTGTACCCGGGCCGTCAGCCAGTAATCCACGTCGAACCAGCTGATGTTGAGCAAGGCCAGTTCGTCCAGGCGGTAAGTGACCGCCACCATTTCGACGGTGTCGCCCACTTGCGGGCGGGCGGCGGCGGCGATGTAGCTGGACGGTGACAGGGGATTGAGCAAAGGCCCGCGCCGACGAGCCATGGTGACACTGATGCAGATGCGCTGCGGCGGTATGCTGATGGCCAATGTTCGCGCCAGCTGTTTGGCGAGCCGCGCCCGCACCCAGGCTTGCAGGTGGTGGCGCTCGCGAAACTGATCCAGGGTCAGCAGCCCTGGTGCGGCGGCCTGGGTGATAGCCCCAGCCAGTTCCTGCATGGTTTGCATGATATGCGCCAGGCCTTGTGGGGACGTATTGCGCAGCCATGCTGGCAGGTGCTTTTCAAGCAGCAGGGCGTAACGTGTGGCCAGGGCATGCTTGCTGCTCATCAAGCCGGCGAGCGACTGCTGGCTGGCCAGCGTTGCACCGAGCTTGCCCAGGTCGGGCACCTGGGCATCTTGCCAGGCGGCTTGCCAGGCCAGTGTCAGCCGCTGGTGCTGGCAATCTGTCAGGTCGCGTACCTGCTGCGCCACCAGATCGTCGGCAAACCACTCATAGCGCAAGCGGTCGGCTTGCATCAGCCATTGCTGGTCTTCCGTGCGTGGCAGCATTTGCAGGAAGGGCTGGATTTGCAGCAAGTCGTCGAGACGCTCGCAGAGTTCGACATGCAGCTCGGCTAGGCTTTCAAACCCTTCGATGCCGTGGGCGAGGCTGCAGAGCAGCGCTTTGCCGGTGACTTTCCCCGGGATGGCATCGCTACCTTCGGGGCCGTCGGCCACCAATATCAATGTGCCTGGCAGGGCCAGCCTGCGCTGGGGGCTGAGGCTGCTGAATACCGGTCGGTAAGCCTGTGCCTTCAACTCGCTGGGCAAATGTGGTCGCTGCCAGGACAACGGCAATTCGAGGTAGGTGCGCAGCAGGCTGATGTGCTGATAATCCAGGGTCTGGTCGGCCAGGCGCAGTTCCAGTTCCGCCAGCAACTGTTCCTGGCGCAGCTGCTGCAGCTGTTGGCGCCTGCTCTGGCTGCCCTTGGGGGCTTCGCTCCAGAACAGCGCCAGGTCGCTGAAGAAACGTTGGCGTAACCGGGCGGGCGCCAGCCCGGCCACAAGGGTGGGCTGCCCGTGGTGCAGCGCACGGATGCTGGCATCCAGGGTTTCGAGGCGTTGCAAAGGGGTCATGGCAGGGCTCCGTGATCAAGGAAGCCAACCATGGCGGCCCGCTGCAACGCAGCGGTGGTAGCGGGCTACCGACGCGGCAGCAAGCCTTTGAGGCCCAACCCCGCCGAGACGCCAAGGCCAAGCCAGGCGAGGCTGTCCCAAAGGCCGTCGCCTAGCAAGGCGGCGAACAACCCCGTGAAGCTGAGCAGGGCGATCAGTGTGGGCCAGGCGAAAATGTGCCGAGAGGATCGCGACCGGTGGCTCATGCCCTTGCCTCCCGGGGTTTGCGCTGTTTGCCCCACCACAGGTAGAGCCCGCTGCCGAGCACGATGATGGTGAGCACGTCGAGCACTGCCCAGAGGATTTGCATCGGTCTACCGCCGTAGTCGCCGAAGTGCAGCGGTTGCGAAAGGCCCATGGCGTCCATGTACCAGGGGCGTTCGCCGACGGCTGTAACCGCCAGGGTGCGGGCATCGATCAGAACCGGTGTGAACAGGTGCGAACTCAGGTGCGTGGCGCCGTTCATGAACACTGCATAATGGTGCTCGCTGGAGAAGCGCGTGCCGGGGAAGGCGATGAAGTCCGGGCGCATGCCTGGGGCGGCCTGTTCGGCAATCTCCAGCAGGCGTGAGGCTGGTGCGCGCTGGGTGAGCGGTGGCGCGTCGCGGTAAGGCGCGACCATGGCGGCCAGGCTGTCGTTGCGCCAGGCCGCGATGACCAGGTCGGACAGGGCACTGATCACACCGGTTACGCTTACCGTCAATGCCCAGGCCAGGGTCACCACGCCGATCAGGTTGTGCAGGTCGAGCCAGCGCAGGCGACGGGACTTGTCGTGGCGCACCGTGGCGAAGTTCAGGCGGCGCATGAACGGCGCATAGAGCACGGTGCCGGAGATGATCGCCACCACGAACAGCACGCCCATGAAGGCCAGCAGCAGCTTGCCGGGCAGGCCGGCGAACATGTCCACGTGCAGGCGCAGCATCACCATCATGAAGCCGCCATTGGCGGCCGGCATGGCCACCGCCTCGCCGGTACGGGCATCGAGCATGAAGGTGTGCGACAAGTTGGGGTCGGTGCCGGCGGTGGCGGCGGTGATGGCGACCACGCCGTTGGGTTCGTCCTCGTCATAGCCGAAGTACTGCATGACCTCGCCAGGGCGGTGCTGTTCGGCTTTGAGTACCAGTTGCTGCAAGTCGAGGTGTGGCGTGCCTGCTGGCATTTCATGCAGTTCGGGTGCGTCGCCGAGCAGGTGTTCGAGTTCGTGGTGGAAGATCAGCGGCAGGCCGGTGACTGCCAGCAACAGCAGGAACAGGGTGCAGACCAGGCTGCTCCAGGTGTGGACCACGGACCAGCGGCGGATGGTTGGGCTTTTCATCACGGTACCGATTAATGCCTGATGGGCACAGGGGCCGCAAAGCGGCCCCCGTTCACTCAGAACTTGTAATTGACACTGGCCACCACGTTGCGCTCGTCGCCGTAGTAGCACCAGTAACCGTCACAGTTGGCCAGGTAGTCCTTGTTGAACAGGTTCTTCGCCTCTACGGCTACCGTCAGGCCTTTCATGCTGTTGTCCAGGCTACCCAGGTCGTAGTGCACCGAGGCGTCATACACCGTGTACGAGCCCACATGGGCCAGTTCGGTGTTGGCGGTATTGCCGTAGGTGTCACCCACGTAGCGCACACCGCCGCCAATGCCGAAGCCGTCCAGTGGCCCGCTGTGCCAGGTGTAGTCGGCCCACAGGGTTGCCTGGTTGCGCGGGATCAGCGCCATGCGATTGCCTTTGTCGTCACCCTTCAGGATCTCGGTGTCGGTATAGGTATACGATGCGATCGCCTTGAGGTTCTCGGTAACCTGGGTGGAGGCTTCCAGTTCCAGGCCGCGAACCTGCAGTTCGCCCACCTGGCGGGTGATGCTGCCTTCCGTGACGCTGACGTTCTGCTGCTTCAGGTCATACACCGCTGCAGTGAGCAGGGTGTCAGTCCCGACGGGCTGGTATTTCACACCCACTTCATACTGACGGCCTTCGGTCGGTTTGAACGACTCCGTGGAGTTGAAGTTGGCACCACTGGCCGGCTGGAACGACTCGGTGTACGAAAAGTACGGCGTAATGCCGTTGTCGAACACGTAACTCAGGCCGACGTTGCCGCTGAAGGCCTTGTCGCGCTGGGTATTGGTGGCGTCGTTGCTGTTATGGAACACAGCGCCGGTGTGTATCCAGTCTTCACGACCACCCAAGGTCAGGCGCCAGTTGTCGAGCGACATCTGGTCCTGGACGTAGGCGCCTGTCTGGTGGGTTTTCTGCTGGAAGTCCTGCATGGCGATGTAGGTGACGTTCGACAGGTCGGCGCCATATACCGGGTGGTTGACGTTGATCGGTGGCACGCCCAGGCCATACAGCCACTGGTAGTTGGTATTCGAACGCTGATGGTCCAGGCCCAGCAGCACGGTGTGGCTGATGTCGCCGGTCTGGAAGTCGGCCTGGAAGTTGTTGTCGACGGCGAACTGGCTGATGTCTTCGTTGACGATACCCGACTCGCGGTTGACGTTGCCATCGGCGTCGATGCTGTTGACGGTTGCCACCTGCACGGCCTGGAACGACAGGTCGCTCTTGGTGTAGCGCAGGTTCTGGCGGAACTGCCAGGTGTCGTTCAGGCGGTGCTCGAAGGCATAGCCCAACGCGTAGTAAGTGCGGTCGTAGAAGTCCCAGTCCGGTTCGCCAAGGTTCTTGTGGTGGGAAATCTTGCCGGTCGGTCCGTTCAGTTTGGTGCCTTGCAGCGGCAGGAACTGGCCGGTGATACCAGTATCGTCCCGGGTGTACTGGGAGATGAAGGTCAGCTTGGTATCGTCATCGATGTTCCAGGTCAGGCTAGGTGCGATGTTGTAGCGCTTGTCCGGGATGTGGTCGACGGGTGAGTTGCTGTCACGCACCACACCACTTACGCGGTAGAGAAACTTGCCTTCATCGTCGATCTTGCCGGTGCTGTCGAAGTTGATCTGCTGGTGTTCGTTGCTACCCACCTGGGCTTCGATCTGGTGCGCACTTTCAAATTGCGGCCGGCGGCTGACCATGTCGAGCAGGCCGCCCGGTGGTGTCTGGCCATACAGCGACGACGCCGGGCCGCGCAGCACGGTAATGCGTTCGAGGTTCCATGGCTCGACCTTGGGGTTGGCGAACGAGCCCTTGGGCAGCGGCAGGCCGTCAAGGAACTGGGTCGGCTCGAAACCGCGTATACGCAACCAGTCGGCGCGCGAGTCCGAACCGTAACCGCTGCTTTGCACGCCTGCGGTGTAGCGCAGGGCGTCATTGAGGTTGAGTACCTGGCGATCATCCAGTTGCTGGCGGGTGATCACGGTCATCGAACGTGGGGTCTCGACGATTGGTGTGTCGGTCTTGGTACCCGCGGCAGTGCGTGTGGCCACGTAGCCGCTGGAGGCACCCCAGGCGCTTTCATAGTTGGAAGTCGCATTGATCGCAGTCTCCGGTAGCGCCAGTGTCCCTTCTGGCGTGGCCACCAGGCTGTAGCTGCCCACGCTGCTTTGCTGCAACTGCAGGCCAGTGCCGCGCAGGGCCGCCTGCAGGGCGCCGAGGCCATCGTAATGCCCGCTTACCGGGGCCGAGGTGCGGCCGCTGACCAATGCCGGGTCGATGGCCAAGGCGATGCTGGCCTGGCTGGCGATCTGGTTGAGGGTGGTGGCCAGCGGGGCGCCGGGCAGGTCGTAGGTGCGTGGAGCGGATTGCTCGGCGGCGAACAGGGCAGGGCTGGCCAATGGCGCGGCCACGGCGATGGCCAGGGCCATCAGGCTGGGGCGCAGGATACGATCAACAGCACGGGACATGCAGCGGCTCCTCGACGGATAAGTGCGTTCTGCTTCCTTGCCGAGCGAGATTTGAAAAGTGACAGGGTGAATCTGAAAAAAAGTGAGAATTATTTGAAGTTGGTTTTGCCTGTACCGGCCCTTTCGCGGGTAAACCCGCTCCCACAGGGATCGCGGAGGCTTTGAGGCTGGTGCAATCCTGTGGGAGCGGGTTTACCCGCGAAGAGGCCGGTGCAGGACTACTTGGGACCGACGGTCACCCACCACTGGGTATGCCGCTCGATCTTCACCGGCAGTGCCGGCACCAGCGACGCCAGCGCCAGGTCGGTGTCGGTCAGCGGGAAGCTGCCGGTGACACGCAGGTCGGCGACCTTGTCGTCTACCCCGAGGTAACCGCTGCGGTACTGGCCAAGCGCGGCTAGCAGGTCGCCCAGGCGCACGTTGTCCACCACCAGCATGCCGCGTGTCCAGGCGTCGGCACCGGCGGGGACCGCGCCGATTCGGCCGAGACCATTGGTGTTCATCAGCACCTGCTGGCCTTCACGCAGCACCTGTTCGTCGCCGCTGTTCAGCGGCATGGCGGCGACCGAGGCTTGCAGCACCTCCAGGCGTGTACCGCCGTCCTCACGGCGCACCAGGAAGCGCGTGCCCAATGGGCGCAGGCTGCCATCCTCGGTGCGTACCAGCAGCGGGCGCGAGTCCTGGTGGCCGGTTTCGACCGAGATCTCGCCCTGGTGCAGCACGATCACCCGTTGCTCGCCTGCGTAGTCGATATCCACGGCAGTGTGGCTGTTCAGGCTCAGCAAGGTGCCGTCTTCCAGGCGCAGGGTACGCAGTTCGCCGGTGGCGGTGCGCTGGTCGGCCAACCAGTAACTGGGTGCCAGCGATGGTGCGCCGACCCAGGCCAGCAGCGAGCCCAGTAGAAACATGCCGGCCAGCCCGCCGCCGACCTTGCCGATACGTCGGCGCAGGCCGGCGCGCGATTGCAGCAGGGCCTGGCGTGCGGGGCCTGCAGCGGCGCTGACGCGCTGGTCCATGGCGCCGAGTTGGCGCCATGCGCGGGCGTGCTCCTCGCTGGCGGCATGCCAGCGCATGAATTCGCTGCGCTCATCAGGTGTACCGCTGCCACTGTCGAGGCTGAGTTTCCAGGCAATGGCGGCTTCCAGTACCCGGGACGAAACCGGTGCACTGTTCACGTCGGCTCCCCATACAGGGCCACGTAGCACTGGCGCATGCCCTGGGCGATGTACTGGCGCACCCGCGACACCGAAACCCCCAGGCGCTCGGCGATTTCGGCATGGCCCATGCCGTCCAGGCGATTGTGCAGGAATGCTGCGCGGGCCTTGCTCGACAGCTTGCCGAGCAGGCGGTCGATGGCCTTGAGGTCTTCGAGGATCAGGTGCTGCACTTCTGGGGACGGTTGTTCGGCTTCTGGCATCAGTGCCAGTTCGGCCAGGTAGGCCTGTTCCAGCGCGGCGCGGCGGAAGTGGTCGAACATCAGGCCCTTGGCCACTGCGGCCAGGAAAGCACGGGGCTCGCGGGGCCTGACCAGTTGCTCACGGCCGAGCAGGCGCACGAAAGTGTCCTGGCTCAGGTCTTCGGCACGTTGGCGGCAGGCCATGCTGCGTTGCAGCCAGGCAAGCAGCCAGCCGCGGTGGTCGCGGTACAGCGCACCGACCAGATCGGCGTGTGGGCTCTGTGCAGAAGACAAGCAGCGTTCCCCCCAGGAACGTAGGTATTAACTAACGATAATTATTCGCGATTGTTGCAGAGGGGAGGGGGTGGGTGCAATGGACGCTTATCGGATGGCTAGCATCCAAGGTCATGCAGATGTGTTGCCTGTGTTGGCCTCTTCGCGGGTAAACCCGCTCCCACAGGATTTCCAGGGTTTCAAAGGCAGTGCGGTCCTTGTGGGAGCGGGTTTACCCGCGAAGAGGCCAGCAAGGGCAGCGCAAAGCTACAGGCCGTGATTGTGCACCTTGCGCCTGCGCCACCCGCGCAAGCGCTGCTCCAGCTGCAACGGGCTGTCCAGCTGCTGGCGCCGGGCCTGGCTGAACAGGATCAGCGCCAGCTCGGCGGTCACCAGGGCATCGGCGCTGGCATGATGGCGCTCCTCCACCTGCAGGCCAAACCGCGTCACCCAGTCATCCAGCCCGGCCTCGCGCAGCACTGTGTCGGGGTTGAGCATCGGTGCCAGCTCGGCAACATCGAGGAAGGGCGATTGCAAGCGATAGCCCAGGCTTTCCTTCAGCGCCCGGGCCAGCATGCGCTGGTCGAACGGTGCATGGAACGCCAGCACCGGGCTATTGCCAATGAAATCGAGCAAATCAAGCAAGGCCTCGGTCGGGTCGCAACCGGCAGCCAGGGCACTTGGGCCCAGGCCGTGGATCAGCACGCTGGCGTTGGTCTTCTGCAAAGGCCGGTGCAGGGTGCGTTCGAACTGTTGGGCAAAATCGATGGCGCCGTCTTCGATGGCCACGGCGCCGATCGACAACACCTGGTCACGGCTGGGGTTCAGGCCGCTGGTCTCCAGGTCCAGCACCACCCAGCGCTGCTCGCGCAGGGTACACACCCCCAGCGGCGTGGCCTTGGGCAGCCGGGCCAGGCGCTGGCGCGTGGCATGGTCCAGTTCGGGCGCGCTGGGGCGCAGCCAGGCGAACAGGCTCATAGCTGGTACCGCAAGGCCAGGCTGCTTTGCAGGCGCTGGGCCTGGCGCAGGGACTCGCGCAGGATGCGCCGGTCCAGGTGGTTGAGGCTGTCCGGGTCCAGGCGGTTGGAATAGGGCAGGTTGTCGCGGGTCTGGCGCTGGTGCTGCTGCATGCGGGTTTGCTGGATGAAGTGGTAGGCCTCTTCATACGCTGCGCCGTCCAGTGCCTCGATCACACCCTTGGCTACCAGCTGGCGCAGGCGTTCCAGGGTGTTGCAGGCACCGATGCCATTGGCCAGGGCCAGCAGCCGGGCACCATCGACGAAGGGTGTCAGGCCCTGGACCTTGAGGTCGAGGGTGGCGGCCTTGTCGTTGCCTTGGCGGGTCAGCACGAACTCGCGCAGGCGGCCCACCGGCGGGCGCTGACGCAGGGCGTTGTCAGCCATCATGCGCTGGAAGATGCGGTTATCGGCCACCTGGTCGAGCAGGCCCTGGCGCAGCTGCTCGCAGCCTTGCTCGTCACCCCACACCACGCGCAGGTCGAAATAGATGCTCGAGCCCAGCAGGTTCTCCGGGCTGGCTTCGCGGACAAAACCGGCAAAACGCCGCGCCCACTCACTGCGCGACAGGCACAGCTCGGGGTTGCCGGCCATGACGTTGCCCTGGCAGAGGGTGAAACCGCACTGGGCCAGGCACTGGTTGATGTATTGCGCCAGCGGCAGCAGGCGGGCGCGGATGGCGTCGGCTTCGGTGCTGTCGGCGGCTTCGAAGAGGATGCCGTTGTCCTGGTCGGTGTGCAGGGTTTGTTCACGTCGCCCTTCGCTGCCAAAGCAAAGCCAGCTGAACGGCACGCCCGGGTCACCGCGTTCGGCCAGCGCCAGTTCGATCACCCGGCACACGGTGTGGTCGTTGAGCAAGGTGATGATCTGGGTAATCTGCGTGGACGAGGCGCCGTGGGCGAGCATGCGTTCGACCAGCTGGCTGATCTCGCCGCGCAGCGATACCAAAGTGTCCAGGCGTGGTGCATGGCGGATGGTACGCGCCAGGTGCACCAGGTCGACCCGTTGCAGGGAAAACAGGTCGCGCTCCGAAACCACGCCGCACAGGCGCCGGTTTTCCACCAGGCACACGTGGGCGATATGCCGTTCGGTCATGGCCATGGCCGCATCGAAGGCGCTGGCCTGGGGGCTGAGGTAGAACGGCTGGGCGGTCATGTGCCGCGCGATGGGTGCTCCCAGGTCGGCATCGACCGCAGCCACCACCTGGCGCAGGTCACGCAGGGTGAAGATACCGGTGGGGTAGCGCTGCGGGTCGACCACCACGATGCTGCCGACCTGCTGCTCGTGCATCAGGCGCACGGCGTCGCGCAGGGGCGTGTCGGCGCTGCATGCCACTGGGTGGCGCATGGCCAGCTCCCCCAATGGCGTGTTCAGCGAATACTGGGTGCCGAGGGTTTCCACCGCGCGCTGGCGTACCTGCTGGTTGACCTGGTCGAGCAGGCTGCTGACCCCGCGCAGGGCAAAATCCCGAAACACTTCAGACATCGAGAACACGCGGATGAACGCGGCCTTGTTCAGTTGCAGGCAGAAGGTGTCCTCACCGGCCAGGTGCTCGGTGCGGGTCGCCCGCTCGCCGAGCAGGGCCGCCAGCGGGAAGCATTCGCCGCTGGTGATTTCGAAGGTGGTCTCTACACCAGGCTTGACCAGGTGCTGGCGCTCGCCGACCACGCGGCCCTGCTTGACGATGTAGAAGTGCTCGACCGGCCCGTCGGCAGGTTTGACGATGCTTTCGCCGCTGGCATAGAAGCGCAGCTGGCACTGTTCGACCAGGTAGGCCAGGTGGCTGTGTTCCATCTGGTTGAACGGCGGAAAACGCTGCAGGAACTGCAGGGTGCCCTGGATGTTCTGCAGTACTGCCGTCCTGCCCGCCTGGCTGTAGGCGTCCTTTTTGCTCATGAAACTGACCGTATCGCTATGCCGAACTATATATCTATATATATAGGTGCCGGCCATGTTGTTCTCTGCCTCCATGGTCGGCTTGCGGCGGGGTGGTGCCCATTGGACGTAAGTCTATGAGCGCCCCTGTCAAAGACCCGACAAAAGGCGAATCGGGTTACGCAAGTTTTGCGGTCCTAATGCTGAAGCGGAATTTTTTTGACGAGATGAGCATGCCTGAGCCAGACGACATCCTGAGCGACGCCGAGCGCGAGGCACTGGCCGTGGTGAGTGCGCCTGTGGCAGCCAAACCGCTGGTGCTGGTGGTGGATGATAATGCGGTGAACCGTGAGGCGTTGATCCTGTACCTGAAAAGCCGGGGGATCGACTGCGTCGGGGCGGATGGGGCCGAGGAAGCCAGGCTGTACCTGCATTACCAGCAACGGATTGGCTTGATGATTACGGACTTGCGTATGCAGCCGGAGGATGGCCTGGACCTGATCCGCAAGGTTCGTGAATCAGAGCGGGCGGCGTTGTCGATCATCGTGGTGTCGGGCAACACCGATGTGAAAGAGGCGGTGGATGTGATGCACCTGGGGGTGGTGGATTTTCTGTTGAAGCCGGTGGACCTGGGCAAACTGCTGGAGCTGGTGAAGAAAGAACTGAAGATCGAGTAGTGCAGGAGTGGGGCTGCTTTGCAGCCCTTTCGCGACACGAGGCCGCTCCCACAAGTACCGCGCCAAACCTCAGCCTTGCGCGGTACCTGTGGGAGCGGCCTTGTGTCGCGAAAGGGCCGCAAAGCGGCGCCCTGTCGCAGATGTCGCTTACAACCCGTTACGCGCCTTGAACTCGCGGCGACGGCGGTGCAGTACCGGCTCGGTATAACCGTTCGGCTGCTTGCCACCTTCCACCACCAGCTCTACCGCCGCCTGGAACGCGACGTTGTCGTCGAAGTTCGGTGCCATCGGGCGGTACAGGGCGTCACCGGCGTTCTGCTGGTCAACCACTACAGCCATGCGCTTGAGGCTTTCCAGCACCTGCTCCTGGCTGACCACGCCGTGGCGCAGCCAGTTGGCCAGTAGCTGGGCCGAAATACGCAGGGTAGCGCGGTCTTCCATCAGGCCGACGTTGTTGATGTCCGGCACCTTCGAGCAACCCACGCCCTGGTCGATCCAGCGCACCACGTAGCCGAGGATGCCCTGGGCGTTGTTGTCCAGTTCGTTGCGGATCTCTTCGGCCGACCAGTTGGTGTCGGTGGCCAGCGGGATGGTCAGGATGTCGTCCACCGACGCCGGGGTACGCGAAGCCAGTTCACGCTGACGCGCCTGTACGTCCACCTTGTGGTAGTGCAGGGCGTGCAGGGTGGCGGCGGTCGGCGACGGTACCCAGGCGGTGTTGGCGCCGGCCAGCGGGTGGGCGATCTTCTGCTCGAGCATGGCCGCCATCAGGTCGGGCATGGCCCACATGCCTTTGCCGATCTGCGCACGGCCTTGCAGGCCGGTGGCCAGGCCGACGTCGACGTTGTTGTTCTCGTAGGCACCGATCCACTTCTCGTTCTTCATGGCGCCCTTGCGCACCACGGCGCCGGCTTCCATCGAGGTGTGGATTTCATCGCCGGTGCGGTCGAGGAAGCCGGTGTTGATGAACACCACGCGCTCGGCTGCAGCCTTGATGCACGACTTGAGGTTGACCGTGGTGCGGCGCTCCTCGTCCATGATGCCGACCTTGACGGTGTTGCGCTTCATGCCCAGCAGGTCTTCGACCTGGCTGAAGATCTCGGCGGCGAAGGCTACTTCCTCCGGGCCGTGCATCTTCGGCTTGACGATGTAAACGCTGCCACTGCGGGTGTTCTTGCGGCTGGTGTTGCCGTTGAGGTTGTGCAGGGCGATCAGGTTGGTGAACAGGCCGTCCTGGATACCTTCGGGGATTTCGTTGCCCTGGGCGTCGAGGATCGCCGGGTTGGTCATCAGGTGGCCAACGTTGCGCACGAACAGCAGCGAACGGCCGTGCAGGGTCACGCTGCCACCGTTGGGTGCGGCGTACTCGCGGTCCGGGTTCATGGTGCGAGTGAAGGTCTTGCCACCCTTGGTCACGCTTTCGGCCAGGTCGCCTTTCATCAGGCCCAGCCAGTTGCGGTAGACGACCACCTTGTCGTCGGCGTCGACGGCGGCAACCGAGTCTTCGCAGTCCATGATGGTGGTCAGCGCCGATTCCATCAGGATGTCTTTCACACCGGCGGCGTCGGTGCTGCCGACCGGGGTGCTGGCATCGACCTGGATTTCGAAGTGCAGGCCGTTGTGCTTGAGCAGCACGGCAGTCGGTGCGGCGGCATCGCCGTGGAAGCCGATCAACTGGGCGTCGTCACGCAGGCCGCTGTTGCTGCCGCCTTTCAGGGCGACGATCAGCTTGCCGCCTTCGATGCGGTAGCCGGTGGAATCGACGTGCGAGCCGGCCGCCAGTGGCGCGGCTTCATCAAGGAAGGCGCGAGCGAAGGCGATGACTTTGTCGCCACGCACCTTGTTGTAGCCTTGGCCTTTCTCGGCGCCGCCTTCATCGCTGATGGCATCGGTGCCATACAGCGCGTCGTAAAGCGAACCCCAGCGGGCGTTGGCGGCGTTCAGGGCGAAGCGGGCGTTCATCACCGGAACGACCAGCTGCGGGCCGGCCATGTGGGCGATTTCTTCGTCCACGTTCTGGGTGGTGGCCTGGAAATCGTCGGCTTGTGGCAGCAGGTAGCCGATTTCCTGGAGGAAGCTTTTGTAGGCTGCGGCGTCGTGTGCCTGGCCTTTACGTGCCTGGTGCCAGGCGTCGATCTTGGCTTGCAGCTCGTCGCGCTTGGCGAGCAGGGCTTTGTTCTTTGGAGCGAGGTCATTGATGATCTTCTCTGCACCCGCCCAGAACTGCTCGGCGACGATGCCGGTCCCGGGGATGGCTTCGTTGTTCACGAAGTCGTACAGGACCTTGGCGACCTGAAGGCCACCGACTTGAACGTATCCAGTCATTGCTTGCCTCACTCTGCTCAGCTATTTCGCTCTTCTGTATTAAGCCTGTAGCGCTTCTCTAAACACGGCACCAGTGCATGCCCCCGAGTAAAGCCCCGAGCGCGGCTGGGTGCGGCCTGCCAGACCGGCTGGCAGACAGTGTGCGTATTTTCACAGGCGCCTTGGCAGACATCCAAACGACGTTTTGTAGTCCGCGCCACGGGATACTACATGAAGCAGTAGGCGGGGCAAAATCAGACTAAAAGCGCCGTTATGCGACCCGTTGGTCGCGTATGGTCACGCTGGGAGTGAGTATGTTCGCAAAAAACAGGTGGATTGTTCCAGATAAATCTTGAAACAGTACACGATTCGTTGTGTGGATTGCCCTGCGGCAGGTTGCCGCGCCTTGCCTATACTGAGTCGATCCCCCGATTTTCTGCCGCCCGGCGCGGTCCGACACGAGGAAGGGCTTGTGGATCATCTTGTACTGACTGTGATTGCCCCTGACAAGGCCGGCCAGGTCGAGCGCATTGCCCAGTGCATCGCCGACCACAGTGGCAACTGGCTGGAAAGCCGCATGTCGCGCATGGCCGGGCAGTTTGCCGGTATCCTGCGGGTGGCGGTGCCAGCGGAAAACTACGCCGAGCTGGTGGCCGCGCTGCAGGGGTTGGTCCGCTATGACATTCGCGTGCTGATCGCCGAGAGCGGCATCGAGCCGTCGTGCACCTGGAAGCCGATTGCTATGGAGCTGGTAGGGAATGACCGGCCGGGGATCGTGCGTGACATCACCCGCTTGCTGGCGGACCTGGGGGTGAACCTTGAGCGGTTTACCACGGAGGTGCGGCCGGCGCCGATGAGCAGCGAGCCGCTGTTCCATGCCGATGCCTTGCTGGCATTGCCGCTGACCCTGTCGCTGGACGATTTGCAGCAGAAGCTGGAGAGCCTGGCGGATGACTTGATGGTGGAGTTGAAGCTGCGGCCGGAGGAGTAATCCGGGATTGCCGGCGAAAGGGCTGCAAAGCAGCCCCCTGCGGTTATCCCGATATCACGGGGAAGGCCCTGTGGATAACCTGGGGGTGTACCTCTCCAGCCCAATAGCTCTGCGCCTTCCACAGCTTTGTTCAAAAAATACTCAAAAATCAGCAGCTTGTGCACAAAGCACGGGGACGAGGGTGTGGATAACCTTTGGAGATGTCTCTGCAGGCCACGCACCACAAGGCCTGCAGAGTTGCGATCATTTTTTGATCAATTGCGCTTGCGCAAACTCAACCAGGCATCGACGCTGTAAATCGCCAAACCCGCCCAGATGAACATGAACGCCACCAGGTTGCTCGACGACAAATGCTCATCGAACAGCAGCACTGCCTGCAGCAGCACCAAGGTAGGCGCCAGGTATTGCAGGAAGCCCAGTGTGGTGTACGGCAAGTGGCGTGCGGCCGCGTTGAAGCACACCAGCGGCACCAGTGTCACCGGCCCCGCGGCCATCAACCACAACGCTTCGCTGCTGGTGTAGAACGCGCCCTGGGCACTTGTCGCCGCCGGGTGCAGCAACAGCCAGCCAAGCGCCAGCGGTACCAGCATCCAGGTTTCCACCACCAGGCCCGGCAGTGCCGCCACCGGTGCCTGCTTGCGAATCAGCCCATAGAAGCCGAAGCTCAGTGCCAGCACCAGCGACACCCAGGGCAGGCTGCCCACCTGCCATACTTGCTGGGCCACACCCACGGCAGCCATGGCCACGGCCAGCCACTGCAGGCGGCGCAGGCGCTCGCCAAGAATCAGCATGCCCAGCAGCACATTGATCAGCGGGTTGATGTAGTAGCCCAGGCTGGCCTCGAGCATGCGCCCGTTGTTCACCGACCAGACGTAGGTCAGCCAGTTACCGGCGATCAGCGCCCCGCTCAGGGCGAGGATGCCCAGCCGGCGCGGGTTGTTGCGCAGTTCACGCCACCAGCCGGGGTGTTTCCACACCAGTAGCAGCAGCGAGCCGAACAGTGCCGACCACAGTACCCGGTGGACAATGATCTCCACCGCCGGGACGCTCTGGATCGCCTTGAAGTACAGGGGGAACAGGCCCCAGATGATGTAGGCGCTGAGGCCCAGTAGGTACCCGCGACGCGGGTTTGCGGCGTGCATGCAGAATCCTTGCTTAGGTAGCTAAATAAAGCGCAGGGCTATTTCAGCACAGGTTGGCGGATTGTGCTGGCACTTATGAAACGCGAAAGCCAGGGCATGGCCCTGGTTTTCGGCGTCAACGGCACGGGGAGCCTGGCCGCCAAATGCACACCCAACGATCACTTCTGGTTTATGCGCGCCCTACGCAAATTGTCACTAGCTTCAACAGACGCATAAAGCGCCAGGAATTTCTCAGCGCTAACAAAGGGAATGGGCACAATCGTACTGGCGTATAGAGCTATTTCTACGCCGGGGACCTCGTGCATCGCCACGATGACAATGTACTCACCGTCCGGCCTGGAAGGGTGTGGCGTGTAAACACCGTCGTCGATTGTGCCATTGCCGACACGCACATGCCATGAGGTTTGTTCCTTTGGTACTTGCTTCTCCGGCCCGTTTTTGGGCTTCACCCAGAACTCAAACTCCACACCCGCTTGCCCCTGCTTCGGCTTCAGCCAATAATTGCCTTCCATTGTAACAGGCAAGAGTACATGAACGGTCTTGGTGTAAGTCCCACTGCTGACCACTACTTTATCAAGCCACAGTACCGAATCAACTTCGGGCATGCCTTCTTCCCACTCGGGTATCTGTTTGGGGGCGAGGTACCGTTTGGTTGCCTGCGCTAGAGGGTCGGCGTCGGGCGACTCGACTATTTCACCCAACCCTTCGACTTTCATGCTGATGTCTTTTCCGTTAATTTCGCCAGCGACTATATCGGCATAGCCAGCCAGGTTTACGCTCACGATGGAGGGGTAGATATTGAGGCTGTCTCGCAAAGTGCTTACAAGAACATGAGAAATGCTAGTGCCTATTTGAGCGCTAATAATGACCTTGATATGACTGCCTTTGAACTTGTCGGCAGTGGGCGCGCTGTAGGTTCCAGTACTTGGGTTGATTACTCCTGGGGGGTTGTCACCGTCGTAATTAGGGAGGTGACGTACGCTCCATGTTACCCCTCCGGTGGCGGGTTCGGTCTTGAAGGTTATTCTTTCACCGGGCAGTACACTGATCTCACCGTCGTCGATCGGCTTGTTGTCGCTCCTGGTAATGGTGAACTTGTTTCGGTCAGGGGCCAGTTGACCTATGGCGGTCACGTCATTTGGCCAATGTGCGGAATCAAGGGTGATCTCCGAATTGCGGAACATAAGTGATGACAGGATAAAGGCTTCAATCTCAGCAGTCATTCCTTCGAATGACTTGTTCACGCTAAATAGGAAGTCATCGAAGTTTTCTTTCAGGCGGTCTTCGATCCATTCCCTTATGAGGTAATTCTTTTCGTCCAAGGCATCGTCTAGCTTGTCACTAACCTCCCAGTTGAACGTTTCACTTCCGCCCTCTCTCGTAAGCTCTATTTTATGCTTGCCGTCATGAACCTTCACTGATATTTTATATATGTGCTCGAAGCTCCATCTAGTGCTAAGCGTGCCCGCTGTTAAACCTGCGTCTCCGTCCCAGCCCCAGGTTATATGTGCTTTTCTTTCGGTGGTTCCAATCCACTCAATAGTCAGTCGTTCTTTATCATGTTTTATTCTGAGCTTTTCCTTGGTGTTTTCCTTGGCGGGTGCGGAATAGTCAAAAGCTGCAGCATAAAATCTGACGTAGTCCTGGCCAATTTTACCGTAATTCATCTCGGCAATTTTAAATTTGCCGGTGGCTATGTATTCGATGTTGTTCGAGGTGTTGTCATGCATGGATTTCCAGTCAAGCAGGCGAACAGACGAATCGTCAGACTTTAACTTCGGAACTATCAGGTTTGCTACAATGAAATTCGAGTGCAGCAGCACGTTGGCACTGAAGCCGTCCGGTAAAAGATAAGGAAGCTTTCGATTTTCGTCTGGCGGGCTAGCGTTTTCACTGTTGAATTCCTCCTCTTCGGCAAATAGAACGACAGCGCCGTCGCGAAAGTTTTTCGTGTTTACACGCCCTGCTCCGGGGGCACCATGGGTACGTATTGCAAAACTGTGTATTTTTAGTGGGGAGTTCTCCGAATTCGAAAGCTGGCCCAATGTATACTCGATTCGAGCTCGTTCCTCAGGTGCATTGGCGTAGTCATTGAAAAGTATCCTGAAATGTTCTCCGAGTTTCGTGAGTTCAAAATCTGTTGTGTTGCCATAAAATTTATAGTTGCCATTAGCGGCAAAGCTGAAGTAGACCCTACCCTCCTTCGAAACATCTCCCTTATCACGTTTCAAATCGACGTCAAATACCAGGGACGGGCCGTAGACAGGGGTCGCCTCCGCCAATCGCGTAACCCGCCTACGGGCTCCTAGCGGTTCGGTTAGTTGAATCTGTTTGCCTCGCACGCTTCGCATCAGCAATTTGGCTCTAGAATCGCTGAGGTCCGCATTCTCAAATGATAGCCTGGGTTCGTCCAGGCAAAAATCCAGAAGCTGGTGAAAGGAAGTGCCGTCGATATCAATCTCGCTATTAATCGGGTCCAGGAATAGCCCGCCCGAGTAGCGTTCGATAAATTCTTGCTTCAATATATGGTTTGCAGTTTTCCGATCAAATGCCACAATGATCGGGTAGCCGAAATTTTTACGTGTTTTGGCTAATTCCTTCAAAAACTGTTCGAGCGATTGTTTTGTAGAGCTGTTCATGGAGTTCTCGCTTTAAAGGGTATATGAATTCGCAGCGCTCTCGCCATGGAACATCGTGAGTGGCCATGGTCAACTGAGTTCTGGTGCTTGCGTTAATTGCGGTGCTGGGTTGAGCTTAACGCCTGAAGTGAACTTGTTTATGATGGAGAGGCTCGGCCGGACGCCTGTGCCCGCTCGGCACGCCACGGTTTGTTTGATTCATTGCTGATAATCCCGCATTGCCCCGAGAGTTTTTTTACACCCAGCCTTCCGCCTTGCCTACTGGCAAAAATGCTAGGTCCAGCCTGTAAGGAAGTTGCAGGAAAGGGCGCCGGCATTTCCGTTTGCCGGCTTGCGCGATGGGGTGTCTGCTAGCTCGATACTTTCTGATGCAAGGCTTAGAACAACTTCAACGGTGGCTCATCCAACGCGGCCATCTGTTCACGCAGGGCGAGAATCTGGTCGCCCCAGTAGCGTGGCTGGCCGAACCAGGGGAAGCTGAGCGGGAACGCCGGGTCGTCCCAGCGCCGCGCCAGCCAGGCGCTGTAGTGCAGCTGGCGCAGGGCGCGCAGGGGCTCGATCAGCGCCAGCTCGCGCGGGTCGAAGTCGTGGAATTCGTTATAGCCGTCGATCAGCTCGGCCAGTTGCCCCAGGCGCTCCTCGCGGCTGCCAGCCAGCATCATCCACAGGTCCTGCACCGCCGGGCCCATGCGGCAGTCGTCGAGGTCGACCACGTGGTACACCTCGTCGCGGTGCATCAGGTTGCCGGGGTGCAGGTCACCGTGCAGGCGGATGAGCTGGTGCGGCGTGCGGGCGTAGGTGTCCTCCACCCGCTTGAGCAGGTCGCGGGCCACGGACTCGAAGGCCGGCAGCAGCTCTCGGGGGACGAAGTCGCCTTCCAGCAGGGTATTCAGCGAGGCGTGGCCGAAGTTGTCCACAGCCAGCGCTTCGCGGTGCTCGAACGGTTTGCTGGCGCCCACGGCATGCAGGCGGCCGAGCAACTGGCCGAGGCGGTAGAGTTGGTCGAGGTTGCCTGGCTCCGGGGCGTGGCCGCCGCGTCGGGGGAACAGGGTGAAGCGGAAGCCCTGGTGTTCGAACAAGGTGCGGCCGTCGTGCTGCATGGGCGCAACCACCGGCACTTCGCAGTCGGCCAGTTCGGCTGTGAAGGCGTGTTCTTCGAGGATGGCCGCATCGCTCCAGCGTCCTGGGCGGTAGAACTTGGCGATCAGCGGTTGTGCGCCCTCGATGCCTACCTGGTAGACGCGGTTCTCGTAGCTGTTCAGTGCCAGCACCCGGGCATCGCTGAGAAAGCCAAGGCTTTCCACGGCGTCCAGGACCAGGTCGGGGGTGAGGGTGTCGAAGGGGTGGGACATGGTGGCTCCGGGGGTAAGCTGCATGGAGGCCATGGTAACGCGTTATGCCTGTACCGACCTCTTCGCGGGCGTGCCCGCTCCCACAGGTACGGCGCACACTTTGAAGCCTGCGCCGTACTTGTGGGAGCGGGCACGCCCGCGAAGAGGCCGGCACAGGTCAGGCAGGAATCCCAAGCAATACATAAGAGGGATGAAACTGCACTCGCACTGCGCTGCCATTCTCCACACGCTGCCCAGCCAACCAATCCGGCTCTGCAAACGCACACAAGGTCTGGCCATTCCCCAGCGCCAACCTGACTTCACTCGGCCCATCAATTTCCGCCAGCACCTCCTCCACCGTCGCCCGCAGGCAATTACTCCCCGCTTCGGCCTCTTCCCCTTCGGCCAGCAACCGCACCCACCCTGCCTTGAGCAGCGCCACTACCATCGTCCCCAGCGTCAGCTCAAGCCGCGTGGTGCTGTCGTGGGTGATCAACGCCTCGATCTCCAACCCACCGCCCAGCGCCAGGCTGACGTGATCATGCCGGCCCTCACGGCGCAGGCCGCTGACCTGGCCCTGCAACTGGTTGCGCGCGCTGGTACGCAGCATCAGCCGGCCGAGCAGGTCGAGGTCACTGGACTCTTCGGCTGCTTCGAGGATTTGCGCCTGCAGAGCCTGCAGCCTCTGATACAGGCGCAATACTCGCTCACCTTCCGGTGACAGTCGGGCACCACCGCCGCCACGCCCGCCAGTGCTGCGCTCGACCAAGGGCAGGCTGGCCAGGTTGTTGAGCTCGTCGATGGCATCCCAGGCGGCTTTGTAGCTGATGCCCGCAGCCTTGGCGGCGCGGGTGATCGACCCTTCTTCGGCAATGTGCTGCAGCAGCGCGATGCGCTGGGGCCGGCGGGCGATATGCTGGGTGAGGAGGGAGGGCAGGGACATGGGCATTCAGTCTTGTGGGGCCTGAGGATGGATAGTGTGTAGGAGCAACTGTCTTGCTCAAAATTTAAATGTACATGCGCTCACTCTGGGAGCTGGCTTGCCGGCGATGAGGCCCTTGAAATCACAGATAGCCCGGCTTGGGCGTACGCGCCAGGCAATACACATCCACCCGCTGCACCCCGGCCTTGCGCAGCAACTGGGCAATGGCTTGGGCAGTAGCACCGGTGGTCAGCACGTCGTCGACAATGGCGACATGCTTGCCTTCCAGCCGGCCCGTGACCGCAAACGCCTGGCGCAAATTGCGTCGCCTGGCCTTGGCATCCAGTTGTTGCTGCGCAGGTGTCTCCCGCGTGCGCAGCAGCAACCGCTCGTCGCAACGTACCCCCACCTGCGACGACAGCCAGCGTCCGAGCATCCCCGCCTGGTTGAACCCTCGCTCCCGTAGTCGACGTTTGGCCAAGGGCACAGGCAACAACAGGTCGGGGCGCGGCAGCCCTTCGGCAAAGCGGTGCAACAGCCCATGCCCGAGCAATTCGGCCATCAGGCGCCCCAAAGGCCACTGGCGGTTGTGCTTGAAACGGCTGATCAGCGTGTCCACCGGAAAGCCGAAATGCCACAGTGCAATCACCTGCTCGAAGGCCGGTGCGTGGCGACAGCACGGGGCGCAGGTCAGACCGGCCAGGGGTAAGGGCAGGGCGCAGCGCAGGCACTGATCGCCCAGCCAGGGCAGTTCCTGCTCGCAGGGGACGCACAGCGGGTAGGCCTGATCGGCAGGCTCATCGCACAGTAAGCACGTTTGATTAATAAGTGAGCATTTGTAAACCAGTCTTTTCAGCTGTGGTTGACAGTTCATAGGCCTTCCATGACTATGCGAGCTATCCGTGATGCGCTGGCGGGCTTTCCTGTCCCGGCGCCAGCTTCAGCCTAAACAAGGAAACGCCAATGAGCGCCAGCACAACTGCAACAACACGTCACGACTGGTCCCTGGCCGAGGTCAAGGCGCTGTTCCAGCAACCGTTCAATGACCTGCTGTTCCAGGCGCAAACCGTGCACCGCGCGCATTTCGACCCGAACCGCGTTCAGGTTTCGACCCTGCTGTCGATCAAGACCGGCGCCTGCCCGGAAGATTGCAAATATTGTCCACAGTCCGGTCACTACAACACCGGGCTGGAAAAACAGAAGCTGATGGAAGTGCAGAAGGTGCTGGAAGAAGCTGCCCGCGCCAAAGCCATCGGTTCCACCCGCTTCTGCATGGGTGCGGCGTGGAAGCACCCGTCGGCCAAAGACATGCCCTACGTGCTGGAGATGGTCAAAGGCGTGAAAGCCATGGGCCTGGAAACCTGCATGACCCTCGGCAAGCTCGACCAGGAGCAGACCAAGGCCCTGGCCCAGGCCGGCCTGGACTACTACAACCACAACCTCGACACCTCGCCGGAGTTCTACGGCAGCATCATCACCACCCGCACCTACAGCGAGCGCCTGCAGACCCTGGCCTACGTGCGCGACGCCGGGATGAAGATCTGCTCCGGCGGCATCCTTGGCATGGGCGAGTCGCTGGACGACCGCGCCGGCCTGCTGATTCAGCTGGCCAACCTGCCCGAGCACCCGGAGTCGGTGCCGATCAACATGCTGGTCAAGGTGGCCGGCACGCCGCTGGCCGAGGAAGAGGACGTCGACCCGTTCGACTTCATTCGCATGCTGGCCGTGGCCCGTATCCTCATGCCCAAGTCGCACGTGCGTCTGTCCGCCGGCCGTGAGCAGATGAACGAGCAGATGCAGGCCCTGGCCTTCATGGCGGGCGCCAACTCGATCTTCTACGGTGAAAAGCTGCTGACCACTGCCAACCCGCAGGCCGACAAGGACATGCAGCTGTTCGCACGCCTGGGCATCAAGCCCGAAGCGCGTGAAGAGCACGCCGACGAAGTGCACCAGGCGGCGATCGAGCAGGCGCTGGTCGAACAGCGCAGCAGCGAGATGTTCTACAACGCCGCGACGGCCTGAGATGGCCTTCGACCTGGCGGCGCGCCTGGCCGAACGGCGTGCTGCAGACCTGTATCGGCAGCGGCCATTGCTGGAAAGCCCGCAGGGGCCGGAAGTAGTGGTCGATGGCCAGCGCTTGCTGGCCTTCTGCAGCAATGACTACCTGGGCCTGGCCAACCACCCCGAGGTAATTGCCGCCTGGCAGGCCGGCGCCGAGCGCTGGGGTGTCGGTGGCGGTGCCTCGCACCTGGTGATCGGCCACAGTACGCCGCACCACCAGGTGGAAGAGGCCTTGGCCGAGCTCACCGGGCGCCCGCGCGCATTGCTGTTCTCCACCGGCTACATGGCCAACCTGGGCGCCATCACCGCGCTGGTGGGGCAGGGTGACACGGTGCTGCAGGACCGCTTGAACCACGCTTCGCTGTTGGATGGCGGCTTGCTCAGCGGCGCCCGTTTCAGCCGCTACCTGCACAACGACCCGGCCAGCCTGGCCAGCCGCTTGGACAAGGCCGTCGGCAATACCCTGGTGGTGACCGACGGCGTGTTCAGCATGGACGGCGACCTGGCCGACTTGCCGGCGCTGGCCGATGTCGCCCGCGCCCGCGGCGCCTGGTTGATGGTCGACGATGCCCATGGCCTGGGTACCCTCGGCAACCAGGGCGGCGGTATCGTCGAACACTTCGGCCTGGGCGTGGATGACGTGCCGGTGTTGATCGGTACGCTGGGCAAGGCTTGCGGTACCGCCGGCGCCTTTGTGGCCGGCAGCGAAGAGCTGATCGAAGCGCTGGTGCAGTTCGCCCGCCCGTACATCTACACCACCAGCCAGCCACCGGCGCTGGCTTGCGCCACGCTCAAGAGCCTGGAACTGCTGCGCCGCGAGACCTGGCGCCGCGAGTATCTGGCCGCGCTGATCCGCCAGTTCCGGGAAGGCGCGCAGCAGATCGGCCTGGTATTGATGGACAGCCCGACACCGATCCAGCCGATCGTCATCGGCGACAGCGCGCAGGCCCTGCGCCTGTCACGCATGCTGCGCGAGCGCGGCTTGCTGGTGACGGCCATCCGCCCGCCCACCGTGCCAGCGGGCAGCGCACGCCTGCGGGTGACATTGAGCGCCGCGCACAGCGAGGCGCAGGTGCAGCTATTGTTGAATGCATTGGCCGAGTGTTATCCACAGTTGGAGAGCGCCGATGCGTAATCGACTTGTTCTGTTGCCTGGCTGGGGCCTGGGCACTGCTTCCCTGGAGCCGCTGGCCGCCAGCCTGCGTGCCCAGGACGCCCGCCTGCAGGTGGAGCTGATGCCCTTGCCGGAACTGCCCCACAGCGATGTGCAGGCCTGGGTCGAGCACCTCGACCGCAAGCTGCCGAGCGATGTCTGGCTGGGCGGCTGGTCGCTCGGCGGCATGCTGGCTAGCGCCCTGGCGCACAAGCGCGGCGACCATTGCTGCGGCCTGCTGACCCTGGCCAGCAACCCTAGTTTCGTAGCTCGCCCGGACTGGCCCCACGGCATGGCCGAAGACACCTTCGGCACCTTCCTCGACGGCTGCCGCAACCATACCCAGGTCACCCTCAAGCGCTTCCGCACACTGTGCAGCGATGGCGCCCTGCAACCCCGCACATTGTTACGCCAGCTGGGTGTCGGCGTACCGGATACCGACCCGCTGTACCTGGCCACCGGCCTCGAAGTGCTGGCCAGGCTGGACACCCGCGAAGCCCTGCAGGCCTACGGCGGCCCGCAGCTGCACCTGTTCGCCGGCAGCGACGCGCTGGTGCCGGCCGAGGCGGCAAAAGCGCTGAGCGAGCTGCTGCCCGATGTGGAAGTGGGCCTGGTCGAAGACAGTTCCCACGCGTTCCTGCTGGAGTACCCGCAGGAGCTGGCGGCGGGCATCAAGAGTTTCCTGCATGAGAGTGGCGATGACTGACCTTTCCCGTCCGACCCTGCCCGGTGCGCTGCCTGACAAGCGCCAGGTGGCGGCCTCGTTCTCCCGTGCCGCGGCCAGCTACGACAGCGTGGCAGCCTTGCAGCGTGCGGTGGGTTCGCACCTGCTGGAGCAGTTGCCGGAAGGCTTGCAGCCGTCACGCTGGCTGGACCTGGGCAGCGGCACCGGTCATTTCAGCCGGGCGCTGGCCGAGCGGTTCACCCAGGCCAGCGGCGTGGCGGTGGATATCGCCGAGGGCATGTTGTGCCATGCTCGTAACGAAAAGGGCGGGGCGCACTATCATGTGGCCGGTGATGCCGAGCGTTTGCCACTGCGTGATGCCAGCGTCGACCTGGTGTTTACCAGCCTGGCCGTGCAGTGGTGCGACCAGTTCGCAAGCGTGCTGGCAGAAGTGCTGCGAGTACTGCGCCCGGGCGGCGTGCTGGCCTTCAGCAGCCTGTGTGTGGGTACCCTCGATGAACTGCGCGCCAGTTGGCAGGCGGTGGATGGCCTGGTGCACGTGAACCGCTTCCGCCGTTTCGAGGACTATCAGCGTCTGTGCGCCGCCAGCGGCTTCGAACAGCTTGGGCTGCAGCGCTGCCCGCACGTGCTGCACTACCCGGATGTGCGCAGCCTGACCCATGAACTCAAGGCCCTCGGTGCCCACAACCTGAACCCTGGCCGGCCTTCCGGGCTTACCGGCCGGGCCCGCATGCAGGGCCTGCTGCAGGCCTATGAGGCATTTCGCCAGCCCGAGGGGCTGCCAGCCACCTACCAGGTGGTCTATGGTGTGTTGCGCAAGCCACAGGCGTAAGGGGAGCGAGATGAGTCAGGCCTATTTCATTGCCGGTACCGATACCGATGTTGGCAAGACCACCATCGCTGCCGGGCTGTTGCATGCGGCACGGTCGCAAGGCTTGAGCACGCTGGGGGCCAAGCCGGTGGCCTCCGGGTGCACGATGACGCCGAAAGGCTTGCGCAACAGCGACGCTCAGGCGCTGATCGATGAAAGCACGATCAAGCTGCCCTACGAGCAGGTCAACCCGTTTGCCTTCGAGCCGGCCATCGCACCGCACGTGGCGGCGCGCGAGGCCGGGGTGACGCTTGCCGTACCGGAGCTGTTGGCGGCGATGCGCAATGTGCTGCAACAAAATGCCGACTTCACCCTGATCGAGGGGGCCGGTGGCTGGCGCGTGCCGTTGTCGGGGCAAGCCAACTTGTCCGACCTGGCCATTGCCCTCAAGTTGCCGGTGATCCTGGTGGTGGGGGTGCGGCTGGGGTGCATCAGCCACGCCTTGCTCAGCGCCGAGGCGATTGCCCGTGACGGGCTGCAACTGGCGGGGTGGGTGGCGAACATCATCGAGCCGCGTACTTCGCGCCTGGAAGAGAACCTGGCCAGCCTGGCCGAACGCTTGCCGGCGCCTTGCCTGGGGCGGGTGCCCAAGTTGAAGCAGGCCAGTGCCGACATGGTGGCTGAGCATCTGCAGCTGGATCTGCTGGATTAGCCGTTTCCAGGCCTGGCCCGCGAAGAGGCCGATGCAGGAATACCCATGGCCTATCGACTGGCACCGGGCCATTAGGGATTTAAACGGGCCTTTTCATCCTGGGCCTGCTTTAATTGGCCCTGTTCGTCATCCAGCGTCAATGGAGTCCTGACATGGAAATCACCGGTAGCTCCGCCTATTACGCGGGCCTGAGCGCAATCCAGACCGGCCAGAACCGCGTCGATCAGGCTGCCAGCCAGATCGCCAATACCACCGCCGAACGAACCGCCACCAGCCAGTCCAGCGATTTTCAGGCCGAACGCCTGCGCGCGGTCGACCGCAGCCAGCAGATGGACCTGGCCACCAGCACCGTGCAGCTGGCGGTGGGCAAGCTTGAAGTCGAGCTTGGCGCAAAGGTCGCCAAGGCATCCGACGAAATGCTCGGCCGGATCATCGACACCTACGCCTGATACGGCGGTTATCCCGAACCTATCGCTATCCCTGTGGGAGCGGGTTTACCCGCGAATGCGTCCGCCCGGACACCTCTGCCTTCCGGGCTGGCCCATTCGCGGGTAAACCCGCTCCCACAGGTGTATGTATCATGCCTTGGCGTATTTACCATTTTTCGTGGCGCAAATGGCACCATAGTCCATCCTTGACATAAGGCGGAGCTAAACGTAAGTTTCAAACAACTGTTTGATCGACGGCCGCCAAGCGCGGGTCACCCCCACAGAACTCACCTAGAGGTTCATCGCAATGCCTGATTACAAAGCCCCCTTGCGTGATATCCGCTTCGTTCGCGACGAGCTGCTCGGCTATGAGGCGCACTATCAGAGCCTGCCGGGTTGCCAGGACGCCACGCCCGACATGGTCGATGCGATCCTCGAAGAAGGCGCGAAGTTCTGTGAGCAGGTGCTGTCGCCGTTGAACCGCGTGGGTGATCAGGAAGGCTGCACCTGGAGCGAATCGGGCGTGAAAACCCCGACCGGCTTCAAAGAGGCCTACCAGCAGTTCGTCGAAGGTGGCTGGCCGAGCCTGGCGCATGACGTCGAGCACGGCGGCCAGGGCCTGCCAGAGTCGCTGGGCCTGGCCCTGAGCGAAATGGTCGGCGGTTCGAACTGGTCGTGGGGCATGTACCCGGGCCTGTCCCACGGTGCGATGAACACCATCTCGGCGCACGGCACCGCCGAGCAGCAGCACACCTACCTGACCAAGCTGGTATCCGGCGAGTGGACCGGCACCATGTGCCTGACCGAGCCACACTGCGGTACCGACCTGGGCATGCTGCGCACCAAGGCCGAGCCACAGGCCGACGGCAGCTACAAGGTGTCGGGTACCAAGATCTTCATTTCGGCCGGTGAGCACGACATGGCCGACAACATTGTCCATATCGTCCTGGCCCGCCTGCCGGACGCACCGGCCGGCACCAAGGGCATCTCGCTGTTCATCGTGCCGAAGTTCCTGCCCAACGCCGAAGGCGGCGTGGGCGAGCGCAACGGCGTGAGCTGCGGCTCGATCGAACACAAGATGGGTATCCACGGCAACGCCACCTGCGTGATGAACTTCGACGGCGCCACCGGCTACCTGATCGGCCCGGCCAACAAAGGCCTGAACTGCATGTTCACCTTCATGAACACCGCTCGCCTGGGTACTGCGCTGCAAGGCCTGGCCCACGCCGAGGTGGCCTTCCAGGGTGGCCTGAAGTACGCCCGTGAGCGCCTGCAGATGCGCTCCCTGACTGGCCCGAAAGCACCGGACAAGGCCGCTGACCCGATCATCGTCCACCCGGACGTGCGTCGCATGCTGCTGACCATGAAGGCTTTCGCCGAAGGCAACCGCGCGATGGTGTACTTCACCGCCAAGCAGGTGGACATCGTCAAGTACAGCCAGGATGAAGAAGAGCGCAAGAAGGCCGATGCCCTGCTGGCGTTCCTGACCCCGATCGCCAAGGCGTTCATGACCGAAGTCGGCTTCGAAGCCGCCAACCACGGTGTGCAGATCTACGGCGGCCACGGCTTCATCGCCGAGTGGGGCATGGAGCAGAACGTGCGCGACAGCCGCATTTCCATGCTGTACGAAGGCACCACTGGCATCCAGGCCCTGGACCTGCTCGGCCGCAAGGTGCTGATGACCCAGGGCGAAGCGCTGAAGGGCTTCACCAAGATCGTGCACAAGTTCTGCCAGGCGCAGGAAGGCAACGATGCGGTCAAGGAGTTCGTCGAACCGCTGGCGGCGCTGAACAAGGAGTGGGGCGAGCTGACCATGAAAGTGGGCATGGCCGCCATGAAGGACCGTGAAGAAGTGGGTGCGGCCTCGGTCGATTACCTGATGTATTCCGGCTACGCCTGCCTGGCCTACTTCTGGGCCGACATCGCCCGTCTGGCGGCCGAGAAGCTGGCTGCCGGTACCAGCGAAGAGGCGTTCTACACCGCCAAGCTGCAGACCGCGCGCTTCTACTTCCAGCGCATCCTGCCGCGTACCCGTACCCATGTGGCGACCATGCTGTCGGGTGCCAACAACCTGATGGCGATGGACGAAGAGAACTTCGGCCTGTCGTACTGATCCTGCCGTTGTAAACGAAACCCGCCTGCCTTCACCGGCAGGCGGGTTTTTTCATTCTGCGGCCTGATGCCTATCTCTTTGTAGGAGCAGCCTTGTGCTGCGAAGAGGCCATAGCTGCCACAGAAAATCTTTTGTCATTGCGGCCTTTTCGCAGCACAAGGCTGCTCCTACACGGGACAGCGTCTGATTCGATATTCAACTGTTCATGTGCACTGCCGATGAAGTAAGGGCACAATGCCATTATTGATCTGCCGGGTCGGAGATTACCCTTGTTTCGTCTTAACGCTGTTCGCGCAAGCCACTTCCTGCCGTCGCTGTTCTTGTTGCTGGCAGGGCTCGCCGCAGCCTATGTGAGAGACCTCAGTGTCTTTTTCACATCGCTGTTCAATGTCCTGCCTACCTTGGTCCTGCTGCTGGGCGGCGCCTATTGCGCGGTGTACCGCCGCCAGCGCGAGCTGTTCCTGATGCTCACGGTGTATATCGCCTACTACCTGCTCGACACCCAGACCGACTTCTACCGTGACCATGGCCGCGTGCGCGAAGACGCGGCGGTGATCTTCCACTTGGTGTGCCTGCTGCTGCCCGCCCTGTTCGGGCTGTATGGTGCCTGGCAGGAGCGCACCCATCTGCTGCAGGACCTGGTTGCCCGTGGTGCCGTGCTGTTTGCCGTCGGCAGCGTGGCGGTGGCCCTGGAGCAAAGCTACCCCGAGGCGTTGCTGACCTGGCTGGCGGAAATCCGCTGGCCAACCTTGCATGGCCAGTGGATGAGCCTGATCCAGATGGTCTACCCGCTGTTCCTCGGCGTGTTCATCCTGCTGGTGGTGCAATACCTGCGTGCGCCACGGCCGCTGCACGCGGCGCAGGTGACGGGCCTGCTGGGCATCTTCTGGATGCTGCCGCAAACCTTCATCCTGCCGTTCACCCTGAACATCATGTGCAGCCAGGTAATGCTGATGATCGCCGCGGCGGTGGCGCACGAGGCCTACCAGATGGCCTTCCGTGACGAGCTGACCGGCCTGCCGGGGCGCCGTGCGCTGAACGAGCGCATGCAGCGCCTGGGGCGCAACTATGTGATCGCCATGACCGATGTCGACCATTTCAAGAAATTCAACGACACCCACGGCCACGACGTCGGCGACCAGGTGCTGCGCCTGGTCGCCAGCCGCCTGTCCAAGGTCACCGGGGGTGGCCGGGCCTACCGCTATGGCGGCGAGGAGTTCGCCCTGGTGTTTGCAGGCAAGACTGCCGAGGAGTGCGTGCCGCATGTAGAAGCCGTGCGCGAAGTGATCGCCAACTACGTGATGCACCTGCGCGACCAGCACAACCGCCCGCAGGACGATACCACCGGGCGCCAGCGGCGGGCGGGCAGCAGTGGCGGCACGGTATCGGTCACCATCAGCATCGGCGTGGCCGAGCGCCAGACCGATCATCGTAACCCCGAGGCCGTGTTGAAATCCGCCGACCAGGCGCTGTACAGCGCCAAGGGCGCGGGGCGCAATTGTGTCATGGTATATGGGCAACAATCGCAGCGTGGGGCAGTGCGCACGGCGTGACCGAAATAGACTAGGCAGTCTAGTGATGACCCTATGTCTCGTAAAAGTTGTTCGGTTACACTGCCTGCAACCCAGTGTCGCGGTTCCCCGAGACCGCCCCGACCCGACTAGCGAGAGGTTGTCATGGCTGAATATAAAGCGCCCCTGCGCGACATGCGCTTCGTACTGAATGAAGTCTTCAACGTTGCCGAGCAGTGGGCGCAGTTGCCCGGGCTGGCCGAGGTTGTCGATGCCGACACGGCCATGGCGGTACTGGAAGAGGCCGGCAAGGTCACGGCCAAATCCATTGCGCCGCTCAGCCGCGCCGCGGATGAAGAGGGCTGCCACTGGGACAACGGCGCGGTGCGCACACCGGCTGGTTTCATCGAGGCCTACAACACCTACGCCGAAGGCGGTTGGGTGGGTGTGGGCGGCGACCCGCTGTTCGGCGGCATGGGCATGCCCAAGGTCATCTCGGCCCAGGTCGAGGAAATGGTCAACGCCTCCAGCCTGTCCTTTGGCCTGTATCCGATGCTGACTGCCGGCGCCTGCCTGTCGATCAATGCCCACGCCAGTGAAGCGCTGAAGGAAAAGTACCTGCCGAACATGTACGCCGGCCTGTGGGCCGGTTCCATGTGCCTGACCGAGCCGCACGCCGGTACCGACCTGGGCATCATCCGCACCAAGGCCGAGCCCCAGGCCGACGGCAGCTACAAGGTCAGCGGCACCAAGATCTTCATCACCGGCGGCGAGCACGACCTGACCGAGAACATCATCCACCTGGTGCTGGCCAAGCTGCCGGACGCACCGGCGGGGCCGAAAGGCATTTCGCTGTTCCTGGTGCCGAAGTTCCTGGTTAACGAAGACGGCAGCCTGGGCGCACGCAACCCGGCCACCTGTGGCTCGATCGAGCACAAGATGGGTATCCAGGCTTCGGCCACTTGCGTGATGAACTTCGACGAAGCGGTCGGCTACATCGTCGGTGAGCCGAACAAGGGCCTGGCGGCCATGTTCACCATGATGAACTACGAGCGCCTGGGCGTTGGTATCCAGGGCCTGGCCTCGGCCGAGCGCTCCTACCAGAACGCCGTGGAGTACGCCCGCGACCGCCTGCAGAGCCGCGCCCCGACCGGCCCGCAAGCCAAGGACAAGGCCGCCGACCCGATCATCGTCCACCCGGATGTGCGTCGCATGCTGCTGACCATGAAGGCGCTGATCGAGGGTGGCCGTGCCTTCTCCAGTTACGTGGCCATGCAGCTGGACAGTGCCAAGTACAGCGAAGACGCCAGCGTGCGCAAGCGCAGCGAAGAGCTGGTGGCACTGCTGACGCCGGTGGCCAAGGCCTTCCTCACCGACCTGGGCCTGGAGTGCGCGGTGCACGGCCAGCAGGTGTTCGGCGGGCATGGTTACATTCGCGAGTGGGGCCAGGAGCAACTGGTGCGCGATGTGCGCATTACGCAGATCTACGAGGGCACCAACGGCATCCAGGCCCTCGACCTGATGGGGCGCAAGGTAGTGGCCAGCGGTGGTGCGTACTGTCGGCTGTTCTCCGACGAGATTCGCCAGTTCATTGCCAGTGCGGGTAGCGAACTGGATGAGTTTGCCAAGCCGTTGGCGGCCAGCCTCGACCAGCTCGACGGGTTAACCGAGTGGGTACTGGAACAAGCCAAGGGCAACCCGAATGAAATTGGCGCGGCTTCGGTCGAGTACCTGCATGCCTTTGGTTATGTTGCCTATGGCTACATGTGGGCACTGATGGCGCGGGCGGCCAAGGCGGGTGAGGGGGACGAGGCGTTCTACTCGGGCAAGCTGGGTACGGCGCGGTTCTACTTTGCGCGGTTGCTGCCGCGGGTGGATTCGCTGGTGGCCTCGGTGAAAGCGGGGAGTGAGTCGCTGTACCTGCTGGATGCCGAGCAGTTCTGACGGATTTTGGGGTCGCAAAGCGGCCCCAATTCCAGGCACATCTGGAAGTGAATTCTCCTGTGTAAGCTTTTTCCTACACAACGTGGTGACTTTTCACCACTGTTCTCAGATTGGATCCACGGTTAATCTTTACCACATGGACGTTGCGCAGGAAGCGCAAAGGACAGATCAAGGATGACGACGAAGGACACCTGCCAGGATGGCGGGGCGATACGGATGTCACAGGGAAACAGTCTGGAAAACCCCGCTTCGGCGGGGTTTTCTTTGTGCGCGTGTTTTTTCAGCCCAGCACATCCAGCGGTGATGCGCCCAACAGGCGGGCGTCCGTCTCTTCCTCCAGCAGCGTGCGCAACAGCTCCACAGAGGCCTGCTGGCGCTGGGCATCGCGGAACACCAGGCCAACCTTCAGCGGTACCCGCGGCTCGCTCAATGGCTTCCACAGCAGCCCCTGATCATCCTCGGCGGCCTCCTTGGCCCGCCCCGGCAGGATGGTGGCCAGCGCGGTATGGGCCAGGCTGTCGAGAATCCCCGCCATGTTGTTCATCTCGGCCTGCACCTGCGGCCGACGCCCCTGGCTGGCCAGCTGCGCCTGCCAGATCTGGCGGATCTGGAATTCCTCGCCCAGCATCAGCATGGGCAGCTCCGCGGCCTGGCGGATGGATACCTTCTTGAAGTCCTTCAGCGGGTGGGTAGCGGGGATGACCAGTTGCAGCTCGTCTTCGTACAGCAGCAGGCCATGCAGCCCCGGCTGGCGTGGCGGCAGGTAGCTGATACCGATGTCCAGGCTGCCGTTGAGCAAACGCCGTTCGATCTCCAGCCCCGACAATTCGTAGATCTGCACCACAAGATGCGGCTGTGCCCTGCGCAGGCGTTCCAGCAACTGCGGCACCAGGCTCGGCCGCACGGTCTGCAGCACGCCAATGGCCAGCGTACGCAGGGACTGGCCCTTGAAGTTGCGCATGGCCTCGTGGGCGCGCTGCAGGCCGTCGAGCAGCGGCAGGGCATGGTTGTACAGGGTATGGGCGGCCAGGGTCGGCAGCAGGCGCTTGTTGCTGCGCTCGAACAGGCTCAGGTCGAGGCTGTGCTCCAGCTGGCGGATCTGCTGGGATAGCGCCGGCTGGGACAGCGACAGGCGCTCGGCGGCGCGGCCCACGTGGCCTTCTTCATACACCGCGACGAAATAACGCAGTTGGCGGAAATCCATAAGCAACACTTATCGAAAATGCTGGAAAAACGAAATGGTCGAAAACCCTCGCGAAGCCTAGTCTATCGCCGTATTCCAGCGGGTTACAGCGATGAATCGGTCGATTGTTACCCCGGATGAAAAACACTTTTGATAGGCAAGGCAAAATATCGAGTGTCGGCACCTAGACCGCACCGTGGCCGCCCTTTACCGTGATCGGTTGGAGCCCTGATGAACCTGTTCAACCTGCGCCGCCCGGCCCCTGCCGCCGTCGCCGAGCCCACGCGTGCGCCGGTGATCGTGCCGGAAGCGCCGCAGCTGTCGCGTGAGCGCCTGATGCCCAGCACCGAACGCGCAGCGCAAGTGTTCGTGCGTGGCCAGGGCTCCTGGTTGTGGGACAACGAAGGGCACGCCTACCTGGACTTCACCCAGGGCGGTGCGGTCAACAGCCTGGGGCACAGCCCCAGCGTGCTGGTGAAAGCGCTGGGCAACCAGGCCCAGGCGCTGATCAACCCGGGCTCGGGCTACCACAGCCGTGGCCTGCTGGGGCTGGTCAACCGCCTGTGCCAGAGCACCGGCAGCGACCAGGCCTACCTGCTCAACAGCGGTGCCGAAGCCTGCGAAGGCGCGATCAAGCTGGCGCGCAAATGGGGCCAGCTGCACCGCAACGGCGCCTACCACATCATCACCGCCAGCCAGGCCTGCCATGGTCGCAGCCTGGGCGCGTTGTCGGCGTCCGACCCGCTGCCGTGCAACCGCTGCGAGCCGGGCCTGCCGGGCTTCAGCAAGGTGCCGTTCAACGACCTGGCGGCGCTGCACGCCGAGGTGGACTCGCGCACCGTGGCAATCATGCTCGAGCCGATCCAGGGCGAGGCGGGTGTGATCCCGGCCACGCAGGAGTACCTCAAGGGTGTGGAAACGCTGTGCCGCGAACTGGGCATCCTGCTGATCCTCGACGAGGTGCAGACCGGCATCGGCCGCTGTGGCGCGCTGCTGGCTGAAGAAATCTACGGCGTGCGCGCCGACATCATCACCCTGGGCAAGGGCCTGGGCGGTGGCGTGCCGCTGGCAGCCTTGCTGGCCCGGGGCACGGCGTGCTGCGCCGAGCCTGGCGAACTGGAAGGTAGCCACCATGGCAACGCGCTGATGTGCGCCGCCGGCCTGGCTGTGCTGGATACCGTGTTGGAGCCTGGTTTCTTCGCCCAGGTGCAGGACAACGGCCGCCACCTGCGCGAAGGCCTGAGCCGGCTGGCCGGGCGTTACGGCCAGGGCGAAGTGCGCGGGCAAGGCCTGCTGTGGGCCCTGCAACTGAAAGAAAACCTGGCCCGCGAGCTGGTGGCGGCGGCCCTGGACGAAGGCCTGCTGCTTAACGCACCGCAGGCGGATGTGGTGCGCTTTTCGCCGGCGTTGACCGTGAGCAAGGGCAACATCGACGAAATGCTGCTGCGCCTGGCCCGCGCCTTCGCCCGCCTGCACACCCGGCAGCAGGCCCGCCGGGAAGTACCGGCCTGATCCGAATTTTACGAACCGTCTGGCGTTCCTGCGCATCGCCCCTGGCCTGTTTCATTCGGCCCGGGGCGTTTTTTTTTGCCAGTGGAACCTCTGCCACGCGGGTCTAGTCTGTGAAGTAACCCCTTCAGGAGAGACTCGCATGGACTTCATTCGCATCATCATCGCCATCATCCTGCCGCCGCTCGGCGTGTTCCTGCAGGTGGGGTTTGGCGGGGCGTTCTGGCTGAATATCCTGCTGACCTTGCTGGGGTACATTCCGGGGATCGTGCATGCGGTGTATATCATCGCCAAGCGGTGACATTGCTGGGGCTGCTCTGCAAACACATAAATAATTGAGTTAGCAGGGCTCTGTGGGAGCGGGCGTGTCGAGGCGTCGAACCGCCGCGAACACCGGCGGAGCCGGTGCCATACACCGGGTTGGCCGTTTCGCGGGCGCGCCCGCTCCCACAAGGGAATGTGACACGCTCTCGAACATTGTTCCCTGTGCGACAGCGCAGCCCAAAATCTCAGCTCCCCAACACCCGGCAATAGAATTTCCATTCTTCTTCCAGCGCATGCGCCAGGTTCTCCGCCTTGCGGAACCCATGCCGCTCCCCGGCATAGAAGTGCCCTTCAGCCTCGATCCCGTTAGCCTGCAACGCCGCCAGCATCGAACGCGTCTGCTCCGGCACCACCACCGCATCCAGCTCGCCCTGGAAGAAAATCACCGGCACCTTGATCTGCCCCGCATGCAGCAGCGGCGTACGCTGGCGATAGCGCTCGGCGTCCTGCAGCGGGTCGCCGATCAGCCAGTCCAGGTAGTCCCCTTCGAACTTGTGCGTGGCCCGGCCAAGGGCAACCGGGTCGCTGACCCCGTACAGGCTGGCGCCCGCGCGGAACACATCATGGAACGCCAGGGCGCACAGGGTGGTGTAGCCCCCCGCACTACCGCCGCGGATGAACGCCTTGCGGCGGTCGATCAACCCACGTCCGGCCAGGTAATCTACCGCCGCGCAAGCATCGGCCACATCGCTTTCGCCCCAGCGCAGGTGCAGGGCCTGGCGGTATTCCCGGCCATAGCCGGTGCTGCCCCGGTAGTTGAGGTCGGCGACGGCGAAGCCGCGTTGGGTCCAGTACTGGATGCGCGGGTCGAGCACGGGATAACAGGCTGAGGTCGGGCCGCCATGGATGAACACCACCAGCGGTGCAGCCCCTTGCGAGCGGGCGGCCGGGTAGAAGAAACCATGGGCGCGGTGACCGTCACTGCCATAGTGGATCGACTGCGGCAGGCTGATATGCCTTGCCGGCAGCACGTCGGCACCACCGGCCAACACGCTGACCTCGTGGTTGCTGCGGGTAATGGCGATGACCGCTGGCGGGCTGATCGGCGAGGCGGCAATGGCGTACAGGTGTTCGCCATCCATGGCCAGGCTGCGAAAGCGCGTGTAGGCGCTGGCGAAGCGCTCCAGGCGGCCATCGGTAGTACGCAGCCCCAGTTGCCCGAAGCCGTCTTCGAACCAGCTGGCTAGATAGCTTTGCGGCCCCAGCGCCAGCCAGGTACTGGCGCCCAGTTGCCAGGGCGCCGCAGCGTGGTCCGCGGGCTCGGCAGACAGGGCCTGCCAGCGGCCATCGATCTCACCCCAAGGCTGCCAGAAGCCATTGCGGTCAGACAGGCAGAAGAGTTGGCCTGCGCTATCGAAGCGCGGCTGTTGCAGCGATTCGTCAGCGCCGGCCACACATTGCGCCGGCCCCCAGTGGCCACTTGCATCACGTGCGCGGCACATCAGCCTGGTGACGGTCCAGGGTTGTGCCGGGCGGTCCCATTCGACCCACGCCAGGCGCTGGCCGTCGGCACTCACCGTAGGCGAGGCATAGAAGTCGGCACCTTCGGCGAGCACCTCGCGGGTATGTTCACCCAGGGCGACCAGACGATGCTCGACCCGTTCGCCATGCTGCTCCTCGACCGCCAGCACCAGGCTGTCGTGCCACTGCACATCGCCGTAGCGGCAGCTGGCATCATCGGTCAGGGCACGCGGTGCCGCGCCTTCCAGGGCCTGGGTATAGACCTGCTGGTCCTTTTCGTTGACGAACACCAGCCCGTCACCACCCAGGCAAAAACTGCCGCCGCCGTATTCGTACACCCGGCTACGCGCGCTGAAACCATCGGGGGTCAGGCAGCGGGCCTGCTGGTGCTGCCAGTGCCAGATACGGCAGGCGCCATCGGCTGGGCGGAATTCATTCCAGAACAACCCCGCGGCGCTGACCTTTATTTCGGCAAAGTCGGTGCCGGCGGCAACCGCCTGGGCCGCGCTGAACTCAGCCGCGGGCGATGACACGGGAGTTTCGTTCATTGCGGAAGGTCATCTGTTCAATGGTGAGCTGGGCGCTTTCTGCCTCCTCACGGGCCTTGAGGATGATGCCGTGATCGGTCGACTTGGCGCACACCGGGTCGGCGTTGCTGGCATCGCCGGTGAGCATGAAGGCCTGGCAGCGGCAGCCGCCGAAGTCCTTTTCTTTCTCGTCGCAGGAGCGGCAGGGTTCGGGCATCCACTCATAGCCACGGAAGCGGTTGAAGCCGAACGAGTCGTACCAGATGTGGTGCAGGTCGTGGTCGCGCACGTTGGGGAACTGCACCGGCAACTGGCGCGCGCCGTGGCAGGGCAGGGCGGTGCCGTCCGGGGTGATGGTCAGGAACAGGCTGCCCCAGCCATTCATGCAGGCCTTGGGACGCTCCTCGTAGTAGTCCGGGGTGACGAAGATCAGCTTGCACGGGTTGCCCTCAGCCTTGAGCTTGTCCCGGTATTCGTTGGTGATGCGTTCGGCCCGCTCGAGCTGCGCGCGGGTCGGCAGCAGGCCCAGGCGGTTGAGGTGGGCCCAGCCGTAGAACTGGCAGGTGGCGAGCTCGACGAAGTCGGCCTCCAGTGCGATGCACAGCTCGATGATGCGGTCGATCTTGTCGATATTGTGCCGGTGGGTGACGAAGTTGAGCACCATCGGGTAGCCATGGGCTTTAACCGCACGGGCCATTTCCAGCTTCTGCGCAAAGGCCTTCTTCGAGCCGGCCAGCAGGTTGTTGACCTGCTCGTCGCTGGCCTGGAAGCTGATCTGGATATGGTCCAGGCCGGCCTTCTTGAAGTCGGCGATGCGCGCCTCGGTCAGGCCGATGCCCGAGGTGATCAGGTTGGTGTAGTAGCCCAGCCGGCGGGCCTCGCCGATCAGCTCGGCGAGGTCCTGGCGTACCAGCGGTTCTCCGCCGGAAAAGCCGATTTGCGCGGCCCCCATTTCCCGGGCTTCGGCCATTACCTTGAACCACTGCGCGGTGCTCAGCTCCTGGCCCTGGGCGGCGAAGTCCAGCGGGTTGGAGCAGTACGGGCACTGCAGCGGGCAACGGTAGGTCAGCTCGGCCAGCAGCCACAGCGGCAGGCCAACCGCGGGCGTGGGCGGTAACTCAGGCGAGGACGATCCAGTGTTCGGCACGGGCCACCTCCATGAACTGCTCGATGTCATCGGCCACTTCCGGGACACCGGGGAACTGTTGTTCGAGTTCGGTAATGATCGCGGCAACGTCGCGTTGGCCGTCGATCAGGCCACCGATCATGGCTGCGCTGTCGTTGAGCTTGATCATGCCCTCGGGGTACAGCAGCACATGGCCCTTTTGCGCCGGCTCGTACTGGAAGCGGTAGCCGGGGCGCCAGTTCGGCACTTGATTACGGTTGAAACTCATAGGGTGATCCCTTTGTGCCACACCCGTTCCTGGGTGACGGAGTGATAGGGCGGGCGGTTCAGCTCGTAGGCCATGCTCATGGCGTCGAGCATGCTCCAGAGAATATCCAGCTTGAACTGCAATATTTCCAGCATACGCTCCTGGCCCGCGCGGGTGGTGTAGTGCTGCAGGGTAATCGCCAGGCCGTGCTCCACGTCACGCCGGGCCTGGCCCAGGCGGGTGCGGAAGTACTCGTAGCCGGCCGGGTCGATCCACGGGTAGTGTTGGGGCCAGCTGTCCAGGCGCGACTGGTGGATCTGCGGGGCGAACAGCTCGGTCAGCGAGCTGCTGGCCGCTTCCTGCCAGCTGGCCCGGCGGGCGAAGTTGACGTAGGCATCCACGGCAAAGCGCACACCGGGCAGTACCAGCTCCTGGGAGCGCAGCTGGTCCTGGTCCAGGCCCACGGCCTGGCCCAGGCGCAGCCAGGCTTCGATACCACCGTCCTCGCCGGGCGCGCCATCGTGGTCGAGCAGGCGCTGGATCCACTCGCGGCGCACTTCGCGGTCCGGGCAGTTGGCGAGGATCGCGGCATCCTTCATCGGGATGTTGACCTGGTAGTAGAAGCGGTTGGCCACCCAGCCCTGGATCTGTTCGCGGGTGGCGCGGCCCTGGTACATCGCCACGTGGTACGGGTGATGAATGTGGTAGTAGGCGCCCTTGGCGCGCAGGGCCTGCTCGAATTCGGCAGGGGACATTGGCAGTGCGTCGCTCATTCGGCTGGCTCCTGTAAAGCTGAGTCTCGGCTCAATCCCTGTGGGAGCGGGTTTACCCGCGAACACCGGCGAAGCCGGTGCCATACACTGTGTGGGATTCTTCGCGGGTGAACCCGCTCCCACAGGGGCTGTGTTGCTTGTGCGATCTGGCTGTTACAACTCGATACTCATGCCATCGAAGGCCACTTCCACGCCCCGGCGCAGCACTTCGGCACGCTCGGGCGAGTCTTCATCGAGAATCGGGTTGGTGTTGTTGATGTGGATAAGTACCTTGCGCTGGCGCGGGAAGCCATCGAGCACTTCCAGCATGCCGCCGGGGCCGTTCTGCGCCAGGTGGCCCATCTCGCGACCGGTGCGGGTACCCACGCCACGGCGCTGCATTTCATCATCTTCCCACAGGGTACCGTCGACCAACAGGCAGTCGGCGCCATGCATCATCGTCAGCAGCTTCTCATCCACCTGGCCCAGGCCCGGGGCGTAGAACAGCTTGCCGCCGGTGCGGGTGTCCTCGACCAGCAGGCCAAGGTTGTCGCCCGGGTGCGGGTCGAAGCGGTGCGGCGAGTAGGGCGGCGCGGCGCTGCGCAGGGGGAACGGGGTGAAGCGCAGGTTGGGGCAGGCGTCGATGACGAAGCTGCCTTCCAGCTCGATGCGGTTCCATTGCAGGCCGCCGTTCCAGTGGCTGAGCATGTTGAACAGCGGGAAGCCGGTGGTCAGGTCCTGGTGGACCATGTCGGTGCACCACACCTGGTGCGGGCAGCCTTCGCGCAGGCTGAGCAGGCCGGTGGTGTGGTCGATCTGGCTGTCCAGCAGGATGATGGCGTTGATGCCGGTGTCGCGCAGGGCACGGGCCGGCTGCATCGGTGCAAAGGCCTGGAGCTGGGCGCGGATGTCGGGCGAGGCATTGCACAGCACCCAGTGCACGCCATCGTCGGACAGGGCGATGGACGACTGGGTGCGCGGCGTGGCCCGCAAGGTGCCGTCACGCAAACCCTTGCAGTTGACGCAGTTGCAGTTCCACTGGGGGAACCCGCCGCCGGCGGCGGAACCGAGAACCTGGATGTACATGGCCACTCTCTCTGCAGAAAACCGTAGCGAAAAAACGAAAACGCCCCGGCAGGCCGAGGCGTTGAACCGTAAGCCGGGCTTAGCGGTTGGCGAAGTACATGGTGACTTCGAAGCCGATGCGCAGATCAGTGTATGCAGGTTTGGTCCACATGGAATTACTCCTTCCGGATGAGGGTTGGGTTTGTCAGCTAATACTAGGGTACCGCCATTGGCTGGAGGTTCCCATGATTCGGGATTGCGCTATCTTACAAGAAATAGGTGTACCGAAAGGTTAATTATTAGAAAAGTGCCCTTGCAGTTCGCGTAATAATCACTCGGTTGAGGTGATCCAGGAGCTATCTGGCGCGGCAGCGTTGGCCAGGCACAGCCACCTGGAGCCGGTATCGAGCAGGTGGATCAGCAGCTGGTCCAGGTCCGACTGCCGCGTGGTCAGGATAGCCCTGCCTAGCGTTTCCAGCCCGCCAGGTTGTGTAGCCAGGCATGTCTGCCATGCCCATTCGGCGACTGCGTCGTTGGCCATCGCCGGCTCATCGAATTGCCCGGCCAGTGCCTGGCGAGCGCCTGGATCGAAGGTAATGCCCTGGCGTAGCAAGGTGAGCAAGTGGTCGAGTATCTGCGCCTGGTTGGCGTGGGGCGACTGGACTCCGAACAGCAGGCCACCGACACCCTCGACCTGACGAAAGGTACTGAATACCGCATAGCCGAGTTGCAGTTCTACCCGCAGTCGTTGGTAGACCGGCCCTTGCAGCAATTGGGCGAGCAGGCGGCCAGCGGCCTCCATCGCCGCCGGCAAAGGGCAGAACAGCAGCAGGGCATGTTCACTGCCGGCTACTTTGGCATGTTGCCAACGGTGGTTGGCCCAGGTAGGCAGAGGGCCAGGCGCCGAGCCTTGGCCAGGGCAGTGCTGCAACGCAGTGCCCAATGCGTTGAGGGCGTCATCGTCGAAGCCTGCAGCCAGGCCGTGCCAGCGTGTGTGCTGCCACAGGCTGTCGAGTTGCGTCTGTGTCAGGGTGCAGTCCGGAACCGGTGCAGGCGTGGCGCCCAGCACGGCGTCGGGCAGTTGCTTGAGCAGGGCGCGGATGGGGATCAGAGCCGGTGGCTGCACCGAACAAGGCAGCCAGCTGCTTGCCGGGGGCTTGAGCATCAGTACCAAGGCCTGTTCCACAGTGCGCAAGACTGCTGCGGGCAGCCCGGCGCAGCGCAACTGCCAGTATTCGCCAGCGGCACTGAACTGCAGCTGCACCGATACACGCTCGCAGCGCTCCTGCAGGGGGTGCAAGGCGCGTTCGAGCAGCGCATGCAGGCGCTGGCGCAAGGGTGAAGGGACATGCCAGCGCAGGTACAGCGCCGCGTACTGACGGGCGCCAGGCAGCTGGTCGCTGACCTTCAGTGCCGCTGGCAGTGGATGCTTCCTGACATCAGGTACATCCGCCAGTAGCAAGGGGTCGACAGTGGGCAGTTGCCAATGCCCATGCTCGCGGCCCGGCAGGTCCTCCAGCAGGGCACGGAGGGCCTGCAAGCCTTGTGTATCCAGACCGGCGAACAGCTGGCCGGCGCTGTCCCGGCGGGCCAGCTCAAGCGCGCTGGCGCTGCGTTCGCGGCTTTGCTGCAGCAGTGCGAACTCGGTATTCAATTGCTCAGGTACGACCTGTCTGATGAAGCCGAACCAACCTTGCAACAGGGCATCGGCTTCCTCTGGGCTGGCGTCTTCGCTGAGCTGCAGGTCGATGTGCCACAGCGACTGCCCGGCGAAGGCATACAGCGCCTCGGCCTTGAAACCTTGCAGCCAACCGCGCTGGCGAAGCGCATTCAGCCAAGTACCCGGGCGGCTATCGCTGAGGCAGGTGATCAGCAACTCAAGGGCCTGCTCGGCACCTGCCGGGAGGTTTTCGTGGCTGAAGAGCAGGTGCGTGTCGGTCGCCGACAATGGCGGTGGCAGAGCTTGTGGTACCCGTTCACCCGTTGCGAACAGCTCGGCATGCTGCCGGCCCAGCAGTTCCAGTTCATCCAGCGATTGTGGGCCGCACAGGCTCAAGCTGACCTGGCCGCCTTGGTAGAAGCGCTGGTGAAAGCCATGGAGCGCTTGCTGGAAGGCGGGATCCTGCAAGGCCAGGGTGTGCCGGTTGCCGGCATGAAAAGCGCTCAACGGATGGCCGGGCGCTGCGGATTGCAGCAAGGCGAACTGCTGCTGGGCCTGCGGATTGCGCGACCAGGCAATGAACTCGGCATGGATGACTTCGCGTTCGCGGCGTTGGCGCTCGATGCCCAGGTCTGGCTCGGCCAACATCTGGCACAGGCGCTCCAACCCCCCGGCCAGGGCGCTGGGTGGGACCTCGAAGAAAAAGTCGGTGGTGCGTTCGCGGGTGCTGGCATTGACCTGGCCGCCGAGGGCCTGCACGTAGCGCATCAGGCCGTCGTCCAGCGGGAAGCGCGGGGTGCCGAGGAAGAACAGGTGCTCCAGGAAGTGGGCCAGGCCGGGCCATTTGGTCGGCGTGTCGTGGCTACCCGCGTGCACCCGCAAGGCAGCGGCCGAGCGCTTCAGGCGTGGGGCGTGGCGCAGGGTCAGCTGCAGGCCGTTGGCGAGGGTGAGGTGGCGGGTGGCGTCAGGCATGGGGGCTCCGGTAACTGCTTCCATGCTAACCCATTTGTTTGCAGGCCCGGCCTCTTCGCGGGCACGCCCGCTCCCACAAGGTATGGCGCAGGTACGAAAGGCAGCGCAGACCCTGTGGGAGCGGGCGTGCCCGCGAAAGGGCCATCAGCTCTTACGCAGATGCAACTCCTGGCGCAAATCGGTGAGGTAAGGAAACGCCTCGCGCCCCTGCACCACCCGCTCATGCTCCAGCTCTGCCAGCAACTGGCACTCATCTCGTCCGGCCATGGCCAGCAGGCTGCCGTCCGGGCCGATGATGCTGCTCTGCCCGCAATACTGGATCTCGTCTTCCGAGCCACAATAGTTGGCATACACCAGGTAGCACTGGTTCTCCTGCGCCCGCGCCCTTACGGTCACCTGGCAGATGAAGTCGTAAGGGGTCATGTTCGCCGTCGGCACCAGGATCAGCTCGGCACCGTCCAGCGCCAGGCGTCGGGCGTTCTCCGGGAACTCGATGTCGTAGCAGATCAGCAGGCCAACCTTCCAGCCATCTAGCTCCACCACCGGGAAGTGATCGGAACCTGGACTGAACATCGAACGGTCCAGTTCACCGAACAGGTGGGTCTTGCGATAGTTGCTCAGGCTGCGGCCGTGCGCATCGATCAGCTGCACACTGTTGTAGATCGCGCCATCATCGCCGCGCTCCGGGTAGCCGTAGACGATGGCGATGCGGTGCGCCTGGGCGATCTCCACCACCTCCATGGCCGCCGGGCCATCGTCGGCCTCGGCCAGGCGCTCGACCTGGGCCAGGCCGATGTTGTAGCCGGTCAGGAACATCTCCGGGCATACCAGCAAGCGGGCGCCGCGTTCGGCTGCCAGTTGCGCCTGGTGGCGCAACCGTTGCAGGTTGCCGGGCACGTCCAGTGGCTTTGGAGCGCCCTGGAACAGAGCGATGCGCATGTTGCCTCCTTGTCTCAGTCCGGCAGGGCGATCGGGCCGATTTCGTCGAACACGTCGCCTGGGCCGGGGTTGTCCGGGTGGGTGCGACCACCGAAGTGATTCATGATACCCCACACCGCATTCAGCGATGTCTGTACCGCGCCTTCCACCCAGGCCGGCGTCCACGACACGTCGTCACCGGCGATGAACATGCCGCGCTGCTCGGCAGGCATGTCCTGCTGCATGAAGTGCGCGTACATGCGCTGGTTGTAGCGGTAGTGGCCCGGCAGCGCGCCCTTGAAGGCGCCGAGGAAGTGCGGGTCGGCTTCCCAGGAAACAGTGATCGGGTCGCCGATGATGTGGCCGGCGATGTCGGTCTTCGGGTAGATCTTCTTTAGTGCGTCCAGGGCCAGCTGCACGCGTTTTTCCACCGGGTGTGGCAGCATTTTCAGCGCGTCGCTCATCCACGAGTACGACAGGCAGATCACCCCCGGCTTGTCGTTGCCGTTGTCGAACAGGTAGGTGCCGCGGGTGAGACGATCGGTGAGGGTCATGCTCATCAGATCGCGGCCGGTTTCCGGGTCCTTGTCCTTCCAGAACGGGCGGTCGACCATGACGAAGGTCTTCGACGACTGCATGTAGCGGGTGCGGTCCAGGGCCATCCACATCTTTTGCGAGAACAGCGATTCCTCACAGTCGATCTGGGTGGTCAGCAGCCAGGTCTGGCAGGTGGCGAGCACGGCGCTGTAGTGACGGGTGTCGCCCCAGTTGTCGGTGACTGCCAGGCGGCCATCGGCGGCGCGGGCGATGCGCTTGACCCCGGTGCGCGGCGCACCGCCATGCAGTGCGCTCAGGCTGGTGCCTTCCGGCCAATGCACGCAGCGCTCCGGTACATGGCGCCAAATGCCTTGCGGTACCTGCTCCACACCGCCGACCACCAGGTGCTGGTGGTCATCGCAGTTGGTCATCACCACGCGGAAGATTTCCAGCATCGAGTTGGGGAAGTCCGAGTCCCAGCCGCCGGTGCCGAAGCCGACCTGGCCGAACACTTCGCGGTGCTGGAAGCTCAGCTTGGCGAAGGAGCGCGAGGTGGCGACGAAGTCGTAGAAGGTGCGGTCGTCCCACAGCGGTACCAGCTTGTTCCACAGCGCTTTCAGGCGCGGTACGTCACGGTCGCGGATGGCCTGCTGGATGTCGGCGAACTGGGCGCCGCTTTCCAGCGCGTCGGCCCAGGCATCGGCCACTTCGTGGAACAGCTTGGGCAGGTCGGTGGGTTTTTCGGCGTAGTAGGTCTGGCCTTCCAGGTCGATCACCGTGCTGCCCGAGGCCGGGGTCAGCGGGTTGGGGAACGGTTTGGTCTCCAGACCCAGCTTGTCCACGTAGTGGTAGAAGGCAGTGGACGACACCGGGAAGCGCATGCCACCCAGTTCGGCGATGATCCCGTCGGTGCCGTTGAAGGCTTGCGAGCGCAGCCGGCCACCCAGCTTGGAGGCTTCGTACACCACCGGCTTGAGGCCCAGCTTCATCAGCTCGTAGGCCGCCACCAGGCCGGCGATACCGGCGCCCACGATTGCCACTTCCTCACCATGGTGCTCGGGCGGGATGCTGCCCAGGCCTGCGGGGTGTTCCAGCCAGTCGTCGAAGGCGAAGGGGAAGTCCGGGCCGAAGATGGTGACGGGTTTTTTGCCGTCGGCGGGGTGGCGGTTTTTCTTGTTCATGGAGTGACCTTGCCAGAGAGGCTGCGCAGCGGGCGGAGCCTGAGTATAGGAGATGCGTGGTGGCCATTTTAGGGAGTGGGGTGTTCGTTATTAAGGTGCAGAGTGTTGTCTGAATGTAGCTTGTATCGTCGAAATGTATGAACAAGATAGCTTTATGACGAACAGGAAGCCTACCAATCTCAAGCACAGCATCGGCCCCCTGTGGGAGCGGGCGAGCCCGCGAAGAAGCACCCGCGGTGTATGGCACGGGCTGCGCCCGTGTTCGCGGGCACGCCCGCTCCCACAGGGTCTGCGGCGGGCTTACCAGAGTGTGATCAGATAGTTCCTACACCCATGCCGGGAAATAAAGAATTACCCTACGCCCGCTATAGCCTCGGTCTGGCAGCGTGGGAAAGCCTTCATCGTTAACTTCACTGGGTCGCCGCAAATTCGGCGATCGGGCGTGAGAACCCGCTGATCTTTCTGGAGGCGCACTGCTATGGCAGCTGTGCGCGGGCAGGCTTTGCCTGGCCGGGTACACGCCTCCAAGTTCGCCGGTTCTCACCTCGTGCATGGCTGCCACCCAATTCCCGTGAGAAGGATGCGATTGGCCGCCGATCACCCTTGTGATTTGGAGGCTATACCATGACCAAACGCTTACCCGACCAACCCGAAAAACTGAAACCCACCGCAGAAAAAACCTTCTGCAACTGCGAAGCCAGCCATCCGCCATTATTCGCCATACGCCCCGGCATCGACGCCGCAGACGCCCTGGTCCACGCCTGCCTGCTGGCCCGTGGTCTCAATCAGATCGCCACCGACTACGCCCAGCACCACGCCCCCGAGCGCAGCCGTGACATCGTCTGGTCGATGCAGCATTGCGCCGAAAGCCTTTCGGCAATACTGGAAGGCCTGCTCGACGGCCAGGAAGCCTGACCGCCAGCCGAGTTCAGAGCGGCTGCCCGCGGTCCACCTTGCTGCTGAGAATGATCGACGTGGTGGTCTTCTCCACCCCGTCGACACTGCCGATCTGGTCGAGCAACTGGTCCAGTTGCTCGGGCGAATCCGTACGCAGCCAGGCCACATAGTCGAACTCGCCGCTCACTGCGCACAGCTGCTGCACCTGGCCCATTGCACTCAGGCGCCGCACCACCTCTTTGCCCGAGCGTGGCTGCACCTTGATCCCCACATACGCCTGCAGACCACCCCCCATCACCCGCTGGCCCAGGCGTACGCCATAGCCGGAGATGACCTTGTTCTTCTCCAGCCGCTCCAGGCGCGAGTTGACGGTGGTACGGGCGATGCCCAACTGGCGGGCGAGGGTGGCGACGCTTTCGCGGGCGTTGATCTGCAGCAGGGCGATCAGCTGGCGATCGATTTCATCCAGCGTGATGGAGCGGGAATCCGACATGGCGAGTCTCTACGGTTGGCCCGCTAGCCTAGCCAGCCAGTGCTGACCAGAGCAAGGGCAGTCACAGCTGGCCGCTCCTACAGCTGCCGCGCCGGCATGTAAGCATCGGGCGCAATGGCAGAACTGCTCGATTGGTGCGGCAGGTCGAGGTGCAGTCCAGGGTGAAATAGGGGCTCACAAAATCTAACGATTTATCGCTGTCTGGATAGCCATGGCTGAGCAGAGAATGACCCTCTCACAAACGTTGTGTTTCGGAGGACGAGGATGCCAGCCTACCAACTTGCATCAGCTCCCTCATTGCGCAATACTGCCGACAACAACTAACCCTCACGATCGGCGTGGCATGACCATCTGGTTGGAGGGGGAAAAAGCCGGCTTAAGCCGGTTTTTTCGTTTCTGGAGTGCAAAAGATGCAGAGAAAGCTTGATTCTGAGCCTCTGCGCACTCGTATCTATATCGACGGCTACAACTTCTACTACGGCTGCTTGCGCGGCACTCCGTACAAGTGGCTCGACCTGTTGCCTCTCTTTGAAAAGCACATCTTGCCTTCTGTACTGGTCACGGACAGCCATGGTCAGATCAGGGCATCGCGGCTCCTGGAATCCCCCTCGATCAAATATTTCACGGCAAAGATCATCGAGTCGGTCGCCCGTGCTGGCGATTCGGTATCGTCACAAGCTCGCTACCACACCGCTTTGCGCAAGCTGCATGACGGTCGAATAGAGCTCATCGAAGGTTATTACGCCGTCAATAAAATGAAGGTGAAGATCGTCGACCCTGAAGACCCGGACAAGGCTCCGCGTGAGTGCCAGGAAATCCAGGCCTGGAAGGTGGAGGAGAAACAGAGCGACGTGAATCTGGCCCTCCAGGCTTACCATGACTCGATCACGGGGCAGATTGACCATGCCGTCATCGTTACCAACGACACTGATATCGCGCCTGCACTTGAGATGATTCGTGCTCACATAGATGTGCGGATTGGCGTGGTTGTGCCGACGTCGGGGCAGAACCGCTCGGCGAATACCGACCTCATCAAGTTTGCGCACTGGAAGCGAGAGCACATCAATTCAGGCGAGCTTGCGGCCTGTCAGCTACCGAGAGTGATTCCAGGGAGGAAACCAACCATCAAGCCGGAGTCCTGGTATGGGCAACCTGAACTGCTACAGGAAATTCTGGATTTGGCCATTCCTGTACGCGGAAGCAGGGCGGCAGCGTTCAAGTGGATGGAGCAGCCCAATCAGTTCCTCTGTGGTGAGCGGCCGATAGAGCTGGTGGAAACTGCCGAAGGTGCGACACGGGTTCTTCAGTACATACACAGCTGGATAGCCCAGCAAGAGGAGTTGCCCGAGTCAGGAGAACATGACGACTGCTGACCCTGAAATGACAAAGGCCTACGTTCTGCAACGTAGGCCTTTGAGTTATCTGGTGGGCCCACACGGACTCGAACCGTGGACCAAAGGATTATGAGTCCTCTGCTCTAACCGACTGAGCTATAGGCCCTCAGTAAGTGGCCGGATTATAACGAGGGTTTCGCACCTGTGCCATCTGAAAGATCCGATAGTGCTATGCGAAGAAACGTCGCCGCGAACTCGTCCGGGGGCAGGGGCAGGCTGACGATGTAGCCCTGGATCTGCTCGCAGCCCTCAGCCGCCAGGAAGCGTTGCTGGGCCTGGTTTTCCACACCCTCGGCAATGATGGTCAACTGCATGCTGCGGCCCAGGGCGATGATCGCGCGGGCGATGGCGGCGTCGTGGGGGTCGTCGGGCAGGCCGCGGATGAACGACTTGTCGATCTTGAGAATGTCCAGCGGCAGGCGCTTGAGGTAGCTCAGGGATGAATAACCGGTGCCGAAGTCATCGATGGCCAGTTGCACGCCCAGTTTCTTCAGTTGGTACAGCACGGCCAGGGCTTCTTCTGCCTGGCTCATGATGAAGTTTTCGGTGATTTCCAGCTGCAGGTCGCCGGCCTTGAGTTGGTATTGCTTCAGCAGCTGTTCGATGCGCCGGGCCAGGTGTGGGTGACGTAGCTGGGCGCCGGCAAGGTTGATCGACAGCGGGCCGAAGGGTTGGTAGTGCTTCTTCCAGGCCTGCATCTGCAGGCAGGCCTGCTCCAGTACCCAGTCGCCGACCTGGAGGATGGTGCCGTTCTCTTCCGCCAAGTGGATGAAGTGCTCCGGCGGCACCTCACCAAAGGTCGGGTGGCTCCAGCGGATCAGCGCTTCGGCGCCGACCAGGCTCTGGGTCTTGAGGCTGAGCTTGGGCTGGAAGCACAGGCTCAGTTCGTTACGTTCTATGGCGCGGCGCAGCTCGTGCTCCAGGGCAATGCGTTCGCTGGCCTGGGCGGTGAGGTCGCGGGTGTAGGCTTCGACGCGGTTGCGCCCCTTGGCCTTGGAGCGGTACATGGCGGCGTCGGCGTTGCGAATCAGTGTGGAAACGTCGGTGCCGTCCTGTGGATAAAGGCTGATGCCGATGCTGGCGCTGGTGAAGAACTCGTGCTCGCCGGCCTGGAACGGCGCGTTGAAGCAGGCCAGCAGCTTGTTGGCGATGGTGCTGGCGTCACTGGGTTTGTGCAGGCCGGGCAACAGGATGATGAACTCGTCGCCGCCCAGGCGGGCCACGGTGTCGACGTCGCGCACTTGCTCCTTCAGGCGCTGGGCGATGCCCTTGAGCAGCAGGTCGCCGACCGGGTGGCCGAGGCTGTCGTTGATGTGCTTGAAACGGTCGAGGTCAAGGAACAGTACCGCGCCCTTGCGGTTGGACACCTGCGAGCAGGAGAGTGCAGCCTGCAGGCGGTTCTCGAACAGGGCGCGATTGGGCAGGCCGGTCAGCGGGTCGTGGTGGGCCTGGTAGTCGAGCTTGGCCTGGGCGTGCTTGAGGCTGGAGATGTCGGCAAACACGGCGACGAAGTGGGTAATTTCCCGCTCGCTGTTGCGCACGGCGCTGATGGTCAGCCAGCCGGGGTACAGCTCGCCATTCTTGCGCTTGTTGTAGATTTCACCTTGCCAGTGGCCTTCATCGGTCAGCTGATGCCACATGGCGACATAGAACGCGCTGTCGTGCTGGCCGGAGGCTAGCAGGCGTGGGGTCTGGCCGAGGGCTTCGATCTCGCTGTAGCCGGTGATTTCGCTGAAGGCGCGGTTGACGGCACTGATGCGCTGGTCGATGTCGGTGATCAGCACGCCTTCGGCGGTGTTCTCGAACACGGTGGCGGCCAGCTGCAGCTTTTCCTGCATCAGGTGGCGTTCGGTGATGTCGCGGGCGATGGTCAGCATGCAGTCTTCGCCAGCAATTGGCAGCGGCCGTGCAGAGAGCTCGCAGAGGCGAATCTGCCCATCGCTGCGGCGCAAGTGGCACGTGAAGTCGCGCACGAAGCCATCGCGGTTGAGCTGTTCGACCAGGCGCTTGCGTTCGTTGAGGTCGACCCAGATGCCCAGGTCCAGCGAGGTCTGGTCGAGGGTCGGGCTGAGGTCATAGCCGGTGAGGCGGCAGAAGCCCTCGTTCACTTCGAGCAGCAAGCCGTCGCTCTGGCGCGACAGCAACAGGCCGTCGGGCGAGGCGTGGAAGGCCTTGGCGAATTTCTCTTCCGAGGTTTGCAGCTGCTCCTGGGTTTCCTTGAGCTGGCTGATGTCGCGTACCGCCACCACCAATGCGAGGTTGCCGTCGAGCTCGAAGGTTTCGGCCGAGGTCAGGCCGGTGAACAGCTGGCCGTTGCTGCGGCGGAAGCTCATTTCCAGGTTGCGGATACCGCCCTGATGCAGGCGTTCGAGCAGCCGCGGGCCGGTGCCTTCGACGCCCCACAGGTTGAGATCGGTGGCAGTGCGGCCGATGACCTGGCCCGGGGAGAGGCCGATCTGCTCTTCGAAGGCTTCGTTCACCTCCAGCAGGCAGCCGTCGCTGTGGCGGGCGATCAGCAGGATGTCGGGGCACTGCTGGAACACCGAGGCGAACTTTTGCTCGGACAGGCGCAGGGCGTCCTCGGTGCGCTTGGTCTCGCTGATGTCGATCATCAGCCCGCGCATCACTGGCTGGTGGCCATGCTCGATCATGCTGACGATGTTGCGCACCCACAATGGCTGGCCATCGGCCCGGATCACCCGGTAGTCGAGGCTGTGGTCGCGCCCGGCGGCGGTTTCGCTGTCGCAGTAGGCCTGGGCCCAGAGGGCATCCTCCGGGTGCAGGATGCTGCGCCAGAAGCCGGGCTTGAGCCAGTCGCCCAGTGGGTAGCCGAGCAGGCCTTCGGCGTGGGGCGAGACGTAGCTGTAGGTGAAGTCGTTGGCGTCGGCCTCCCAGGCGATGGCGGACAGGCTCTCGACCAGGCTGCGGTAGTGGTACTCGCTGCTGCGCAGCTCCTGTTCGAGGGCGATGCGTCGAGAAATTTCCGAGCTGAGCCGACGGTTGATGCGGATGACCACTGCCAGCACGGCCATCAATACCAGCACCGCGGGCAGGCCATACACCAGCAGGTCGGACCAGAACATCCGTTGGTCGACCACATAGCCCACCCAGCGTTGCTGGATCTGGCTGACTTCGCCACTGCTCATGTCGGCCATCACTTTGTCGAGAATGCCGACCAGTACCTTGTTGTCGCGCGGGGCGGCCATGGCCAGTTGGTAGCGGTAGGGCGTTTCGCCGCTGACGTAGAGGCCGTCGAGCTTGAGCTGGCGCAGGCTCCAGATGCTTGAAGCGAGGTCACCGACCACCGCGTCCACTTCGTCGGTGGCCAGGGCCTGCAGGGTGGAGCTGACGTTGGGCAGGGCCACCAGGTTGAGGTCCGGGTGGTGGGTGCGCAGCAGTTCGTGCGGAGCGTAGTTTTCGACCACGGCAATCTTCAGGCCGTACAGGTCTTTCAGGTTGCGCGGCTGTGCGCCGCCTTTGTGGGCGAGGATGACGATGGGGAAGTCGAGGTACGGCCGGGTGAAGGCCAGGTAGCCTTGGCGTTCGGGGGTGGACATGATGCCGGGCAGCAGGTCGATGCGGCTTTCGCGGGCTTGCGCCAGTACCTCGGTCCAGCTGCTGGGTTCGACCGGTTTGAGCGTCACACCCAGGCGTTGCTGGATCGTGGCGATGTAATCGGCGGCCAATCCCTGGTACCGGCCCTCCTGGTCGCGAAACTCGAACGGTGGCCAAGAGGCGTCTACACCCAGGCTCAGCTGCGGATGGGCAGCCAACCAGGTTTTTTCCTCGTCTGTCAGGGTCAGGGCGCCGGCCGTTGTGTTCCACAAAATCAGGAGCAGCAACAGGATGGCCGGCATCAGCGGCATAGCGGCCTCACATTCAAGTGGTATGAAGTCGAGTGTAGACGGGCATTGCGGCCGGTGTGTGGTGGAGGGCGGGGTCTTTTGTCAGAGGCAACAGGGTCTTGCGGGTGTGGGGCGGCCTGTAGCGCCATCATGGGCATGCGCGCCCCCTGTAGGAGCAGCCTTGTGCTGCGAAGACGCCAGTTAGGCGAAAGATCATCTACTGTTGCAATGGACTCTTCGCAGCACAAGGCTGCTCCTACAGAGATCGCGCCAGAATTCAGATTTTGCGCAACAGGCGGAAAAGAAAAACCCCGGCCTGGGCCGGGGTTTTGTCATCACTCGTCGAGGAAGGAGCGCAGATGCTCGCTGCGAGTCGGGTGGCGCAGTTTGCGCAACGCCTTCGCTTCGATCTGACGGATCCGCTCACGGGTCACGTCGAACTGCTTGCCCACCTCTTCGAGGGTGTGGTCGGTGTTCATGTCGATACCGAAACGCATGCGCAGCACCTTGGCTTCGCGTGCGGTCAGGCCCGAGAGCACGTCACGGGTGGCTTCCTTGAGGCTTTCGACCGTGGCCACGTCGATCGGGGACTGCATGGTCGAGTCCTCGATGAAGTCGCCCAGGTGCGAATCTTCGTCGTCACCGATCGGGGTTTCCATGGAGATCGGCTCTTTGGCGATCTTCAGTACCTTGCGGATCTTGTCCTCAGGCATTTCCATGCGCTCACCCAGCTCTTCCGGGGTCGGTTCGCGACCCATTTCCTGCAGCATCTGGCGGGAAATACGGTTGAGCTTGTTGATCGTCTCGATCATGTGCACCGGAATACGGATGGTGCGCGCCTGGTCGGCGATCGAACGGGTGATTGCCTGGCGAATCCACCAGGTGGCGTAGGTCGAGAACTTGTAGCCGCGACGGTATTCGAACTTGTCCACCGCTTTCATCAAGCCGATGTTGCCTTCCTGGATCAGGTCGAGGAACTGCAGGCCACGGTTGGTGTACTTCTTGGCGATGGAGATCACCAGACGCAGGTTCGCCTCGACCATTTCTTTCTTGGCGCGGCGTGCCTTGGCTTCACCGATCGACATGCGACGGTTGATTTCCTTGATCTCGGCAACGGTCAGGCCGGTTTCGGTCTCAAGGTCGATCAGCTTCTGCTGGCAAGCGACGATGGCAGCGTCCTTTTCACCCAGGGCGGCAGCCCACTTGGTGTTGCGCTTGGCCAGGTCACCGCTCCAGGTCTGGTCGGTTTCGTTGCTCGGGAACATGCGCAGGAAGTCGGCACGCGGCATGCGGGCGTCACGCACGCACAGCTGCATGATGGCGCGTTCCTGCTGGCGCAGACGGTTCAGGGAGTCACGAACACGCTCTACCAGTACCTCGAACTGCTTGGGTACCAGCTTGATCGGCATGAACAGGTCGGCCAGGGCCTGCAGGGCCTCGACGCTGTCCTTGTGGGTGCGACCGTTTTTCTTCAGGACCTTGTTGGTGGCCTGCAGTTGGTCGTTGACCGCACCGAAGCGCTGACGGGCAACTTCCGGGTCCGGGCCGCTCTCGGCCTCTTCCTCGTCGTCACCGCTTTCGGACTCTTCCTCGTCGTCGTCGGACTCTTCCTTCGCGGCGGCGGCCTTGGTGCCCGGGATCGGCACTTCTTCGGTCGGCGCGGCGATATTGTCGTCAGGGTCGATGTAACCGCTGAGAACGTCCGACAGACGGCCACCTTCGCTGGTGACGCGGTCGTATTCGCCGAGAATGTAGTCGACAGTGCCCGGGAAGTGGGCGATGGCGCCCATGACTTCACGGATGCCTTCCTCGATACGCTTGGCGATTTCGATTTCGCCTTCGCGGGTCAGCAGCTCGACGGTACCCATTTCGCGCATGTACATGCGCACCGGGTCGGTCGTGCGGCCGATATCGGTTTCAACTGCCGCCAACGCAGCAGCGGCTTCTTCGGCCGCGGCTTCGTCGGTGTCGGCTTCCGCCAACAGAAGGGCATCCGCATCCGGAGCACTCTCGAATACGTTGATCCCCATGTCGTTGATCATGCGGATGATGTCTTCCACCTGTTCCGGATCTGAAATATCCTCAGGCAGGTGGTCGTTGACCTCCGCGTAAGTCAGGTAGCCCTGCTCACGACCGCGGGTGATCAACTCTTTGATACGAGACTGCTGTTGCGCTTTTCCGGACATAACACCCTATCCACTGAAGGTCTTGGCGGGCAAAAAACAAGCCGAGGATTATACCCGAGCATGGGCCTCACGCGCCAGATGAGGTCGGCGTTTGTGCGGGAACATTCCGGCTCAGCAGGGCGAGGAGCTGGGTTTTTTCCTCGCTGGTCAATTCGCTTTGACGTGATTTCCTGAGCAGTTGTTCCAGGCTGCGCTCGCGTTGGCGGGCGGACAAGCTAGTTATAGTGTCGAAAAACTGTTGTTCAAGGTTGTCGGCCACGATCAGCCATTCCTTTTCCGCCAGGGCTCGCAGCAGGCGCCCCTGTTCGGTGCCGTGCCAACGTGCGATCAACTGCATTGAGCTTAGCCCAGGATTTTTCTGCGCGGCTTCGATCAGTGCCACCAGCAGCTGGCTGTACAGGTGCTCTTCGTCGGCGAAGTGGCTGGCATCTTCCACCTTGCCGGCCAGCAGCGGGTGGTGCAGCAGGGTGCGCAGGGCGGCCAGGGTGGGCGGCTCGACCGGGGCCGGCACGCGGGGTGGCGCTTCGTCACGTTGCTGCCAGGGCTTGCCGCCCTTGCGGTTCTTGTCCCAGGGCTTGTCGCTCCACTGCTTCTTGCCAGCACCCTTGTTCGGCTTCCACTCCTGTTCCTGATGAACGGGGGCGTAGTCGTGCTGCGGCATGTCGCCGTAGTCGGGGGTGTAGCTGGCCATGGCGTCGTAGTCGTAGCCAGGGTCGTAGTCCGGCACGCTGCTGGAGGCCGGGGCGTGTTGCGCCAGTTGCTCGACCTGCTGCGGGTCGAGGCCGGTGATTTCCTTCAGGCGGTTGCGCATCAGTTGGCGCAGGTTGGCGCCGGGGATCTTTTCGATCAACGGTGCGGCCAGGGTCGCCATGTGCGCCTTGCCTTCCAGCGAGCGCGGGTCGGCTTCGACGCTCAGTTGCTCGAAGAAGTAATCGGCCAGCGGCTGGGCGTGCTGGTTGATGCGGGCCATGAAGGCATCGGTGCCTTCGGCGCGCACCAGGCTGTCCGGGTCTTCGCCTTCGGGCAGGAACAGGAAGCGCGCGCGGCGGCCGTCCTGCAGGTTCGACAGGGTCGATTCCAGGGCGCGCCAGGCGGCCTTGCGCCCGGCCTGGTCGCCGTCGAAGCAGAACAGCACGCTGGGTACCACGCGGAACAGGCGCTTGAGGTGCTCTTCGCTAGTGGCGGTGCCGAGCGTGGCCACGGCATTGCGCAGGCCCTGCTGGGCCAGGGCGATGACGTCCATGTAGCCTTCGACGACGATGATTTCGTCGAGGTTGCGGTTGTGCTTGCGTGCCTCGTACAGGCCGTACAGTTCCTGGCCCTTGTGGAACACCGGGGTTTCCGGGGAGTTCAGGTACTTGGGCTTGTCATCACCGAGCACCCGGCCACCGAAGGCGATGATGCGCCCGCGGCTGTCGCGGATCGGGAACATTACCCGGTCGCGGAAGCGGTCGTAGCGCTTGCCGCTTTCGGCGTTCTCGATCAGCAGGCCGGCATCGATCATTACCTTTTGCTGCAGGGTGTCGGCACCCAGGTGCTTGAGCAGGTTGTCCCAGCCTGGCGGGGCGAAGCCCAGGCCGAAGTCACGGGCGATTTCCCCGGACAGGCCGCGGCCCTTGAGGTACTCCACCGCCGCCTTGCGGGTCGGGTGGTTGCGCAGGGCCTGGCGGTAGAACTCCGAGGCGGCGTCCAGCAGCGGGTACAGCGGCGAATCGGTTGGCTGGCGCGGCTTGTGGTCGCGGCGGCCTTGCTCGCGGGGCACTTCCATGCCAGCGGCGCGGGCCAGCTCCTCGACGGCCTGGGGGAAGTCCAGGTTGTCGTGGTCCATGACGAAGCCCAGGGCGTTGCCGCCGGCACCGCAGCCGAAGCAGTAGTAGAACTGCTTGTCGGGGCTGACCGTGAAGGAAGGGGTCTTTTCCTTGTGGAACGGGCAGCAGGCGGAGTAGTTCTTGCCGGTTTTTTTCAGCTGGACGCGCGAACTCACCACGTCGACGATGTCGAGGCGGTTGATAAGGTCGTCAATGAAACTCTGGGGAATCAGCCCGGCCATGGCAGTCTCGTCATCTGGCAGCTGGCAAGTCTAATCGCTCACGCGCCGAATGGGGCGAGTGCCGCTTGGGGAAGTGCGAGGGAATGTGTGCTCGTCGCCAGCCCCTGAGGGCCCGTCAGTCGGACGTGCACGTCTGGTCATACAACAAGGAGGACCAGCTCTGACGTTTCAGGCAGGTTGCCCATATGCAGTTCGCATGAAGCTTGTGCAGGGCCTTGAGCTAGCTGCCCAAGTTTGAAGCGACCGCTGCCATCGCCCGGCGGTTAGCCGGGCAGGGCAGAAGCTTTGCGTAGAACGTCTGTATTAGTACAGACGAACGGCGCGGCGCTGTTCGCGCTGAACTTTCTTGGCGTGACGCTTAACAGCAGCAGCTGCTTTACGCTTACGCTCGGCGGTCGGCTTCTCGTAAAACTCGCGGCTACGAACTTCAGCCAGTACACCGGCTTTTTCGCAGGAGCGCTTGAAACGACGCAGAGCTACGTCGAAGGGTTCGTTCTCTTTAACTTTGACGGCTGGCATCCAGGGCTACCTTAATTCATTACCGGGGTAGACGTGCTCCTGGCAAAACAAAGGTGTGCTGGAGAACGTCGGTTTTCAAGGGTTGCGGATGTTAACCCTTAGCAAGCCGGAATGCAAAGCCTCTGATCGAAAACCGCTGGTCGGCATCCGACACGGGGACTATCATGCGCGGCTTCGAATTCAGCCCCCACAAGGGACGAACCCATGCTAGTACTGGGATTGGAAACATCCTGCGACGAAACTGGCGTCGCATTATACGACAGCGAGCGCGGTTTGTTGGCCGACGCGCTGTTCAGCCAGATCGACCTGCACCGCGTGTTCGGCGGTGTGGTGCCAGAGCTTGCCTCGCGTGACCACGTCAAGCGCATGCTGCCGCTCATCCGCCAGGTGCTGGACGAGGCCGGCTGCGTCGCCACCGAGATCGACGCCATCGCCTACACCGCGGGCCCGGGCCTGGTCGGTGCATTGCTGGTGGGGGCCTCCTGCGCCCAGGCGCTGGCATTTGCCTGGGACATTCCGGCGATTGGCGTGCACCACATGGAAGGCCACCTGCTGGCGCCCATGCTGGAAGAAAACCCGCCGCAGTTTCCGTTCGTCGCTTTGTTGGTTTCCGGTGGCCATACCCAGCTGGTGCGGGTCGATGGCATCGGCCAATACGAGCTGCTGGGCGAGAGCCTGGACGACGCCGCCGGCGAAGCGTTCGACAAGACGGCCAAGCTGATCGGCCTGAACTATCCCGGTGGCCCGGAAATCGCCCGCCTGGCCGAGCGCGGCGTGCCTGGCCGCTTCGTGTTCCCGCGGCCGATGACCGACCGCCCGGGCCTGGAGTTCAGCTTCAGCGGCCTGAAAACCTTTGCCCTGAACACCTGGCAGCAGTGCCGCGATGCCGGCGACGACAGTGAGCAAACCCGTTGCGACCTGTCCCTGGCATTCCAGCAGGCGGTGGTGGAGACTTTGACCATCAAGTGCAAGCGGGCGCTCAAGCAGACCGGCCTCAAGCGCCTGGTGATTGCCGGTGGCGTCAGCGCCAACAAGGCCCTGCGCGCGTCCCTCGAGGACATGCTCGGCAGCATCAAGGGCAACGTGTACTACGCGCGCCCGCAGTTCTGCACCGACAACGGCGCGATGATCGCCTACGCTGGCTGCCAGCGGTTGTTGGCCGGGCAGCAGCAGGACCTGGCAATCAGCGTGCAGGCACGCTGGCCGATGGAGCAGCTGCCGCCGGTTTAAGCGTCAGAAGTGCCGTTCGCGCCCGGCAAACAGGTCGCGCAGGTTGCTGCGGTGGCGCCACACGATCATCGCCGTCAGCACGGTGATTGGCAGTAGGGCCTCGGGCTCGCGCCAGGCCAGCAATGGCAAGGTCAGTGGTGTGGCGATCAGCGCCGCCAGCGAGCTGGTGCGGGTAAGGTAGAAAGTCAGCAGCCAGGCGCCGATGGCCAGCAGTGCGGCCGGGAAGTACAGGGCCATGAGCATGCCGGCGGCGGTCGCCACGCCCTTGCCGCCCTGGAAGCGGAAGTACAGCGGGAACAGGTGGCCCAGCACCGCGCACACGCCAACCCAGGCCTGCGCGTGCAGGTCAAGCCCGGCAAGGCGGGCGAGCAATACTGGCAACAGGCCCTTGCACAGGTCGCCAAGCAGGGTCAGGATCGCCAGTTTGCGGCCTGCCAGGCGTAGCATGTTGGTGGCGCCGGCATTGCCTGAGCCGCTGGAACGCGGGTCCGGGCTGCCCGTGAGGCGGCTGAGGACGATGGCGAAGGACAGCGAGCCGAGCAGGTAGGCGAGCAACGCCAGTAACCAAAACATGCTAACTATTCCGGGCGAGGACGCCCTGATTCTAACGGCGCCAGTCGCCCTTGTCGTGCTGTGGAGAGAAGTGCTTGGACAGAGTGTTCATCGAAGGCCTGGAAGTCGATACCGTCATCGGTGCCTATGACTGGGAGCGGGATATTCGCCAGTGCTTGCGCCTGGACCTGAGCTTTGCCTGGGACAACCGCCCGGCAGCGGCCGGTGACGACCTGAACCTGGCCCTGGACTATGCCAGCGTGTCGGCGCGCATCCAGGCATTTGCCGAACAGGCCCGTTTCGAGTTGGTGGAAACCTTCGCCGAGCGCCTGGTGGCGACGTTGATGGAAGAGTTCCACATCCCGTGGGTGCGGTTGAAACTGACCAAGCCGGGTGCGGTGCCTGCGGCCCGTGGTGGTGTTGGCGTGGAGATCGAGCGCGGATGTCTCTGAGCACGGTTTACCTTGGTCTTGGCAGTAACATCGAGCGCGAGGCGCACTTGTGCGCCGGGCTCGATGCGTTGGCCGGCATCCTGACCGATATGCGTTGTTCGCCGGCGTTCGAAAGCCAGGCGGTGGGGATCAAGAGCGGGCCGTTCATCAACTTCGTGGTGACCGGGCAGACTGCGTTGCCGTTGATCGAACTGGACCGCCGGCTGAAGTTCATCGAGGCCGACAATGGCCGCTATGCGCCGGACCGCAAAGGGCTGCCGCTGGATATCGATGTGCTGATGTATGACGATTTGCACGGCACGTTCGATGGGCTGGTGTTGCCTCGGGCCGAGATCCTGAAGAATGCCTTCGTCCTGTGGCCGCTGTCGCTGCTGGCGCCGGAGCTGGTGCATCCGGGGGTAGGCAAGACGATGGCGCAGTTGTGGCAGGAGGCGCGGATCGATCAGGTGTTGGCGCCGGTTGCCTTTGAGTGGCGTGGGTTGCAGCTGACTCCGGCATAAGCCTGTACCGGCCCTTTCGCGGCTAAAGCCGCTCCCACAGGGATCGCATGATGCCAAATGTTGTGCGATCCCTGTGGGAGCGGCTTTAGCCGCGAAGGGGCCGGTATGCTCAACCGAGCTTGTAAGCCTCGAGGGCTTTCAGCCGCTCACCTTTGAGCGCTTCGCCCAAGGCCTGGCCAGTCAGCCCTGCCTGCACCAACGGCTTCACATCCACCGCCCGCGCCGCCGCCGCTGCCCCGCGCAGGTAATCGGCCTGTGGATAACCCGACTTGCCCTCGCCCAGCGCGGTCATCTCGCAAGCGATCAGGAAGTCCTCGAACCGCTGCGGTCGCCGGTACACATCGAACTTCTGCAACAGCTCCAGCAATGCCGTGGCAGGCAGCTCCAGCGCCTGGTTGCCTTGCACCAGGCACTCACCCGTCAGTAACGCCAGCTCCTGGCACTCCCGCGGCGCCTTGAGGCGCTGGTTGACGGCTTTGATCGCGGCTGGTGCCAGCTCCCGCAACAAGCAGGCCCAGCGTACATGCAGGGGCTGTTCGTGCAATGCCGCCTGTTCCAGCGCCGCCAGGGCCTGGGGAGCATCATCAAGCTCAGGCAACAGCTGCTGCAGGGCGCCACAAGCATGCAGCACCTGGAAGAACACCTGCGGCTGCGCCTCCATCAGCGCCCGCTCGATTTCCTTCCAGCTGCGCTCGGCAGTCAGCGCCTGCAATTCGCCAGAGGCGCTGATCTGGCGCATCAGCTCAAGTGTCTCATCGGCAACCCGGAAACCCAGCGGTGCATAACGGGCAGCAAAGCGTGCTACGCGCAGCACGCGCAAGGGATCTTCGGCGAATGCCGGGGAAACATGGCGCAAAAGGCGCTGATCGAGATCGTCCTGGCCATGATAAGGGTCGTACACCGTACCCGTCTCGTCCTCGGCCATCGCATTGATGGTCAGGTCGCGGCGGATCAGGTCTTCTTCCAGGGTCACATCGGGGCTGGCGTGGAAGGTGAACCCGCCATAGCCACGCCCGCTCTTGCGTTCGGTGCGCGCCAAGGCGTATTCCTCGCCGGTTTTCGGGTGCAGGAACACCGGGAAATCAGCGCCGACCGGTCGAAAGCCCTTGGCGTGCATTTCCTCGACCGTGGCGCCGACCACCAGCCAGTCGATATCGCTGACGGGGCGGCCGAGCAGGCGGTCGCGCACGGCGCCGCCGACTTTGTAGATGTGCATGTGCAACTCTCCATAACTGCCGACAGGATACCCTGTCGGCAGTTATGGCGTGGCACTAGAGGTGGTGGATGACAGCCAGGTCCATGCGGCCATAGTCGCCGTTTTCGCCGTGCTCGCCGCGTGGCGGCATGTGGTGGGTCTTCATCACCTGCTCGCCCTGTACGGTCTCCAGATGGATGTCGAAGCCCCACAGGCGGTGCAGGTGCTTGAGCACTTCATCGGTCGAGTCGCCCAGCGGTTTGCGGTTGTGTTGCTGGTGGCGCAAGGTCAGCGAGCGGTCGCCGCGGCGGTCGACGCTCCAGATCTGCACGTTTGGTTCGCGGTTGCCCAGGTTGTACTGCGCCGCCAGTAGTTCGCGAATGGTCCTGTAGCCAGCCTCGTCGTGGATGGCAGGTACATACAGGTCGTCGCGCTGGTCGTCATCGAGGATGCTGAACAGTTTGAGATCGCGCATGACCTTGGGCGACAGGTACTGCAGGATGAAACTCTCGTCCTTGAAGCTGCTCATGGCGAACTTGATGGTAGAAAGCCAGTCACTGCCGGCAATGTCGGGGAACCAGCGGCGATCTTCCTCGGTCGGGTTTTCGCACATGCGGCGGATGTCGGTGTACATCGCAAAGCCCAGTGCGTAGGGGTTGATGCCGTTGTAGTAGGGGCTGTCGAAGCCGGGCTGGAACACCACGCTGGTGTGCGACTGCAGGAACTCCATCATGAAGCCTTCGGTGATCAGCCCCTCGTCGTACAGGTCGTTCATCAGCGTGTAGTGCCAGAACGTTGCCCAGCCCTCGTTCATCACCTGGGTCTGGCGCTGCGGGTAGAAATACTGGGCGATCTTGCGCACGATGCGCACCACCTCGCGCTGCCAGGGTTCCAGCAACGGGGCGTTCTTCTCGATGAAATACAGGATGTTTTCCTGCGGTTCGGCGGGGAAGCGCGCATCATCGCGATCGTTGCCCTTGTCGGCGCTTTTCGGAATGGTCCGCCACAGGTCATTGATCTGCCGCTGCAGGTGCTCCTCGCGCTCCTTCTGCCGCCGCCGCTCCTCTTCGGCGGAAATCGGGTAAGGCCGCTTGTAGCGGTCAACGCCGTAGTTCATCAGGGCATGGCAGGAGTCGATCAGGTCTTCCACGGCATCGATGCCATGGCGCTCTTCGCACTGGGCGATGTACTGCTTGGCGAACACCAGGTAGTCGATGATCGAACTGGCATCGGTCCAGGTGCGGAACAGGTAGTTGCCCTTGAAGAAGCTGTTATGGCCGTAGCAGGCATGGGCGATCACCAGTGCCTGCATGCACATGGTGTTTTCTTCCATCAGGTAGGCGATGCACGGGTCGGAGTTGATCACGATCTCGTAGGCCAGGCCCATCTGGCCGCGGCTGTAGGACTTTTCCGTGCTGAGGAACTGCTTGCCGTAGGACCAGTGGTGATAACCCAGCGGCATGCCGACCGAGGCGTAGGCGTCCATCATCTGCTCGGCGGTAATCACCTCGATCTGGTTGGGGTAGGTGTCCAGGGCGTAACGCTCGGCCAGGCGGCTGATTTCCCGGTCGTAGGTCTGGATCAGTTCGAACGTCCACTCGGACCCGGTGGAAATGGGTTGGCGTCTCTGTGCTCTGGCGGTCATGTGGCTAACCTGCGCTGGAAGAGTTCACGGAAGACCGGGTAGATGTCGCCGGCCGATACCAACTGCTGCTGGGCGAACGTGTCGGGGAAGGCTTCGCCGATGCGCTCGTATTCGTACCACAGCGCCTGGTGCTCTCGCGGGGTGATTTCAACGTAAGTGTAGTACTGCACATGCGGCATGATCTGCTTGGCCAGGATGTCGCGGCAGATCGGCGAGTCGTCGTTCCAGTTGTCGCCGTCGGAGGCCTGGGCGGCGTAGATGTTCCAGTCGCTGGCCGGGTAGCGTTCGGCCATGACCTCCTGCATCAGTTTGAGTGCGCTGGAAACGATGGTGCCGCCGGTTTCCCGTGAATAGAAGAATTCTTCCTCGTCGACCTCACGAGCGCTGGTGTGGTGGCGGATGAAGACCACTTCGATGCGCTCGTAGTTACGCTTGAGGAACAGGTACAGCAGGATGAAGAAGCGTTTGGCGATGTCCTTGGTGGCCTGGGTCATCGAGCCGGACACGTCCATCAGGCAGAACATCACCGCCTTGGAGCTGGGGTTGGGCTGCTTGACCAGCAGGTTGTACTTGAGGTCGAAGGTGTCGAGGAAGGGCAGGCGGTTGATGCGTGCCTTCAGGCGTTCGATCTCATGTTCGACTTCCTGGATATCGGTGAAGTTGTCTGGCTCCTCGACCTTCAGGCGGGCGAGTTCCTTCTGCGCTTCGCGCAGCAGGGCGCGGCTGCTGCCGGTCAGGGCGATGCGCCGGGCATGGGCCGAACGCAGGGTGCGCACGATGTTGATGCGTGACGGGTTGCCTTCGTTGGCGATACCGGCGCGCACGGTCTTGAAGGTGTCGGCCCCGGTCAGGTGACGTTTGACCAGGTTGGGCAGTTCGAGGTCCTCGAACATGAACTCGAGGAATTCTTCCTGGGTGATCTGGAAGACGAAGTCGTCCATGCCCTCGCCGGAGTTGCCGGCCTTGCCACGGCCGCTGCCACCGCCGCCGCCGCCTTGCGGCCTGGGGATGTGTTCACCGGCGGTGAACTCCTTGTTGCCTGGGTGCACGATGGTCTGTTTGCCCCCGCGACCATGGTGCAGCACCGGTTCGTCGATGTCGCGCCCCGGAATGCTGATCTGCTCGCCATGTTCCATGTCCATGATGGAACGGCGGCTCACCGCCTCTTCGACGGCTTTCTTGATGTGCTCGCGGTACCGCCGCAAGAAGCGCTGGCGGTTCACCGTGCTCTTGTTCTTGCCGTTCAGGCGTCGATCTATAACGTAGCTCATGGTCCCTCCGGTAGCTGGGAACAGCTGCACGCTTCAAGCTACGAGCCGCTTCACGTAAAGCCAGCAAAGCAGCTGCCGCCGCCCAAGGCTGGTGTAGCAGCCTTGGGCGCGCGGTGGGTAGCTTGTCGCTTTATTGCGATTTCCTGACCCGCAGGTACCATTCCGACAGCAGACGAACCTGTTTGTCGGTATAACCACGCTCCACCATGCGCGTGACGAAGTCGTTGTGTTTCTGTTGGTCCTCCTTGCTGGCCTTGGCGTTGAAGCTGATGACCGGCAGCAGGTCCTCGGTGTTGGAGAACATTTTCTTCTCGATCACCACCCGCAGCTTTTCGTAGCTCAGCCAGCTCGGGTTCTTGCCATTGTTGTTGGCTCGGGCACGCAGCACGAAGTTGACGATTTCGTTGCGGAAATCTTTCGGGTTGCTGATGCCGGCCGGCTTCTCGATCTTCTCCAGTTCTTCGTTGAGGGCGATACGGTTGAGGATTTCGCCGGTTTCCGGGTCGCGGTATTCCTGGTCCTGGATCCAGAAGTCGGCGTAGAGCACGTAGCGGTCGAAGATGTTCTGGCCGTATTCGCTGTAGGACTCCAGGTAGGCGGTCTGGATTTCCTTGCCGATGAACTCGATGTAGCGCGGGGCCAGGTACTCCTTCAGGTAGCGCAGGTAGCGTTCGCGCACTTCGGCAGGGAACTGTTCCTGCTCGATCTGCTGTTCCAGCACATACAGCAGGTGTACCGGGTTGGCGGCCACTTCATGCGGGTCGAAGTTGAACACCTTGGACAGGATCTTGAAGGCAAAGCGGGTCGACAGGCCGTTCATGCCTTCGTCGACACCGGCGGCATCTCGGTATTCCTGGATCGACTTGGCCTTCGGATCGGTGTCCTTGAGGTTTTCTCCATCGTACACCCGCATTTTCGAGTAGATGTTGGAGTTTTCCGGCTCTTTCAGGCGCGACAGCACGGTGAACTGGGCGAGCATCTTCAGCGTGTCTGGTGCGCAGTGGGCCTTGGCCAGCGAACTGTTGATCAGCAGCTTGTCGTAGATCTTGATTTCATCGCTGACGCGCAGGCAGTACGGCACCTTGACGATGTAGATCCGGTCGATGAACGCTTCGTTGTTCTTGTTGTTGCGGAAGGTGTGCCATTCCGATTCGTTGGAGTGGGCCAGCAAAATCCCGGAGTAGGGGATGGCGCCGAGGCCTTCGGTACTGTTGTAGTTGCCTTCCTGGGTGGCGGTGAGCAACGGGTGCAGGACCTTGATCGGGGCCTTGAACATCTCGACGAATTCCATCAGGCCCTGGTTGGCCCGGCACAGCGCGCCCGAATAGGCGTAGGCGTCAGCGTCGTTCTGCGGGAATTCCTCGAGCTTGCGGATATCCACCTTGCCGACCAGGGCCGAGATGTCCTGGTTGTTCTCGTCGCCGGGTTCGGTCTTGGCGATGGCGATCTGGTTGAGGATCGACGGGTACAGCTTGACCACCTTGAACTTGCTGATGTCGCCGCCGAACTCCTGCAGGCGCTTGGTGGCCCAGGGCGACATGATGGTGTTCAGGTAGCGCCGCGGGATGCCGAACTCTTCCTCGAGAATGGCCCCGTCTTCGGTGGCGTTGAACAGCCCCAGGGGCGACTCGAATACCGGCGAGCCCTTGATGGCGTAGAACGGTACCTTTTCCATCAGCTGCTTGAGTTTTTCGGCAAGCGACGATTTACCACCGCCAACCGGGCCCAGCAGATAGAGGATCTGTTTCTTTTCTTCCAGGCCTTGGGCGGCGTGGCGGAAGTAGGACACGATCTGGTCGATGCACTCTTCCATGCCATGGAAGTCGGCAAAGGCCGGATAGCGGCGGATAACCTTGTTGGAGAAGATTCGCGACAGTCTGGAGTTGGTTGAGGTGTCGATCAGCTCCGGCTCACCGATGGCCAGCAACAGCCGTTCGGCCGCCGATGCGTAGGCACTGCGATCCTCTTTGCACAGCTCGAGGTACTCCTGCAGCGAGAGTTCTTCCTGGCGCGTTGACTCGAAACGTTGTTGGAAGTGGCTAAAAATACTCATGACGTCACCTCGCTCGATACGTGGAGACGACGCCGGATCAGTCAGCTGATGCTGGCATGCAACCGGGTCCGCCGGCTGCTGTATACCCCCCAGAACACCCTGTAACGCTACCGATGACCCGCACGCCGGTGTACCGGCTCTCCCCTTTTTCTGGATGGCCTGCGCTTAAGAATAGTTGGTTATCCGCAAGGTCAAGGGCGAGGGGCGGAGAAGTTGCGAACGACCGTTCGTCAGATAAGCCGCAAGCCCGCACGGGGCGCGGGCTGCAGTAAAAATGAAAAAATTATTCGGCAGTGCCCTGGGCGGTCTCGGCCGGGTAGGTGGCGCGCCACAGCTCAAAGCCGCCGTCCACGCTGTACACGTCGGAGAAGCCCTGGTTCACCAGGTAGGCGGCAGCGCTCTGGCTGGAATTGCCGTGGTAGCACACCACCAAGGTCGGGGCATCGAGGTCGGCATTGCGGATGAACTCGGCGACCGAATGGTTATCCAGATGCCTGGCGCCGGTGATGTGGCCGGCGGCAAAGGCCTGCGGGTCGCGAATGTCGACGACTACCGCACCTTGCGCGCGCAGGGCCAGGGCCTGTTCGGGAGGGATGCGCTTGAATTCGCTCATGGGTACGGCTTCCTTCAGGGTTGATCGTTCAGTGTAGGCGTTTGGGTGGGGAGGCGTAAGTTGCCGTCGTCGCTGCAGTCACAGCGGTGGTATTCGCCGCTGTCGACGTTGTACAGGGTCATGGCGCCGCCCCACACGCAACCGGTGTCCAGGGCGATGATGCCGGGCTCGTTCACCTGCCCCTGCAGGGCGGCCCAGTGGCCGAAGATGATCTTCACATGGCGTGAGCGGCGGTCCTTGTGCGCGTACCAGGGCTTGTAGCCTTTGGGCGCGGTATCCAGGCCTTCCTTGCTCTTGAAGTCGAGCTTGCCCTCGGGGGTGCAGAAGCGCATGCGCGTGAGGCAGTTGGTGATGACCCGCAGGCGTTCGATGCCGCTGAGGTTCTTGTTCCACTTGTTCGGCTCGTTGCCGTACATGCCGTCCAGGTACAGCTTCAGGCGCTCATCGTCGCGCAGCACTTCCTCGACCTCGGCGGCCAGCGCCAGGGCTTTGCCCAAGGTCCATTGCGGCGGAATGCCGGCGTGCACCAGGGCGATGCCACGGGGCTCGTCGTAATGCAGCAGCTTTTGCTGGCGCAGCCAGTCGAACAGCTGGTCGGCGTCCGGCGCTTCGATGATCTCGCGCAGGGTGTCGCTTTTCTTCAGGCGTTCGACGTTGTGCCAGGCGGCCAGCAGGTGCAGGTCATGGTTGCCCAGCACGCACACCAGCGAATGGCGGATCGAATAAAGGAAGCGCAGGGTTTCCAGTGACTCGGGGCCGCGGTTGACCAGGTCGCCGACCAGCCACAGGCGGTCGACGGCGGGGTTGAAGTTGACCCGTTCGAGCAGGCATTTGAGTGGCTGCAGGCAGCCCTGCAGGTCACCGACGGCGTAGGTAGCCATCAGTGCAGCGCTCCGGGCACCGCCAGGCGGAAGGGGGCGATCTCGGCATCGAAGCGTTTGCCGTCTTCGGCGAACATCTGGTAGCTGCCCTGCATGGTGCCCACGCGGGTGCTGATGACCGCGCCGCTGCTGTAGGTGTGGCTCTGGCCTGGGTCGATATTGGGCTGTTGGCCAACGACACCGGCACCGCGCACTTCCTCGACCTCGCCGTCACCGTTGGTGATCAGCCAGTGGCGCGACAGCAGCTTGGCCTTGAGCGAGCCATTGTTCTGCACGGTAATGGTGTAGGCGAAAGCGAAGCGACTGTTTTCGGGGTCGGATTGTTCTTTGAGGTAGCGGGTCACGACGCTGACGTCGATCTGATAGCGGGGGTCGGACATGCAAGGGCCTTGGGCGAGCTGACGCAATAATGCAGTCTAGGCCATTGAGAGGGGGGAGGGCCAGCGGTGCAGGGGCTTGAGGTCTTTGTTGCCAGTACCGGCCCTTTCGCGGGTAAACCCGCTCCCACAGGGATCACACAGATTTCAAGGGTTGTGCAATTCCTGTGGGAGCGGGTTTACCCGCGAAAGGGCCGATACAGGCGATATCAGGCTTGCTGATCGGCCAACTGGTCAGCCAGGCGCACGAAGGCGGCCAGGTCCAGCTGTTCGGGGCGCAGGCTGCCGTCCACGCCAGCCGCTTCGATGGCCGCGCTGTCGAGCAGGCCTTTCATGGTGTTGCGCAGGGTCTTGCGGCGCTGGTTGAAGGCTTCGCGTACCACCTGCTCCAGCAGCTTTGCATCCTTGGCCGGGTACGGCAGCACTTCGTGCGGCACCAGGCGGACGATGGCCGAGTCCACTTTCGGTGGTGGGTTGAAGGCGCCAGGGCCAACGTTGAACAGGTGTTCGACCCGGCAGTGGTACTGCACCATGATCGACAAACGCCCCCAGTCACCACCGCCGGGGCCGGCGGCCATGCGCTCGACCACTTCCTTCTGCAGCATGAAGTGCATGTCGCGGATCAGCCCGGCATGGCTGAGCAGGTGGAAGATCAGTGGGGTGGAGATGTTGTAGGGCAGGTTGCCCACCACCTTGAGGCTACGCGGTGGCACGCCCAGCTGGTTGAAGTCGAACTTCAGGGCGTCGCCCTGGTGCAGGCGGAAATTGCTGCGGCCGGCGAACTTGTGCTGCAGGATCGGCACCAGGTCCTTGTCCAGTTCCACCACGTCCAGCTGTGCGCCGCTACCCAGCAGGCCTTCGGTCAGGGCGCCCTGGCCCGGGCCGATTTCCAGCAGATGTTCGCCAGCCTTGGCGTTGATGGCACGCAGGATGCGGTCGATGATGCCGGCGTCATGCAGGAAGTTCTGGCCGAAGCGCTTGCGCGCCCGGTGTTGGTATTGCTCGTTCATGGTCGGTTCTCGGCCATCTGGTAGGCGGTTTCCAGCGCGACGCGCAGGCTGCCGGTGTCGACCTTGCCAGTGCCGGCCAGGTCCAGGGCGGTGCCGTGGTCGACCGACGTGCGGATGATCGGCAGGCCCAGGGTCACGTTGACCGCAGCACCGAAGCCTTTGTACTTGAGTACGGGCAGGCCCTGGTCGTGGTACATCGCCAGCACCGCGTCGCAGTGCTCCAGATATTTGGGGGTAAACAGGGTATCGGCCGGCAGCGGCCCGCGCAGGTCCATGCCTTCGGTGCGCAGGCGGGCCAGGGTCGGCTCGATGATGTCGATTTCCTCGCGGCCCAGGTGGCCGCCCTCACCCGCGTGCGGGTTGAGGCCGCACACCAGGATGCGCGGGTTGGCAATGCCGAACTTGTCGCGCATGTCGGCATGCAGGATACGGGTTACACGCTCGACGCGCTCGGCAGTGATGGCGTCGGCAATGTCGCGCAGCGGCAGGTGCGTGGTCACCAGGGCCACGCGCAGGCCCCGGGTAGCCAGCATCATCACCACCTGCGCGGTGTGGGTGAGTTCAGCGAGGAATTCGGTATGCCCGGAGAAGGCTATACCGCTTTCGTTGATCACGCCCTTGTGTACAGGGGCGGTGATCATCCCGGCGAAATGCCCGTCCAGGCAGCCTTGCCCGGCTCGGGTCAGGGTATCCAGCACGAACGCCGCATTGGCCTTGTCGAGCTGGCCCGGCACTACCGGGGCTGCCAGGGGGGTATCCCAGACGTACAGGCTACCCGCTGGCGCCGGCTGCTCGGGCCATTGGCCCGGTGCTACCGGCAGCAGGTTGACGGCCAGCCCCAGCTGCGTGGCCCGCTCGGCGAGCAGGTCACGGCTGGTGATGGCGATCAGGGGGTGGGGCTGGGCGTCTGCGGCGAGCAGCAGGCACAGGTCGGGGCCTATGCCGGCCGGCTCGCCGGGGGTGACGGCGAAGCGCAGGGGCTTCACTGGGTGGCCTGGTCAGCGCCAGGCAGCTTGATTTCAACGTAGGCCTCGTCGCGGATCTGGCGCAGCCAGGTCTGCAGCTCTTCGTCGTACTTGCGGTTGCGCAGAACGTTCATGGCCTGCTGTTCACGAGCCTGCTCGGTGCTGTCGGTGGCGCGGCGGCCCAGCACTTCCAGGACATGCCAGCCGTACTGGGTCTTGAACGGACGGGTGACTTCGCCTTGGGCGGCGTTGGCCATCTGCTCGCGGAACTCCGGTACCAGGCTGTTCGGGTCAACCCAGTTGAGGTCGCCGCCGTTGAGCGCCGAACCCGGGTCTTCCGAGAAGCTCTTCGCCAGTTCGCCGAAGTCTTCGCCGTTCTTGATGCGATCGTACAGGCGCTCGGCCAGTTGCTCGGTGGCCGCATCGCTGCGGATTTCGCTTGGCTTGATCAGGATGTGGCGCACATGCACTTCGTCACGCAGCACGTTCTCGCTGCCACCGCGCTTCTCCTCGAGCTTGAGGATGATGAAGCCGTTGGGGATGCGAATGGGCTGGGTGATGTCGCCCACCGCCATGCTGCTGAGCATCTTGGCGAAGTCTGGCGGCAGCTGGCCGGCTTTACGCCAGCCCATCTCGCCGCCTTCCAGGGCGTTTTCGCTGGCGGAGCGGGCAATGGCCATCTGGCCGAAGTCCGCGCCCTGCTTGAGCTGCTGGTACACATCGCCAACCTGGCGCGCGGCGGCCTGGATGGCTTCCGAGTTGGCCGCTTCCGGGGTCGGGATCAGGATGTTGGCCAAGCGGTACTCTTCCGACATCTGCATCTTGCCCAGGTCGGAGTTGAGGAAGTTCTTCACTTCCTGCTCGGACACCTGGATACGCTCGGCCACGCGACGCTGGCGCACGCGGCTGATGATCATCTCGCGCTTGACCTGCTCGCGGGCGTCGTCGAACGACAGGCCGTCACGGGCCAGGGCAGCGTGGAACTGCTCCAGCGACATGCCGTTGCGCTGGGCAATGGTGCCCATGGCCTGGTTCAGTTCTTCGTCGGTGATGCGGATGCCGGAGCGCTCGCCGATCTGCAGCTGCAGGTTTTCGACGATCAGGCGCTCCAGCACCTGCTGGTCCAGCGCGCCGGCAGGCGGCATGCCGCCGCCGCGCTTGGCGATGGTTTGCTGGACCTCGCGGACGCGCTGGTCCAGCTGGCTTTGCATGACCACGTCGTTGTCGACGATGGCCACCACGCGATCAAGAGGTTGTACCGCGGCATGCACCGCGCCACTCAGCAATGCAACGCCCAGCAACGCCGGGCGCAGTCGATCAATAAGCTTGGTCTTCACGTTCACGGTAACCTTGAATGCCTTGGTCGAGGAAAGATTCGACCTTGTTGCCGACTACACCACCGAGGCCTTTCAGGACGATCTGAAGGAAGATGCCGTGGTCGCCCTTTTCGTTTGCCGGGAGGGCTTGGCTGAAGTCGTCGTAATCGATCCAGTAGCGGTTGATCAGGCGCAGCTTCCAGCAGCAGTTGTCGTACTCGAAACCACCCATGGCTTCCAGGGTGCGGTTACGGTTGTAGTCATGCTGCCAGCGAGCGATGACGCTCCACTGCGGAACGACCGGCCAGATGACCGAGAAGTCATGCTGCTGGATCTTGTAGTAGTCCTTGATGTAGTTCGGGCTACCAGGAACACCGTAGTCGCCACCGCCCACTTTCCAGGTACCGGTCGTGGAGTCGTAGGAGATGGTGTCGTTACGGTAGCGATAACCGAGGTTGACCACCTTGTTCGGGTTGTCTTCAGGCTGGTAGTGGAACATCGCGCTGCCCGAGCGGGTGCTGCGGCTGTCCGGGTCCCAGTTGAAGTCCGAATTGAAGCGCCAGTCGCGGTTGAAGAAGTAGTTGTACATCAGCGCGTACGGCGATACATCGGACTGCGCATCGTCGCGGGTACGGTAGTTGATGCCTGGCAACTGGACCTTGCGGTCCTTGAAGTAGTAAGCCTGACCGATGCTGAAATTCTGGCGCTCGAAGCCATTGTCCTCGATCCAGCGGGTGGTCACGCCCAGCGACAGCTTGTTCTCGTCACCGATACGGTCGGTACCGCTGAAGCGGTTGTCGCGGAACAGCGAGTCATAGCTGAACAGGGTTTCACCCGAGTCGAACAGCGGAATGTCCTTCTGGTCCTCGTATGGGACGTAGAGGTAGTACATGCGCGGTTCGAGGGTCTGCTTGTAATTGGTGCCGAACAACGACGTATTGCGGTCGAAGTAGAGCCCGCTGTCCACGCTGAAGATCGGGATGTCGCGGTTCAGCGAGCTGTTATAGCTGCCGTACGCCGGGTTGGCCGATTGAGCGATAGCCTGAGTTTTGCCCTGGCTGTCCAGGTCCAGATCGTAGTGGGTGTACGCGTACTTCAGCTTGGGGGTCAGGTAGCCGTAGCTGGCTTCCATCGGCAGGCTGATCGACGGTGCAACGTTGAAGCGGTTGCCGTTGGCGCGGGCAATACCACTGACGTTCTGGTCCAGGCGACGGCCAGGCGCACCTGCCGAAGTGTCGGGAACGCCATCTTCATTGAATACGAAGTCGTCCTTCAGATCACGATCGAAACGGACTGCCTCGGTTTCGTAGGCAATATTGAGCCCACCCGGTTCGTACGGCAGCTTACCGTTGAAGGTAATCTGCGGCAGCCGATCGTACGGCGTGATCCTCGAGATGGTCGCCATCTCGTAGGCATGCACGTTCAACCGCGCGGTGTAGCTGTCACCACGGTAGGTCAGTGCACCCTGCTGATTCAGCAGGTCCTGGGTTTCAACACCGATCTGGTCGGACTCCAGGTCCTGGAAGTAGAACGGGTCGCTGATGTCGGTGTAGTCCACCTCGGCCATCAGGCGCTCGTCCAGCCCGCCCTTGTGCTGCCAGTTGACCATCCAGCGCTGCTCTTTGTAGTCAGTCTGGTCTTTGCGGTCGTCGTTCTTGTCGTTGAGGTACGCGCCACCGAACTGGCCTTCGCTGGAAGGCGTCAGGTAGCGGAACTCGCCTTCCATCAGCAGGCCGCGCTTGGCCATGTAACGCGGGTACAACGTGGCGTCGTAGTTCGGCGCCAGGTTGAAGTAGTACGGCGTGACCAGCATGAAGCCGGTGTCGCTGCTGCTGCTGAACGATGGCGGCAGGAAGCCGGACTGGCGACGGTCGTCGATCGGGAAGTAGATGTACGGTGTGTAGAACACCGGGAAATCCTTGACCCGCAGCGTAACGTTGGTCGCGGTACCGAAACCGGTGGCCGGGTTCAGGGTGATGTTGTTGCCTTTCAGCTGCCAGGCGTTGCTGCCCGGTTCGCAGGTGGTGTACGTACCGTCCTTGAGGCGGATGATGGCGTTTTCGCCACGCTTGGCGTACAGGGCACTGCCGCGGATGTGCGACTTGTGCATCACGTATTCGGCGTTGTCGACCTGGGCTTCGCCCGTGTCGAGCTGGATCTGAGCCTCGTCACCGACTACCAGCGAACCGTTGTCACGGATCTTGACGTTGCCCTTGAGCTCGCCACGGTTTTCGGTCTGGTAGAGGTTGGCCTCGTCGGCTTCGGCCTGCATGCTGCCCTGGCGCATCACCACGTCACCGGCGAGGGTAGCGATCTGCTGCTCCTGCTGGTACTTGGACACCTTGGCGTTGATGTAGGTCGGCGACTCGTCCTTCGGCGTGGTGTCGGCCATGCCCGGGCGGGTTGGCTCGATGTACGCGCCACCGCAGTACGGGCCGGTTTCGGCCAGTTGCGCGGCGGTGAGCTTTTCACGCGGTACCCAGTCCAGGTGGCTGTAGTCTTCGCTGCGCGACTTCAGGGCACGGCCCTTGGCCTCGGTGACCAGCACCGGCCGGTCCGCAGTTTCGCCTTCGCTCGCGGCTTCGGTGCCGGTGCTGACGGCAGCACCCTCGTGCACCGGGCGCGGCGGCAGGTTGTTGACTGGGGTCTTGGGCTTGCAGTCCCAACCACCGGAGGCGGACACTTGGCAGTCGAACTGTTCGGCTGCCACCACGTAAGACGTGGCCAGAGGTTGCAGGGCCAGCAGACCGCCGGTTACCAGCAACGGAAACTTTCTACGAAACGCGGGGGATTTCAATGCCATCTTATTAGTCCGGGCTTCCTGCGTGCCATCTGCCCGCGTGTGGGGCCGCACGCCTCTCGATGGTCTGAAAAAGATGCTGGATAATAAAGCATGACCCGCTTGACGGCTAGGGCCGTCGGAGACCCTTGTAATGCCTGAACACGATGTACGCCTGCAACAACTGACGGTCTGGCTCGATGAGCAGCTCAATGATCTTTTCCGGAAAAACGCCTGGGGCGATGTGCCCGCAGGCAGCCTGACCGCGGCCAGCAGCGATGCCAGCTTCCGCCGTTATTTCCGCTGGCAGGGCGCCGGCCACAGCTTCGTGATCATGGATGCGCCTCCGCCGCAGGAAAACTGCCGACCGTTCGTCGCCATCGACCACCTGCTGGCCAGCGCCGACGTGCATGTGCCGCAAATCCACGCCCAGGACCTGGAACGTGGCTTCCTGCTGCTGGGTGACCTGGGCCACCAGACATACCTCGACATCATTGATGCCGACAACGCCGACGGCCTGTTCGCCGATGCCATCGACGCGCTGCTGGCGTTCCAGCGCCTGCCGATGGACGCGCCGCTGCCCAGCTACGACGATGCGCTGCTGCGCCGTGAAGTCGAACTGTTCCCCGAGTGGTACGTGGGGCGTGAACTTGGCGTTACCTTCAGCGAAGCCCAGAAAGCCACCTGGCAGCGTATCAGCCAGATGCTGATCGACAGCGCCCTGGCCCAGCCCAAGGTGCTGGTGCACCGCGACTACATGCCGCGCAACCTGATGCAGAGCACGCCCAACCCCGGCGTGCTGGACTTCCAGGATGCCGTGTACGGCCCGGTCACCTACGACATCACCTGCCTGTTCAAGGACGCCTTCCTCAGCTGGCCGCAGGCGCGGGTCGAAGGCTGGCTGCGCGACTACTGGCAGAAGGCGCAGGCTGCTGGCATCCCGGTGCAGGCTGACTTCGAAGCGTTCCAGCGTGCCAGCGACCTGATGGGGGTGCAGCGCCACCTGAAGGTGATCGGCATCTTCGCCCGTATTTGCCACCGTGACGGCAAACCCCGTTACCTGGGCGACGTGCCGCGCTTCTTCGCCTATATAGAAGAAGTGATCAGCCGCCGGCCCGAATTGGCGGAGCTGGGTGAGCTGATTGCCGAGTTGCAGGCCGGAGCGCGTGCATGAAGGCAATGATCCTGGCAGCGGGTAAAGGCGAGCGCATGCGCCCGCTGACCCTGCATACCCCCAAACCGCTGGTCCCGGTCGCCGGCCAGCCACTGATCGAGTACCACCTGCGGGCCCTGGCTGCGGCGGGCGTCACCGAGGTGGTGATCAACCATGCCTGGCTCGGCCAGCAGATCGAGGACCACCTGGGCGACGGCAGCCGTTTCGGCCTGAGCATTCGCTATTCGCCCGAAGGCGAGCCGCTGGAAACCGGCGGCGGCATCTTCAAGGCCCTGCCATTGCTAGGGGATGCGCCGTTCCTGCTGGTGAACGGCGATGTCTGGACCGACTACGACTTCGCGCGCCTGCAGGCCCCCCTGCAAGGCCTGGCTCACCTGGTGCTGGTCGATAACCCTGGCCATCACGGGCGCGGCGACTTCCGCCTGGTGGGCGAGCGGGTGGTCGATGGTGACGATGCGCCCGGCACGCTGACTTTCAGCGGCCTTTCGGTACTGCACCCGGCACTGTTCGAAGGCTGCCAGCCCGGTGCCTTCAAGCTGGCGCCGTTGCTGCGCCAGGCCATGGCGGCGGGCCAGGTCAGTGGTGAGCACTACCGCGGGCACTGGGTGGATGTCGGTACGCTAGAACGCCTGGCCGAGGCCGAGCGCCTGATCGGCGAGCGCGCCTGAAATGTGGTGGCCAAGCACGGTGATTGCTGCCGGTGCCGGCTTTGCCGTTGCCAGCATTCCCGGCGCCCTGCTCGGCGCTTTGCTCGGGCAGGCCATTGACCGCCGCCTGCGTTTGCAAGGCTGGGAGGACATGCGCGAACGCCTGGGCGGGCGGCCGGCCTTGCAGGACGACGAGTTGCTGTTCGTGATGCTCGGGCGCCTGGCCAAGTGCGATGGCCGGGTGGGTGAGCAGCATATCCAGCAGGCGCGTCAGGAAATGGTGCGCCTGGACCTGGCCGAAGCGGCCCGGCTGCGCGCGATTGCCGCGTTCAACCGTGGCAAGGCGGGCAAGGATCGGCTGGGCGGGCACCTGCGGCGCATTCGCCAGCAGCCACATGCGGCCGAGGGCACCCTGCGTGCCTGCTGGCGCATGGTCTGGGCCGACGGCAAGATGGGCAACAAGGAGCGTGAACTGTTGCTGGACTGGGGGCAGAAGCTGGGCCTGAGCCGGCGGCAGGTGCAGGCCATGTCGCTCGAGTACGAGCCGCGCAAGGCGGGGCCAGAAGGGGGGGCCATGACCTATGCGGCGGCGTTGCGCTTGCTGGCGGTCGAGGCAGACACTGATGGCGACAAGGTCAAGCAGGCGTATCGCCGGCTGGTCAGCCGGCACCACCCGGACAAGCTGGCGGGCACTGGCGCCAGTGAGGCACAGGTGCGGGAAGCGACCGAGCGGACCCGGGAGTTGCATCAGGCCTATGCCATGATCCGCAAGCGGCGGGGCCTGTAAAAGCGGGGGCGCTTCGCACCCCTTTCGCGACACAAGGCCGCTCCCACAACTACAGCGCAGCCCCCAGGATTTGCGGGGCACCTGTGGGAGCGGCCTTGTGTCGCGAAAGGGCCGCAAAGCGGCCCCTGCATTCCTGGATCAACCCTACAGGCTCATCCACCCCCGCACCCGGCGGAACAGTTGTTCCTGCTCGGCCGCCTTGTTCCCCGGCATGCCAATCAGCGACAACTGCCGGTACTGGCTGTCCTTCTGCCGCTTGCTGGCCTGCAGGCGCTGCGCGGCCGCATTGCGGTCACCGCTGCGGGTGGCGTAGTAGATGTCGGCAGTCGGCACTCTCAAGGTCGGGGCCAGGCTTGTCAGGTCATGCTCCACCCGCGCCGGTGTCTGCGCGGCGACCATTACCAGTTTCTGCACCTGCGGCGGCTGTTTCTCGCTCAGGTAACGGGCCGCCCAGTACGCGCCGCTGCCATGGCCGATCAGCACGATGCTGCGGGCATTGTGTTGCTGGGCAAAGGCCACCGCGGCATCCAGGCGGGCGAAAACGCGCTCGGCATCGGCCGGGTCGGTTTGCTCGCTGGCCTGTTTGGCGTCAGTGCTTTCTGCGGTGTCGGCATCGGCCGCCGTGGCCTGGGCAACGTTGGCATTGGCATCGGCCGGCACGTCCTTGGCCGGCGCGCTTTCGCCCTTGTCTTGCTCCGGCTCGGCAGCCGGCTTGGCTTCGACCCGCGCCTGCGGGCTGTCGGCGAGCAGGTCGGGCAGGCTGATGCTCAGGCTGTGCCAGCCGATATCGGGGAATTTCTGCCGCAATGGGCCGACTGCATTTGGCCAGTCGACCGTTTCGCCGGCACCGGGGACGATGATGACTGCCCCTTGCGGGTCGCTGTCGTTGGCCGGTTTCCACAGGGCCAGGAAGCTGTCGGCACCGGCCTGCAGGGTCTGCTGCTCGGCCTTGGGCAGCAGCCGTTCGAGCGCCTGGGCATCCTCCTGGCTGCGTTCCAGTAGCGGTGGGCGCGGGGCTTGTGCCGCGGGGGCCTCGGTGGTGGTGGATGGTTTTTCGGCATCGGCGGCAAGAGCGCCGAGAGGAAGGATCGAGGCCAGGCAGCACATTGCCAGCGTCGTGCGATAAAGTGTGGACATGAGTCAACCCGGGGCCAGAATGATACCGGCAGCCTAATAGTATTTGCCCGTGACGGCCATGCTGCATGGCCGCCTTTGCCAAGACGAGCGTATAGATGAAGCGAGTGCGTCGCCTGTTGGTTATCGGCTGCTTGTGGCTGCCCTTGATTGCATTGGCCAGGCCCGAGACGGTGCCCACGGTTACCCTGGAAGCGGCCCAGCAGCAATGGCTGGATACGCACCGCAGCCTGCGCGTCGGCCTGGTGTTGCAGGCGCCCTACGCTCAGTTCGACCGGCGCCTGCAGCAACTGTACGGGGCCAACGTGGAATTGGTGAGCAGCCTGGCGCAGGTGCTGCGCCTGGACCTGACCTGGCGCAATTTCACCGACCAGGCCAGCCTTGAGCATGCCCTGCAGGCCGGCGAAATCGACTTTGCCCCAGGCCTTACCCAGACCCCCGCCAGCCTGCGCCTGTGGTTGTTCAGCGACCCTTACATGCGCGTGCCGCAACTGGTGGTGGGGCCGCGCACCGGGACCATGGCCGTGGAACTGGAAACGCTCGGGGCCGAGCAGCGGGTGGCTGTGCGCATGCCCAGCCAACTGGCGGACTACCTGCGCGGCAACTACAGCAACCTCAACCTGCAAGGGGTGCCCAGCGAGCGCGAGGCCCTGCAACTGGTGGTGGGCGGCCAGGCCAGTTTCGCCGTGCTGGATGAAGCCCAGCTCAGCCGCCTGTCGCGCGAAAGCGAGTTCGGCGAGCTGGCGGTGGTCGGCGATATCGGCCTGCCGCAACTGTTGCGCATCGGTTCGCGGCGCGACTGGCCGCTACTGGCCGATGTGCTCGAGCGTGGGCTGCAGGCGCTGCCGGCCAAGGAACTGGAACAACTGCACCAGCGTTGGTTGCAGCCAAAGTACCCACGTCTGAGTGAGTCGACTGGTTTCTGGCAGAACCTGGCCTTGCTGTCCGGCCTGCTGCTGTTGTGCGCGCTGGCCACCCTGGTGTGGCAGCGTCGGCAGCAGCGCCAACTGGAGCGCAGCCTGCTGGCCACGCGAGAAAGCCTGGTGGAGCGGCAAGTGCGTGAAGAAGCGTTGCGTCTGAGCCAGTTCGCCATCGACCAGAGCACGGTGGGCATCCTCTGGGTCAACTGGGACAGCCACGTACGGTACGCCAACCATGCCGCCGAGCGCATGCTGGGCTACGGTGAAGGCGCGCTGCTGGAGCGGCCGCTGAGCGACTTTGAACCCAGCTTGAGCATGGACCGCTGGCTGGAGCTGTGGAAGGGCGCGCGCACCGGGTCGGGCGGTGTCGGCCAGTTCGAGACGCAGTGCCGTCGGGCTGATCAGAGCCTGCTGCCGGTCGAGCTGTCGCTGAGTTTTCTGCGCTTTCGTGATTCCGAGTACCTGGTGGTCTACCTCGCCGATGTCACCGAGCGCCACCGCGCCCTGGCGGCCCTGCGCGAAAGCGAGGCGCGGCTCAAGGGCATTGCCGGCAACGTGCCGGGGCTGGTGTTTCGCCTGGAGCGCGACCCGGCCGAGGGCGACCTGGAGTTCCCCTACATCAGCGAGGGCAGCGAGGCCCTGGTGGGTTATGCGCCCAGCGAGATCCAGCACCCGCAGATGGGCCTGCGCAACCTGGTGCATCCCGAGGACCGCGCCGATTACCACCGGGTGCAGGACCTGGCCCTGGCCAGCGACCAGGACTGGTCCTGGCAGGGGCGTATCCTCACCCGCCAGGGTGAACAGCGCTGGGCCGACATCAAGGCCAGTACCCGGCGCCTGGGCAACGGCCAGGTGGTGTGGGACGGCGTGGTGTGGGACATCACCCAAGGCAAGCGGGCCGAGCTGGCGCTGGCCAGGTCCCAGGAGCAGCTGCGCGAACTGTCGGCCCACCTGGAAAGCGTGCGCGAGGAAGAAAAAGCCCGCATCGCCCGGGAAGTGCACGATGAACTGGGGCAGATGCTGACTGTGCTCAAGCTGGAGGTGTCGATGTGCGAGCTGGCCTTTGCCGAACTGGACCCGGGCCTGAACGAGCGCCTGGCCAGCATGAAGCGCCTGATCGCCCAACTGTTCCAGCTGGTGCGCGATGTGGCCACCGCCTTGCGCCCGCCGATTCTCGATGCCGGCATCGCCTCGGCCATCGAATGGCAGGCGCGGCGCTTTGAAGCACGCACGCAAATCCCCTGCCTGGTACAAGTACCGGATAATCTGCCAGCATTGAGCGATGCCAAGGCCATCGGGCTGTTCCGTATCCTCCAGGAGGCGCTGACCAACGTGATGCGCCACGCCCAGGCGCACAGCGTGGAGATCGAACTGGTGCGTGAGCACGGGCAATTGCGCATGACCGTCAGCGATGACGGCCAGGGCTTTTGCCGCGACCAGCCCCGGCCCACCTCGTTTGGCCTGGTGGGGGTGCGTGAGCGGGTGCTGATGCTGGGCGGCAGCATGGTGCTGGACAGTGAACCGGGCGAAGGCACCAGCCTGAGCGTGGCCATACCCTTGGAGTAGGAGAGCGATCGTGATTCGAGTGCTGGTGGCCGAAGACCACACCATTGTCCGTGAGGGCATCAAGCAGTTGATTGGCCTGGCCAAGGACATGCAGGTGGCGGGGGAGGCCGGTAATGGCGAGCAGTTGCTGGAAACCCTGCGCCACACACCGTGCGAAGTGGTGTTGCTGGATATCTCGATGCCGGGCGTGAATGGCCTGGAGGCAATCCCGCGTATCCGCGCGTTGCACGACGCCCCGGCGATCCTGATGCTGTCGATGCACGATGAAGCGCAGATGGCGGCGCGGGCGCTGAAGGCCGGGGCGGCGGGCTATGCCACCAAGGACAGCGACCCGGCGCTGTTGCTGACCGCGATTCGCCGGGTTGCCGCTGGCGGGCGCTATATCGACCCGGCGTTGGCCGACCGCATGGTCTTCGAAGTGGGCCTGACCGAGTCGCGGCCGTTGCACACGCTGCTGTCGGAGCGGGAGTTTTCGGTGTTCGAGCGCCTGGCCCAGGGCGCCAACGTCAACGACATCGCCCAGCAGCTGGCACTGTCGAGCAAAACCATCAGTACCCACAAGGCGCGCCTGATGCAGAAGCTGAAAGTGAACTCGCTGGCGGAGCTGGTGAAGTACGCCATGGAGCACAAGCTGGTCTGATTGCGACATGCACTTCCTGCAGTCTGTAGCGAGTCCTTGTGGGAGCGGGTTTACCCGCGAAAGGGCCTGACCTGCCATCTGCGGTGCCTGGGCCGGCCTCTTCGCGGGTGAACCCGCTCCCACAGCGGGCGCCGGAGGGCTGAGGGGAGCATTCCAAAACCGCCATCTTTGTAGGGGAATCCCTACAAAAAATCTTCCATCCGGATGATGGCATTCTCTCAGCACCCCCGATTTTCCGGCGCTTGCCGCTTGTCTAGTCTTTGCCTACGCAGTCATCCAACAAGAAGGTGCAGGCATGAGCGAGGCGAAGTCGAACGCTGCAACCAGCGAAACGCTGGTCAGCTTCCGTGGTGTGCAGAAGAGCTACGACGGCGAGTCGCTGATCGTCAAAGACCTCAACCTGGATATTCGCAAGGGCGAGTTCCTCACCCTGCTTGGCCCGTCCGGGTCGGGCAAAACCACCAGCCTGATGATGCTGGCCGGCTTCGAAACCCCCACCGCCGGTGAGATCCAACTGGCCGGGCGCTCGATCAACAACGTGCCGCCGCACAAGCGCGACATCGGCATGGTGTTCCAGAACTACGCGCTGTTCCCGCACATGACCGTGGCCGAGAACCTGGCCTTCCCGCTGACCGTGCGCAACCTGAGCAAGACCGACATCAGCGAGCGGGTCAAACGGGTGCTGAACATGGTCCAGCTCGACGCCTTCGCCAAGCGCTACCCCGGCCAGTTGTCCGGCGGCCAGCAGCAGCGTGTGGCCCTGGCCCGGGCACTGGTGTTCGAGCCGCAACTGGTGCTGATGGACGAACCGCTGGGCGCCCTCGACAAGCAGCTGCGTGAACACATGCAGATGGAGATCAAGCACATCCACCAGCGCCTGGGCGTGACCGTGGTGTACGTGACCCACGACCAGGGCGAGGCACTGACCATGTCCGACCGCGTGGCGGTGTTCCACCAGGGCGAGATCCAGCAGATCGCCGACCCGCGCACGCTGTATGAAGAACCCTGCAACACCTTCGTCGCCAACTTCATCGGCGAGAACAACCGCATCAACGGCACCCTGCTGGGCAGCGATGGCAAGCGCTGCCAGGTGCAGTTGCCGCGTGGCGAGCGGGTCGAGGCGCTGGCGGTGAATGTCGGCCAGGCCGGCGAGCCGGTGACCCTGTCGATTCGTCCGGAGCGCGTGCGCCTGAACGGCCACAGCGAAAGCTGCGTGAACCGCTTCTCGGGCCGGGTGGCCGAATTCATTTACCTGGGCGACCACGTGCGGGTGCGCCTGGAGGTTTGCGGCAAGGGCGACTTCTTCGTGAAGCAGCCGATTGCCGAGCTCGACCCGGCCCTGGCCGTGGGCGATGTGGTACCGCTGGGCTGGGAGGTGGAGCACGCCCGCGCGCTCGATCCGATTGCCGAAGCCCATTGATGGATTGCTTCACCAACCCTGTACTGTGGAGAGAATAATAATGCGCAAGCAGTTGAAACTGACCGCCCTGGCCCTGGGGCTGTTCGTCGCTGGCCAGGCCATGGCCGCAGACCTCACTGTGGTCTCGTTCGGCGGTGCCAACAAGGCGGCCCAGGTCAAGGCGTTCTACGAGCCGTGGGAGAAGGCCGGCAAGGGCAAGATCGTCGCTGGCGAGTACAACGGCGAAATGGCCAAGGTCAAAGCCATGGTCGACACCAAGAGCGTGTCGTGGAACCTGGTGGAAGTAGAGTCGCCGGAGCTGGCCCGCGGTTGTGACGAGGGCATGTTCGAAGAGCTCGACCCGGCTCTGTTCGGCAACGAGGGTGACTACGTGCCGGGCGCTATCCAGCCCTGCGGCGTGGGCTTCTTCGTATGGTCCACGGTACTGGCCTACAACGCCGACAAGCTGAAGACCGCACCGACCAGCTGGGCCGATTTCTGGGATACCAAGAAATTCCCGGGCAAGCGCGGCCTGCGCAAGGGCGCCAAGTACACCCTGGAATTCGCCCTGATGGCCGACGGCGTGGCGCCGAAGGACGTGTACCAGGTGCTGGGCACCAAAGAGGGCGTGGACCGCGCCTTCAAGAAGCTCGACGAACTCAAGCCAAGCATCCAGTGGTGGGAGGCCGGCGCCCAGCCGCCGCAGTACCTGGCCTCGGGTGACGTGGTCATGAGCTCGGCCTACAACGGCCGCATCGCTGCCGTGCAGAAAGAGAGCAACCTCAAGGTGGTGTGGAACGGCGGCATCTACGACTTCGACGCCTGGGCCATCCCGAAAGGTGCCAAGGATGTCGAGGAAGCGAAGAAATTCATCGCTTTCAGCGTGCAGCCCGAGCAGCAGAAGACCTACTCCGAAAACATCGCCTACGGCCCGGCCAACTCCAAGGCCGTGAGCCTGCTGTCGGATGCGGTGAAGAAGGACATGCCGACCACGCCTGAAAACATTGCCAACCAGGTGCAGATCGACGTGGCCTTCTGGGCTGACAACAGCGAGCAGCTGGAGCAACGCTTCAACGCCTGGGCGGCGAAGAAGTAAACGACCAGTGTGTGGGGCTGCATTGCAGCCCCCATTTCAGCCTGTATCGCGGAGTTCGCCATGGCCATTGCAGTGCCCCTCAAAGAAGGCGCAGGTCCAAGTCTCAAGCAGCGCCTCAAGCACGCCGAGCGGGTCAACCGCTGGAAGGCGCAGGCGTTGATCGCGCCGCTGGCGCTGTTTCTCCTGCTGGTGTTCCTGGTGCCGATCGCAGCGCTGCTGTACAAGAGCGTCGGCAACCCGGAAGTGGTTGGCGGCCTGCCACGCACCGTGGGTGTCATCACCCAGTGGGATGGCAAGAGCCTGCCGGGCGAGGACGTGTACAAAGCGTTGAGCCAGGACCTGGCCGAATCGCGCAAGAACCAGACCCTGGGCGACCTGTCCAAGCGCCTGAACATGGAGCTGGCCGGCTACCGCAGCCTGCTGGCCAAGACCGCGCGGGCGCTGCCGTTCAAGAGCGAACCCGCTTCCTATAAAGATGCCTTGCAGGCCCTCGACGAGCGTTGGGGCGACCCTGCCTACTGGCAGGCGATCCGCCGCAACACCAGCACGGTCACCTCGTTCTACCTGCTGGCTTCGCTGGACCACCGTATCGATGACCTTGGCGAACTGGCCAAGGCCACCCCGGACCAGGCCATCTACCTGGACATCTTCGCCCGCACCCTGTGGATGGGTGTGGTGATTACCGCCATCTGCCTGGTGCTGGCCTACCCGCTGGCCTACCTGCTGGCCAACCTGCCGACCCGGCAGAGCAACCTGCTGATGATTCTGGTGCTGCTGCCATTCTGGACCTCGATCCTGGTGCGGGTGGCGGCGTGGATCGTGCTGCTGCAGTCGGGTGGCCTGATCAACAGCGCGCTGATGGCCATGGGCATCATCGACCAGCCGCTGGAACTGGTGTTCAACCGTACCGGCGTGTACATCTCGATGGTGCATATCCTGCTGCCGTTCATGATCCTGCCGCTGTACAGCGTGATGAAGGGCATTTCACCCAGCTACATGCGTGCGGCGATCTCGCTGGGCTGCCACCCGTTCGCCAGCTTCTGGCGGGTGTACTTCCCGCAGACCTACGCCGGTGTTGGCGCCGGTTGCCTGCTGGTGTTCATCCTGGCCATCGGCTACTACATCACCCCGGCACTGCTGGGCAGCCCGAACGACCAGATGGTCAGCTACTTCGTGGCCTTCTATACCAACACCAGCATCAACTGGGGCATGGCCACCGCGCTGGGCGGGCTGTTGCTGCTGGCGACCGTGCTGTTGTACCTGATCTATAGCTGGCTGGTCGGCGCCAGCCGCCTGCGCCTGAGCTGAGGAGCCTTGTCATGCTGAGCCCTTACATGTCGCCCGTGGAGCGGGTGTGGTTCTACAGCCTGCGCATTCTTTGCGGCCTGATCCTGCTGTTCCTCATTCTGCCGGTTCTGGTAATCGTGCCGCTGTCGTTCAACAGTGGCAGTTTCCTGGTGTACCCGCTGCAGGGCTTCTCGCTGCAGTGGTACCAGGACTTCTTCGGCTCGGCCGAGTGGATGCGGGCCTTGAAGAACAGCATCATCGTCGCCCCGGCGGCCACGGTGCTGGCCATGGTGTTCGGTACCCTGGCAGCCATCGGCCTGACCCGTGGCGACTTCCCGGGCAAGTCGCTGGTGATGGCGCTGGTGATTTCGCCGATGGTGGTGCCGGTGGTGATCATCGGTGTGGCCAGCTACCTGTTCTTCGCCCCGCTGGGCATGGGCAACAGCTTCACCTCGCTGATCCTGGTGCATGCTGTACTGGGCGTGCCGTTCGTCATCATTACCGTGTCGGCGACCTTGCAGGGCTTCAACTATAATCTGGTGCGCGCTGCGGCCAGCCTGGGCGCCTCGCCACTGCTGACGTTCCGCCGGGTGACCCTGCCGTTGATCGCGCCCGGGGTGATTTCGGGGGCGTTGTTCGCCTTTGCCACGTCGTTTGACGAAGTAGTGGTGACCCTGTTCCTGGCCGGGCCGGAGCAGGCGACCCTGCCGCGGCAGATGTTCAGTGGTATTCGCGAAAACCTGAGCCCGACCATTGCCGCGGCGGCGACCTTGCTGATTGCCTTCTCGGTGGTGTTGCTGCTGACCCTGGAGTGGTTGCGCGGGCGTAGCGAGAAGTTGAGAACCCAGCAGCCTGGTTGAAGGTATGTTGCCTGTGCTGGCCTCTTCGCGGCTAAAGCCGCTCCCACAGGGTTTGTGCACCTGTGGGAGCGGCTTTAGCCGCGAAGAGGCCAGTACAGGTTGATGCTAATCAGCCTTCATCCGCTTCCCTGGGTTACAATGCGCGCCACCGTGATTCTGCCAACAGGTGCGCCATGCAGCCCTACGCTATTGCCCCCTCCATTCTCTCCGCCGATTTCGCCCGCCTGGGCGAGGATGTCGACAAGGTATTGGCCGCGGGTGCCGACATCGTCCACTTCGATGTCATGGACAACCACTACGTCCCCAACCTGACCATCGGCCCGATGGTCTGCACCGCCCTGCGCAAGTACGGCGTCACCGCCCCCATCGACGTGCACCTGATGGTCAGCCCGGTCGACCGCATCATCGGTGACTTCATCGAAGCTGGTGCCACCTACATCACCTTCCACCCGGAAGCCTCGCAGCACATCGACCGTTCGCTGCAACTGATCAAGGACGGCGGCTGCAAGGCCGGCCTGGTGTTCAACCCGGCCACCAGCCTGGACGCCCTGAAGTACGTGATGGACAAGGTCGATATGGTGCTGCTGATGAGCGTCAACCCAGGCTTCGGCGGGCAGAAGTTCATCCCTGGCACCCTCGACAAGCTGCGCGAGGCGCGTGCGCTGATCGACGCCAGTGGCCGTGATATCCGCCTGGAAATCGACGGTGGCGTCAACGTCAACAACATCCGCGAGATCGCTGCCGCTGGCGCCGACACCTTCGTGGCCGGCTCGGCGATCTTCAACGCCCCGGACTACCAGGAAGTCATCGCCAGGATGCGCGCCGAACTGGCTCAGGCCCGCCCATGAGCGGCTTCGAGCAGCTGTTCCCGGGGACGCTGCCCAGGCTGGTGATGTTCGATCTGGACGGTACCCTGATCGATTCCGTGCCAGACCTGGCCGCCGCCGTGGACCGCATGCTGCTCGAACTGGGGCGCCCGCCCGCAGGCCTGGAGGCGGTGCGCCACTGGGTGGGCAACGGCGCCCAGGTGCTGGTGCGCCGGGCGCTGGCCGGTGGCATCGACCACGCCGCCGTGGACGATGCGCTGGCCGACAAGGCGCTGGCGCTGTTCATGGACGCCTATGCCGAAAGCCACGAACTGACCGTGGTCTACCCTGGTGTGCAGGACACCCTGCGCTGGCTGCGCAAGCGGGGCGTGGAGATGGCGCTGATCACCAACAAGCCCGAGCGCTTCGTCGGCCCGTTGCTGGACCAGATGAAGATCGGCAACTACTTCCGCTGGATCATCGGCGGCGACACCCTGCCACAGAAAAAGCCCGACCCGGCGGCGCTGCTGTTCGTCATGCAGATGGCCGGCGTTACCCCGCAACAGTCGCTGTTCGTCGGCGATTCGCGCAGTGACGTGCTGGCGGCCAAGGCGGCTGGCGTGCAGTGCGTGGGCCTGACCTACGGCTACAACCACGGCCGGCCGATCCACGACGAATCCCCCAGCCTGGTGATCGACGACCTGCGCGCATTGCTGCCCGGTTGCGCAGACCCGGCCACTGGGATAACGTTGGCGGACCTTCAAGCCTCACAAGACAGAGAGTCCACCGTGGCGGTTACTGGCAAATTCTGGATGAAAGTCATCAAGGCCCTGGCCCGTTGGCGTTGGCGCGCCTGACTTTAGCCTGCCGGCGCGTGCCGGCCCGTCCGTTTGCCTGACCTATTGCTGCTTGCCACGAGGCTACCCATGACCCGCGAAGAATTCCTGCGCCTGGCCGCTGCCGGCTACAACCGCATTCCCCTGGCCTGCGAAACCCTGGCCGACTTCGACACGCCGCTGTCGATCTACCTGAAACTGGCCGACCAGCCCAACTCGTACCTGCTCGAATCGGTGCAGGGCGGCGAGAAATGGGGCCGTTATTCGATGATCGGCCTGCCGTCGCGCACCGTGATGCGTGTGCACGGTTACCATGTCAGCATCCTGCAGGATGGCGTGGAGGTGGAAAGCTTTGAGGTCGAAGACCCACTGGCCTTCGTCGAAACCTTCAAGGACCGTTACAAGGTTGCTGATATCCCCGGCCTGCCGCGCTTCAACGGCGGCCTGGTCGGCTACTTCGGCTACGACTGCGTGCGCTATGTGGAAAAGCGCCTGGGCGCCAGCCCCAACCCGGACCCGCTGGGCGTGCCGGATATCCTGCTGATGGTGTCCGATGCGGTGGTGGTGTTCGACAACCTGGCGGGCAAGATGCACGCGATCGTGCTGGTCGACCCGGCTCAAGAGCAGGCTTTCGAACAGGGCCAGGCACGCCTGCAAGGCTTGCTGGAAACCCTGCGTCAGCCGATCACCCCACGCCGTGGTCTGGACCTGAGTGGCCCGCAGGCTGCAGAGCCGGAGTTCCGCTCCAGCTACACCCGCGAGGATTACGAGAACGCCGTCGGCCGTATCAAGGAATACATCCTGGCCGGTGACTGCATGCAGGTGGTGCCGTCGCAGCGCATGTCGATCGACTTCAAGGCCGCGCCTATCGACCTTTACCGTGCGCTGCGCTGCTTCAACCCGACGCCTTACATGTACTTCTTCAACTTTGGCGACTTCCATGTGGTCGGCAGCTCGCCCGAGGTGCTGGTGCGCGTCGAGGACAACCTGGTCACCGTGCGCCCGATTGCCGGCACTCGCCCGCGTGGTGCTACCGAAGAGGCCGACCGCGCGCTGGAAGACGACCTGCTGTCGGACGACAAGGAAATTGCCGAGCACCTGATGCTGATCGACCTGGGCCGTAACGACGTGGGCCGTGTGTCCTCGACCGGCAGCGTGCGCCTGACCGAGAAAATGGTGATCGAGCGTTACTCCAACGTGATGCACATTGTGTCCAACGTCACTGGCCAGCTGCGCGAAGGGCTGACGGCAATGGACGCGCTGCGGGCAATCCTGCCGGCCGGTACGCTTTCGGGGGCGCCGAAGATTCGTGCGATGGAGATCATCGACGAACTGGAGCCGGTCAAGCGTGGGGTTTATGGTGGTGCCGTCGGTTACTTCGCGTGGAACGGCAACATGGATACTGCGATTGCCATCCGTACTGCGGTGATCAAAGACGGCGAACTGCATGTGCAGGCGGGGGGCGGTATCGTTGCCGACTCGGTGCCGGCGCTGGAATGGGAAGAAACCATCAACAAACGCCGGGCGATGTTCCGTGCGGTCGCGCTGGCTGAGCAGACTTCCGCCAAATAAATTGTTTGGGGCTGCGTTGCAGCCCTTCGCGGGCACGCCCGCGAAGGGCCGCAAAGCGGCCCCATCAATTCAGAAGTCGACGCTGACACCCAAACTTACCCCCTGCTGCGTCAACTCATCACTCTTGCGCCAGTTGTAGTTGCCGCGCAAATGCACCCCCGCCACCACTTCATGGCTCACCCCCAGGCTCGCCCGGGTCAGGTCGCTGTGCGGCGTATACCCGGTCAGGGTGAAGTCGTTCGCCGGCAGGCTGGTCAGGTGCATCGTCACATCCTGCTGGTCATCCTCGAACTCATGCTCCTGCGCCACCTCGGCGAACAGCCGGGTACTCGGCAGCACCTGCACACTGCCCAGCAACCCCACGCCCAAACGGCGTGATGTACGTTCCTGGTCATCGAAGCCCAGTGCCGTCGAGCGCCCGCTCTTCTCGTCATAGCCATCCACCTTCACCCGCGCATAGTCGGCGCCGATGAACGGCGCCAGCTGCCAGCTGCTGCCCTCGGCCGCCAGGTTGTAGCCCAGCCGAGCCGACATCGCCCAGGCCTCGCCATTGGTGTCGCCCTTTTCGCTGCGGTTGTTCACGCCAAGGGCGAAGGTGCGCTTGAGGTCGCTGTAGTCCAGGTGCCCGGCGGTGAGCGCTGCATCGGCCCACCAATGGTCCTCGCGGTACTGGGCGAAGGCGCTGGCCAGATAGCTGTCCAGCTTGTAGTTCGAGTCCTCTGCGCCGGCTTCCAGCTTCTGCCGGTACACGCCGCCGGCCAGGCCCAGGCGCCAGGCATCGTTCAGGCGGTAGCTGCCGCCCAGGGTAAGGTTGTAGCCGCGGCCATCGCCGCTGGCTGCGCTGCGCTGGCCGTCGAAGTCCAGGTCTTGGGCGCCGCTGGCGACGAAGGACTGCCACTGGCCAACTGCCTGCCAGGGTGTCTGCCATTGGTTGCGTAATTCGTCCTGGTGGGCGCGCAAGCTGGCGTGGGCCATCTCTGGCAACAGGGTCAGTTCCCACGGGGCGGAAAGGATCGAGTAGCCGTAGTCGGCAATCAGTTGCTGGCCGGCAATGGTCGGGTGCACCGAGTCGTTGAACAGCAGCTTGGTCGGGTCCGGCGTGGTGCCGTTGATGCCATACACCGGGTTTTCCACGCAGCCTTCGCCGCTGTAGCAGGTGCCGACCAGGTTCTGGCCACTGGCCAGGCCGAACTGCTCGGGACTGGCCAGCGCTTCGCTCAGCAGCATGGGGATGTTCAGTGGAATGATCTCGGCATCGATCTGCCGCAGTTGGCCGAGCAGTGACTGGTTGAAGGCACCGGACAGCAGCGACAGCGGGTTCTGCTGCGGCGTACCGCTGAAGTTCGGCGTCTGGCCGAGATCGGGCAGCAGCCAGACCATGATATAGCGGGCACCGCCTTGCTGCAGGGCCTGGGCGCTGGCGGCCAGGCGGGCGCCAGCGGCCACGGCATCTGCCGGGCTGTTGACCAGGCCTTGCAGGAAGTCGTTGCCGCCACCGGTCAGGTAGTACAACGCGTTGGGGTCGGCGCGCAGGCCGTTGGCCAGGTAGCCCGGTTTTTCTCGCAGTACCTGCCCGGCGCCGGGGCGCCCGGGTGGGATGACCGTCTTGGACGTAGTGGTGATCGAATCCAGGATCTGCTGGGTGGTATAGCCGCCAACGGCCCAGTTGTTGCCGTCGGGAATCCCCAGTGCCGGGTTGATGGGGGATGTGGAAGGGCCCAGCGCTGTCGGGTCTACCCCGAGCTTCCCACCAAGGATCATCGGCGACACCGGCGCATAATTGCCATCGGCATCGCGGTTGGTAAAGCGCACGCCGCCAAACTGTCCCGCGTCGCTGAGGCTGTCGCCAAACACGATCATGCTGGAGTAGGGAGAGGGGGCGGCGAAGGCTTGGCTGCAGGCTAAGCCCAAGGAGGCGAGGGTAAAGCGCAATAACGGTGCTTTTCGCATCTGGGAATATCCTTTTCTTTGTTTTTTTATGAAGGACAACCCGATCGACCTTAGCAAATCGCAGTGCATCCCTCCCAAGTCCATTCGTTTCCCCGTGTTTACGGGCATATTGCGCCCGCCGCCCCGGTAGGCTACTGTGCCGTGACGTATGAGCGAGACCTATCCTGTGTTGATCGTCAGCAAACTCTTGATGCGCGTAATCAAGGCCCACGCCCGTTGGCGTTGGCGCGCCTGACTTTATCTCCTGCCGGCCCGTCCGGCCCGCCCCCGTTTGCCTTCCTGTCTACCGCCCCTTGTGGCAAAGCCGCGCCTGTTGGCGGGTGCAGAAAGGTTCGAATTCTGAAGTCAGTAGATTCAAGAGGTTTAACCCGATGTTACTGATGATCGACAATTACGACTCATTCACTTACAACGTCGTTCAGTACCTTGGCGAGCTGGGTGCCGAGGTCAAGGTCATTCGCAATGACGAAATGACCATCGCCCAGATCGAAGCCCTCAACCCCGAGCGCATCGTCGTATCTCCAGGCCCGTGCACACCGAGCGAGGCGGGCGTGTCGATCGAGGCCATCCTGCATTTTGCCGGCAAGCTGCCAATCCTCGGCGTGTGCCTGGGCCACCAGTCCATCGGCCAGGCCTTTGGCGGTGACGTAGTGCGTGCCCGCCAGGTGATGCACGGCAAGACCAGCCCGGTCCACCACCGCGACCTGGGCGTGTTCGCCACCCTCAACAACCCGTTGACCGTGACCCGTTACCACTCGCTGGTGGTAAAGCGCGAAACCTTGCCCGAGTGCCTGGAAGTGACCGCCTGGACCGCCCATGCTGACGGTTCGGTCGACGAGATCATGGGCCTGCGCCACAAAACGCTGAATATCGAAGGGGTGCAGTTCCACCCCGAGTCGATCCTGACCGAACAGGGCCACGAACTGTTCGCCAACTTCCTCAAGCAGACCGGCGGCCGCCGCTAAGGATCGAACATGGATATCAAGAGTGCGTTGAGCCGTATCGTCGGCCAGCTGGACCTTTCCACCGAAGAAATGCGTGACGTCATGCGCCAGATCATGACCGGCCAGTGCAGCGAAGCGCAGATCGGCGCCTTCCTGATGGGCATGCGCATGAAGAGCGAAAGCATCGACGAGATCGTCGGTGCGGTGTCGGTGATGCGCGAGCTGGCCGACAAGGTCGAACTGCAAAGTCTCGATGGCGTGGTCGATATCGTCGGTACCGGCGGTGATGGCGCCAACATCTTCAACGTATCCACCGCCTCGTCGTTCGTCCTGGCGGCGGCGGGTTGCACCGTGGCCAAGCATGGCAACCGCGCGGTATCGGGCAAGAGCGGCAGTGCCGACCTGCTGGAGGCCGCCGGCATCTACCTGAACCTGACGCCCACCCAGGTGGCCCGCTGCATCGACAGCCTGGGCATCGGCTTCATGTTCGCGCAAAGCCATCACTCGGCCATGAAGCATGCTGCCGGCCCGCGTCGCGACCTGGGGCTGCGTACCCTGTTCAACATGCTCGGCCCGCTTACGAATCCGGCCGGAGTGAAGCATCAGGTGGTCGGTGTATTCGCCCAGACCCTGTGCCGCCCGTTGGCTGAAGTATTGCAGCGCCTGGGCAGCAAGCACGTGCTGGTGGTGCACTCCAAGGACGGCCTGGACGAGTTCAGCCTGGCCGCGCCGACTTTCGTCGCCGAACTGAAGAATGGCGAAATCACCGAATACTGGGTCGAGCCGGAAGACCTCGGCATGAAGAGCCAGAGCCTGCATGGCCTGGCTGTCGAGAACCCCCAGGCGTCGCTGGAGCTGATTCGCGATGCGCTGGGCCGACGCAAGACCGAGAACGGCCAGAAGGCCGCCGAGATGATCGTGCTCAATGCGGGCGCGGCGCTGTATGCCGCTGACCATGCCATGAGCCTGAAAGCCGGTGTGGAACTGGCCCACGACGTACTGCATACCGGGCTAGCCTGGGAGAAGCTGCAGGAGCTGGGTGCCTTTACTGCAGTATTCAAGGTGGAGAACGAAGCATGAGTGTGCCGACGGTGCTGGAAAGGATCATTGCCCGCAAGTTCCAGGAAGTGGCCGAGCGCAGTGCGCGCGTCAGCCTCGCCGAACTGGAGGGCCTGGCCAAGGCTGCCGATGCCCCGCGTGGCTTTGCCAAGGCCCTGATCGAGCAAGCCGGGCGCAAGCAGCCGGCGGTAATTGCCGAAATCAAGAAGGCCTCGCCGAGCAAGGGCGTGATTCGCGAGCATTTCGTGCCGGCGGAAATTGCCGTCAGCTACGAGAAGGGCGGGGCGACTTGCCTTTCGGTGCTGACCGATGTGGATTACTTCCAGGGTGCCGACGAGTACCTGCAGCAGGCCCGCGCGGCGGTGTCGCTGCCGGTGATCCGCAAGGACTTCATGGTAGACCCGTACCAGATCGTTGAAGCCCGGGCCCTGGGCGCGGACTGTGTGCTGCTGATCGTGTCGGCGCTGGATGACGTGAAAATGGCCGAACTGGCGGCCACGGCCAAGGATGTCGGCCTCGACGTGCTGGTGGAAGTGCACGATGGCGATGAGCTGGAGCGTGCGTTGAAAACCCTGGATACACCGCTGGTGGGGGTGAACAACCGTAACCTGCATACCTTCGAGGTCAGCCTGGAAACCACCCTCGACCTGCTGCCGCGTATTCCGCGTGATCGCCTGGCGATTACCGAGAGCGGTATCTTGAACCGGGCCGATGTGGAGCTGATGGCGATCAACGAGGTCTACTCGTTCCTGGTGGGTGAGGCGTTCATGCGCGCCGAGCAGCCAGGGCTTGAGCTGCAGCGGTTGTTCTTCCCGGATCAGGTGAAGAAGACTGTTCAGCAACTGGACTGATCGAAACGAAGCCGGCATTGTCGCCGGCTTTTTTGTATGCCTGCCATGCCCTCTTCGCGGGCTCGCCCGCTTCCACGGGATGATCACTGCCTTTGGCATCTGCGGAATCCCTGTGGGAGCGGGCGAGCCCGCGAAGAGGCCGGTGAAAACAACAACATAGGTGGATCAATGACCGATCAACCCCTGGCCCTGACCGTAGAACAAGGCCTGCACGCCGAACAGGAACTGCTGGGCGCCGTCTGCCGCGGCGAACGCGACAGTGGCGTGCTGTTCTGGCGCCCGACCGACCACGCCCTGGTCATGCCTCGGCGCATGAGCCGTCTGGAAAACTTTGAAGCCGCCTGCTCGGAGCTGGCAATCGCCGGCTGGCCGGTGCTGCTACGCGAAACCGGTGGTGAGCCGGTGCCGCAGTCGCATTCGACGGTGAACGTTGCGCTGGTCTACGTCGCCCCCCGCAGTGAAGGCGACCACGGCCGTATCGAGAACGCCTACGAGCGCCTGTGCCTGCCGTTGTGCGAGGTGTTGCGCGAGTGGGGCGGGGTGGCGTCGGTGGGCGAAATCGACGGCGCTTTCTGCGATGGCCGCTACAACGTCAACCTCAATGGCCGCAAGCTGGTGGGCACTGCTCAACGCTGGCGCCAGGGGCTGGGCGGCAAGCGCCCGGTGGTGCTGGTGCACGGTGCGCTGCTGCTGGATAACGAGCGTGAGTCGATGGTGGCGGCAGTCAACCGCTTCAACGAGTGCTGCGAGCTGGAGCAGCGCTGCCGCGCCGATGCGCACATCGCCCTGCACGAAGTGGCGCCCGCGGCGCCCTGGTTCGAGCGGCTGTCGCAGGCCTATGCCAAGGTGCTGGCCGACCTGCCCAAGGACTAGCGGGTACCGTAGACCACCATGGTCTTGCCTTTGACCTGCACCAGGCTGCGCTCTTCAAGGTCCTTGAGGACGCGGCCGACCATTTCCCGGGAGCAACCGACGATACGGCCGATTTCCTGACGGGTGATCTTGATCTGCATGCCGTCGGGGTGGGTCATGGCGTCGGGTTGCTTGCACAGCTCCAGCAGGCAACGGGCGACGCGCCCGGTAACGTCGAAGAACGCCAGGTCGCCGACCTTGCGCGTGGTGTTGCGCAGGCGCTGGGCCATCTGGCTGCCCAGGGCGTACAAGATTTCCGGGTCCTGGCGCGCCAGTTCGCGAAACTTCTCGTAACTGATTTCGGCTACTTCGCATTCGGTCTTGGCGCGCACCCAGGCACTGCGCTGTTGTTCACCCTCGACCGGTTCGAACAGGCCCAGCTCGCCGAAGAAGTCACCGTTGTTGAGGTAGGCGATGATCATTTCATGGCCGTCGTCGTCCTCGATGAGGATGGTGACCGAACCCTTGATGATGAATGACAGTGTCTCGGCCCGGTCGCCGGCGCAGATGATGTTGCTTTTGGCGGTATAGCGGCGGCGCTGGCAGTGCGCCAGCAGCTTGTCGATGTTCTTGATCTTGGCGGGTAGGGCGGAGGCAACCATCACGAAATCCTGTTCGATACGACGCATAGGCCTTGTTACAAAGGTTGGCTGGCGGTATACGCCAGTCATTTGGCGCCAGCTTATCAGACACTACAGGATGTTTCGGTACTAAACCGACACGACTCGTACTTTTCCCGCAGCCACACAAGGTCTAAGCTGACACCCTTTTTCGAATATCAGGAGTCCGGGTAGATGAAGGCACGTATCCAGTGGGCCGGTGAGGCGATGTTCCTCGGCGAATCGGGGAGCGGCCATGTCGTCGTGATGGACGGCCCGCCCGAGGCCGGCGGCCGCAACCTGGGCGTGCGCCCGATGGAAATGCTGTTGCTGGGCCTGGGTGGCTGCAGCAGCTTTGACGTGGTCAGCATTCTGAAGAAATCGCGCCAGGCGGTGGAAAGCTGCGAGGCATTCCTGGAGGCCGAGCGTGCCAGCGAAGACCCGAAGGTGTTTACCAAGATCCACATGAACTTCGTGGTGAAGGGGCGTGGGCTGAAAGAGGCCCAGGTCAAGCGTGCGGTGGAGCTGTCGGCGGAGAAGTATTGCTCGGCTTCGATCATGCTCGAGCGTGCCGGGGTTGAGATTACCCACGGGTACGAGATTGTAGAGCTGGGTTGAACCCCAGATTTTTGGGGCTGCGTTGCAGCCCATCGCTGGCAAGCCGGCTCCCACAGGGATAGCACATGGCTTGAGGTCAATGCGGTCGAGGTGGGTGCTGGCTTGCCGGCGATGGGGCGCGGAGCGGCCCCGACAATATCAGCTGCGAAGCGCCGGCAGTGCAGCTCGCAACCATTGCGGCAAGCAACCCCGCATCACCCGGCTCAACCGCTCCCGCCGCTTCTGGTAAACCAGCCCCAGCCCGATAACCCCAAGCCCGATCAGGGTCACCACCACCGGGAACAGCAGCGAGTCGGCAAACACCTCGTACGACAGGTACCCCAGGTAAGCCGCCACCCCCAGCGCCCCGAACACCATGAACACCGGCCGACGCAACAGCACCGCCATGCCCATCAGCGCAATATTGATCAGGCAGTACAGGGCCTTGCCCAACTCGCTGCCGCTGTCCACCAGTGTCAGCCCGCCCCAGAATGCCGCCAGCCCGGCCAGGTAGCCCCAGTGGGCGTAGTCTTCGCGGGTGCGACCATCCACCCCGACGAACACCACCAGCAACCCCAGCCCGAACCACAACGAAACCTCGCGGCGTTGCTCCCAGCTGAATGGCGAGCCGAAGAACCATTCGCTCAGGTCCATCGACATGAACCACAAGGCCACGGCAATCGGCATGACGATGAACGGGTAGGGGATCAGCCGCAGCATCAACAACCCGGCAAGCACCGTGGCCGCTTCCATTGCCAGCCAGCCGCCCTGCACGTAGGTGTAGTACTGGTGATAGTTTGCCTGCGCATCATCCATCGGCCACCAGCCGGCCAGCCGTTCGATGGCGAACACCGCCAACGGCACGATGCTGACCGCCACCGCCGCCAGCACCCCGGCCGCGACGGGCTGTACGCGCCGTTGCAGGTTAACGGCGAACAGCGTGAGCAGCAGAATATAGAGGCTGGCGATGACCAGCAGCGCCCAGTCGCCGATGCGCATCCAGGCTTCGGTGAGCAACCAGCCCATGGCAGCCATGATCAGCATGGCGCCGAAGTAGAAAGCGACATGGGCCAGCTGGAAACTGCCACGCTGTGCCGGTTGCTGGCGCAGGAACGCCAGCAGGGCCTGGTCCTGGCCCGGCTGGAGAATGCCGGCTTGCACGGCGCGCGCCAGGTCCTTGGCGTCGAAACGGTCCGTCATGGTGATGCCTTCAGATACGGTAGGTGCTCTTGGTCATGACCTTGGCCAACAGGCTCATGCCAAAGCGAACCGGGGCGGGGAAGCGATAACCGCCGGCTTCCAGTGCAGACTCGGCGTGCTGTTCCTCATCGATGCGCATCTGCTCGAGGATGGCCCGGGACTTTTCGTCTTCCTGCGGGATCTGCTCCAGGTGCTCGTCGAGGTGCTTGCAGACCTGATGCTCGGTGGCAGCGACGAAGCCCAGGCTGACCTTGTCACTGACCAGCCCGGCGAGTGCGCCGATGCCGAACGACATGCCGTAGAACAAAGGGTTGAGTACGCTGGGGTGGCTGTTCAGCTGGCGAATGCGCTGTTCGCACCAGGCCAGGTGGTCCACTTCTTCCTCGGCCGCGTGTTCCATGGCCTTGCGCACTTCGGGCAGCTTGGCGGTCAGGGCTTGGCCCTGGTACAGCGCCTGGGCGCAGACTTCACCGGTGTGGTTGATGCGCATCAGCCCGGCAACATGGCGGGCCTGCTGCTCGTCCAGGTCGACGTCCGGCTGGACGATGGCCGGCGATGGGCGGGCGGGTTGGCCGCTGAAGGGCAGCAAGGTGCGCATGGCGGTATCGGCCTGCAGCAACAAGCGGTCGAGCGGCGAGTAGTGACGTTCGGTAGCCATCGGGCACCTCCGCAAGAATGTGCCCGACAGTTTACCGCAATAGTGGCAGGGTCGCTTGCCGTGGATCAGCCCGGTGGCCAGTGCATCTGGCGCTGGCCAAGCACGTGCATGTGGATGTGGTAGACGGTCTGGCCGCCCTGCTCGTTGCAGTTCATGACCACGCGGAAGCCGTCCTCGCAGCCAAGTTCCTTGGCCAGGCGCTGGGCGGTGAACAAGATGTGGCCAGCCAGGCCTTTGTCTTCTTCGGTCAAGTCATTGAGGGTGCGGATGTGCTTTTTCGGGATGACCAGAAAATGCACCGGCGCCTGGGGGGCGATATCGTGGAACGCCAGTACCTGGTCGTCCTCGTAGATGATCTTCGCCGGGATATCCCGGTTGATGATCTTGATGAATAAATCGTCCACAGCACTTGCTCCATGGTGAGGGTCGGGCCGAGTGTACTCAGCCGGGCGCCGCTCGCCCAGTGGCTATTCCATGCCGATCGGGCAATAGCGGCGGTGGATGGCCCCGGCCAGCTTGCGCACCAGCCAGCGTGGCAGCAGGCGTGGGGCGAACGCCAGCCAGCGGTTGCGCCGGCCGGGCAGGATCAGCGCGCGGTTCTTGTCCAGCGCGCGCACCGTGTACAGCGCCACTTCCTCAGGGCTGAGGCAGCGCGGTTTGCCATCCAGCCGCGGAATGCGCCGGCGCGAGGAGCGCACCGGGCCAGGGCACAGTACCGAGACTTTGATGCCGGTGCGCTTGAGTTCTTCGCGCAGGGCCTGGGAGAAGCTCAGCACATAGGCCTTGCTGGCAGCATAGGCGGCCATCCACGGGCCAGGCGCTACCCCGGCCAGGCCGGCGACGTTGAGGATCTGCCCGCCGCCCTGTACCGCCATCAGGTTGCCGATGGCGTGGCACAGGCGGCTCAGGGCCAGTACGTTGACTTCCAGCAGGTCCTGCTCGTCGGCCCACTCATGGGCCAGGAATGGCCCGTAGGTGCGCAGGCCGGCACAATTGACCAGCAGGTCGATGCGCCGCTCGCCTTCTTCCAGCTCCAGCACGAAGCCCGACAGGCGCAGCGGCTGGCTGAGGTCGCAGGCACGGAACAGCACCTCGACACCGAAGCGCTGGGTCAGCTCGATGGCCACCGGTTCCAGCGTTTCACGCTGGCGTGCCACCAGGATCAGGTTGCGCCCGCGCCGCGCCAGGGCTTCCGCCAGGGCCAGGCCCAGGCCGCTGGAAGCACCAGTGATCATGGCGTAACGGGTCATGCAAGGCTCCTGGGGGCTGAAGAGGGCGCCTAGTGTACAGCTTGGCCGGGCAAGGTGTTGCCTTTTGCTACAAGGTGCGGTCGCGCAGGGCCTGGCAGCGTTTCAGGGCGTCCCGGTACTCGTCATGCAGCCGTCCGATCAGCGCGCTGGCGCTGGGCAGGTCGTCGATACCGCCGACCCCCTGGCCCGCCGACCACACGGTCTTCCAGGCCTTGGCTTCGTCGTCGATCGGCTTGAGCTTGCCTTGCTCGTGGCCGCTCTTGAGGGCGTTCATGTCATAGCCAGCCTGCTCCAGGCTCGGGCGCAGGAAGCTGGCAGGAACGCCGGACACCGCCGGGGTGTGGATGATGTCGGCGGCATGGGCATCGAGCAGCATCTGCTTGTAGGCGCCCGGGGCCTGGCTTTCTGCTGTGGCGATGAAGCGGGTGCCCATGTACGCAAGGTCCGCCCCAAGCATTTGCGCAGCGAGGATCTCGTTGCCGTGGTTGAGGCAGCCGGCCAGCAGCAGGGTCTTGTCGAAGAACTGGCGAATTTCCGCGGCCAGGGCGAACGGGCTCCAGGTGCCGGCATGGCCGCCTGCGCCGGCGGCGACGGCGATCAGGCCATCGACACCGGCTTCGGCGGCTTTCTCGGCATGGCGGCGGGTGGTGACATCGTGGAACACCAGGCCGCCGTAGCCATGCACGGCATCGACCACTTCCTTCGCCGCGCCCAGGCTGGTGATGACGATCGGCACGCGGTGTTCCACGCACAACGCCAGGTCGGCCTGCAGGCGCGGGTTGCTTGGGTGGACGATGAGGTTGACGGCATAGGGCGCTGGCGCCTGCAATTGCGCCAGGCCTGCCTCGATTTCCTCCAGCCAGGCCTTGAAGCCGGCGCTGTCGCGCTGGTTCAGGGCCGGGAAGCTGCCGACCACGCCGCTGGCGCAGCAGGCCAGTACCAGCCTGGGGTTGGAGATCAGGAACATCGGTGCGGCAACCACGGGCAGGCGCAGGCGTTGTTCGAGCGAGGCGGGTAGCGACATGGCAAGGCTCCTTGAGCGGGTGGCTATGTCAGAACGGTTTGACCACCACCAGAATTACGATACCCAGCAGGAACAGTACGGGTACTTCGTTGAACCAGCGATAGTAGACGTGGCCGTGAGTGTTGCTGCCGCTGGCGAAACGTTTGCGCTGGGCGCCGCACATGTGATGGTAGACGGTCAGCAGGATGACCAGGGTCAGCTTGGCATGCAGCCAGCCCTGGCTGAGCCAGCCGGGTGTGAGATAGAGCATCCACGCGCCGAACACATAGGTGGCGATCATCGCCGGGTTCATGATGCCGCGGAACAGCTTGCGCTCCATGGTCACGAAGCGTTCCTGGCTGATGCTGTCCTGGCTTTGGGCGTGGTAGACGAACAGCCGCGGCAGGTAGAAAAGGCCGGCGAACCAGCAGACCACGCTGACGATATGCAGCGCTTTGATCCATGGGTAAAGCATGGGGGAGTTCCTTCAGGTATTCACGGTCGTCAGATAGTAGTGGTCAAGCGCCCGAAGGGTCACCCGAAGAGTTGTTACAGGCGCCTTGCGCCCCTATTATCGTGCGCTTTCCAGACGGCTCGTTGATAAGGGGCAAGCGTTATGATCAAGGTCGGTATCGTCGGCGGCACGGGTTACACCGGCGTCGAACTGTTGCGTCTGCTGGCACAGCATCCACAGGCCGAGGTGGCGGTCATCACTTCGCGCTCCGAGGCGGGCGTTGCAGTGGCGGACATGTACCCGAACCTGCGCGGCCACTATGACGGGCTGGCGTTCAGCGTGCCGGACAGCAAGACCCTGGCCGCCTGCGACGTGGTGTTCTTCGCCACCCCGCACGGTGTAGCCCACGCCCTGGCCGGCGAGCTGCTGGCGGCCGGTACCAAGGTGATCGACCTGTCGGCCGACTTCCGCCTGCAGGACGCCGCCGAGTGGGGCAAGTGGTACGGCCAGCCGCATGGTGCGCCAGAGCTGCTCAAGGACGCGGTGTACGGCCTGCCTGAAGTCAACCGCGAGAAGATCCGCCAGGCGCGCCTGATCGCAGTGCCGGGCTGCTACCCGACCGCCACCCAGTTGGGCTTCCTGCCGCTGCTGGAAGCTGGCCTGGCCGACCCGTCGCGCCTGATCGCCGACTGCAAGTCGGGCGTCAGCGGCGCTGGCCGTGGCGCGGCGGTGGGTTCGCTGTTCTGCGAAGCCGGCGAAAGCATGAAAGCCTATGCAGTGAAGGGCCACCGCCACCTGCCGGAGATCAGCCAGGGCCTGCGCCTGGCCGCTGGCAAGGATATCGGCCTGACCTTCGTGCCACACCTGACACCAATGATCCGTGGCATTCACGCGACCCTGTACGCTACCGTCGCCGACACCTCGGTCGACCTGCAGGCGCTGTTCGAGAAGCGCTACGCCGATGAGCCGTTCGTCGACGTGATGCCGGCTGGTAGCCACCCGGAAACACGCAGCGTGCGCGGCGCCAACGTCTGCCGCATTGCCGTTCATCGCCCGCAGGGTGGTGACCTGGTAGTAGTACTGTCGGTGATCGACAACCTGGTCAAGGGCGCGTCCGGCCAGGCGGTGCAGAACCTCAACATCCTGTTCGGTCTGGACGAGCGCATGGGCCTGTCCCACGCGGGCTTGCTGCCGTAAGCAGCCAGCGTTCGAAAAGGCCCGCGTCGTGCGGGCCTTTTTGTATGTCGCGACTAAAGCCGCACAATTCTTGACCGATTTTCTCGGGAAAGCGGATAATGCGCGTCATCGAGTTTTATGGCGGCTACCGCGCCGGGAGAATCAACATGAGCGTCGAAACCTTCACCCCCACGGCTTTGGAATTCACCCACGGCGCTGCACAAAAGGTGAAGAACCTGGTTTCCGAGGAAGGCAACGATCGTCTGAAGCTGCGCGTGTTCGTCACCGGTGGCGGCTGCTCGGGCTTCCAATATGGCTTCACCTTCGATGAAGACGTGGCCGAAGACGACACCATCGTCGAGCGTGAAGGTGTTTCCCTCGTGGTCGACCCGATGAGCTTCCAGTACCTGGCTGGCGCCGAAGTGGATTACCAGGAAGGCCTGGAAGGTTCGCGCTTCGTGATCAAGAACCCGAATGCTGCTACCACCTGCGGCTGCGGCTCGTCGTTCTCGATCTGAGGCTTGGCCATACGAAAACGCCGCGCAATTGCGCGGCGTTTTGCTTTCTGGCGTAGCGCTCAGGCCGGGTAGATTGCGCCGAGTACGCGCAGGCCCTTGGCCGCTGTCACGCTAGGGCGATTGGCGGCGATGCCTTCCAGGCAACAGTGGGCCAGCCAGGCGAAGGCCATGGCTTCGACCCAGTCCGGGTCCACGCCGTGGGCACTGGTGCTGGCGACACAGGTGTGGGGCAGCAACTGGCCGAGGCGCGCCATCAGGGCGCCGTTGCGCGCACCGCCACCGCAGACCAGCAACGCTTCGGTGCCTTGCTGGGCGTTGCTCAGCGAGTCGATGATGCTGCGTGCGGTCAGCTCCAGCAATGTCGCCTGCACGTCCTCGTCGCGGTAAGCGGGCAAGCGGGCCAGGTGGCCATCCAGCCAAGGCAGGTTGAACACTTCGCGGCCGGTGCTCTTCGGGCCGCTGCCGGCGAAGAACGGGTCGGCCAGCAGTGCGCTGAGCAAGTGGGGCTGCACCACACCCGAGGCAGCCCACGCCCCATCCGCATCGTAGGCCTGGCCGCGCTTGCGCTCGATCCAGGCATCCAGCAGCACGTTGCCCGGGCCACAGTCGAAGCCGTGGACCGGCTTGTCGTGTTCGATCAGGCTGAGGTTGCTGAAGCCGCCCACGTTGAGGATGGCCAGGCGCTGGCCGAGGTGGCTGAACAGGGTTTCATGGAAGGCCGGCACCAGTGGCGCACCTTGGCCACCGGCCGCCACATCGCGACGGCGGAAGTCAGCGACCACGCTGATACCGGTAAGCTCGGCCAGCAGCGCCGGGTTGCCGATCTGCACGGTAAAACCGCGTGCTGGTTCGTGGCGGATGGTCTGGCCGTGGCTGCCGATGGCACGGATGGCATCGGCCTGCAGCCCTTGCCTGGCCAACAGTTGGCGGATGCCTTCGCCTGCCAGGCTGGCCCAGCGGTTTTCTGCCAGTGCGGCGCGGGCGATCTCGTCAGGGCCGCTGCTGCAAAGGCTCAGCAGTTCCTGGCGCAGGTCGCCGGGCATGGGCAGGTAGTGGGTGGCGAGCAGTTCGAGCTGCTCGCCTTGTTTGATCAAGGCAATGTCCAGGCCATCGAGGCTGGTGCCGGACATCACCCCCAGGTAGAGCGCCATGGGCTTAGCGCTTGTTCGCTGCGAGCAGGGTGGCCTTTTCCTGATCCATGCGGGCGATCAGGGGCTGGCTCTGCTGCAGGAAACGCTGGCGCTCGTTCCTGGCGATCGGATCGGCCATCGGCACTTTCTGGCTCAGCGGGTCGACGTGTACACCGTTGACCTGGAACTCGTAGTGCAGGTGCGGGCCAGTGGACAGGCCGGTGGTGCCGATGTAGCCGATGATCTGGCCCTGCTTGACCGAGCTGCCGGTCTTGATGCCCTTGGCAAAGCCCTGCATGTGGCCGTACAGCGTCTTGTAGCGGTTGCCATGCTGGATGATCACGGTGTTGCCATAACCACCGCGGCGCCCGGCCAGTTCGATGCGGCCGTCACCGGCTGCCTTGATCGGCGTGCCGCGTGGGGCGGCATAGTCGACGCCTTTATGGGCGCGGATCTTGTTCAGAATGGGGTGCTTGCGGCCGGCGGAGAAGCGCGAGCTGATGCGGGCGAAATCGACCGGAGTACGGATGAAGGCCTTGCGCAGGCTGTTGCCATCGGCGGTGTAGTAGTTGGTGTTGCCCTGCTTGTTGGTGTAGCGCACGGCGGTGTAGGTCTTGCCGCGGTTGGTGAAGCGCGCAGACAGGATGTTGCCGGTGCCGACCACCTTACCGTCCATCACTTTCTGCTCGTAGACCACGTCGAATTCATCGCCTGGGCGAATATCCTGGGCGAAATCGATGTCGTAACCCAGCACGCGGGCCATGTCCATGGTCATGCTGTGGGACAGGCCGGCGCGCTGGGCCGAGGCCGACAGCGAGCTTTTGATCACGCCATGGGCGTAGGCGGTACGCATTACCGGCTTGCTGATTTCGCGGTTGAAGGTGTAGCCCTTGGCGGTCTTGGTCAGGCGAATGGTTTCGAGGTTGCTCACCTTGCTGTGCAGGCTGGCCAGCTGGCCGTCCTTGTCGAGCTCGAACTGCAGTACCTGGCCGTGCTTGAGCTGGCTGAACTGCTTGGCCTGCTTGTTGCTGGCCAGCAGGTCGTGCACCGCATTGGTCGGCAGGCCGACCTTGGCGAACAGGGTGGACAGCGTATCACCACGGGCCACGGTGACTTCGCGGTGGCTGGGTTCCTTGGCGGCTTCGACGACCGGTTCGGCAGCAGGCGCCTCCTGTTCGGCCTTCTGGGTCTCGGGGGCAGCGTCTTCGATCTGGGCGAATGGCGAGCTTTGCTCACTTTCTGCCTGCACCAGGGGCGCAGCGCGGGATTCGTCCTTCAACTGCTCGGCAGGGCTCTCCAGCTCGAGGTTGAGGGTGGTTTTCTTGGCTTCCACTTCGCTGGAGGGAAACACCAGCAGGGCCAGGCTGAGCAGGGCGGCGATGCCGCTGGCGGCCAACAGATGGCTTTTCGGATAAAGCGGGGGCGCTTTAGGCGGTTCGTTGGTCATGGGCAAGGTGACTTTGAAAAAGGTGAAATGGAAAAGATGAATGACATGATGAAGATGAAATAACTGTATAAAATATAACCAAATCCATTTTCACGCAAGGGCGCGTAGACGCCGCAAGCCTGTGTTCGGGTCACATTCCTTTGCGAAACTTGTAATTGACGGCCGATCTTGTATGGTTGGCTCCCCCTGAATCTGAGCCTTGCGGGTTTGTCTATGAAGTCGGTTGAAGAGCAGCTGGCGCTTATCAAGCGCGGTGCGGAAGAAGTACTGGTCGAGTCGGAACTGGTGGAGAAGCTCAAGCGCGGCCAGCCTCTGCGCATCAAGGCCGGCTTCGACCCGACCGCGCCTGACCTGCACCTTGGGCACACGGTGCTGATCAACAAGCTGCGCCAGTTCCAGGATCTGGGGCACCAGGTCATCTTCCTGATTGGTGACTTCACCGGCATGATCGGCGACCCGAGCGGCAAGAGCGCCACGCGCCCGCCGCTGACCCGCGAGCAGGTGCTGGAAAACGCCGAGACCTACAAGCAGCAAGTGTTCAAGATCCTCGACCCGGCCAAGACCGAGGTCGCGTTCAACTCCACCTGGATGGACAAGCTGACCCCGGCCGACTTCATTCGCCTGGCGTCGCAGTACACCGTGGCGCGCATGCTCGAGCGCGATGACTTCGACAAGCGCTACACCACCAATCAGCCGATCGCCATCCACGAGTTCCTGTACCCGCTGGTGCAGGGCTATGACTCGGTGGCGCTGAAGGCGGATGTCGAGCTGGGTGGTACTGACCAGAAGTTCAACCTGCTGATGGGGCGCGAACTGCAGCGCGCCTATGGCCAGGAAGCGCAGAACATCGTGACCATGCCGCTGCTCGAAGGGCTCGACGGTGTGAAGAAGATGTCCAAGTCGCTGGGTAACTATGTAGGTATCCAGGAAGCGCCGGGGGTGATGTACAGCAAGCTGGTATCGATCCCGGATACCCTGATGTGGCGCTACTTCGAGCTGCTGAGCTTCCGTTCGATGGAAGAGATCGAGCAGTTCCGGGCCGATGTCGCCAATGGCGCCAACCCGCGGGACATCAAGATCAAGCTGGCCGAAGAGATCGTTGCGCGCTTCCATGGCGAGGAGGCTGCGGCCAATGCTCACCGTGCTGCGGGTAACCGTATGAAGGAAGGTGAGCTGCCGGAAGACCTGCCGGAAGTCGAAGTGGCTGCGGCGGAAAGCCTGCCGATTGCTGCCGTGCTGAACCGGGCTGGCCTGGTGAAGAACTCGGCGCAGGCGCGGGACTTGCTGAGTGGTGGTGCGGTCAAGGTTGATGGTGCGGTGGTTGATCGCGATTTCGTGTTTGCGCTGGGTGCGACGCATGTGTGCCAGGCGGGCAAGAAGTCGTTTGCGCGGGTTACCTTGAAGGCTGAGTGATTGGCTTTGGGTGTGGCTATATAGAAGCGGGGAGGCCGATAGGCCTCCCCGCTTTGTTTTTGGGGTTTGGCTTTTGGCTTTTGGTTGTTGGGTGCGTCAGGGCGGCTATGGGCCTGTCTTGAGATGGTATTGGCTTTGAGAGGTGCCTGCCTTGTGTTTTCTGGCGCCTATGAGATCGAGCGCCGCCCGCGCGGCGCTTCGCAGCACAAGGCTGCTCCTACATCTGTTTCGGGCCAGTCTCTCCTGTGCCTGTGGCGCGCGCACCCTGAGCGCCTTGTCTGTTCCATTCAATATCGAAGGTTGCGCCTGCTGCTCTTCATCAATCTCCAGCCATGCACCCAGGGTGCGCGCGCCAATGGCGCAGGAATAATTGGCCCGAAACAGATGTAGGAGCAGCCTTGTGCTGCGAAGCGCCGCGCGGGCGGCGCTCGATCTCATAGGCGCAGAAGGTGTTGTGGC
>NZ_LWBV01000009.1:0-332588 GCF_001642705.1 Pseudomonas sp. p21
CACGCCCGCTCCCACAGGGGGCGCGCCAGCTTTTAGAAATTGATCAAGACAGTTGCTCCCACAGGTACTGCGCGGGCTTCAGGGCTGTGGTTTACCTGTGGGAGCTGGCTTGCCGGCGATAGGGCCAGTAGCAAATATCACAAGGCTTGGGTCACTATGCTGGTAGGGCCACCAGCCAAGCCCAGGGAGAAGCATCATGAACATCATCAACGCACGCCTGCGCGGCAAGCCTGGCCTGTTCCGCATCGAACTGAGCGGCGAACGCATAGCCGCCATCAAGCCCCAGGCCGACGGGGTGGCGCCGCGCGCTGGCGACGACCTGGATGCCGGGCAGAACCTGGTGGTGGCACCCTTTATCGAACCGCACATCCACCTGGACGCCACGCTAACCGCTGGCGAGCCGCAATGGAACATGAGCGGCACCCTGTTCGAAGGCATCGAGCGCTGGGCCGAGCGCAAGGCAATCACCACCCACGACGACATCAAGAGCCGCGCGAAAAAGACCATCGGCATGCTGGTGGACCATGGCATCCAGCATGTGCGTACCCATGTCGATGTCACCGACCCCACCCTGACCGCGCTCAAGGCCATGGTCGAAGTGCGTGACGAAGTGCGCGACCTGCTCGACCTGCAGATCGTCGCCTTCCCCCAGGAGGGTATCGAGTCGTACGCCAACGGCCGGGCGCTGATGAGCGAAGCGGTGGCCATTGGCGCCGATGTGGTCGGCGGCATCCCGCATTTCGAAAACACCCGCGACCAGGGCGTGTCGTCGGTGAAGTTCCTGATGGACCTGGCCGAGCGCACCGGCTGCCTGGTGGACGTGCATTGCGACGAGACCGACGACCCGCAGTCGCGCTTCCTCGAAGTGCTGGCCGAAGAGGCCCGGGTGCGCGACATGGGTGCCCGGGTGACAGCCAGCCATACCGTGGCCATGGGCTCGTACGACAATGCCTACTGCTACAAGCTGTTTCGCTTGCTCAAACAGTCGGGTATCAACTTCGTCTCCTGCCCGACCGAGAGCATTCACCTGCAAGGGCGTTTCGACAACTTTCCGAAACGCCGCGGTGTCACCCGCGTGGCCGAACTCGACCGCGCCGGGATGAACGTATGCTTTGGCCAGGATTCCATCGTCGACCCTTGGTACCCGCTGGGCAACGGCAACATCCTGCGTATTCTCGAGGCCGGCCTGCACATCTGCCATATGCTTGGTTACGAAGACCTGCAGCGCTGCCTGGACCTGATCACCGACAACAGCGCCCGCACCCTGAACCTGGGCGAGCGCTACGGCATCGAGGTGGGGCGGCCGGCGAACCTGTTGCTGCTGTCTGCGCCGGACGATTACGAGATGGTGCGCAGCCAGGGGCATGCGCTGGTGTCGGTACGCAACGGTAAGGTGCTGATGCAGCGGACGCCGGCGCAGGTGCAGCGCTTTGTCTGACGCCGGCGTGGACTCAGGCGGCCATCGCAGCCAGGGCGCAGCTTGAGATCTGCGCATCCTGCACGGCTACACCGGTCAGGTCCGCCAGGGTGATTTGGCGATCATGCTCACGCCCTTTGGCGCGGCCAGCCAGCAGCGTACCCAGTTCGATCAACTGGCTGGCGTCGATCCGGCCGCTGTTCAAGGCGTGGGCAACCTCGCCGTACTGGCTGCACTGGGCCATCGAGTCGACGATGATGCGATCTGCCCTGGCCACCAGCGCCGGGTCCAGCTCCTGCTTGCCTGGCGCATCGGCCCCGACAGCGGTGATGTGCGTGCCGGGCCGGACCCACTCGCTGCGCAACAACGGCTGGCGGGACGGGGTCGTGCAGACGATCAGGTTTGCCGCCGCGGCGACCTCTGCAGGGTCACGCGTGGTTCGCACCTCGTAACCCAGCTCGCGGGCAAAAGCGCTATAGGCGACCAGCCCGCTGTCGTGGCGACCCCAGACAACGACCCGGCGGCAGTCGGTCACCGCACCCAGCTGCTCAAGCTGCATCCGCGCCTGCATGCCGGTACCCAGGATGCCAATGGCGGTGACCTGTGCCGGCGCCAGCAAGCGCGCAGCGATACGCCCGGCCAGGGCTGTGCGCATACCGGTCAGCCAGCCCTCGTCCTGCAGCAGGGCCAGCGGCTGCCCGGTGTGTGCAGACAGCACCAGCATCAGGCCATCGTTGCTCGGTAAGCCCTTGGACGGGTTGTCATAGAAGCCGGTCGAGAGTTTGACCGTGAAGGTGGCGCTGCCCTCTATATAGGCCGATTTGACGCAGCAGTCACCGTTGGCCCCGGGGAAGGCAAAGCCCTGGACTGGCGGGACCTGCGCTTTGCCCTCGGAGTAGGCGATGAAACCTTGCTCCAGGCAGCGTACCGCAGCTTCCCGGTCCAGGCTGGCGATGATCTGCGCTTTGCTGAAGACCTTCATTGGACGGCCTCGAGGAACTTGTCCAGCAGGATGTTGCGGCCACACAGGATGACCGCGACGCGTTTGCCACGGTAGCGCTCGGCAAGCTTTTGCATGCCGGCGACAGCAACGCCGGCGGCACCTTCGATGATCCAGCGTTCACTGCTGGCGATATCGCGCATGGCCGCCCTGATCTCGGCCTCGCTGACCAGCACGGTATCGGTCAGCAGCGCCTGGCACAGCGGGAAGGTGATGCTACCGGGCTCGACACCGCCGGCCGTGCCATCGGACAGCGTGTCAGTAGCGTCCACGTCGATGATTTCGCCGGCCTTGAGCGACTGTTGCAGAGCCGGATCATTTTCTGGCCAGCAACCGATGATGTCGGTGCCAGGTTTGAGTACCCGCAGGGCGGCAGCGATGCCGGCAATCATTCCGCCACCGCCCACGGCAACGAACACGGCGTCAAGCTCTGGCGCCTGCTCGAACAGCTCGATGCCGATGGTGCCTTGGCCAGCGATGACTTGCGGGTCGTTGTAAGGCGATACGAACGGTTTACCCTGGGCCTTGGCCTGCCTGGCCGCCTCCAGTTCCGTACTCAGCGGGTCGGTGGGAAGGCAGACCACTTCGGCGCCCAGTGCACGCATGGCTTCCACCTTGTACGCAGAGGCGGAAGTGGTGGTGTAAACGGTGACGGGTACGCCAGCGCGCTTACCCGCCAGTGCCAGCGCTTGCCCGTGGTTACCGGAAGAGGCGGCAATCACCCCCTGCTGGTGTTGATCGACCGGCAACAGACGGATCTTGTTGCTGGCCCCACGAAACTTGAACGAGCCGGTGTGCTGCAAGTGTTCGCATTTGAGCAGCACCGTGCAGCCGCTCGTTGCCGACAATCGGGCACTGTAGGTCAGCGGGGTGATGCTGACGGCCGGGCGCAGCGCCACATGGGCATCCTTGATCGCTTCGTATAGCGCATCGAGGTAATGGGTATCGACAACGGTGGGGGAACCTGTGGCGGCTGACATGACTGCACTCCTGCCTATATATGGAATATATGTCCACCGTAGACTAATAGTCCACACAAGGCGATAGGGCGAGCGAAACCGTCGGCGCCCCATCTGGCCGCCAGCGTTGTGAAGTAAAGCGGGGGGTTAGGTCCGGAATTCCTTCAGGTACTTGTACACCGTGGCCCGGCCCATGTTGAGCACGCTGGCGATGTAGTCGGCGCCACTGCGCCCTTCGAACGCGCCTTCGGCATGCAATGCCTGCACAAGGCTGCGCTTGTCTTTTATCTGCAGCGTTTGCAGTGACAGGTTGCGCTCCTGCAGCCAGGCATGCAGGAAGGTGTTGATGCGTTCCTGCCAGTCGTTGCGGAACAGCGAATCTGGCTGCGGCACCAGCCGGCTCATCTGGAAGAACGCATCCAGCGCCGCGCGGGCCTGCTCCAGTACCGACACATTCAGATTGATGCACAGCAGGTGCTCGGCTTCACCGTCCTGGTTGCGCAGCACGGTGCTGATGGAGCGGATCTTCTGGCCGTTCCAGTTGAGCTTCTCGTAGGGCCCCAGGTTGGCACCGTTGAGCAGGTCCCCCAGCTCGTGATCGATCGCCGAGTCATCGCCCAGTTTGCGCTGGGAGAAATTGTTGGCGATGTGCACGACGGTCTGGCTACGCAGGTCATGAAGGATGGCTTCTGCGTGCGGGTACAGCAGCAGTGCGATGCTGTCGGCGATTGCCTTGTAGTTTTCCAGGGTCATTTTCTGTCGGTGATCGGGTGCTGGATGCCCATGGTGGCGGCAAAGCGCAACTGACACAAGGCAGCTACAGGCAGGACCGGTACGTTTGCCCAGCTCGAAAACAGGCCAATTTCTCATTTCACATGCGATAAGCCGTGATTATTCAACCTTAGTAAATGTTTGCAGGGGCGATTGCTTGTCTTCATAATTGGTATGTAATTACATGGTACATAACACGGTACAAAATCGTAGGAGCAAGCATGGCCCGGGGCGGTATAAACAAGGTTGTAGTGCAGCAGGCGCGTCAGGCGCTGATTGCCCGGGGCGAAAATCCCAGCATCGATGCCATACGTATCGAGCTGGGCAACACCGGCTCCAAGACCACGATTCACCGCTACCTGAAAGAGTTGACCGGCCAGCAGCCCGTGGCCGCCGAGGGCGGCATGGCGCTAAGCGACGTGCTGAGCCGAATGGTCGGGCAACTGGCAACCCAGTTGCAGGACGAGGCCGACCTGAAGATCGAGCAGGCCGAGAGCACCTTCACTCAACAGCGCGAGCAGCTGGAAGCGCAGCTGGCGATCGCCCAGCAGGCACTGGCTGCGGCGCATCAGCAGCATCAGATCGATGTGGCTGCACTGGCCGCCGAATCGGAAAAATTGCTTTCGACCCAAAGTACCCTGCAAGCCGAGCAGTTGCGCAGTGCCAGCCTCAATCAGTCGCTGGGCGAGTTGCAGGTGCGCCTGGCCGACAAGAACGAGCAGGTAAAATCACTGGAAGACAAGCACCGCCATGCTCGCGACGCGCTGGAGCACTACCGCAACGCCAGCCGCGAACAGCGTGAACAGGAACAACGCCGCCACGAAGCGCAACTGCAACAGTTGCAGGTGGAAGTGCGCCAACTGCAGCAGGGCATGATCGTCAAGCAGGACGAGCTGACCCGCCTGCACCGCGACAACGAGCGTTTGCTGGGTGAGCATCGTCAGGCCGCCAGCGCCTGCAGGTCGCAGGATGAATTGCTGGAACAGCGTGATGCGCAGATCCAGGGCTTGCGCACGATCCTGGCCCAGGCGCAGGGCGCCAGTGAGGAAATGCGCCGGCAGCTGGATGTGCAGGCACAAAGCCTGGAGGCCAGGCGCGACTTGTGCGCGGAACAGGCGCGCCAGTTGCAGCAGCTTGAAGAGCAGCTCAAGGCACGAGACGACGCGTTGCACCAGTGTCAGACGCGGTTGTCTGCCGCAACCGCTGCGCAGTAGTGAGCGCGGTCCTTGCCGCGTACGGTTGAGGGGGCACGGGCGGTCAAGGTTAAATCGTTTTCCTGGCCGGCTGCGCCCAGGTGGCGCTGAACTATAGTGAAAGGCGGCAAACGCGGTATGGCTAGGGATTTCAATGTGTGCGGCCAGGAAACAGGATGAGGACGGACTCTTCGCGATAGCCGGCGAAGGCCGCGCCGTGGCGTTGTTCCGCCTGGTACTGGCGTTCATGCTGGTAGTGATGCTGGTCTTCGTCGTGGTGGAAGGCTGGCGTATCTGGCGCGACTACCGGCACGCCTTTAACAATGCCGAGAACATGGTTACCAACCTGGCCCGGGCCACAGCGCAGCATGCCGAAGACGCCATCCGCCAGGTCGACGCCATCACCGCGGCGCTGGCCGAGCGCCTGGAAGGCGACGGTTTCGAGCACATCGACCGGCCACGCCTGCATACCTTGCTGGTCCAGCAGAAAAGCATCATGCCGCAGTTGCACGGGCTGTTCGTGTATGGCCCCGATGGCAGCTGGATCGTGACCGACCAGGCGGTAGTCCCGCCCAATGCCAACAATGCCGACCGCGACTACTTCATCTACCTCCGCGACCATACCGACCGTGGGGTACACATCGGTTCGGTGGTGCGCAGCCGTTCGACTGGCGACCTGATCATCCCCATTTCACGGCGCCTGGAATATGCCGATGGCAGCTTCGCCGGGGTGTTGCTGGGCACCATCAAGGTGGCGTGGTTCGTGCGTTACTACGGCGACTTCAAGATCGACGAACGTGGCGCGCTGGTACTGGCCAAGCGCGACGGCACCATCCTGGTACGGCGGCCGTTCGTGGAGCAGGTAGTGGGCCGTAGCCTGAGCAACAGCGAGATCTTCCGCAACCACTTGCCGTATGCAACGGAAGGGGTAGCCGAGGCGGTCGCCGTGGTCGACGGCACGCCACGGCTGTATGGCTTTCGCGCGCTGTCCAGCTACCCATTGGTGGTGGAGGCGGGCTTGTCGCGGGAGTCGATCGTCGCGCCCTGGCGGCACGACGCAATCAAGTCGGTGTCGGTACTGCTGCTGTTACTGGTGGGGCTGGCGGCCTTTGGGGGTGTGGTGCTGCGCCAGTTGCGCGAGCGTATTGTCATCGAACGGGCCCTGCACCAGGCACACCAGACCCTGAAGGCCCTGGCCCTGACCGACAGCCTGACCGGCCTGGGTAACCGCCGGCGGCTGGATGCGGTGTTCGAGCCGGAGCTGCGCCGGGCGAGGCGCCAGGGCTATCCACTGGCGCTGGTGATGCTCGACCTAGATTACTTCAAGGCCTACAACGACCGTTACGGGCACCCAGCGGGCGACCAGTGCCTGCAGCGCTTTGCCGAGTTGCTGCAACAGGCGCTGAAGCGGCCGGCCGACCTGGCTGTGCGCTATGGGGGCGAGGAGTTCACACTGCTGCTGCCCGATACCGATGCACGCGGCGCGGAGCTGCTGGTGCAGGAAGTGCAACAGCTGTTGCGTCGGCAGCTGCAGGAGCATGCGGGCAGCCCGCTGGGACGGGTATCGTTCAGTGCGGGGATTGCCGTGGGTGACCTGGCACGGGAGGGGGTGACGGCCGAGAACCTGATGGCGGCGGCGGATGCGGCGCTGTACCAGGCCAAGCGCCAGGGGCGGGATGGGTATTGTGTGGCGGGGCGTGTGGTAGTGAGAGGGGAATAATGATTCCTTCAATTGCCTGCACCGGCAAGCCGGCTCTCATAGAACTGCACATAACTCATTGAATTAGCAGGGGCCCTGTGGGAGCGGCTTTAGCCGCGAACACCGGCGCAGCCGGTGCCATGCACCGCGTTGGATTCTTCGCGGCTAAAGCCGCTCCCACAGGGTTTGCGCATGGCTTAAGGTCAACGCTGTCGAGGTCGGAGCTGGCTTGCCGGCGATGGGCTGCGGAGCAGCCCCAAGCGCTCAAGGCCCTACATAAAGGCGCATCGCACAGCGCCCCGTGAGTCCATGGGCTAGCTCCCTGGCCAGAATGCCCCGCAGCCGCGCATTCAGCGACTCCTCATCAACCACCTCAAACCCGAACCGCGCATAGAACGGCGCATTCCACGGCACCTCGGCAAAGGTGGTCAAGGTCAGCTCCCGCGCGCCCATCTGACGTGCCGCATCGACCACCTGCTGCAGCAGCATGCGTCCGACACCTTGCCCCTGGGCCTCCCGGCGCACCGAAACTTCGTGAAGATGCAGCGCCTGATCCTCCAGTCGGGCACAGGCAAAACCCAGGATGTGCCCCTCCAGATCCTCGGCCACCCAGCTACCGCCTGCGTCGACGAATGCCCGGTGTCTCTCTCGGTCCATCACATCACCCTGTGCCAGCCATGCCAGCGCCGGCCAGGCGGCAAAGGCCTGGGCCGCCGAGCGTTCGACCTCAGGGAGCCATTGAATGTCGCGCTCAAGGGTAGGGCGGATGCGCATGAGCCAGTCCTTTTCAAGTTGTACATCCTAATCTGCCGCCAGCACTTGTGGCTGCAATTGCCAGCGCACCGAGCTTACACCTTTCTCCAGGCTGACCCGGCTGACCAACCGTTCCAGTTGCGCTGGCGCCTGCGCGGTGCCCAGCAGTTCGGCGCGCACTTCCAGGCGTGCGGGGTTGGCCAGGTCTTCGCTGTGCAGTGACTGCAGGCGCAGCTGCGGGTCGCCCAGGCTGTGCAACATCAGGCTGCGGACCTGGATCTCGTCCTCGGCGCGGCAGACGATGCGCACTTCGAAGTGCTGCTCCACCTCGCTGGCCGGCACCACTTCCTGGCGGTCCAGGCGCTGGGCAATGTCGCGCAGCAGGATATTGGCGCACAACACCACCAGGCTGCCCAGCGTCGCCTCCAGCAGCAGCCCGAGGCTGCACAGCACGCCGACCGCGGCTGTGCACCACAGCGTGGCTGCGGTGTTCAGGCCACGAACGTTGAACCCGTCACGCATTATCACACCGCCACCAAGAAAGCCGATGCCCGACACCACATACGCGGCGATGCGCGACGCATCGGTGGGTGCCATGCCTGGCACCGCCTGGGTCATCAGCACGAACAGGCAGGCACCGGTGCTGACCAGTGCATTGGTGCGCAGCCCGGTCAGGCGCTGGCGCAGTTGACGTTCGGCGCCAATCAGCGCCCCCAGCAGCAGGGCGATGCTGACACGCAGCAAAAATACTTTCCAATCCATAGCAAACCTCTTCCACGGGCACACGCCCGCATGAACGCCATCAGCTGGCGCGGTTGAAAAACCAGAAAATGCGCAGGACCACGAAGGGGAAGGAAGAAGAGGGGGTTACAAGAAACCACCGTCTTGCCTGGCCGGCCAGACAGTGCAGGACACTGCCGGACTAGCGCGCCACGTGGACCTGTCGCAAGCGACTGGGGCTACTGTCCAATGCAGGTCTCCTGTTCAGGGATGCAAAATTGCGCCGCGGACCTTACGCCCCGTGGCAGGCCAGGTCAAGGGTGAAAACATGACAACGGGCTTCATCCGCACCGGGTTTGCAACCGGTCACGCCTGCATGGAAAAAAACACGGGCAATCGGTACCCTTGCGCCTTCCCTTGCCATCACCCGGACCCTTCCATGCTGTTCAATCTCGCCGTGCTGTTCGGCACCCTGGTGGCCATGGAGGGCGTTGGCACGCTAGCTCACAAGTACATCATGCATGGCTGGGGCTGGTGGCTGCACCGTTCGCACCATGAGCCGCAACTGGGCATGCTCGAAACCAATGACCTGTACCTGGTGGCCCTGGGGCTGATCGCCACGGTGCTGGTAGCCCTGGGCAAAGGTGGTCATGCGCCCTTGCAGTGGGTGGGCGGCGGGGTGGCGGGGTACGGCGTGCTGTATGTCGTGGCCCACGACGGGTTCTTTCACCGGCACTGGCCGCGCAAGCCACGGCCGGTCAACCGCTACCTCAAGCGTTTGCATCGCGCGCACCGGTTGCATCATGCGGTGAAGGGGCGCACGGGGAGTGTGTCGTTCGGGTTCTTCTATGCACCGCCGTTGAAGGTACTGAAGCAGCAGTTGCGGCGTAAGCGCAGCCAGTTGTGACAGGGGCTCCCACAGGGAACTCGCCTCAGTTCACTGTTTCACCCTTGGCTTGCACCGCCACATGCCCGCGGCTCACCCACCAGCCAAACCCCGCCGCCGTGAAGAACATGATCAGGCTGTACAGCGCCGCCGGCACCGCCATGGTGGCGTTGTTCAGCAGCGAAGGGCTCAACGCCAGGGCAATTGCCAAGGTCCCGTTGTGAATGCCGATCTCCATGCCGATGGCAATCGCCTGGCGCTTGGGAATGTTCAGCAGGCGCGGCACCCAGTAGCCCACGCCCAGGCTCAGCAGGTTGAACAGCAGCGCGGCCAGGCCCACCACCGGCGCGTACGCAACCACGGTCTGCCAGTCCTTGGCCAGGGCCAGGACGATGGTGAACGCCAGGAACAACGCGGCCACCAGTTTCATCGGCTTCTCCATGCGTGCGGCGAAAGCGGGGGCGAAGCGGCGAATCAGCATGCCCAGCGCCACCGGCAACAGGACGATGGCGAACACCTGCATCACCTTGGCAAACTGCAGCGGGATGGCCTGGTCCGATGCCATGAACCAGCTCAGCGACAGGTTCACCAGCAGCGGCATGGTCAGGATCGCGATCAACGAGTTTACCGCCGTCAGGGTGATATTCAGCGCCACATCGCCATGGGCCAGGTGGCTGAACAGGTTGGCCGTGGTGCCGCCAGGCGAGGCGGCCAGCAGCATCAGCCCCACCGCCAGGGCCGACTCCAGGCCAAAGCCGTTGGCGATCAGGAAACACACCAGCGGCAGCAGTAGGATCTGGCAAACCAGGCCTACCACTACCGGCTTGGGGTACTTCACCACGCGGGCGAAGTCAGCCAAGGTCAGCGATAACCCGAGGCCGAGCATGATGATGCCCAAGGCCAGCGGCAGAAACGCGGTAAGCAAAGGTGAGGCGGTCATGGGCGGTCTCTCGGGCGAAGGATCCCGAGGAGTGTAGGTCGGCCGTGATTGATAGCTAATTGCAAAGCGCCAGCGCTTGGTAACCGTTTGTTACCAAGCGCAGCGGCCAGTGAGGCTGCATGCCGCGTTGCAGTAGGCTTGCGGGCGCAGTAGCATTCCTGTTTTAGCCGAGGATTAGCCTGTCATGCCTTTCCAGCAAGGTCTGCTTGCCACCCCGGTGCCGGCTCACGCCCGTCACCTGTTCTTCACCCTGCAGTCGCCCGAAGCCCTGCCTGCCGCCTTGGATGCCCTGCTGTCGCAGGTTGATGGCGAACAGCTGATCCTGGGTGTCGGCGCCCCGCTGGCCAAGGCCCTGGGCCGTGAAGTACCTGGTTTGCGCGCCTTCCCGCAGCTGGATGCCGCCGTGGAGAACCCCAGCACCCAACACGCCCTGTGGCTGTGGCTGCGCGGTAACGAGCGCGGCGACCTGCTGCTGCGTGCCCAGGCCCTGGAGCTGGCGTTGGCACCAGCCCTGCGCCTGGCCGACAGCGTCGACGGCTTCCTGCACCGTGGCGGCCATGACCTGACCGGCTATGAAGACGGCACCGAAAACCCGGTGGACGAAGAGGCCGTGCAGGCGGCCATTGCCGCCGACGGCTCCAGCTTTGCCGCGTTCCAGCTGTGGAAGCACGACCTGGAGTACTTCAAGTCGCTGCCCCAGGCCGACCAGGACAACATTATCGGCCGCCGCCTGAGCGACAACGAAGAGCTCGACGACGCCCCCGAGTCCGCCCATGTCAAGCGCACGGCCCAGGAAAGCTTCGAGCCAGAAGCATTTATCGTCCGTCGGTCGGTGGCCTGGGCTGACCAACGTGGCGCTGGCCTGGCCTTCGTGGCCCTGGGCCACAGCTTCGAGGCATTCGAAGTGCAGCTGCGGCGCATGAGCGGCCTGGAGGACGGCATCATCGACGGCCTGTACCGCTTCAGCCGGCCACTGACCGGTGGTTACTACTGGTGCCCACCCATGAGCGAGGCGGGTGTCGACCTGAGCCTGCTGATGCAGGCCTGATCGCTACACATCCAGATACAGAAACACCGGCTGCAGCGGGGTACAGCGGCTAGCCTTGAAAGTTTCCGCGCCATGACGGAGCTTTCCATGTACGCACGTCGCGATGTCCTACGCGCGGGTGCAACCCTGGGCTTGCTGGCCGCCAGCCCGTGGTTGCACGCCGCCGCCCCGGCAGGTTTGCTGAGCCGCAAGGTGCCGTCCACCGGTGAAGCGCTGCCGGTGATCGGTGCCGGTACCTCCGGCAGTTTCGAAGTGGAAGCCGGCTCGGCCCAGTACCAGCAGCTGAAAGTCGTACTGAAGGCGTTCTTCGAAGGCGGTGCCCGGGTCATCGACACCTCGCCCAACTACGGCGGCGCCGACAGCATTCTCGGCCAGCTACTGGAAGAGGGCGGTTGGCACCGGCAGTGCTTCATCGCCACCAAGATCGCCGCCGACAGCCGGGCAGACGCCGAAGCGCAATGGGCCGGTAGCCTCAAGAGCCTGCGCACCGACAAGGTCGACTTGCTGCAAATCCACAACCTGCGCGACTGGCAGACCCAGCTGCCCTATGCCCGCGAATTGAAGCAGCAGGGCAAAGTCCGCTATGTCGGCATCACCCATTACCTGAACAGTGGCCAGGACGAGGTCGCCCGCATCGTGCGCAGCGAACCGCTGGATTTCATCCAGATCAATTACTCGGTCAATGCCCCCGGCGCCGCCCGCGAACTGCTGCCCCTGTGCCAGGACAAGGGCGTTGGCGTGCTGATCAACCGGGCTTTCGACGACGGCCGCCTGTTTGCCCGGGTCAAGGACCAGGCCTTGCCCGGCTGGGCCGCAGAGGCGGGTATCGGCAGCTGGGCACAGTTGTTTCTCAAATTCGCCATCAGCCACCCGGCGGTGACCACGGTCATCCCTGCGACCAGCCGGCCCGAGCGCCAACTTGACCAGCTCAAGGCCGGACACGGGCCGTTGCTGACCCAGCCTCAGCAACAGGCGCTGATCGAGCTGTTTGCCTGACACCATGGCAGCCTGGCGGCGGCGCCTGGACCAGGGGCTGAACATCCAGCCCGGCGAGGGGCCGGCGGTGATCGCCGGTGTGCTGCTGTTCTACCAGTTGTTCACTGGCTATTTCATGCTGCGCCCGGTGCGTGAAACCATGGGCGTTGCCGGTGGCGTGGACAACCTGCAATGGCTGTTTACCGGCACCTTCATCGCCACCCTGGCGTGTCTGCCGTTGTTTGGCTGGCTGGCCTCCAGGGCGCAGCGCCGGCACATCCTGCCCTGGACCTACGGCTTCTTCGCCAGCAACCTGTTGCTTTTTGCCGTGCTGTTCGCCCGCGACCCGGAAGCGCCATGGACGGCCCGGGCCTTCTACATCTGGTTGTCGGTGTTCAATCTGCTGAGCATCTCGCTGGCCTGGAGCGTACTCGCCGACCTGTTTTCCACCGCCCAGGGCAAGCGCCTGTTCGGCCTGCTGGCGGCCGGGGCCAGCCTGGGCGGGCTCAGTGGTCCCATCCTGGGTACGCTGCTGGTGGTACCGCTGGGCCATGCCGGTTTGCTGGTGCTGGCCGGGGCGCTTCTGCTGGGCAGCATCGGCGCGACGTTGTTCCTGCAACGCTGGCGAACGCGCCATCCACTGCCGGTACAAGCCGAGCGGCCGGACTCCCGACCACTGGGCGGCAACCCGTTTGCCGGTGCCACTGCCGTACTGCGCTCGCCCTACCTGCTGGGCATTGCGCTGTTCGTGGTATTGCTCGCCAGTGTCAGCACCTTCCTGTATTTCGAACAGGCGCGCATCGTCAGCGAAACCTTCACCGAGCGTACCCGACAAACCCAGGTGTTCGGCCTGATCGACACGGTGGTTCAGGCCCTGGCGATCCTCACTCAAGTGTTCCTTACCGGTCGCCTGGCTCGCCGTATGGGGGTGGGCGTGCTGCTGGTGGCGGTGCCGCTGGTGATGGCAGCGGGCTTCCTGTGGCTGGCACTGGCCCCGGTGTTCGCCGTTTTCGCGGTGGTGATGGTGGTGCGCCGGGCCGGTGAGTACGCGTTGGTGCGGCCGGGGCGGGAGATGCTGTTCACCGTGCTGCCCGCCGAGGACAAGTACAAGGCCAAGAACTTCATCGACACCGTGGTCTATCGTGGCGGCGACGCCTTGAGTGGCTGGCTCAAACGGGCGCTGGACGTGATGGGTGAGCATCCGCAACTGGCAATGCTGATCGGTACGCTGCTTGCCTTGGGTTGGGCGACGACCGGAGGTTGGCTGGGACGGCGCCAGGCGCGCCTGGATAGCACGCCGCGCGACTGACAGGCGCGCCAAATATGCTGGTGCCGCTTATTTAATGCCGCTGGTCCGAACGCTTCGCATTAAACCGAATCCGCCGGAATGACCGAACTCCCAACAGGTGTACGGCAGGTAATGCCGTGCATTCCGAAGTCATACGAGGTTTAAGACCATGGCCAACAAAGAGAACAGCCGCACCGGCAACCAGCAGGGCAGCCAAGGTGGCAACAAGAACCCGGGCAACTTTGCCAATGACCGTGAAAAAGCCTCCGAAGCCGGGCGCAAGGGCGGCCAGCAATCCGGTGGCGACCGTACCAGCGAATCGGGCCGCAAGGGCGGTCGTTCGTAAATGAGGCTACGCAGTGCCCGGGCGACCGGGCGCTGCGATCTTGCACAGAAGGAGAACCCCATGCGATTGATCCCTCTGATAGCCCTGGTGGGCACCCTTGGCTTGCTGGCTGGCTGTTTCGACCGGGATAACGACCACCCGGCAAAGGATGCCGACCAAAGCAAACCCTCGCTGCAGATGCAGCAACCCGGCGACAAACCTGCTCCGCAACCTGCTCCAGACCCTGAACCGATGCCCGGTCAGAAACCCAGCCAATAAAACGTGGACAAGGACTACCGCATGACGGCAATGACCCGCAAGACCGACGCGGTGGTACCGGCTTCGGCAAATGGGCCAAGCCTGACCGAGCGTTACAAGACGTTGCTCGAAGGCCCCGACACCACGAGCGCCGCGTGGCTCAGCGAACAGTTGGCACGTGCGCAACATTTGCCGGATGACCTGCCTGCCGATCCTGCTCAACTGGACGCCTGGAGCGCTCGCCATGGCAGCCAGGTGGCTGAAGCCTATGCGTGTTACCTCGAGCAACGCCGCCAAGGTGCACCAAGGCGCTATTTTGCCAACCGCGCCCAGGCGCTGTGGTTCCTGCAACAAGTGGCGCCCACCAAGGCAGTGGACGGGGCATGGCTGCACAGCACCTTGCGACATTGGGGCGATCCGCGCTATCACGGGCTTATCCGCACCTATATGGAAGAGCTGGGCGGCGGCGATCCGCGTTGCAACCACGTGCTGATCTACCAACGGCTGTTGAGCCGGTTGGGTTGCCTGGTGCTGCCTGAGCTGGACGACCAGCGTTACCTGCAAGGCGCCTTGCAGCTGGCACTAGGGCGCCACGGCGATGATTTTCTTGCCGAGGTGATCGGCTACAACCTGGGCTACGAACAACCGCCGCTGCATCTGTTGATCACTACCTACGAACTGGCGGAGCTGGGCATCGATGGTCATTACTTCCAGCTTCACGTGACCATCGACAATGCGGCCAGCGGGCATTCGCATCTGTCCATCCAGGCGCTACGCCAACTATGCCCGGTCGACGACGCTGGCCTGTTCTACCAGCGGGTGCGCAGTGGCTACCGCTTGAATGGCCTGGGACTTGATACGCCCAGCCTGATCAGCAGCTTCGATCTTGAAACCGAACTGCTGTCGGCACTGGAGCACAAGCGCTCCTTTGGCCAATTCATGCACGCCGACCATTGCCGCTTGCAAAAACGCACCGTCAACCAATGGCTGGCCGAGCCCGGTGCCATGCCCGCGTTTTTGCAGGCCCTGCAGGCGCAGGGCTGGATCCGCCGCGGTGAGGCTCCTGCCAACAGCCGCTGGTGGGCGCTCATCGACGGCCCCTCGGCACCAATGTATGGCGTGTTCACCGCCTATGAAAAACAACTGTGGCACGACTGGATCGCGGCAGGCTGGCAAGCCCGGGGTCGCCGCGTGCTGCCTGGCAGCTGGGAGGTGCAGGTGCAGGTGCAATTGGATGATGCGCTTACGATTCCTGCCCCGGACGCCGATATCGAGACCTTGATCGACACGATGTCCGGTAACCGCCATGCGACACCGGAAGGACTGCTGGCCACCCGGCGCTACCTGCAGGCTACCGGCCTGATTCAGGAGGCAACCCGCTGATGCTGCTCGATCCACTACAGATCCAGGCTGACCAGGCAATGCTGCAATTGGGCAAGCGCCTGCGTGCCGACGGCTACCGCTTCACCAGTGTCACCCCGGCAACTCATGCTCGGGTGAATGCGCGCCCGGAAGCCGAGCAGGCCAGGACCGTACGCGATGTGTTCGGCTGGAGCCGTCCATTCCGTTCGTCATTGGTTTCTGCCGATGAGCTGGATCAGATGCGGCGTGCCCAGGTGCTGAAGGCGCACGGGGAGTTGCTGCTCAGCACCGTGCGCTGGTCCACAATCGACGACCTGCTGCTGGTGCACTCCGCGTACCCCACCCAGGAAGCCGACGCGGTATTTTTCGGCCCGGACAGTTACCGTTTCGCCCAGGTCATCCATGATCATCTGCAACGCACTCCGAAGCGCGTCGAGCATGCAGTGGATATTGGTTGCGGCACGGGTGTCGGCGCCTTGCTGATTGCCCGGGCGGCGCCCCATGCCCAAGTCAGCGCCGTGGACATCAACCCGCTCGCGCTGCGTTACACCGCGATCAACGCGGCACTGGCGGGCCTGAGCAATGTGTCCGTGGAACCGAGTGATATCCTCGACGGCATTACCGGGCTGTTCGACCTTATCGTTGCCAACCCGCCGTACATGCTGGATACCAGCGAACGTACCTATCGGCATGGCGGTGGTTCGCTCGGCGCGCAGCTGTCGCTGCGGATCGTCGAACACGCCTGCGAGCGGCTGGGTTCAGGTGGCTCGCTACTGTTGTATACCGGCGTGGCGATCATCGACGGCCGGGACGCCTTGCTCGACGCGGTCCGCCTGCGCCTGGCGGGCCCGGCGTGGTCCTGGGTGTATCGGGAAATCGACCCGGATGTGTTTGGCGAACAACTGAGCGAACCCGGTTACGAGCAGGTCGAACGCATCGCCGCCGTGGTGCTTACAGTCACCCGCAACAGCTGAGGCAGCATGGCACGACCCTGCACGTTCGGCATCGAGGAAGAATACCTGCTGGTGAATCTGGACTCGGGGCGGGTGCCAGCCACACCTTCGCCAGCCGTGGTCGGGCGTTGTCGCGAGGCGCTGGGCCAGCATTTTGCCCAGGAAATGTTCCGCAGCCAGATCGAAGTGGCCTCGCCGGTGTTCGCCAACTTGTTCGAGGCACGCGAGTTCTTCCAGCACAGCCGCCAGCGGCTGGGCACCGCGCTGGCCGAAGAGGGCATGGGCCTGTACGGCGCGGCAAGCCACCCAAATGCCGCCTGGCTGCGGCAGCAACCCGCCACCCCGGCGCACTACCGGCAACTGTTCGCGGACTACCGGCATGTGGCGCGGCGCAGCCTGCTCAACGGCCTGCACGTACACGTGGGCGTTCCGCCAGGCTGCGACCGCATGCAACTGATCAACCGCGTACTGGGCTGGCTTCCCTTGTTGCTGGTACTGAGTACGTCATCCCCGCTGTGGGCAGGCCAGTGCACCGGCTACATGAGCTACCGGCGAGTGATTTGCGGGGAGTGGCCACACATGGGGCTGCCCGAGCCTTTGCCGGACTGGGCCGCCTACGAGCGCTACCGTGCCTTGCTGCGACGCACCGGTTCGCTGGCCGCGGACGGCGACTTCTGGTGGGCGATCCGGCCTTCGCGACGCTTCCCGACGGTCGAGCTGCGTATCTGCGATGGCTGCCCGCGGCTGGAGGACGCGCTGTGCATCGCTGCACTGTTTCGCCACCTGATCGAGCACAGCATCGTGTACCGGCATGACCCCGCGGCCTGCAACCGCGAGCAGCGCTGGATCACCCAGGAAAACTACTGGCGTGCCATGCGCCATGGGCGCCAGGGTGAGTTCATTGGCCTGCACGAGCAACAGCCGGTTACGGCCGAAGGCTGGCTGGCCCAGTTGCAGGAGCAGTTGCCGGTCGACACCGCAGACGCCGAACGCGCCTTCCACCATGCACACCACCTGCTGCGCGACGGCACCCATGCCGACCAGCAACTGCAGTGCCTGGCCCAGGCCCGCGCTGCTGGGCTGGGCAGGGCGCAGGCGTTACGGGCCGTGGTGGCCGCCGGGGCTTGCAATTAGCCGGGGTTGGCCGAAAATGGCCGCGCCTTTCGCAGCCACTCGGAACCACCTGCGCCATGATGCTGATCAAGCAATTCCCCGACATTTCCCTGGACGACACGTTGTTTGTCTTCGCCCTCGAAGCCGAGGCCGGCGAGGTATTCGCTGACGTCAACACCGTGTTCACCGGCATCGGCAAGGTCAACGCCGCCATCGCCCTGACCAAGGCCATTGCTGCACGCCGGCCCAGGCTGATCGTCAATCTCGGCTCGGCCGGCAGCCAGCGCCACGGCAAGGGCGAGGTTGTGTGCTGCACCCGCTTCGTGCAGCGCGACATGGACGTGACCCCGCTGGGCTTCGCCCGCTACCAGACGCCTTTGTCGGATATCCCGGAGGTGTTGGAGCATGGGGCACAGATCCCCGGCCTGGCCCTGGAAACCTGCGGCAGTGGGGACAGTTTCGAGATCAACCATGGCGATGCACCTTATGACGTGGTCGACATGGAAGCCTACGTGCTGGCGCTGATCGCGCGCAGCGAAGGCATCCCGTTCGTGTGCCTGAAGTACATTTCCGATGATGCCGGGAGTGACGCGGCGCAGGACTGGGCGGTGCAGGTACACCTGGCGGCCGAGGCATTCAGGCGGGTGCTGTTCAGTCAGGTCTGATTGCGGGTCGGGGTAGGGACCAGTGTGACTGGCTCTGAGGGATCGTGCGAAAACCACTTTGAGTGACGTGTCGACCGCTGGTCGGAGTATGGGCCAGTCGGAAAAAACCATCGATGGCGGTTTACCTCGAAAACGGTAGAGCGGCCTTCGCGGGCTTGCCCGCTCCCACAGGATTACCACCGGTTTCAAGACCTGTGGGAGCGGGCAAGCCCGCGAATGGGCCAACACCGGTTTCACCAGAGGAGTGGCCCCATGCCCAGTAAACCCCACGACCAATTCAGCATGCAGAACCCGCTGACCCAGTACCCGCACCCGCCGTTCCCGGCCCAACACCAGCCAGCACCGGGGCTGGACGCTAACATGCAGCCCGAGCCAGACCACGGCGAAACCACCTACAAGGGCTTTGGCCGCCTGGCAGGGCGCAAGGCGCTGATCACCGGCGCGGACTCGGGTATCGGCCGGGCCGTGGCCATCGCCTTTGCCCGCGAGGGTGCCGACATAGCCCTCAACTATCTGCCCATCGAACAACCCGACGCGCGCAAAGTCATCAAGCTGATCTCTGAAGACCAATGTCTACGCGCTGTTCTGGTTGTGCCAGGCGGCCGTGCCGCTGATGCCGGCGGGGGCGACCATCATCAACACCGCTTCGATCCAGTCTTACCAGCCTTCGGCCACCTTGCTCGACTATGCCACCACCAAGGCGGCGATCGTCGCCTTCACCAAGGCCTTGGCCAAACAGGTGATCGAGCGCGGTATCCGGGTCAACGCCGTGGCCCCGGGGCCTATCTGGACAGTGCTGCAACCCAGTGGTGGCCAACCACCGGAGAAAATCCCCGACTTTGGTGCGCACACGCCCATGAAGCGCCCAGGGCAGCCCGCCGAATGTGCGCCGGTGTATGTGTTGCTGGCCAGCCAGGAGTCCAGCTATATCACCGGCGAGGTATTCGGTGTGACGGGTGGCAACCCGCTGCCATAGGGCAGGGCAGCTAAACCTTCGCCGCCCGGTGCAGTCGATTCAGGTATTGGCAGGCAACCTTGGGAGCACCGCTAATGGCTCGGGCAATCTGGAAAGGCGCCATCAGTTTCGGCCTCGTGCACATCCCCGTGGCCCTCAATACCGCAGTGCGCACCGAGCGGGTCGATTTCGACTGGCTCGACAAGCGCAGCATGGAACCGGTGGGCTACAAGCGGGTGAACAAGGTCACCGGCAAGGAGATCGACAAGGACAACATCGTCAAGGGCGTTGAGTTCGAGAAGGGCCGCTACGTGGTGATCAGCGAGGAGGAAATCCGCAAGGCCCGGCCCGAGGCGACCCAGACGATCGATATCTTTTCCTTCGTCGAGGCCGGCGAGATCCCGCTGCAGTACTTTGATACGCCGTACTACCTTACCCCGGACCGTCGTGGCGGCAAGGTGTATGCCTTGCTGCGCGAAACCCTGGCCAAAACCGGCAAGGTGGCGCTGGCCACGGTGGTGCTGCACACTCGCCAGCACCTGGCGCTGCTGCGACCGCTGGATGACGCACTGGTGATGATTACCCTGCGCTGGCCGGAGGAAGTGCGCGGGCTGGAAACGCTGGAGCTGGACAGCAGTGTGGCCGAGGCCAAGGTAGACAAGCGCGAACTGGACATGGCCAAGCGACTGGTAGAAGACATGAGCGGGCCGTGGAAACCGGCGGATTACCAGGATGTGTTCCGCCAGACCATCCTGGACCTGGTGGAGGAGAAGGCCAGCAAGGGCAAGATCGAGACGGTGGAGAAGGGCGAGGCGACGGAAGTGGGCAAAGGCGCAGATATCCTCGACCTCACCGAACTGCTCAAGCGCAGCCTGGGTGGCAAAAAGCCGGCGAAGAAGACACGCAAAGCGTCGTGAACCCTGGCGCTTGACGCAAGCCAGCAACGCAGGGCGCTGCACAGGACTTGTTGCGCTGGCAGGGACCTTGTGGGAGCGGGTTTACCCGCGAACACCGGCGAAGCCGGTGCCATGCACCGCGCTGGATGTTTCGCGGGTGAACCCGCTCCCACAGGGTGCGCAGGCCCGCCAGATAATCGGCCAGGGCTTCGGCGGCGCCGTACCAGCAGGCCGCAATGCAAGCGCCGCCATGCCAGAACCATGGGCTTGGCTCCTTGTTCAGGCACTGCGGGCGCAGCGTTTCAGGCAAGCCCTCATCAGGCCAGCCCCAGCTGCTTGCGCATGCCCACGGTGATCGATTGCCTTGTCTTGCCATAATCGGCCCAGGGGTCGTCCACATCGTCCAGACGCTCAAGCACATTGTCGATATTCCACTGGTTGGCGCCCTTGAGTTGCGGCAGTTCCTCGCGCCAGATCGGCACGGATACCGGCAGGCCTTCACGGGCGCGCAGGGTGTAGGCGCAGGCGGTGGTCGCGCCCTTGCCGTTGCGCAGGTAGTCGATGAAGATGCGCCCGACGCGGTTCTTGGGCCCGGAAACGGCACTCAGCCTGTCGGGGAAGAGCCTGGCCAGGTAGTCGACGATGGCGTGGCTGAACGCCTTGACCTCGTCCCAACTGGCCCGCCGGGTCAGGGGCACGACCAGGTGCATGCCTTTGCCGCCACTGGTCTTGAGGAACACCTTCAAGCCCAGTTCATCCAACAGCGTCAGGGCCAGTTGGGTGGCTTCGAGCATGGCCTTCCACGGCAGTGCCGGGTCCGGATCGAGGTCGAGGACGAAGCGGTCGGGCTTGTCGAAATCCTTGTCGGTGGCGTTCCAGGTGTGCAGCTCGAGCATGTTCATTTGTACCGCTCCCAGCAGGGTGTCGGCGCGGTTGATGACCATCGCTGCCTGGCCGGCCTCGGCCTTGTCGTAGCTGAGCACGTGGGGTATATGCAGTTGGCCGGCGTTCTTCTGGAAGAACAGCTCGCCGGCCAGGCCCTCTGGCGCGCGCACCAGCGCCACCGGGCGGTGCTTGAGCTGGGGGAGTATCCACTGGCTGACGGCGGCGTAGTACTCGGCGACCTCGCGCTTGGTAACGCCGCTGGTGGCGTCGATCACCCGCTCGGGGTGGGTCAGGCGCAGCTCACCCAAGGCCTCGGGGGCCTTGGGTGAGCTGCGCTTGGGCAGGGTCTTGGCGGGCATGCTGCGCTCCAGTTCGATGGCGGTAGCCGGTTTGTCATCACGCAGGCCGTGGAACACCGAATGGCGCACGATGCCGTCACGGGTCATCTGGGCATAGGCGACTTCGGCCAGCAGCTGCGGTTTCAGCCAGTGCACGCCGCGGGCTTCGGCTCCCGCGGGCGGCTTGGGCAGAGCCGGCGTGTCGATTTCCAACGGTTCCAGCCGGGCATGGATGCTTGCGAGGGTGGTGGCACTGAAGCCGGTACCGACCTTGCCGGCATAGCGCAACTCGCCGCTGTCGTTGTCGTGCAAGGCCAGCAGCAGTGCGCCGAAACCGCTGCGGCTGCCTTTCGGGTCGGTGTAGCCGACGATCACGAACTCCTGGCGCTGCTTGCACTTGAGCTTGATCCAGTCGGGGCTGCGACGGCCACTGTAGGGGCTGTCGACGCGCTTGCCGATCAGGCCTTCGAGTTGCAGCTGGCAGGCGCTGTCGAGCAGGGATTCGACGGGCTGGTCAAAGTCGGCGGAGTACCGGAGTACGTCCGATTCATTGTGCTCCAGCAAGTGCTGCAAGGTGCGGCGCCGGTCCTGCAGCGGTACCTGGCGCAGGTCCTTGCCGCCGAGGAAGGGCAGGTCGAACAGGTAATAGGTGATGTGCTCGTCATGTTCGGTGTCGAAGGCGTTCTGCAGCGCCTGGAAGTCCGCCGCGCCGTTCTCGCCGGCCACCACCACCTCGCCATCGAGCCAGGCCGCGTCGATGCCCAGCGCACGCAAGGCGGCAACCTGCCTGGGCAGCTTGCTGCTCCAGTCGTGGCCATTGCGGGTGAACAGGCGGACGTCATCGCCGTCGATGCGGGCAAGGATGCGATAACCGTCGAACTTGACTTCGTAGCGCCAGTCGCCGCCGGGCGGGGAGTCGACCAAGGTCGCCAATTGTGGCTGCAGTTGCGTCGGCAACGGCACCTTCCGGCCTTTGCTGGCCGGTTTGCGACGTGGTGCAGCGGCTTTTTTTGCTGCTGGCTTGCGCGGCACCAGCGTGCGGTCGCTGAGGACGCTGTCGGGCTGGGCGTCGACGATGCTGTAGTCGGCTTCGCTACGCGCCTGGCTGTCTTGCGACTTGACCAGCATCCACTGTTCCTTCTTGCCGGCCAGGTGGGTGCGAAACAAATTCCACATGCCGCCAAGCTTTTCGCCTTGCAGGCGGAAGCGCAACTTGCCCTTGGCATAGGCTTCGTGCGCATCGCCTTCGGGCTCCCAGATGCCCCGGTCCCAGACGATCACGTCGCCCGCGCCGTAATGGCCTTCGGGGATATGGCCTTCGAAATCGGCGTAATCCAGCGGGTGGTCCTCTACGTGTACGGCCAGGCGGCGCACCTTAGGGTCCAGCGAGGGCCCTTTGGGGATTGCCCAGCTTTTCAGCGTGCCATCGAGCTCCAGGCGGAAGTCGTAGTGCAGGTGGCTGGCGTCATGCTTCTGGATGCAGAACTGCAGCGCATGGGCCCGCTTGCCACGGCTGCGCTTGCCGCTGGGCTCGGGCGTGGCGGTGAAGTCGCGCTTGCGTGCGTATTCCTCTAGGGGCTTGGCCATGACGGCTCCGGCAGTTCTGAGTCTCTATGGTGGGAGCCAGCGGCCCGGGCGGTAGTTCAAAAAAACTCTGAATCTTCAACGATCAGGTGCAGTCGACCGAATGAAGCCACTTGACGGAGAACACACAATCGGCGGCGGCATAGGCCTGGACGAAGCCGAACTGGCCCGCTCCGCACCGCTGGATGGCGAACTGTGGACGGATGATGTAATCGATGACGAGGAGAGCAAGCCATGAACGAACTGCGTTGTGCCTGTGCGCATTGTTCCTGCACCGTGGATGCCAACGCCTTGCAGCTCGAAGGCAAGGTGTATTGCTGCGAGGCCTGTGCCAGCGGGCATCGCCATGGCGAGCCGTGCCGCATGCCGGATTGCCACTGTGGCGAAAAAACTGGGGAAAGCGCGGTGGACAATGCGCTGGACGAGACTTTCCCGGCAAGTGACCCGATTTCACCCTGAAACATCGCCGTCCCATAGCTTCTGCATAGGTTTATGGGGCGGTGATGGTCCTGTGGGAGCGGCCTTGCGTCGCGAAAGGGCCGCAAAGCGGCCTCGGCAATTTTCCGTGCGAAGCTGAAATCCTGGGGCCGCGCTGCGGCCCTTTCGCGACGCAAGGCCGCTCCCACACAAAGCAGCGCGCAGGCCTGCAGAATCAGTGAGTCTGCCAGATGCCGTTGCTACGCTCGCAATCGGTGCGGGCCTGGCCCAGGCTTGGGGTGTCGTAGTAATAGGTGATTACCCGCGCATCCTTGGGCAACGCCGGCTTGTCACCGCCAGCTGCCTTGGGGTTGGCCAATGCCTCCCGGGTCAACGGTGCGATGCAACTGCCTACGCTGCCATCCGCGCAACGGGGGACCTTGTGCTTTTCGCTGTTGAGCATGTCCTTGCTCTCGTTGCTGCAAGACCAGTTGATCGCTTCGGCGGGCAGGTTGCTGTAGCTGTAACAGCTGTGTCGCTCCACCGGTTTGACCGCCTCGCTGGAGGACCGCGTCAGCACGTTGCAGGCTTCGGCCAGGGCCTGGCCACTGACCAGGCTGGCCCCCATCAATATCAGGACAGCGACACGCATTTGCCACCTCCGGGGCCACAGGCCCTTGTCAGGTTCAGGCGGGCTTGTCGCGCCGGCGCATGGCCTTGGCGCGTTTCTCCAGGACCAGGTAGACAAGCACCGCCAGCAACAGCGGCACCAGGTAGTACAGCGTACGGTAGCCCAGCAGGGCCGCCACCAGCGCTCCCTGGGCCAGCTGCCCGTGCAGCAGGGCCAGGAATACCGTTTCCAGCACACCCAGCCCGGCCGGGATATGCGCGACCACACCGGCCACGCAGCTGATCAGCAGGATGCCAAGTATCGACGGGTAGAAGGCTTCGCCAGGCAGCAGCCAGAAGATCAGCAGTGCCATCAGCGCCCAGTTGCTGGCACCCAGCACGACCTGGCACAGCGCCAGGCGCAGCGACGGCAGCGTTACCTCATGGTCGCGCCAGCGCCACGTGCGCTTTTTGGCGAAACCACAGGCCAGCAGGTAGCCTGCGGAAATCGCCAGCAATACCAGGCCGATCAGTTGCAGGCCGGTGGCGCCCACCGCCCAGTTGGCGGGTAGCTCGACCAGGCGCAAGGCGAACACCATGCCGGCCAGCAGCATGTAACCCATCCAGTTGGTCAGCAAGCCCAGGGTGAGGATGCGGGTGATGGTCGGTGTGTCCAGACCCAAGCGGCTGTATAGCCGGTAGCGCAAGGCAACGCCACCCACCCAGGTGGTGAAATTGAGGTTGAAGGCGTAGCACACGAAAGCCACCGGCAAAACCTGGCGAGCCGGCAGGTGATGGCCGGTGTAGGCCCGCGCCAGCAGGTCGTAACCGGCGAATGTCAGGTAGCTGCACCCGGCCAGCACCAGGCCGATGGCCAGGGTGCCGGGCTTGTAGGCCAGCAACGACTGGCGCACCTCGTTCCAGTCCAGGTTGCGCGCGAGCAGGTACAGCAGCGCAGGGATCAGGATCAGGAATGCCAGGGTAAACAGCCGTTTGCCCCAGGTTTGCCAGTGTTTTCGCGCCATCAGGTCTTGCCCTCGTGATAGTCACCCTGTGCCTCGGCCTCCGGCTGCACCGAGCGCAAGCGCTGGCGGTGCGCCGGGAACCAGCCGGCAATCCGCGGGAAATGGCGGATCACGTGGAAACACACGAAGATCAGCGGCGCCCGCCACCAGTAGCCACGGACCATGCGCTCCAGGGTGACCGGCTTGCATTGATCGCGGGCCAGCGCCTGCAGGTGCTGGTTGAGTTGATGGTTGAAGGCACGATCACGGATGAACAGGTTGGCTTCCAGGTTGAACGACAGGCTCAACGGGTCCAGGTTGCTGGAGCCGACGGTGGCCCACTGGTCGTCCACCAGCGCCACCTTGCCGTGCAAAGGCCGCTGGCAATATTCGAGAATGGCCACACCGTCGCGCAGCAGGTAGTTGTACAGCAGCCGCGACAACGCCCGCACCCAGCGCATGTCCGGCTGACCCTGCAGGATCAGTTGCACCTCCACGCCACGCCGGGACGCATTGCGCAGTTCGCGCATCAGTCGGTAGCCCGGGAAGAAATAGGCGTTGGCGACCACGATGCGCTCCCGGGCACTGCGAAACGCCTGCAGGTAGTGGGCTTCGATATCGGTACTGCGCAGCCCGTTGTCGCGCTCGATCAGCACGGCGCTGCTGGTACCGGCAGGCTCGGTCAGCGGCCGCACCGCGCTGGGCGGCTGTAGCACCGGCGACATCAGGCGCTTGCTGGCGGCATGCACTTGCGCCACCACCGGGCCGGTGACTTCGACGGCATAATCCTGCTTGGCCATGGCACCAAAGTCGCCCAGGTGGTCGGCGCTGTAGTTGATGCCGCCGATGAATGCCCGCTCACCATCGACTACCACGATCTTGCGGTGCAGGCGCCGGAACAGGTTGGTGCGCATGCCCACCAGTCGCGGCTGCGGGTCGAAGGCGTGGAAACTGACCCCGGCATCGGTCATGGCGGCAATGAACGGCGCAGGCAGGTCGGCCGTACCGTAGCCATCCACGGCCACTTCGACACGCACGCCGCGCCGGGCGGCATCGATCAGTACCTGCTGCAACTGCTGGCCGACCTTGTCATCGAAGATGATGAAGGTCTCCAGCAGGATTTCCTCCCGGGCGTGGGCCATGGCCTCGAACACACGGGGGTAGTATTGCTCGCCATTGATCAGCAACTGCACGCTGTTGCCGTCTACCCAGGGTCGGTTCACAGGTTGATCTCCGCAGCCAAAGGGGCGTGGTCGGAGAGGTGCGACCACGGGTACTTCGACAGCACCCGGGCGGAGCCGGGCATGGCGTTGCGCAGGTAGATGCGGTCCAGGCGCAACAGCGGCAAGCGCGCCGGGAAACTGCGCGCCGGGGTGCCGAAATGCTCGCCGAAGGCTTCTACCAGGTGTTCGCTCAGCACCGTATCGGCCTTCAGCCGCCAATCATTGAAATCGCCGGCAACGATCACCGGCGCCTTGGGCGGCAGGCTGTCGAGCAGGTCCAGCAGCAACCTCACCTGGCGTTGCCGGTGCGCCTCGCGCAGGCCCAGGTGCACGCACACCGCATGCACCTGGTCATGGCCTGGCACCTCCAGTTGGCAGTGCAGCAGGCCGCGCTGCTCGTTGCCCTGCACCGAGACGTCCAGGTTGTCGAAGCGGTTGATGGGAAATTTCGACAGCAAAGCGTTGCCGTGGTCACCATGGGGGTACACGGCATTGCGGCCGTAGGCGAACTGCGGCCACATGCGGTCTGCCAGGAACTCGTATTGCGGCGTTTCCGGCCAGGCCGGGTGGCGCAGGGCATGTTGCTGGTGGCTGCCGTGCACTTCCTGCAAGAACACCAGGTCGGCACCAGTGTCGCGCACGGCGTCGCGCAGTTCAGGCAGGATGAAGCGCCGGTTGAAGAAGGTGAAGCCCTTGTGCACGTTCAGCGTCAGTACATTCAGCCGGCGCACGGCGGTGACTTTGTCGATGATGCAGTGCGGGGCAGGCAGGGTCCTGTTCACAGCGCCACCTCCGGTACCACGCCAGGCTCGGTCATCAGCTCATGGTCCAGCGACAGCTTCTGCAACAGGCGCCGGGCGTCATAAGGCGCATGAACCTTCTGGTCGTTGTCGAAATAGCAGTAGACGTCTCGGGTGGCGCGCCGTGGCGGCGGCCCCGGCACGACCAACCGGGCATCCTCGGCCTGGCGGCCCTGGCTCCAGTGCTGGATACGCTGCTTCCAGCGCCGCAACGCCTGCGCGGTATAGCCACTGCTGTACAGCTCGACATCGCCATGCAGGCGCATGTACACGAAGTCGGCGGTAAGGTCCTCGACATAAGGCCATTTCCCGGCGCTATCGGCCACCACCAGCGCTACCCGGTGCTTGCGCAGGAGCTTGATGAAGGTTTCGCACAAAAAACTTTCATTACGAATTTCCACGGCATGGCGTAGCCGTGCGTTGCCCTTGATATCGGTGCTACCGTTGTCCCTCAGGCGTTGCGCACACCCTAGCGCGCATTCGCGGGCGGCCTTGCGGCTGTGCGGCAGCAGCTCGAGAAAACGGGCGAAGCGGGCCTCCTCGAACTTCATGTTCGGTGGAAACTGCCACAGGAATGGCCCTAGCTTCTTGCCGAGCAGCAGCGGCCCGGAAGCGAAGAAGTTGGCCAGGGGTTCCTCGATGTCCTTGAGCCGGCGCACATGGGTGATGTAACGCGGGGCTTTGACCGCGAATACGAAGCCGGTCGGCGTTTCGTCATGCCAGCCCTGGTAGCGTTCGGGCATTTGCAGGCTGTAGAACGAGCCGTTGATCTCGATGCTGTTTACTGCCCGCGAAGCGAACGCCAGTTCGTCGTCCTGGGGCAGGCCCTTCGGGTAGAAATCCTTGCGCCAGGGGCCATAGCGCCAACCGGAGATGCCGATGCGGATATCGCTCACGCTGCCTTCCTCATAGCCGGGTCCTTGTTCGGTCACTCTGAAGGTGCGACTGGTGAACAGCGGCCAGGGTTCAGCACGGTTGACCAACGGAAAAGGCCATACCGCGTTGAACTTTGCAGCCCGCGACGTTTCCACCGCATACCTGCTACGAGGAAGGGCGCCAGGATGAAATTCGACCGTTTCTCCCAGTGGCTGGCCAACCGGGCCGGCCGCCCGCTGACCTTTGGCATCGCCTGCCTGCTGATCCTGAGCTGGGCAGTAACCGGGCCGTTGTTCGGCTTCAACGACACCTGGCAGCTGGTGATCAACACCTCGACCACCATCATCACCTTCCTCATGGTGTTCCTGATCCAGAACACCCAGAACCGCGACAACGACGAACTGCACATCAAGATCGACGAACTGCTGCGCACCACGCAACGGGCGCACAAGGCGCTGCTGGACCTTGAAGACATGGACCCGTCCGAGTTGCATGCCTTGCGCAAGCAGTACCGGCAGATGGCCGGGCAGGGTGAGGATGCGCAGAAGACCAAGGAATGACCTGCCAACCCTGGAGGCAAGCATGGCCAGACATATCGTCCACTTCACCGGGCCGATCAATTCATCCACCTGTGGCAACCTGATCAACACCTGTTCGCGGGCGTTGCAGCAGGGCGCCGAGGTTCTGCAATTGAACATCGCCACCATGGGCGGCGAGTGCAGTTACGGGTTTACCTTGTACAACTTTCTGCGGGCATTACCGGTCGAGGTGCATACCCACAACCTGGGCACGGTGGAATCCATGGGCAACATCCTGTTCCTGGCCGGGGAACGGCGCACGGCATGCAGTTACAGCAAGTTCCTGTTCCATCCGTTCCACTGGACTTTGCATGGCTCGGTGGACCATTCACGCATGGCCGAATATGCGATGAGCCTGGACTATGACCTGCGGTTGTATGCACAGATCGTCGCCGAGCGGACCGAGGGGGCGGCCGAAGTGCTGGATGTGCCGCGGTATCTGATGGCCTACCCGCGCATACTCGGGCCACGGGAGGCCTTGGAGAACGGGATGATCCATGCCATTGACGAGATGCCGATTGAGCTGGAGGCATGCCATTGGAGTGTGCATGCCTAGCGGTTGCCTGTGCTGGCCTCTTCGCGGGCTTGCCCGCTCCCACAGGTTCAGCACATGCCTAAGAGCGGTGAAGTCCTGTAGGAGCGGGCAAGCCCGCGAAGTGGCACCAATATTTTGCCCGCGTGTGTTTCGTGCCACATGTCGGCTGATGGCAAAACCATTGAGCAGAGCCAGCGCTCGAGTGTTCGGAACCAAGGTAAGGCGCAGATCCATGCGTCCCGCCAAACCATCGCAAGGAGAACAACATGGCGCAGGACCAAGAACGCACCAGCCACCGTGGCGGCAACAAGGAAACCAACCCAGGCAACTTCGCCAACGACCGGGAACGGGCTTCCCGCGCCGGGCACAAGGGTGGGCAGGTTTCTGGCGGCAATTTTGCCAATGACCGCCAGCGGGCTTCGGACGCCGGCCGCAAGGGTGGGCAGAACAGCCACGGTAAAGGGCGCCACCAGTGATTTTTTGAATTTTCTGCGCATACCCCGATCAATCAGGGTGTCATCCATGGAGAAGAGGAGGCCCCTGCGATGCCTAGCCCACAGCTATACATCATCGATTACCAACTGCATGGCCAGCCGCGCAGTTTCATCATCCGTCTGGAGCAGCTGGACAATGCCGAGGCCTGGCATTGGGCAAGTTGCGATGCGGGCATCGGCATCATTCCCAAGTTCGGCCGGGAGAAGATCAGGAAAGTCAGCAGGCCAATGGCAGAGCGCTACGGGATTACCGCAGTGAGCTGGCGTGTGTCGGGGAGCAAGCCGAACCAGTCGACGGGGGGGCCAGCGGCGACAATGTGATTCCCCGAACTGCACGACCTTGCGCGGCCCCTGTGGGAGTGGCAACGGCCAGGTGAGGTCGGTTGAATGCCGACCGCCCCTGACCAACGGCCGCGTCAGGGCATTTTCAGCACCAGGGTGAGGATGTCGTAGCTGGCGACCAGCTCACCCAGCTGGTTGGTCACCTCCACATCCCACGCCACCACGCCCTGGGGCTGGCCCAACGGGCTGGTCTTGCCTTGGTCGATCTTGCGCTTGCAGGTCAGACGCGCCTGGATGGTGTCGCCGATGCCCACCGGGTTGATGAAGCGCAGGGTATCCAGGCCGTAGTTGGCCAGAACCGGGCCTGCACCTGGGGAGACGAACAGCCCGGCCGCGGCCGACAACACGAAGTAGCCGTGGGCGATGCGCTTGCCGAACTGCGATTGCTTGGCGGCGATCTCGTCGAAGTGCATGTAGAAATGGTCACCCGACAGGCAGCCGAAGTTGACCAGATCGGCTTCGGTCACGGTACGGCGGTGGGTGAGCAGAGACTCGCCGATGCGCAGTTGCTCGAAATAGCGGCGGAACGGGTGTACTTCGGTTTCGATCACTTCGCCACCGCGCACATATTCGCCGGTTACTGCCGTGAGCATGCTCGGCGACCCCTGTACCGCAGCGCGTTGCAGGTAATGCTTGACCGCACGCAGGCCACCCAGCTCCTCACCACCACCAGCGCGGCCCGGGCCGCCGTGCTTGAGTTGCGGCAATGGCGAGCCATGCCCCGTGGATTCCTTGGCCGCCTCGCTGTCGAGTACCAGCAGGCGGCCATGCCAGGCAGCGGCCACCGGGATGGCCTTGGCCGCTACGCTGCGGTCGGCGGTGACCAGGGTCGCCACCAGGCTGCCTTTGCCACGCGCGGCCAGCGCCAGGGCTTCATCGAGGTCGTCATAGGCCATCAGGGTGCTGACCGGGCCGAACGCTTCGATATCGTGGGCACCGCCTTCGGCATGCGGGTCACGGGCCTGCAGCAGGGTCGGAGCAAAGAACGCACCCTCGGCCACACCCTCGCCACGCGGTGCAAAACCATCGCTGGCGCCAAACAGCTGGTCGCAGCTCTGCAGCAGGCTGCGCACCCGCTCGGCCACATCGTGCTGCTGGTCGTGGGAAGCCAGGGCGCCCATGCGCACACCTTCTAGTGACGGGTCGCCGACCACCACCTTGCTCAGACGCTCGCGCAGGCGCGTGGCAACGGCGTCGATGTGCCTGGCCGGTACGATGGCCCGGCGGATGGCGGTGCATTTCTGCCCGGCCTTGGTGGTCATTTCGCGGACCACCTCCTTGATGTACAGGTCGAACTCTTCGCTGTCCGGGGTCACGTCCGGGCCGAGGATGGCGCAGTTCAGCGAATCGGCTTCGGCGGTGAACGGCACCGAGTTGCGTACCAGGTTCGGCGTGACGCGCAACTTGGCGGCGGTGTCGGCGGAACCGGTGAAGGTCACCACATCCTGGCCTTGCAGGCGGTCGAGCAGGTCGCCGGTGCTGCCGATCACCAGTTGCAGGCTGCCTTCGGGCAACAGGCCGGATGCATTCATCAGGCGTACCACGGCCTCGGTCAGGTAGCTGGTCGAGGTCGCCGGCTTGACGATGCACGGCATGCCGGCCAGGAAGGTCGGGGCGAACTTCTCCAGCATGCCCCAGATGGGGAAGTTGAAGGCGTTGATGTGCACCGCCACGCCGGCGCGCGGCACCAGGATGTGGCTGCCGGCGAAATGGCCTTGCTTGCCCAGCGGGATGGCCGGGCCTTCGTGCACCAGGTTGCCCGACGGCAACTCACGGCTGCCAATGCCCGCATAGGAGAACAGCGTGGCGTTGCCGCCTTCGATGTCGATCCAGCTGTCGGCACGGGTAGCGCCGCTGTGATGGGACAGCGCGTAGAGCTGTTCCTTGCGCTCGGCCAGGTACAGGGCCAGCGCCTTCAGGCGGGCGGCGCGTTGCTGGAAGTCCATGGCCATCAGCGCGGCCAGGCCACGGGCGCGGGCAAAGTCCACGGCCTCGGCGAAATCCGGGCGTTCTTCGTGGGTGTAGCCCAGGACCTGGCCGTCCAGGGCGCTGCGCAGGGCCTGGGCGCCTTGCTGGCCAAGCCAGCGGCCGGCGATGAAGCTTTGCAGGGTAGGGGCGGCAGACATGCTGTTCTCCAATGTAGAGGGGCGCTGTTACCACAGCGCCACGGTATAGCCGATGATCAGGCGGTTTTCGTCCACGGCGTTGGTCAGGCCATTGCCGGAACGGAAGGTGACGTTGCGCCAGCGCAGGCTGACGTCCTTGAACGGGCCGCTCTGGATGACATAGGTGATGTCGGTGTCGCGCTCACGCTCACGGCCATTGCTGACGGTGGCGGTTTCGGCGTGGCGGCCATCGGTGTAGCGGGTCATGAAGCTCAGGCCGGGGATGCCCATGGCAACGAAGTCGTAGTCGTAGCGCACCTGCCACGAATCCAGCCCGGCGCGGGTGAAGGTGTTGTAGGTGACCAGGTTGACGGTGAACGGGTCGCCGCCGTTCACGAACGGGAAGGCACTGTCGCCGGACATCTGCTGCCAGGTGGCGGTGAACTTGTGGGCCCGTACGCCGAGGGTGAACATGGCGTTGAAGTTGCGGTTGTCGATGTTGCCGGCACGTTCGGCGCCGTCGTTGCGGCTATCGAAGTAGCGCAGGTCGGTGCGCAGGCTCAGGCCTTCGCCCAGCGGACGGGTATCGATCAGGCCGACGAACTGCTGGCGGTAGATGTCCTCGAGCTTGGCGTAGTAGTAGCTGACGCTGGTTTGCGGGGTGATGGCGTAGCTGCCACCGCCGAAGTCCAGGTGGTCGCTGCTGGCGGCGCCGTAGCCGATGTCGTCGCGGCCCGAGGAATCACGCAGGTTGGCCTTGGTCAGGCGGCCGGCGTTGAAGGTGAGGCCGGCCAGGTCCTGACTGGTGAGCAGCCCGCCCTGGAAGGTCGAGGCCAGCAGGCGGGTGTCGTTGTACACCACCACCGGCAGGATCGGTTGCAAGGTGCCCAGGCGCAGGGTGCTCTTGGACACCCGCACCTTGCCGGTCAGGCCCAGTTCGCTGTAGTCATCGACCGGTTCATGGCTGTTCGGGCCGAAGGGCAGCAGGCCGGTATTGCGGCGGTCGCGGCTGGAGTCGAGCTTGATGCCCAGTTGGCCCATGGCGTCGACACCAAAACCGACCGGGCCTTCGGTGAAGCCCGACTCCAGCTTGGCGGTAAAGCCCTGACCCCATTCCTCGGCCTTGGCCTGCGGTGCGTTGCTCTGGCGGAAGTCGCGGTTGAGGTAGTGGTTGCGCAGCTCCAGCCGGGCATGGCTGTCGCCGATGAAATCCGCCATGACCGGCATCGGCAGGGCGAGGGTGGCCAGCCAGGCGGCCGAAATGAAGTGTGTGCGGTTCATTGTTGTTGTTTTACCCGACATGGTTGTTCTTCCCTGATAGTCAGTGCTTGCTGGCGCCGGCAGCGCCGATTCCGGTCATGGAGCGGATGAACTGGGCCAGGTAGCGGCCACGTTCCTGATTGGCGCGTTCGGAGCTGTCGGTGACGGAGAACACCCAGGCGCCGAGGAAGGCCAGGCTCATGGAGAACAGCGCCGGGTTGCTATAGGGGAACAGCGCCTTTTCGTTATGCAGCACGTTGACCCACACCGCCGGACCCAGAACCACCAGCAGCACCGCCGAGACCAGGCCAGCCATGCTGCCGCACACCGCGCCGCGGGTGGTCAGGCCTTTCCAGAACATCGAGAGCAGCAGCACCGGGAAGTTGACCGAGGCGGCCACAGCCAGCACCAGGCCGGAGAGGAAGGCGATGTTCTGCGATTCGAACATCAGGCCGAGGATGACCGCCAGCAGGCCGATCAACAGGGTGGCGATACGCGACACGCGCATTTCTTCCTGTTCGCTGGCCTTGCCCTGGCGCACCACGCAGGCATACAGGTCGTGGGAAACGGCCGATGCGCCGGACAGCGCCAGGCCGGCGACCACGGCCAGGATGGTGGCGAAGGCCACGGCGGAGATAAAGCCGAGGAACAGATTGCCACCTACCGCCTGGGCCAGGTGCACGGCGACCATGTTGCCGCCGCCGATGATCGCGCCGGTGGCGTCACGGTAGGACGGCTCGGTGCCGACCATGACGATGGCACCAAAGCCGATGACGATCAGCAGCAGGTAGAAGTAGCCAATGAACCCGGTGGCATAGAACACGCTCTTGCGTGCTTCCTTGGCATCGCTGACGGTAAAGAAGCGCATCAGGATATGCGGCAGGCCAGCGGTACCGAACATCATGCCCAGGCCCAGGGAAATGGCGTCCACCGGGTTGGACAGCAAGCCGCCCGGGGCCATGATTGCCTGGCCCTTGGCATGTACGGCCACGGCGCTGGCGAACATCGCCTCGGTGCTGAAGCCGAAATGCTTGAGCACCATGAAGGCCATGAAGCTGGTACCCGACAGCAGCATCACCGCCTTGATGATCTGCACCCAGGTGGTGGCAAGCATGCCGCCGAAGGTGACGTAGGCGACCATCAGAACACCGACCAGCATCACCGCGTACAGGTAGCTGATGCCGAACAGCAGTTCGATCAGCTTGCCGGCACCGACCATCTGCGCCACCAGGTACATCAGCGCCACCACCAGGGTGCCGAAGGCCGAGGTCAGCCGCACCGGGGTTTGCGCCAGGCGGTAGCTGACCACGTCGGCAAAGGTGTACTTGCCCAGGTTACGCAGGCGTTCGGCGATCAGGAACAGGATGATCGGCCAGCCGGCCAGTACGCCAAGGGCATACAGCAGGCCGTCGTAACCGTTCATGAACATCATTGCCGAAATGCCCAGGAACGACGCGGCGCTGATCATGTCGCCGGCGATCGCCAGGCCGTTCTGCATGCCGGTCAGGCCCCCACCGGCGGTGTAGAAGTCGCTGGCCGAGCGGGTGCGCATGGCAGCCCAGCGGGTGACCAGCAGGGTGAAGCAGACGAACACCGTGAACATCGAGATGGCGGTCCAGTTCATTGTGCGCACTCCTGCTTGACCTTGTCGTTGAGCGGGTCGAGCACGTTGTTGGCACGGTGCACGTAGATGCCGGTCAGGGCGAAGGACAGCAGCACCATCAGCACGCCCACCAGCATGCCGACGGTGGTCACGCCACCGCTGAGGGACTGGCCGAGGGTGCTGGGGGAAAACGCCACCAGCAGGACGAAGCCGTAGTAGATCACCAGCATGGCCAGGGTCAGGCTGCCGTTGAGGCGGCGTTTGCGCTGCACCAGGTGCTGGAAGTCGGGGTGGTTGACGATGCTTTCGATGCGTTCGGGTGTCATGGGTTGCGATCTCTGGGTGTTGTAATTGTTTTGTTGAGGTCACGCGGGTGTTGCGGTGTTGCTTAGGGCCTCTTCGCGGGCATGCCCGCTCCCACAGGTGCTGCGGTGTGCTTGAGACTTGTGCTATCCCTGTAGGAGCGGGCGCGCCCGCGAAGCAGTCGGCTCGGTTTCAGAGCTGGTCGAAATCGAGCACTACCTTGTCGCTCACCGGGTAGGTCTGGCACGACAGCACATACCCGGCCGCCACTTCGTAGTCCTCCAGGGCATGGTTGCTGTCCATCTCCACTTCACCCTCGATGACCCGGCACTTGCAGGTCGAGCACACGCCGGCCTTGCACGAATACGGCAGCTCGGCGCCGATGGCATTGCCGGCGTCCAGCACGTTCCGGGTGTTGCGTGGCAGGTCGAAGGTGAGGGCGCGGCCGTCGCTGATCACGGTGATGTGGCTGAGCGCCGAGTCCACCTGGCGCGCCGCCTCGCGGGCTTCACGACGGGCTTCGCTGCCGGCGGCGGCGAACAGCTCGAAATGGATGCGTTCCTTGGCCAGGCCATTGGCCCGCAGGCTGTCGCGCACCGTCTCGGTCATCGCCTGCGGGCCGCAGATGAACGCAGCATCCAGGCTGGCAACGTCCATCCAGCGCGAGAACAACTGGCCGCACTTGTCGGCGTCGATGCGGCCGTTGTAAAGGTCGACATCCTGCTGCTCGCGGCTGAACACGAAAATCAGGTTCAGGCGGTCGAGGTAACGGTTCTTCAGGTCTTCCAGCTTGTCGCGGAACAGTGCGCCGGAGCTTGAGCGGTTGCCGTACAGCAGGGTGAAGCGGCTGTGTGGCTCGCTGGCCAAGGTAGTGGTGATGATCGACAGGATCGGGGTAATGCCGCTGCCGGCAGCTACGCCCAGATAGTTGCCCTGGCGGGCCGGGTCCAACGGCACGAAGAAGCTGCCCGACGGCGGCATCACTTCCAGCTGCTGGCCGGCCTTCAGCACGTCATTGGCAAATGCCGAGAAGCGCCCGCCGGGCACCCGCTTTACCGCCACACGCAGCTCGCCGTCCTGCACGGCGCTGCAGATGGAGTAAGATCGGCGGACCTCTTCGTTGTCCAGCCGGGTACGCATGACCAGGTACTGGCCCTGGGTAAAACGGAACTGCGCCTGCAGGTGCTCGGGCACGTCGAAGGCAATCGACACCGCATCGCGGGTCTCGTTGCGCACTTGCTTGACGGTCAGGCTGTGAAACTGGCTCATGGCGTTCTCCACGGCTCAAATGCATTTGAAATAGTCGAACGGCTCCAGGCACTCGCGGCAGCGGTACAGCGCCTTGCACGCGGTGGAGCCGAACTGGCTGAGCAATTCGGTATGGGCGCTGCCGCACTGCGGGCAGCACACCTGGGGCGCCTCGCCGAGCAGGCTGCGCTTGCTGGCGCTGCCCTGTGGCGGGGCGATGCCATAGGCGCGCAGGCGCTCGCGGCCCAGTTCGCTGATCCAGTCAGTGCTCCAGGCCGGGGTCAGCCGGCGCTCAAGGGCTGGCGCGGGAAAACCGGCCTGCTCCAGCGCCTGGCGGATATCACCCTCGATCACCTCGGTGGCCGGGCAGCCTGAGTAGGTCGGCGTGACCACCAGGTGCAGGTGGCCGGCGCGCCAGCCGAGGTCACGGACGATCCCCAGGTCGACCACGCTGACCACAGGCACTTCCGGGTCCATGACCTGGGCCAGTACCGCCCAGGCCCGGGCCAGGTCGTCGCTTTGTTGCGCGCGGGCGCCACGGCTGCCGGTAATCAGCTCACCAGGTTGCATCGGGGTACGCTCTCGGCAGGAACTGCATCTCGGCCAGCAGCAGGCCGAGGTGCTCGGTGTGCAGGCCTTTGCGACCGTCCAGGTAAAAGTGGCTGGCGGCCTTGGGCAGCGGCAGTTCGACCGAAGAGAACGTCTCGCCAACCTGCTTGAGCCAGGCAGCGCCGATAGCAGCCGGGTCGGCGGCGACACCCGCTTGCGCCAGGTGCGCTTCATTGTCGCTGCCGGCGGCCAACTCGACGGTGAAGCGCCATAGTGTCGGGATGGCCGCGAGCATGCGTTGGCGGCTTTCTTCGGTGCCACCGCCCAGGCGTTGCACCCACTCGCTGGAGCGACGCAGGTGGTAGGTGACTTCCTTCAGGGCCTTGGCGGCGATACCGGCAATACGCTCGTCGTTCGAGCCGACCAGGCCCTGAAGCATGGCTAAATGCCAGGCGTCATAGAAAAACTGCTTGGTCATGGTCACGGCGAAATCGCCGTTGGGCTGCTCGACCAGCAGCAGGTTGCGATAGGCCCGCTCGTCACGGCGGAAGGCCAGGGCGTCGGCGTCACGGCCGTCATTGAGCAGCTCGGCGGCGTACTCCAGCCAGTTGCGCGCCTGGCCGACCAGGTCGAGGCCGACGTTCATCAGGGCCAGCTCTTCTTCGATGGCCGGTGCGCGGCCACACCATTCGCAAAGGCGCTGGCCCTGCACCAGGGCACTGTCGCCGAGCAGCAGCAGGTAGGGGATAAGGGTTTCGTTGTGCATGGTCAACCTCACATGTGTCCGACTTCGTCGGGCAGCGCGTAGAAGCTGGCATGGCGGTAGACCTTGTCGTCCGCCGGGGCGAACAGCGGGTCTTTCTCGTCGGGGGAAGAGGCGGTGATCAGTGCCGAGGGCACCACCCACAGGCTCACGCCTTCGCTGCGGCGGGTGTACAGCTCGCGGGCGTTTTCGATGGCCATGGCGGCATCGGCGGCGTGCACGCTGCCGACATGCTTGTGGTTAAGGCCGTGCTTGCTGCGCACGAACACTTCGTAGAGGGTCCAGACAGACATTTTCGATCTCCGCATCATTCGCCGCTCAGGCGGCGTTCTTGTTCTGTTGCTTGCGCGCGTAGGCCACGGCGGCCTCGCGTACCCAGGCGCCGTCCTCGATGGCCTTGCGCCGGGTGGCGACACGCTCCTGGTTGCACGGGCCATTGCCCTTGATCACTTCGTAGAACTCGTCCCACTGGATTTCGCCGAAGTCGTAGTGGCCGCGCTCGGCGTTCCACTTCAGTTCGGGGTCGGGGGCGGTGCAGCCGAGCAGTTCGAGCTGCGGCACGGTCTGGTCGATGAAGCGCTGGCGCAGTTCATCGTTGGTCTGGCGCTTGATCTTCCAGGCCATGGACTGGGCGCTGTTCGGGGAATGCTCGTCGCTGGGGCCGAACATCATCAGCGCCGGCCACCACAGGCGGTTGATCGCGTCCTGGACCATGTCCCGCTGGGCCTGGGTGCCGTGGCGCATCATGGTCAGGAGGATTTCGTAGCCCTGGCGCTGGTGGAAGCTCTCTTCCTTGCAGATGCGGATCATCGCGCGTGAGTACGGGCCGTAGGAGGTGCGCTGCAGCACCACCTGGTTGACGATGGCAGCGCCATCCACCAGCCAGCCTACTGCGCCCATGTCGGCCCAGCTGAGGGTGGGGTAGTTGAAGATGCTCGAGTACTTGGCCTTGCCGCTGTGCAGCTTGGCGATCTCTTCGTCACGGTCGGCGCCCAGGGTTTCCATGGCGCTGTACAGGTACAGGCCGTGGCCGGCTTCGTCCTGGATCTTGGCCATCAGCTGCAGCTTGCGCTTGAGGCTAGGGGCGCGGGTGACCCAGTTGCCTTCGGGCAGCATGCCGACGATTTCCGAGTGGGCGTGCTGGGAGATCTGCCGGATCAGGGTCTGGCGGTAGGCCTCGGGCATCCAGTTCTTGGCTTCGATCTTGATTTCGGCGTCGATCTTTTCCTGGAAGTTGCGCTCCTCGGGCGACATCTCTTCCAGCGACTTGACGCGCTTTACTCCGGTTTCCACTAGCTGTGCGTACATGTGTTCCGACTCCTGCTAAGGCATGAGTCATTTGTAAGCGATACAAAACATAACGTCAAACACATTTGTGTGTATCAAATGAGATTTGTGTATCACATTCCGGCCTATTCGCGGGCTTGCCCGCTCCCACAGGGACCGCGCAGGCCTGCTCACAGGCAAAAAAAAGCCCCGGACGATGCCGGGGCCGAAAAGGCAGCCGAATGAATCAGCTGGCCAACCGTTTGTCGAACACGTGGCAAGCCTTGCCCTCGGAGCGCTTGAGCGTGCCGCAGGGCTGCAGGCGTACCTGGGTGCTGATGCCGATATAGGTCTTGATCTGCTTGGTCAGCTCCGCGGTCAACAGCTTGCGCTGGCCCTCATCAAGGTGCTGGCACTCCGCACGCAACTCCACATGCACCTCGACACTGTCCAGGTTACCATTACGATACAGATGAATCTCATAAAGCTCTGAAAGCTGTTTTATTTTAAGCACCTGTTCCTCGATCTGGGTCGGGAACACGTTGACCCCGCGAATGATCAGCATGTCATCGCTGCGGCCGGTGATCTTGCCGATCCGGCGCATCGGCCGGGCGGTGCCGGGCAACAGCCGGGTCAGGTCGCGGGTGCGGTAGCGCACCATTGGCAGCGCTTCCTTGCTCAGCGAGGTGAACACCAGTTCGCCCAGCTGGCCGTCCGGCAGCACCTCGCCGCTGACCGGGTCGATGATCTCGGGGTAGAAATGGTCCTCCCAGATGGTCGGGCCATCCTTGGTTTCGATGCACTCCATCGCCACCCCAGGCCCCATGATTTCCGACAGGCCATAAATGTCGAGGGCATCGATACCCAGCCGTTGCTCGATCGAGCGGCGCAGCTCATCGGTCCATGGCTCGGCGCCGAATATGCCCAGGCGCAGCTTGAGGTCGTGCGGGTCGATGCCCTGGCGCTCGATCTCGTCGGCCAGGTTGAGCATGTAGGAGGGGGTGACCATGATGATGTCGGGCTGGAAGTCGCGAATCAGCTGCACCTGCTTCTCGGTCTGGCCACCGGACATGGGGATCACCGTGCAGCCCAGGCGCTCGGCACCGTAATGCGCGCCAAGCCCGCCGGTGAACAGGCCGTAGCCGTAGGAAACATGCACCTTGTCACCCTTGCGCCCACCCGCGGCGCGGATCGAGCGGGCGACCACATTGGCCCAGGTGTCTATGTCGTTCTGGGTGTAGCCGACCACCGTCGGCTTGCCGGTGGTGCCGCTGGAGGCGTGCAGGCGCACCACCTCCTGCTGGGGCACGGCGAACATGCCGTAGGGGTAGTTGTCGCGCAGGTCGTTCTTGCCGGTGAAAGGGAACTTCGCCAGGTCTTCGAGGCACTTGAGGTCGTCGGGGTGGGCGCCGCACTCGGCAAAGCGCTGGCGATACAGCGGCACGTTGTCATAGGCGTGCTTCAGGCTCCAGCGCAGGCGTTCCAGCTGGTGCTGGCGCAGGGCGTCGACACTGGCGGTTTCCATCGGGTCCAACAGGGCACGATCGGCATCATGGTACATGTTCATGGCTTCACTCGAATTGTTCTTGTACGCCGCGCGGTACCGGTTGCAGGCCGCGTGGTGAGTGTCATGAGCGCAGCATATACGGCTGCGTTCGGTTCGGTAACAAGCCGATGGTCTGAACCGCTCAGAGGCGTTCGATGACCATCGCGATGCCCTGGCCAACGCCGATGCACATGGTGCACAGGGCGTAGCGTCCGGCGGTTTCTTCCAGCTCGTGCAACGCGGTGGTGACCAGGCGTGCACCGCTCATGCCCAGCGGGTGGCCGAGGGCGATGGCACCGCCGTTGCGGTTGACCCGCTTGTCGTCGTCGGCCAGGCCTAGCTCGCGCAATACCGCGAGGCCCTGGGCGGCAAAGGCCTCGTTGAGTTCGATGACGTCCATGTCGGCCAGCGACAGCCCGGTAAGCGCCAGCACCTTGCGGGTAGCCGGCACCGGGCCGATACCCATCAACCGTGGTTCGACCCCGGCCACCGCCATGCCGACGATGCGGCCGCGGGCCTTCAGGCCATGGCGGCGGGCAGCGGCGCTGCTGGCCAGCAGCAGGGCACAGGCACCGTCGTTGACCCCGGAAGCATTGCCGGCGGTGACGCTGCCGCCCTCGCGGAACGGGGTGCCGAGCCTGGCCAGTTGCTCCAGGGTGGTGTCGCCGCGGGGATGTTCGTCGTGCTCGACCACTTTGGCCGGGCCTTTGCGCTGCGGGATCTCGACCGGCACGATTTCCCGTGCCAGGCGCCCGCGGGCCTGGGCGGCAGCGGCCTTGTGCTGGCTGCGCAGGGCGAAGGCGTCCTGGTCGGCGCGGGAAATACCGAACTGTTCGGCAACGTTCTCGGCCGTTTCCGGCATCGAATCGGTACCGAAGGCCGCCTTCATCAGCGGGTTGACGAAACGCCAGCCGATGGTGGTGTCGAACAGCTCGGCTGCGCGGCCGAATGCCTGCTCCGACTTGCCCATGACGAACGGCGCGCGTGACATCGACTCCACGCCACCGGCCAGCATCAGCCCGGCCTCGCCGCAGCGCAGGGCGCGGGCCGCATTGCCGATGGCATCCAGGCCGGAGCCGCACAGGCGGTTGATGGTGGTGCCCGGCACTTCGATCGGCAGCCCGGCCAGCAAGCTGGCCATGTGCGCCACGTTGCGGTTGTCCTCGCCCGCCTGGTTGGCGCAGCCGAGGATGACGTCGTCGATGGCTTTCCAGTCCAGTTCGGGGTGACGCTGGATCAGTGCCTTGAGCGGGATGGCGGCCAGGTCATCGGCGCGCACGCCGCTCAAGGCCCCGGCATAACGGCCGATGGGGGTGCGCACGGCGTCGATGATCAAGGCATCGGCCAGGGTGTGTTCAGTCATCTTGCGTCTCCTGCGCCAGCACGGTGCCGCGCACTTTGTAGGATTTGCCATGGAACATCGCCACCAGCTCACCGCGCTGGTTCTCGATGCGGACCTCGTACAGGCCGGTGCGGCCCTTGCGGCTGACCTCGCTGGCACGGGCGGTAAGCACGTCATCGCGCAGCGCCGGGGACAGGTAGTCGATGCTGCAGCCCAGGGCGACGGTGGCCTGGTCGTAACTGTTGCAGGCAAAGGCAAACGCCGAGTCGGCCAGGGCGAACAGGAAGCCGCCATGGCAGGTGCCATGGCCCTGGATCATGTCGGCGCGTACCGGCATGCGCAGGCATGCCTGGCCCGGGCCGGCTTCCAGCAGGCGGATGCCCAGGCCCTGGGTGGCCTGGTCGCGGGCGTACATGGCCTCGGCACAGGCTTGTGCCAGTTCGACTTCAGTCATGCAGGGTGCCTCCTTTGGCTTCGCAGCGGCGTAACAGCAGGGAAGGGCGGTAGCGGCTCTCGCCGTAGCTGCGCTGCAGGTTGTCGAGCACGCGCAGGGTGTGGGCGATGCCGATGTTCGCGGCCCAGGCCAGCGGGCCGCAGGGGTAATTGACGCCGGCACGCATGGCCAAGTCGATGTCGGCGGCGCTGCCGACGCCTTGCAGCACCGCATCGGCGGCCTCGTTGGCGAGCATCGCCACGGTACGCAGCACCACCAGGCCGGGCAGGTCGGCGACTGCGGTTACCTTCAGGCCGGCACGCCGCAGCAAGGCCACCGCCTGGTCGCGGGCGTTGTCGCTGGTGTCGGCCGACCAGCTGATGGCGAGGCGGGTGGCGGTGCTATAGTCCAGGGCCAGGTCGAGCAGCACCAGGTTGCGCAGGCCATCTTCCCGGGCGCGCTGGCTGGCCAGGCGGCCATCGGACAGCGCCAGGGTGGCATCGCCCACCTGGATCAGGCCGCTGCCGGCGCGCTGGGTGACAGCGACGCCGCTTTGGCGCAGGCGCTGGACCAGCGGCTGCATCACCCCCAGGTCGCCTTCGACGACGCAGGCATCCACGATGGCGGCGCCATGCAGTTCGGCTGGTTGCGGGCGTTCGGCGCCTTCGGCATAGCTATAGAAACCTTGGCCGGTCTTGCGCCCGAGACGGCCCGCGTCCACCAGCTCTTTTTGCACCAGCGAAGGCTGGAAGCGGAAGTCACCATAGAAAGCATCGAAGACCGAGCAGGTGACGGCGTAATTGACATCGTGGCCGATCAGGTCGGTGAGCTCGAACGCGCCCATGCGGAAACCACCGGCATCACGCAGCAGCGCATCGAGGCTGGCGCAATCGGCTGCGCCCTCCTGCAGCAGGCGCAGGCTTTCAGCGTAGAACGGCCGTGCCACGCGGTTGACGATGAAACCCGGCGTGGAGCGCGTGTACACCGGCTGCTTGCCCCAGGCCTGGGCGGTGGCGTGAATGCACGCGGCAACGGCCGGGGCGGTGGCCAGGCCTGAGACCACTTCGACCAGGGCCATCAGCGGTGCCGGGTTGAAGAAGTGCATGCCAACCACCTGCTGCGGGCGTTGCAGCCCGGCAGCCAGGCTGGTGATGGACAGCGACGAGGTGTTGCTGGCGAGGATGCAGCCGGCGGCGCACAAGGTTTCCAGCTGGCTGAACAGCGCCTGCTTGACCTGCAGTTTCTCGATGATGGCCTCGATCACCAGGCGGGCATCGGCCAAGGCTTCCAGAGCGTCCACCGGGCATAGCCGGGCGCTGATCGCTTCCCGCTCGGCGGCCTGCAACTTGCCTTTTTCCACCAGGCGGGCAAGTTGCCGGTCAATACCGGCCACCGCCTGGGCTGCAGCGCCCGGGCGGTTGTCGTAGAGCTTTACCGGGTGGCCGGCCTGTGCCGCAACCTGGGCGATGCCTGCCCCCATGGCGCCCGCACCGATCACCGCCACCTGCGCATTGCTTGCGAGTGCGCTCATGATCAACGCCCCTTGAATGCCGGTGTGCGCTTGTTCATGAAGGCACTCACGCCTTCGCGGTAGTCCTCGCTGCGCCCGGCCAGGCGCTGCAGGTCGCGTTCCAGCTCCAGCTGCTCATCGAAACCGTTGTCGAAACTGGCGTTGAGGCTGCGCTTGATCAGGGCCAGGCCGTAAGTGGGCTGGGTGGCGAGCTGGCGGGCGAGGGCGAGGGCCTCGTCGCGTAGTGCGGCATCGTCCACCACGCGGTGGATCAGCCCCCATTGCTGGGCCTGTTCGGCGCCCAGGCGCTCGCCCAGCATGGCCAGGGCCTTGGCCCGCGCCATGCCGACCAGGCGCGGCAGCAGCCAGGTACCGCCGGAGTCCGGTACCAGGCCGATCTTGCAGAAGGCCTGGATGAAGCTGGCCGAGCGGGCGGCCAGCACCAGGTCGCAGGCCAACGGGATGTTGGCACCGGCGCCGGCAGCCACGCCGTTGACTGCGCAGATCACCGGCAGCGGCAGGTCGCGCAGGGTGCGCACCAGCGGGTTGTAGAACGTGTCGATCGATTCGCCCAGGTCCGGCATCTCGGCGCCTGGCGCGACGTTGCGATCGGACAGGTCCTGGCCGGCGCAGAAACCACGGCCTTCGGCAGTCAGCAACAACACCCGCGCTTCGCTGCTCTGGCGCACTTGCTTGAGCGCTTCGCGCACTTCCAGGTGCATGGCGGTATTGAAGCTGTTCAGCTGTTCGGGGCGATTCAACGAAAGGAGGGCGACGCCGTCCTCGATGGAAAACAGGATGTGCTGGAAAGTCATGACAGACTCGCTCCGTCAGTCGAGGGAAAGATGATCAGCGGCCTTGGAAGCGGGCCTGGCGTTTTTCCTGGAAGGCACGAATGCCCTCGTCGCGGTCGGCAGTGCCGGCCAGCAAGGTGAAGGCATGGCGTTCGAAGCGCAGCCCGCTGGCCAGGTCGGTATCGCCGGCCTTGAGCAGCGCTTCCTTGGCCAGGCGCACAGCCAGCGGGGCCTTGGCGGCAATGCTGCGGGCGACGTGCAGGGCGCGTTCTACGGTGAGTTCCGGCTGGGTGATTTCGCTGACCAGGCCGGCCTGCAAGGCATGCCGGGCGCTGATGGCCTCGCCGGTCAGCACCATTTGCATGGCCAGCGGCTTGCCTACGGCCCGCAGCAGGCGCTGGGTGCCACCGGCGCCGGGGATAATGCCGAGGTTGATTTCCGGCTGGCCGAAACGAGCGTCGCTGCCGGCGATGACGATGTCGGCGCACATCACCAGTTCGCAGCCGCCACCCAAGGCGTAGCCATTGACGGCGGCGATCAGCGGCTTGGCGAAAGCGGCGATGCTTTGCCAGTGGGCCACACGGGGGTCGTTGAGGATGCCGACCAGGTCGCGCTCGGCCATCTCGCGGATATCGGCGCCTGCAGCGAATGCCTTGCGGCTGCCGGTGATGACCACCGCGCGGGTCTGCTCGTCTTGCCCGGCCGCTTCCAGTGCAGCGGCCAGCTCTGCCAGTAACTCGGTGCACAGGGCGTTGAGTGCCTCGGGCCGTTGCAGGGTAATGAGCTGGACGCCGTGTTCAGGCGCCTGCACATCGAGATATCGCGGCATGTCGGGTTCCTCTTGCTGCACGCACGGCACATCGTGGGGCCGGCATTTCTTGGAATTGTTTGCAGGGGCGTGATGCGGGATCACGTCCAGGTGGAACCAGTATATGCATCACGCGATACAACAATGCAACATTGAAAATTGTTTCATGTATCCCTTTTTGTGTTGATTGCGGTTTAGACAGATTGGCTTTTACTTCAGATGAATCGCTTATTCATCTGCTTTTCAGCGAATTTCGGTGAATTTGCGCGAGTACAATCACGCCAGCAAAAGCGATACACAAGCCTGGCAATTGACGCTCAATTACTTTGTGATACAAGATCAATGTGCATCTCAAATCATTTCAGGAGCTTTGCCATGCCTTGCTATCGACTGGACGGCCTGACGCCGGTGGTTCACCCGACAGCCTACGTGCACCCCAGTGCCGTACTGATCGGTGATGTCATCGTCGGCCCTCGTTGCTACGTCGGCCCACTGGCATCGCTGCGGGGGGATTTCGGCCGTATCGTGCTGGAGGAGGGCGCCAACCTGCAGGACACCTGCGTGATGCATGGCTTCCCGGGTGGCGACACGGTGGTCGAACGCAACGGGCATGTCGGGCATGGTGCCGTGCTGCACGGCTGCCGGGTGGGTGAAGACGCCTTGATCGGCATGAACGCAGTGGTGATGGATGGCGCCCATGTGGCACCACGCTGCATCGTCGCAGCCACGGCATTCGTCAAGGCGGGCTTCGAATGTGCAGCGCAAAGCCTGGTGATGGGTTCGCCAGCCCAGGTCAAGCGCCCGCTGACCGAACAGGAACTGGCCTGGAAGCAGCGCGGCACGGCGGAGTACCAGCACCTGGCGCAACGCTGCATGAACAGCATGGTCGAATGCCCGCCATTGGCCGAGGTCGAGCCCGAGCGCCCACGCATGGTAGACACTGGCGTCAGGCCCAAAGGCCAGGCATCGGCATGAGCCTGGCTACCTCACGCAATGGCCAGGCGGCCCGCCGCGCAGGTATAGTCGGTGCTTTATCCGCGCACAGTTCGCCCATGAGCAATCTCGCCCCACTGAACAATCTGATCACCCGCTTCCAGGAACAGACGCCGATCCGCGCCAGTTCGCTGATCATCACCTTGTACGGCGATGCCATCGAGCCCCACGGCGGAACCGTCTGGCTGGGTAGCCTGATCAACCTGCTGGAGCCAATCGGCATCAACGAGCGCCTGATCCGCACGTCGATCTTCCGCCTTACCAAGGAGGGCTGGCTCACCGCCGAAAAGGTTGGCCGGCGCAGCTACTACAGCCTGACCGGTACGGGCCGCCGGCGGTTCGAGAAAGCCTTCAAACGGGTATATAGCCCTAGCCAGCCAGCCTGGGACGGTGCCTGGACGCTGGTGTTGCTTTCGCAACTGGAGGCCGGCAAGCGCAAGGCTTTGCGTGAGGAGCTGGAGTGGCAGGGGTTTGGTGCGATGGCGCCGAACCTGCTGGGCTGCCCACGGGCAGACCGCGCCGACCTGGCCGCCACCTTGCGCGACCTGGAGGCCAGTGACGACAGCATCGTCTTCGAAACCCACACCCAGGAGGTGCTCGCATCCAAGGCCATGCGCGCCCAGGTGCGAGAAAGCTGGCGTATCGACGAACTGGGGCAGCAGTACAGCGAGTTCATCCAGCTGTTCAGGCCGCTATGGCAAGGCTTGAAAGAGCAGCAACAGCTCGATGCCCAGGATTGCTTCCTGGCACGTACGCTGTTGATTCACGAATACCGCCGGCTGCTGCTGCGCGATCCGCAACTGCCAGACGAGCTACTGCCGGGGGATTGGGAGGGAAGGGCCGCGCGACAGTTGTGCCGTAACCTCTATCGCCTGGTGTTTGCCAAGGCAGAAGAATGGCTGAATAGCGCGCTGGAAACGGCTGATGGGCCTTTGCCGGATGTGAACGAGGGCTTCTACCGGCGTTTTGGCGGGCTTGTTTGAGGGTTGGTGCAGAGGCGGGTATTTCCATGACGCCCCTAAAAACATGAAAGCTCGCCAACAGGTCTAGACCAGTACCACGCAGGTGTTCAAGCAAGGCCAGTTTCCAATGCCGGCGGCACAGCGGCGTATCGAATGCATCCATACGGGACTGTCTTGGCGTTCTCTGCAGTCGCGTGGCTGATTGTTACGCGATGTTACCCTATACCCCAGTTCCGTTGCCGCGTTCTGGCTGCAAGGCGCCTTTTTGAGGAGGGAAGGCAGGGCATGGTGTTTGCATTGCTCAGACACCGAACCTCAACTGGACTAGACCATGCATTCTCCACTGCTCTGCTGCACCGTCCCGCCAGTTGCGGGCAACCTCGGCGTCCTGTCGGCTGCTGCCAGTGGGCTGGAGGGGTTCGTCACAGGCGTCGGAGGCGATATTGACCTGATACTGGGACGGGCCGGGGTCAATCCCGAAAGCCTGCGCCAACCCACGCTGAGCCTGCCGCTCACCAATTACTGCCAGGTGCTGGAAGAGGCGGCCCGCCAGTCGCACTGCGATAACTTCGGTTTGCACTACGGTCTGCAGTTTCAGCCCCAAGCCCTAGGGCTGCTGGGCTATGTCGGGTTGTTATCCAATGTGCTGGAGGACGCCCTGCGCAATTTCGCGGCGGCGTTTCCTTACCACCAGCACGATACCTTGGTACGGCTGGTCGACTGCGGCGAGTGTTATCGCTTCGATTACCAGGTGCGGCACAGCGCCATTCTGGTGCGTCGGCAGGATGCCGAACTGACCATGGGCATGGCGCTTAACCTGATACGCCACGTGCTGGGCAAGGACTGGGCGCCGTTCGCGGTCAGCTTCGAGCACGCTCGCCCACAGGACTGGCAAGTGCATCAGCAGGCGTTCGGCGCGCCTGTCTATTTTGGTCGCGGTTGCAACTCGATGCTCGTCCCCAAGGCTGACCTGAAAGATCAGCTGATGCCAGAGCGCGATGCCAATTTGCTGTTTCTGGTCCAGGACGTGCTCCAGCGCCTGGGCGCGCACGATCAGCGGCGCAACCTGCTGGATGAGGCGGACGCTCAGGTGCGCCTTGCCCTGAGCTGTGGAGAGCCTTGCCTGGAGAGGATCGCGCAGGCACTGGAGCTCAGTCCGGCTGGGCTGCAGCGCCACTTGCGCGAGGCAGGCTTGAGCTTCAGCCAGTTGGTCGAAAGGGTCCGCCGGGATCTGGCGGTGCACTACCTGCGACAGCCCAAACGGCCGGTGTCTGACCTGGCGGGTTTGCTCGGATACTCCGAGACCAGTGCGTTCTCCCGGGCTTTTCGCCGCTGGTTTGGCGTAAGCCCGCGGCAGTGGCGTAGCGAAGACTGCTGAACTGAAAATTGACTTTGCACGTTGAACACGTCCGTGCAGGGTCAAGTCTTGGTCTAGACCAGGATATAAGATCAGGTTCGCAAGTTCCGGATACCTACCGGCAGGCGCCTTGATCGAGCAGAGCAGGGGTGCCAGGCCTACGTCGCGGTAATCAACAGAGGACAACAACATGTACAAGAGTCCTGAGAACGCCCGCCATGACTGGAAATCCCTTCGACACTGGCGCGTTCAGATATTCATCATCACGTGGCTGGCCTATGCCGCGTTCTATTTCACCCGCAAGGCCTTTTCGGTGGCCAAGCTGGGCATCGCCGAAGACCCCAGCTTTATGCTCGACAAAGCGGCCATGGCCAACCTCGACGCGCTTTATCTGGCCGCCTATGCCGTAGGCCAGTTCGCATGGGGTGTCTTCGCTGACCGTTACGGTACCCGCGTCGTCGTGCTTGGCGGGCTGGTGGTATCGGCCCTGGCCGCGCTGGCCATGGGCACCTTCGCGACGTTACCGATCTTCGCCAGCTGCATGGTGATTCAGGGGTTGGCGCAATCCACGGGCTGGTCCGGGCTGTGCAAGAACATCGGATGCTTCTTCGCTACCCGTGAACGCGGCCGCGTGCTGGGCTACTGGAGCACCTGCTACGCGTTCGGCGGCCTGGTCGCAACGCCGTTCGCCGGGTGGTGGGCGTACCAGATCTCACATGATTGGCGCATGGCGTTCATCTCCTCGGCGGGCGTCGTGCTCGTGGTTGCCGTGCTGTTCTTCCTGTTGCAACGCAACCGCCCGCAGGATGTAGGGTTGCCCGCCGTCGAAGACGAGGCGCAGTCGGCCGGGCGCACCGATGTTCCACGGGAGAACTACTGGACGGCGCTGCGCAAGGTGCTCGCCAATCGTACGGTCCTGGTGCTGGGAATAGCGTATTTCCTGCTCAAGCCTGCTCGCTATGCAATCCTGATGTGGGGGCCGGTGATCGTCTACGAGCGCATGCCGAGTATCGGCAAAGTGGCTTCGGCCATTGTGCCGTCCGCGTTCGAAGTCGCGGGCCTGGTCGGCCCGATTCTGATCGGCATCGTCTCCGACAGACTGTTCGGCGCTCGGCGTATGCCGGCCTGCGTGATCAGCCTGCTGGCGCTGACCCTGTGGCTGATACTGTTCGTGCCGACAATGCAAAGCGGCAACATCTACCTGGTGGTCGGCTTGCTGTTCATGATGGGTGTCACGCTGTATGGCCCAGACTCGATGATCAGCGGCGCCGCCGCCATTGATTTCGGCACCAGCGAGTCCGCGGGCACCGCCACAGGCTTCGTCAACGGGTGCGGCTCGGTGGGTGCGATCCTCGGTGGGCTGCTGCCTGGCTACTTCGACACCCTCACTGTGTTTTTCGTCTTCACCGGCGCTGCGTTGCTCGCCAGTTTGCTGCTGGTGCCGTTCTGGAACAGCCGCCCAGCAAGTCAGGCGACTGTCAGTGAATTCAAGACGACGTCTGGCAGTGTCGCGACATCCGCGCAAACCACTCGCTGATCCCATTGTCATTTCACCCGGCGATGGCTGAAAAGGCCGTCGCCCCTTGATTCCGTACCTTGGAGGTGGCCAATGGCCCTCGCACTGTTTGATCTGGACGACACCCTTATCGATGGCGACTGTGCCAGCCTGTGGAGCAGCCATATGGCCGCGCTCGGTTGGGTCGATGGGCCGAGCTTCATCGAGCGCGACCGCGAACTCATGGCGCTCTATGCGCAAGGCAAGTTGGCCATGGAGGCGTACATGACCTTCAGCCTCTCACCCCTGGTGGGCCGCACGATAGAGGAGGTGGCCGAGGCGGTGGCTCCCTTCGTGGAAGATGTCATCACCCCGCGCATCCATGAGGATGCCATTGCCTGCCTGGCGCGACATCGCGAAGAGGGGGACCGCCTGCTGATCATTTCAGCGTCTGCGCACTTCCTGGTGAGCCGCATCGCCAAACAACTTGGCGTAGAAGAAGTACTGGCGATTGACCTTGAACACCAGCAGGGCGCCTATACCGGCAATACCAGTGGGATATTGACCTACCGGGACGGCAAGGTGACGCGGCTTCACAGCTGGCTGCAAGAGCAGGGCGAGGGGTTGGACGGTGCCTACTTCTACTCGGATTCGCGCAATGACCTGCCGTTGCTTTCGCTGGTCGCCAAACCGCATACAGTCAATCCTGATCCCGTGCTGCGGGCGCATGCTGACGCGACGGGGTGGCCGATTCTGCGGTGGCATTGAGAGTTGTTAAAAGGAAGATAGGAAGAGCAATTTATATAACTAAACAAAATGAATATTTAGTGTAGTTATTCATAAAATGAATATTATAAGGGCAGGGTAGCTCATCTGCTGAACCAGGGAAAGCTCAATTCCTGTGCCGCTGCTCTTGGAGAATTCTCGATTCAACCGCATCCGACACCGTGGATGGTTGAGAGCGCGTACCGCTATTGCGAGGCTGCAAAGCACCTGCTTACTGGTCACGATATGATGGCAATTGCTCGAATAAATGCGGCAATTGGCTATGACCTGGACGCAAGCAAGATCAAGGCAGCTCACGTTCTACGTGCATCAATAATTTTGCTGTCAGTTCACCGGCAGTCAGGAGGAGTCTTTGGCAGCGGGGTTTAGCGTAGCGCGGACCCCGTCGCCAATGACTCCACAGGTCCGTTCTTTGCTGTTCGCCAAATTGCTCCGACGCGGTCTTGAATGATCAAGGGCCGCGACCCCAGCTTATCGTGACAGCCGCCTCATCGTCACGATAAACGGAGTCGCGAGCGGAATTTGCTTGGCCAGCCAGTTGCCGTTGCGCTGATGCGAGGCATAGCGCCGCACAGGCGCGTCGTCGTCCATTACGGCCCGCAGGTCGTCTTCCATGATGGTTCCTTGATGGGATTGGATGGAGCCGCCGAAGGCGGCGAGGGTTGGAGTTATGATTTTCAGTGCTGAAATCTAGAGTACACCGCCCCTTGGGGAAAATCCAAGGATGCGCATAATGAGTATTATGTTAAATAACGTATCTGTAAGTGCCTGTCCTCCTGTCACCAGCCCCCGAAAACCAGATGCGCCAATCGCTAATTGATGAGACACGTGCGCTGCTTTGGCCGAATCCCTTGCTCTGCGCGGCTTCCAAGGCGTGTAGTGCCGCTATAGCGCCCCTGAGATGTAAATTAATCATGAGACCCAGAATGAGTCGATTCATGACACGCAGCCCGCTAAATTCAAGGCCTGCAGTGGATTAGCCCTGCTTCCGGGAATTGCGTTCTTGAGGTAAATCAATGATGAGACTAGCTGCATCTCATGGAGCACGGTCTCTACGCGTTTCGTCCAGCAAATTCGGGGTAATGGGCGCTCTGTAACGTATCTATGAGACATTCCTGAGCAACCTTAGATGTAAGGAATTCGAGATACAATCCCGGATTTGCCCTTCTTTTTATTGGCATTGTTTCACTGCCGCCAACCTAGTTCCGGACTGACGCAGCCCGCACAACTGCTGGTTTAGACCCTGGTTACAGGTATGTCTTGGCGGAAAAACAGCTTCGCTCGTTTCGGTTGCAGCCTAAAAGGCTTCGACGCTATTTGATGAGTCATTCCTGGTGCAGCCTTTCCATGGGGTTGCCTAAGCCCTTGAAAACAAACGGTTCGAACAAATGTTAAATATTTACGAGACATTAGGCTCGCTCGTGGAAAATCGTTTTATCCCGAGACATTCACAGGCTCTCGTCGAGCCTTTGGCCATGCCGAAAAGCTTGTCAATATATGTGTATTATTTGATCTTAGTTACTGCGCGCAGGTGCGCGCGATAGTTCACTTTAACATTCCTGTCAATGGCGAGGCGTGATCGATTGTTTGTCGGATTGCAGTTGCGCTTATGAAAATCAGTCGCTACCATCCGAACTTCATTCATGTCAAAAACACAATAGGAGAGAAAGGATGCGAAATTTGACCCCGCAACTTCCAGTTACTCCCAATACTGGAAGTTTGTGATCCGCCTTAAATCGATCGGTAAGCCATCAAATGCCTAACCTGCCAAAACCGATCTTTGAAACTTACGAGAGCTTCATCGATCAAGACTTCAGCTTGTGCGAACCCACAATGGCTTGCGTACGCGCTTACATAGAGAGTTTTGAGCCGTCAGTCGAAGCTCCCCAAGGATACCTGATAGCCAGGCGCATCTGCAACGCTCGCTGGTGCTCCGCGGCCATGATCGCCTGGCATCGAATCCTATCTTCTTCTTCCCACCGCCGATGCCTTTCTACCATGGCAGCCCGATACGCCCTCATGCGGCCTATCAGTTTCGTGATACCAGTACTGAACAGATGGAGCTTGTCTTCAAGCTGACCGGTTTTACTGTCCGTCCAGCTTGTTTGCGACCCTGCATCCGGCTTCTCTTGGGCGATCAAGGTAAACTCGCCTGTGGAGCTATACACGTACTCCTCACGTGTCCCCAGCCAGAGTACCGGCTCTCGCGTTGGTCGACGCTTGGATTTGGGCTCTGGTGGAGGCGGCGGCTTGGCAGCGGAGTCGGCGCCGGCGGACGCTTACTGATTGGCATTGCCCAATGTCCGCGACGGGGTAACGAGATGCCTGCCTTCCTGCAGGCCTTGCTCAGCGCGACATCCGAGACGCCGATCTCTCGCGCCAGCTGTAAAACCGGTGTCGACCAGACCCGATCGAACAGGTCACGGGCTGTATAGCTCACGTTCTTGAACACGCAGTCTCCTTGGACGACTCAACGCATCTAGTCGGCGATATGCACACTGGCGATACGCAAGAGTACATTTGTACTCCGTCGGGATTTGTTATCTCTGAGTAATCTAACTGGCTGCAAATCCCCGCGTGCTGAGGACGGAGCGTCCCGATCTCCAGCGATGCGGGATCAGTGGGTCGACTCTCCCAGGTTGCCAGCCTTGTACAACTGGTAGTTGATCACGGTTTCATAAAGGTGGTCGGCCTCAAGCCGAAGCCGACTGAGCTCCTCCTCTGGACGCCCCTCTGCCTCCGCTTCGTTGAAGGCTCGGATAGCAGCAAGCGCTTGTTTGAGGAGCGGCTCTCCAGCTTCGGCCATGCCGAGCAGTGTGCGCTTCATTGCTTCATCCCTATCAAACGCCTTCAGTCGAGCGGCCCAAGGCATGACGAACCAAAGGTCTCGCTTTATGTGCCCTGGCAACAGCATGGCCGGCAAAGACGTGCTGGCGCAACCCGAAAACTGCAAACCAGAGCTTGTGCACACCATTAGTGGCTCCAGTCTGTCTGTGGATCGTACCTTAGCTGCAGTGCTGGAGAATTATCAGCTAGCCGACGGTTCGATTCGGGTGCCGGATGTGCTTAAACCGTACATGGGAGGTGTGGAATTCATTTCCACTAAGCATCTTGTAGACGAAATCATAAAGTGAGAACGACTGCGCCTTTTTGGGGGGGGCGCAGCCGCCATAGCATCACTCAGTGTTGTCCGGCGTGCGGTAGATCTGCAGCCAGTGACGACCAGCTCGACTGGTCGCTGGAGCTTGTTCGTTGTCACGAATGGTGCAGTAACGTCCGTGCCGCGCTGTGACAGTGTGGTTCGTGGTGTTCATTGTCACCTCCTGGAACGAGCCACCGTCGCGCCCGACCCGATATCCTGGTGAAACGTATATCGCCATGTAAACTCCTTAATAATGCAGTCCTGATGGAGTGGCTTTGAGCCACCATTTCGCACTATCACATAACTTTGAATCAGCGCCCAGAGCCTGGATCCGGGAGATTGCTCCAGATCAGGATCTGGCCTTGCCGGCTGGGCAACCGAACCTCCCTCCAGAAGAGTTAGCTGTCTGCGTCACTCCTTCTGAGGCGATTCCATCTCTGAGTTGCGCGCGCGTAGGGCCTCGACCTCAGCCAGGGCTTGTTCCAGTGTTGTTGAAGACTGCTTTTCACGGGTCTCAAGGGTCGCAATCGTGGTGCGCAGCGCATCAGACGCTGAGTTGAGCGTAACCATTTGTTCCTGGAGCAACTCCCTCGCACCTTCTGCGCGTGCGGTGGCTGCGTTGGCCAGGCCTACATCCGCTCTCAATCGCTCGATGGAGTCTCGCTGCTGCGCAACCTCGCGAGAAGATTGTCGATTGTCGCCGATCAGTCGCTCGTTATCTCTAATCAGTCGAGCAATTTCATCCTGCTTCATCATGAGGGTCTGCTGCAGCGCGGTTACCTCCTGTTGCTGCTGGTGAAGCTGTGCGTCGTGCCGGCGCTCATCCTGCTCTCGCTGCTCTTTGGTAGCGGCGCGGTAATGCTCAAGCGCGTCCCGTGCGTGTCTGTGTTTCTCCTCCAGGGAGCGGATCTGCTCATCCTTTTCCTGAACGCGTACTTCGAGATCCGTACAGCTCTGGCTGATTCGAGCGTTGCGCGTCACCTCCGCCTGCAAAGAAGACTGCGAGGTCTGGAGCTCCTCAACCTGACTTTTGAGCGCCAGCTCAAGCCTAGCAATTGTTTGATCTGCCTGCTCGAGCTTTCCTTCAAGTGCCCGAGCACCCTCCTCCAGCTTCTGACGCTCCTGCCCGAACAATGTCCGCTCGTGTGCAAGTGCCTCATTACCTTCAGCGATCAGGCGTGCCAGTAGCGATTCCAGAATGGTCGTCAACTCATCACTCAAGCGGGCGGGTGACGCCGTGGGGCGAGAGTCATATCCGTCGATTTCCTTCAAATAGCGCTGAATGGTCGTCTTAGAACCCGTATTTCCAAGCTCTATTCGAACCGCATCGATGGACGGATTCTGGCCGCGAGCGAGCAATGCTTCCAGCGCCTTTTTCACCACCGCCAGGTTGATGCCGCCTCTTGCCATGATCGCTCCTACGATTTCGTACTGTGTTACGTGTCATGTAATTACGTGCCATTTTACAAAGATTTGTCTCCTTAAAATAGTGAGATATTAAGAGTAAATAATGGAGGATTATATGTTCTTAGGGGGCAAAATCGGTGAGAATCACCCACTGATCTGTATGAATGGCAGGAACGGGAGATGGAGAAGGCGCAGCGGTACCTGACGGCAGGAACGCGAGAAAACACACGTAAGAGCTACCGCGCGGCGATCGAGCACTTCGAAGTCACGTGGGGTGGATACCTGCCGACCACTGCAGAAGGTATCGTCCGCTACCTGGCGGAATACGGTGAGAAGCTGGCAATCAGCACCTTGCGCCAGCGTTTGGCCGCGCTTGCCAGTTGGCATTCAAGCCAAGGGTTTCCCGACCCAACCAAGTCGCCCCAGGTTCGCCAGATGCTGAAGGGCATTCGGGTGTTGCACCCTGCTCGACAGAAACAGGCCACGCCTCTGCAGTTGCGGTACCTTCAAAAGGCCACAGACTGGCTCGAAAGGGAGGCCAACTACGCCATTGAAGCAAGTGACTACCTGTTGCTGAAGCGCTGTCGGCGCGACGCCGCCCTGCTCCTTATTGGATTCTGGCGAGGCTTTCGAAGCGACGAGCTCGCGCGACTCACAGTTGATGACACAACAGCTGAAGCTGGCGTCGGCATCACCTTCTACCTGCCTTACACAAAAGCCGACCGGGATCACCACGGCACCACCTACCACACGCCGGCGCTCAAGATGCTTTGCCCAGTCGAGGCCTACATCAACTGGATAACGGTGGCGGGGATTAGTGCCGGGCCGGTGTTCAGGAAAATTGATCGCTGGGGCAATCTGTCTGAGGAAGGCTTCAAGGCGAGCAGCTTGATCCCATTGTTGAGGCGCATCCTTGAGCGAGCTGGAATCCCTGCAGAGGGCTACAGCAGCCACTCTATGCGCCGCGGTTTCGCTACTTGGGCATCTGCGAGTGGGTGGGATATCAAGGAACTGATGAGTTACGTAGGTTGGAAGGACATGAAGTCTGCGTTGCGGTATGTAGAGGCACGCAATTCGTTTGGCAACCTGGCCCTGCAGCCGGGATCGCAACAGCTTGAGCTTCCCGATAACGACACCTGAGCGTTATCACCACCCTCGGCTCACATGCTGCCTAGGTATCCCCGGCTCACCCACTGACCCGGGGATGCCTTCACACATGCGATCAGTGCCCTCCTCCAAATCCAGCAAGGCAGAGAGGAGTCAGGGCGGCAAAGCCCATCCTCAAAAAAGATGGGCCTAATGCTGCGTCAGTTATGCAAGCAGACTTCAACGATCTTCTGGAAAATCGAAGTCTTGGCCGCCTCGCGAAGCCTTACGATGTCGTAGGTGAAGCTGGAGAAGAACAGCTCGCCCAGTGGGTGGTTCAGGACAGGAATACGGGTACCGACCTCGTTGGTAATCACAACGTTGTACACCAAGCTTTGCTTCGCGATGGTTCCGTTTGTGGCTTTGTTGGACGCTACAAAGTACCACGCGCCCTCCAGGCCATTGTCCTGGATGAACACGCTGTGCCGCTGGTTCTGCTTTGTTGGCGTGAGGTAGTAAGGCAGAGACGCCACTTCAGCACTGACCTGGCGGGACGGTGAGGTACCCTCGTCCTGCCGCTTCTGGTTATCGAACAGAGTGTTGCCGATGATGCGGGGTACCCGGGGGGTGTTGTAAGCGTTCAGCCACGTATTCGTCTCCTTGTCGCGGATCAGGAATGCGCCGTCCCATAGGGCATCAAACGCCTTGGTACCTGCTTTTCTGAGCACCGCGCTCAGCTGCTTGAACTCGTAGTTGAACTCACCCGCGCAGGTCTCATCGAACCGGCGCGAGCGTTCAATCTTGATGGTGTCGCCATTCACGGTCACGTCGAGCACCTGGATGTAGATGTTCTCCTTTCGGTCACATCGGCAACTCACCAGCTGCAGCGTATGGTCAGGCAAAGCTGCGCCGCTGATGGTCACGGCCTTGTCTCGGAAGATCGATTCCTTCAGTGCCAATTCCTGCAGGCTTTTCTCGATAGCCGAATCAGAAGGCTTCTTTTTGAGGTCGACGTCGAAGCCTTGGCAGATGGTGTCGACGGATGTCGTGAAGCGATGCAGCTTCACCGACGTGTAGTAATCGAACTGCGCACCTGGATTGCGCTTGCTATCGTTGAGCGCTTGCCAGAAAGTGTTGTAGGCCTGCGTCTCCTCCCCTTCTGATTTCGAAATGCTGGAACCGTTCTTGCTCCTACCGGAGGTTTTGACCTTCTCGCTGACGACCAGGTAGTTCGTGTTGCCCACTTCAAGCTCAGTGGGCAATGGCAGTCCATCACCGTTCAGTACCTTGCACGCGCCGAATTTCTCCGCGAGGGTTTTGATAGTGCTTAGCCAAGCTTCACTGTCCGCTGTGTCCTTTGCTGTATCGAGCAGCCAAAGCGGATTTGACATCGTCGGCAATCCTTCCAGGAATGTCCTGACCTGATGGGTGGCTTGGTACACCAGAGGACTGAATTCAATGCCCGCGCGCTTCAGCAGTCGCTCGATGCGGTTCAGGCAGTCAGTTTGGTGGTAATTGATGCTGTTCTGGTAAAGGTCGAGTGCCTTTGCCTCGGGGTGGTTCGTGGCAAACGCCATGTACTTGCGATCGCTGTTGGTGGTCGCGTTGAGAGACTGCACGCGCTGGTAACGTTTACCACTCCAATCGAACATCAACATGCCGGAATCGGTAACCGGCCTGCTCGCCGACTCCATAGACGAAGCGCACTCCATGACTGCACGCTTGAGGGAGAGAACGAGCTCCTGCTCCTTGGAGAAATACAACTCGTACTCCAGAGCCTCGAACACCTCATTACCGTTTCTGGCCTTACGGCTGAACACAAGTCCCAGGTACAAATTCGCGTTGTACTCGACAGGTTCTATAGCGTAGCGCTGGTGGACGTCATTAAGGTACGAGAGCTTGAGCTTCAGATCCACCAGTGCTTGGATCACGGAGTAGGGATAAAGTGAGTGCTCGCTGATCACTTGGCGGACATGGCCAGGCGCCGGCGCATGCGTGCTTAGATAGATGAACCCGAACACCCCCTTCCTGCCACTGAATTTGCTGTAGTGCACCTTGGTGGACGCTGGGACACCCAGCGATTTACGGATGAAGTCCTTGATGGTGGCATCGACCCGCGGGTAATAGACCTCTGACTCTTCACCATACTTTCTGGAGACCTCAACCACAGCCGCCTGAATGTGACCGTAACCCTCATCAATGACTGCTAAGCGGTCAATGATGTCGTCGAGGTCGCCGGGCAGTTTCAGCATGTTGGTGCGCGCCTTGGCAGCAGCACCCATTTCCAGAGGGTTGATAGACGTCATTTCGCGTTCCTTAGCAGCTGTATCAATGTGGGGTTGATCATCAGACGGTCATCCACCCGGTGAGCGGTGCCTGCCTCGGTCACTGGCACGTAACGGGTCATGATCTTGAAGGCATTCAGAAAGTGGATCGACTCTCCATGGGTGAACTCACGTTCAGCGTTTAGATCGTTGTCGTCCGGTTGCGTGTTGACGTACAGGAAGCGCGGCGTGAGGTTCAGGCCAGCGCACAACTCACTCATATCCTTGCGTTTGGCTTCTGCTCTGCGAAGCGTTTTGAGCGAGAGCTCGTGGCTATCCAGGCTGCCCGACCAACGCTTGACGTCGATGCAGATGAGCGTGTCTTGCACCCGAACGAAGATGTCATAGCTCTCATACACTGCGGGCCCCAGGCAGTCGATGAGCTGGTTGAGATCAAGTGGAGTGATCTCTAGCACCGCGAGCACTCGGGCGAAAATGAACTCGCCAACGTTGCCCTTCAGTAGCGGTATCAGCGCCGGATTGGGCAAGTGGACATCAATCCCTTCGCTGGCCATGTTGCAGGCCATGTTGATGATGCCAGTACCTGATTCCCGGTCATCGCCATCGTTGCGGACGTAGTCTGGAACAAGCCACTTCCCTGGCTGATACACAGCCTGCCCATGCAGTAGGTCACTCAGGTGGTTGTGGCTCTCGACGGTCGTGCAGATGGTGACCCGATCCGTCACAGCCCGCGGCAAGTAGAAGGCGTTGATGATTTCCTGGTAGTAGCCGGAGGCTTTTACGAGTGGCGAGGCCAGAAGCCTGCGCACGTACTTCTCTGGCGCTGTGATGCTCTCGGGAGATCTGAGCATCTCGTTAAACGCCATCGCTTCCCGGTCACCTTCGCGTGCGCTTCTGAGGATCTTGCTGCGAAAAACGCCGTTGAAGAATTTATCAATGTCGTCAGCGTCGGCTGCCACCTGGGCAGTGAACTGCTCGCGCTCTTTCTCAGTACCAAAACAGAGACTCTCTGCTTGAGACAGGCAGAACTGCATCAGCTTGTGATTGAGCAGCGAAAGGCTGTTGATGAGCAGATCATTGCCCTCACGGCGCAGTCGGCTGTATCGCACCACCAGATCGTTGATCACATCACTGGGCAGGAAAATTTCGCTGTGCAGGTGGGTATCACGTCGCTCGACACGGCCGACCGCCTGGATGATGGCTTTGAGCACCGCCAGATCATGCTCTTGATTCAGGATGCGGCGGTTCTTGGGCTGCATCAGGTTGGAGTCGAACTGCGACAACCGAACCGCCTCGCTCCCCCCAGACGCGATGTGCTTGAGCAGCAGAATGTGGTTCTTGACGGTATTGAGGCCAGTATCCTTTTCCCGGATGGAGCTATAGAACGGCGTGTTAACCAGCACGAGGCGATCGAAGTCCTGGTGGAAGCCATCCTCGGTGCGCTCAACGAAAAGGTTGAGACCCGTGCCAGCGCTGCCGTAGGAGGAGATCAGGCAAATACGCGTGTCAGAATCCACCTTCAGGTATTCATCGATATTGACCTCTCTGGCCAGTTGGGCACTAAACAGGATGACCCGTATCTTGGTTCCACCCGCGAAGGGTTTTAGCTCGAAGATTTTGTCCTGGTACTGCGTCGAAAGACCTTTGATGCGGCCCTCGATGCTCTGTGCGAACAGCTTTTTGAACAAATCCGCAAAGCGGTTGTTGAGCGAGAGTACGAAAGTGTTCTTGCCATCCCAGGCAGCCATCAGCATCGCCTCGATCTGCCGGCGGTAAGCAGACATCCGGAACTTGTTGTCACGGAAGCCAGGCGGCATCAGGGAGTTTGACCAGAAGCTGAAAGCGCTTTTGAAGGCCGGCTCGCTGCGCAGCCCGCTGATGTCGTCAGCCGATGTTTTGTAGAAAGGCCTGACTTCCATCGTCCTGGCCTTGGCCCGGGCGGCCCGAAGGTCTGCCATCGCATCTACATCCGTGAGGGAGCGCTCAACGACGCGTACATCTAGATTCGATGGTTGGGCCTCACCATAGCGAACCAGCATCTTTCTCGAAAAATTGCCCGAGTAAGAGTTCTTGAAGCCTGTCGTTGCGCTGAGGCACATGGCGCTGTTCTGGGTGCCGTGCAGGATGCGAAGCAGCTTCACCTCGGGAAGCTCGAGGATCAGGTCAAGGTGGAAATCAACGAAGACGCGATTCTTCACCGCATTACCACCAAAGGGGATCTCGTCCACTTTGATGAGCGAAAAGACAATTTTCGGAGCGTAGAAAGTGAAGAAGGCATCTACGAAGATTTCAGCGTCCCTGGCTCGGTCAAACACCGAAGCCACGTATGCATGATGCTGCCGGGAGGTTTTGATGAACTCCAGTAGCGGCGCGTTCTGGCTGGCCTCCTGACCAAGCTCCAGTAGCTGTCGCAGCGGGCTTTTCTGGGGCACTTTGGAGCAGGCGTACAGGGCGCACAGCATGACCTGCAGGAAGTCGTGCAGTGTGGGGTCAGGATCGTCAGTGGGGGTTCCATCATCGAAATACAGACGGATCTCACTTTTACCGCACACAGACCGCATCCTAATTCGCTTGAGCGCCTCCTCGTTGTAGAAGCGCCTCGGGGTGAGGCTGAAGATATTCCGAGACAGCGCCAGGATTTGTTCGACATCGCGATTGTTGATCGTGATGTGACCCACGTTGCCCGAGCACATCATCAGGATGGCATCCAGCGGGACGCTGGTTTGGCAGTCCTCTTCGTAATGCCGGCGAAGATCCTGCATGAGCTCAACCGTTTCGTTGAACGCGATGGGCTCCTCATTATCGGGGCCATACTGCTCCGAAACCATCTCCATCAGGCGGTGCAGACCGGCAATGACGTGGGGCGGCTTCACCCGCTCGCTGACCAGCTTCTTCTTACTCTCTTCGAAAATTCGGTCGTAACTGTCGTGCTCCTCATCGACGACCAGGTTGAAGGTGATTCCGTGGGCCTTGAAAAAATTTGCCTCGTCGGAAATGAAGAAGTCGTCCTTGAGGTAGGCGATTTGCTCGTCATGGGACAGGCTACAGGCGGCGCCGATAGGCGCGATACTGTCTTCCTCGGCATTCGTGGGCGAGCGCTTGGCTCCCAGTATGGCGTCGAAGCTCAGCTTCTTGATGTTCGGTTCTTTCTTCTTGTCGATGTACACAATGAACGCGCGCTTGAGGAATCGCGCAGTGGTAGCGATGAAGATGGTTGGCCCCACCTTGGCCCGCTCGAACGGCAGTACATGATCAATCACTTCGATCTTCGCACGCTCCCGGTCAGTTCGAGCATCCCTGAAGCGGTCTTCGGTGGCCACAAATTGAGAACCGACTTTCTCCCTGATCACGGCTTTGGCCAGATCCTGCAACGCAAAGAGCAGGCGTTGCTTTGACGCGTCGATTCGACGCCGCAACTCAATGTCCCGAAGATGATCCATCACGCCTAACTTCAGGTAGCGAAGGTGCTCGGATTCAGTTGCTTTGAGCCCGCTGATGGCGCTGCTCAGTTCGCTGACCGCTTCGCGGTAGTAGTCGGTACTCAGGGCCCTGATCCAGCCGCCGTAAAGGTCTTCATTGCGTACCTTGGATACCCAGCCGACGAAATTGAGGTCAGACAAGTCCCGCTCGGCCAGGAAGCTCAAGATGCTGACGCCCCGCGCTGCCGCCCTTTCCTGGGTGACTATGGAGACGTCGATCTGTGCTTTATGCGGGGTGATGAAGAAGAGGTTGCGGTGGCCCCCGCCTTCGTTATGAACAGCGGAGTGTTCGACGAACTGATCGAAGACGTTATAAGACTTGCCGAAGCCAGTACCATCATTGGCAAAACTCACTGATGGGTTAGGTTTGGCGTTGCCGTTGAAGAACGGAGCCAGACGAGTCCGGTGCGAGTTGATTTCGTGGCTGAGCGCTGAACTGATGCGACCGTCCCTGCAGTCCATGATTAACCTCGCTGACCTTTTGATGATGGCAATCTAATGCATATCACAGCCGAGGGTGCTGGCAAAGCGCATGAATTGCAAGTGCGCCAGTTGCTACGCCTGGTGACATTGAGTCTTCAACGACACGCTCTAGAATGTACCTCAGCGGCAACAGCAATAATCCAGCAGCGCCCTGTGTGATTCACGTTGGTAAGCTGGGATACCGAATTTCGGAGCACCCATCCATGGCAATCAATGCTATCGCTCAACGTTTGCGAAAAGCCAAGCGCGTCGTTGCTTTCACCGGTGCTGGCGTTTCGGCAGAAAGCGGTATTCCCACCTTTCGTGATGCGCTGACAGGCTTGTGGAAGCGGTTCGACCCTGCCCAGCTGGCGACCGCCGAAGCCTATCGAGCCGATCCAAGTCTCTGCTGGGGATGGTACGAGTGGCGCAGGTGCAAGGTTCTCCAGGCGCAGCCGAATGACGCGCACCTTGCTATTGCAGCGCTCGCTCAGCATGTTCAAAAGCTGACGGTGGTGACGCAGAACGTAGATGATCTGCATGAGCGAGCCGGGAGCCAGGGAGTCATCCACCTGCATGGCAGCCTTCATTCGCCTCGGTGTATCGACTGCGGCATTGCGCACGAATCGATACTCGCCTGCGATCAAATGTCCGAAGATGGCTGCCGCCTCGAGCCACCGAGGTGCCATTCATGCAACGGGCACATCAGGCCAGGCGTCGTCTGGTTCGGAGAAATGCTTCCAGAGGCAGCGTGGCGCGCTGGTCTTGAAGCGGCAGAGGATTGCGATCTGTTCTTTTCGATCGGTACCTCCGGCGTCGTATTCCCAGCAGCAGAACTGCCTCTTCGGGCCTTAAGCACGGGAGCGTCGGTCGTGCACATCAATCCTGTGCGTTTTGAAATCAGTGACCAGGAACATTTCCTCCAGGCGTCGGCTTCCGTCATGAGGACGTTGATCAGCGACGCCTTCAGCTGAATCTACTGTCACGCACAGTGCTCATTCGGTGCATGCAAGTCACGGCGACTTCGGAGCGGTTGCCCGCAAAACATCGCGAGGGAGGCACGCGCCCCGTTGACTGACTGAATTACAATGTCCTGGCAGAAATCGGCTCGGCACAGCCACTGCATCTGACGGCGATACACAGCTACGGTACTGAGAACCTAGGTGCCTGCGACAGCCTACCCGCTCCCCCTCAACTCTCGCCCACTCGGCGAATGCCTGCTAGCAGGCCATCACCCATATGGTTAGATCATGGAAGTAGTCACACTTGTACACGTCACCCTCAACCGAATCGGCACCGCAAGTGAGTCAAGAGGATTGAGAACAGGCGCTAGCCGCCAACGGAAGTTTACAGTAGAGGTCACTGATTCCGCGCCCGCAGCGCTACGCGACCTAGTCATTGAGATCGCCGAGGCCAACGGTGAGTCAGAGGGTAGCCTTGAGAACCTGACGCTCTCACGTCAGTACGCTGCTGCAGGAGAATCTACCTTCGACATCCAGGTAGGTAACACCTATCACGGGGCACCGTACTGCGTATGCCAAGTGCAGACAGCGCTCAAAGCAAACGGCCAATACTTCGAGCTTCGGGCGATTGACGTGCAGGGCTTTGCGCCTTATGCCGCTAACGCTCACGAATGAGCGGATGCGCTATTGCGGCGATTTGAGTCGCCGCCCCCTCTTCAAGTTGCCTGCGACGATTCCAGACAGTGCCAGGACGAGGCTTGCTCTTAGTCACGCGAATAATAGGAGCGCCACTTGAAGTGGCGGCCTATCGCCACTATCTCTATTTAGCCCCAATTCGCGGGTATAGAGAGCAACCAGCCATGACAACATTAACCCGGCAAGACTTGCAGTACGACTATGTGTGGACGACTAGCCCTGGCGACAATCCGAAGCTGATCCACGATGACGGCCACCATCTCAGCCGAAAAGAGGGTTATGAGATGATCCGTTTTCTGAATAACCTCGGCATGGCCAGCGATGGTACTGAGTTCGTGTACGGCAGTGGAAATGACCTTACTAAAGAAGCTCGGCTCCGAGTTGAGAAAATGCTGAAGGTTAACCTAAAAAGCACGTCGCCAGGACGCGGAACCGTGCTCAAGTGGATCAATGAAAAGTGGAATACGATCGCTACCGACTTCCAGCCCCTCAAAGCCAAGAAGTGACAGCGAACACCAGCCGGCGCTAGCAGCAGGCCGGCAATCTTGTGTGCCTGAGACGCCACCTCAACCCAGGCGGCACGCATCAACAATAGCGCCCCCTCCTTTCCTTCAGCGAGTTGACGTCCCATCTGCTCCAAGGCCTAGGCTAGCTTGCAAACAGACTTTCACATGGACATTTTGCGCTCAAAACGGAACATCACCTCGTCCAGCCAGTGCCGGTACGCCGCCGGAAATTAGGAGGCTTCGCTCTTCCAGGTTTTTGGTTGAGCGGAACGGTGTCGAGATGCTGTTGGTCGGGGTTGCCGGAGGCTCCGCAAATAGCTTGTGGCCGACGCCATAAAGGCCAATCTGGAACCACCCGCTTTTCCCTTCACTCAGTAAACTGAACGCAGCCTCCGCTCCCTGCCAGACCTTGGAAGGTCATAGGTAGAAGGAGTCCATGACATTCCGCGAACTGTCTCCAACAGCGCGTCGAAGGCATCGAACATCGCTGCATGGAGTTTCATGGCTAATTTCCCGTTTGCGAGTATGGATTCAATCTTCACCAGCAGGCGTCAGAACAACACATGGATCCAACACACTGCCTGCAGGTGGTGCAAATCGAGCGTCAGCATGCGCCATAGGGATGTTCACATCTAACGCCCAAAGCGGAGTCGTGAGTCGAATCGAAATATCGTCCAAGATGTCCTTGAGTCGGAAAGCTGATCTAAACCGGCTATACCAGTCATGATTTTCAGGCCTTGCGGCCACCAAGATTTCACGCCCGTTCAGGGTGACCGAGGTCAGAACCCGCATCGGATCGCGCTCCTCCGCTTCTGCCCCCTCATCTGGCACAGATTGAACGACAACCGTGCGCTGCTGATTATCACCTGGATAGAAGAACAGGTTTGCGCGAGCCTCATCCAGCTTGGCGCGAATGAAGGCACGAACATCCTCGTAGCCATCTTTAGCAACAAGGGACATCGGCTTTGCGATGGATCCCGCCTTGAACGTTTGGCGCAATTCCCCTTGAGCGTCGAAGTAGATTTCGTAAAGCATGCCGGCTAGCACGTACTTCGATACCAGCTCCGGGAAGCGCCGTAGACTGTTATCAAGGTTAGCCATGAAGTCCATGGCCTTCTGTGCGTTACCACAGGCCGCTTGGTAAATATTGCGTCCTAGCACAAACCACGAGGTCGCCGGGAACTCCTTCTGCGATATCGATGCCAGCTTGAGGATGGCGGGGTTCTGGATGTACCAGTTGTGCGACCGAAGCGAGTTGATGATCTCGTTGAGCTCATCAGGCCCATCGTACTGATACTCAGCATCACGCAGCCCGGCCATCTGGATGGCAAGGCTTAATGCGTTAGCAGGAGCCTCATTGGCCTCAGGCGCTGGTTGAACAGGAACCGGAGGTTGTTCCGGATGAACCTGCGCCGGTACTTCAGCGGCCACCTCTGGTACTTCCGGCTCTGCGACAGCGGCCTGCTCTTCGACAGCTTCGGCAATTGGCTCTTCAGAACCGGCTACGGCGACCTCTGCCGCAAGACCGTCACTTGCGACCAACTCGATCTGGATCGCTGCAGCGAGCTGTCCGACTACAGTCGGATCAGTTTTTGACAGGCCTTGAACCAGGGTCGAAAGCGTACAAATCTCAACATGCTCCAGGCCTACCTCCTGCTTAAATTCCGATACCAGTCGGGGGTCAATGATCTTCAGGACTGGCCCTGTATTGGGAATTGATCGCCTCCCTCTACGCCCTTCATCAAGACGCTTGGCCGGGGCATACACCCAGTCGGACTTCTCGTCGTTTGTCAGAAAAAGAACGTCAGTAAAGTCCGCGCTCCGAGTTTTGCTGTAGCCAAGGATTTCCAGCCAGATGATTAAGTCGCCCAAGCGATTCTCCGGCTTCTCCTCGTCCCTGAAACCAGGCGGGAGACGGTGCTCAATCCGCGAAGGGCCCTCTTTCGAAGCTCGGTCACAGAGCTGAGCGATCGGCGAGTCCAGGACAACCGGGCCTAGAAATTCTTCGATCTCAGCATGGATTTTGTCACGGTCGAACTGATGCTTGAAAACTTGAGTGTACTGACTGAGCTCGTTGATAGCCTCTCGGAATCCAGCCAGATACTCAGCACGGGAGCCAGTGAAGCTGGTAGACCGCAACACTGCATCATCAACGAAAAGCGAAGCTGTATCGAGCATCGCCTCAAGGGCTTTAGCGTGCTGTTCACCCTTACCCTTGGGGGTATAGGAATGGAGCTGGTTCTCTTTGACACGTGCGAGGTACTCACCAGCGCACCATGCCGGGAGAAAGAAGCGATTCTCATCAATCGCCACTGATGCCCAATCAAAGAACTCTTGCCGAGCAGCGGCATGAAGTTTGAAGAGGTAAGACAGGATGTTGGTGTCAATGAAGATGAGCGTACTGGGCGCCTTCGCCAGATCCGCAAGCTCTCTGAGGAACTCATCCTTGGTTTTTTTCAGCAGGTTCAACCCGAGCAACATCACAGAGTCCTTGGCATTGGGATTGGCAGATCATAGCCATCCTTGGGGCGTCTAGCCATCGGTGTTGCACCCGCCTCCAGCACGCACAAACCAAGAGCGGGCGGCCCATCGCTTGACTCTTAAGCGAAGCGGGTGAAGCTTCGAAAAGAATGGCTGGCAGCCCAAGGCGGCTGAGCGGCTGGAGGTCTTGGCCCAGAAGGCGTTCGCCTTGCGTACAAAACCCAAGCTGGCAAATCCGGAGCATGCCGAACGCGGCTATCAGCGTTGGGCTGAAGCCGCCAAGGTTTGACAGCATGCCAGAAGCACGAGTACTCCAACCTGATCGCACTCTGCCCGATCTGCCACCGTCGGGCCCACTTGGCTTTCACTTCTATAACGGGCAACTGATGCTGTTACCGATAGCGAACCGTGTTACAACGTCTCCTGCCAACCTCACCGGGATACGCTAATCATGAAAGAGCTACGGACAGCCGCTGAAGTCCTTGAACGCCTCAGCCACAACCAGGAAGCGTTACGCGCCGCAGTCGAAGAACTTGCCAAGTGGGCCGGTGATCGAGGAGCTGCCACGGTTGTGGGCAACGTTAATGGGGCGCTCGCCACCTTGGACGACAATATAGATGCAGTACGCAATGGCATCGCTGAGCTGGTTGCTACGAGCGTCAAACCTTAGTCGGCCAGTGTGCTTGCCACTCCCGCCGCCCCAAATCACAAGGACTTCGACCCATGTGGGGAGATGCGAGAATAACATCTCCATTCGCCGCGTTTATGATCATTCTCGCGGTGATCGCTCGTCCTGTTAGTCGTCATGTACCTAGCCCGGTATGAGAATCGAAATCTGTGATCACTAGATACGAAGAAAGCGATGAATCTGTATGGATTCCAGTAGCACAGGGATTGGATGGCGGGCCCGCTAGGGCCTTCCTACCTTCACGCGGTTTTCAGGACGCCTATCGCTACGGGTACAAAGCAGAGACCGTTACAGCTCCCTACTTTGAAGCGCTCAGCGAAATTCAGCAGGCCTATATTGACGGCGACAGCCGGATTTTTCTCGTTAATAAAGGTACTAAGAAGGAGCGGCAATCCCGAGCTTGCTGGAGGCATGGAAACAAGGCAGGCGCCCCTCATTTGGGGCCTAGCCTCGGCTGGGTTGCGGTAGCTGTGTCTGATCTTGAGAAACTATCTGACCACGAACTTGAAACAGCTCTGAGAGTGGCGAACAAAAAGTTCGCGACGCTCTCACCTCCTTTAGCCAAGCCAGTTCTCTGCAGGAGTCCTAGTGAGCTGGATCAAGAGGTGGCTCGCATTTACGGTGAGGGTGTCCGCGAAATTCCGATGGGGCAAGGTGTGCCCGAAAAATTGGAGAGTACTACCCATGTGTTCGTTCGAGATGCACAGGTTGTCGCTTTTACCCTTCAGAAAGCTCAAGGCAAATGCGAGTGCTGCCAACAACCCGCACCGTTTGTAAAGGCAAGCGGGCTACCTTTCCTTGAGGTGCACCACGTCAAGCGCCTGGCCTCTGGAGGCTCCGACAGAGTAAGCAACGCAGTGGCCGTATGTCCGAACTGTCATCGCGAGCTTCACCATGGGGCGCGTGCTAAGGATCTAGCCGACGAGCTTTACACACTCGTTCAACGACTGATCAGAGAATGACAGAGCACGCGTACGAACAAGAAATGCGAAGCTAGTGGCGGCAAGCGTAAAGAGGAAGTCGCAGTACAGTCATGCTTTGCACGCAAAGGCTCTTCGAACACTTCCTCGCTCACAGCGTCCTGATATCATACCCGGACACATAACGAGGGACAGCTGTGGGTGATATTGGGACGAGCGGCGAGCTCTATTTCATGGCGCTTTGTGCAGGCGACGGAATCACCGCCAACAAATCACAAGCCGACAAGAATGGTTGGGACGTTCTGGTTGAGGTTGACCAAGATGCGACTACGCTGACACAGCAAACGCTGCATGAACCCGTGATCACTGGAACAGTGCAGGTGAAGTCGACCCGTTCTAGTTCACTCAAGGTGAGCGTCACCCTGTCCAACCTACGTAAAATGGCTACCAGCTCGTTGCCGACGTTTTACCTGTTGATGGATTTCACTCAGGGGCCGATGCCTTCCCGAGCCTTTCTTAGGCATGTGGATGAGCAGTTGATCCAACAGATCTTGGAGCGGGTCAATGCCCATCTGGTGGCAGGCAAGCGTGACAGTTTGCACAAGCTCAAGATGGTCATCGACTTCGGACTCGGTCAAGAGATTACCCTCAATGGCTCAACCAGCTTGAGAACGGAGTTTCTCCGAGCCGTAGGCAACTCACAGGCTCGGTACACTGATGATAAGCAACGCTTCCTGAAAACGGTCGGCTACGAGAACGGGAGCCATCTGATGCGCTTCAACCTGGTAGGCCATGAAAACCTGCACGCGATGATTGAAGCCTCCCTCGGCAGAGGAGGCCCTATCGAGCTGCAGGATATGCAGATCATCTCAAAGCGCTTCGGGCTGGAAGATCCCAACAGCCTTCACCACGCCCCAATAGGCACCTTGGTTGTTGAACCTTCTGCCCCCAATGCGATAGGCATACTCACGTTACGAGATGGACGCACAGGAGACAGCGTCGAGGTGGAAGCAGCCGCGTATGTCAGTCCTCTACACGCGATGCTGCCATCGAATGCGTTCCAGATTCGAGTCGACTGCGGCCTATTTGATTGGTACATCAGAGCGGACGGATCAGGAGCCAAATTTGTCTCAACGCTCGATCCAGAAGCCCCCGTCAAATTGGAAAATCTCTGCACCTATCTGCAGGCGATCGGCATGTTGAGCTGCCCTGAAGGGCTTTCGGTCGAGATGGACTTCCATGGCGGTAAGTCCACCTTCATGGTGAACGATGGAACAAGTCTCCCAGGTTTTCCAGGGGCGTTGAAGGTGGCAGAGACGCTACTAAAAACCAAGCTGGCATTCAGGGACAGGGGCCTACTGGAAGTCAGTATGACGGAGCTGATGCGCGGTTCCAGAGAGACTCTGGAGTTCTTGGCATTCCTGAACAAGGAGACTACCGCCAGATTGGAATTCGCCGTAGATGGCAAAACAGAGCCCTTCGAGGGAGTCTGCCTAGTACCATTGGAGTTAAATGTCGGCGGCAGTCACTACCTCGCTATCCTGGCGGTGTCCGGGGACATTACCCCCCTACCTGATGGCCGGTTCTCGATCCCCACAACTCATTTCGACACGGTTTACAAAACCGTACTGCGAAGTCACGAACGAAATGCGGAGGCAACTGTACGACAGTTGCAGCGCGTGGTTGATGACTACACAAATCCATTGCCTATCATCAGACTTTTCTGAGCCATTCCGGTAGATGAAGTCGATCTCTAAACAGGCGTATCCGGCATCTTGATATCGAGCAGCGGTTATACGCAGGGGGTCGTCGAGCAATGCACTGAATTTCTGAACCAGAAGACCACCTTTCTCTGCACCCTTGAGGAGATCGTGCTCCTGCTACAGTGCGAACCATCCACTCTTTCCTTCGCTCAACAAAGTGAAAGCAGCCTCCGCTCCTTGCCTGACCTTGGAGGGCGAAAGGTAGAAGGAGTCCATGATGTTTCGCGAACTGGAGGTATTGGCGAGAGATACCGTCAACCAACTCAGCCCACTCTCATGATGCCGCCACTTCACGTCTGCGGTATCAATCCCGGTCTGATCAGCAGAGTCGAAATCCTTGTAGCCGCCTTTTATTGAACCCAACCCGGCCTGCCAGAGCTTGATAAAGAAAGCCTCATGCTGAGTATGTGGGCGCAGTGTGCCCAGGGTTTCGGGTTGCGGAAGGATGACCACCTCCAAGCGAGCTTCGTGGTCGTAACCACCCCAGCGCCCATTGCCGTTGCGCTGCTGCAGACGCTGCACGAACTCCTGCTCAGCAATGGCCATACGATTTACGGAAAGCTGGTTGAGGCCTTGGATGATGCCGTCATACAGCGCTGACTGATCGGAGAACATTACTCGGAACAGGCCATCAAGGTAGTCCGATACCTCTCAGGAGAATGCCTTCTGCCGTTCTTCCATCGCCACGTTTTCAAGGAAGGCCAGGATGGGTTTACCCGTAGCCTTTGCCCGGCTGAATTCCTGCTGGGTGACCGACTCTCCTGTCTTGGTCTCGTAGCCGAAATTGGCGCCCAGGATCAGTAGTACGACATCAGCCTGGTCGACCTCGGTAACGCCACTCGCCTCCACCCTCGGTTGTTCTCTTGGATTTAGATCAAGGGACGAACATTTGGCACCTGCGCAGGCCAAATCACGGTTGCGCAGTAGCCAACTAAGCGAGAGAATTCCGGCTCAGGGGTGGGTTTTCCAGAGGCCCGCATACCCCAGAAACTCGGCCTGCGCCGTGCGATTTGGTTTCCAGTGATCGAGGCCCGCAAGGTTTTCTCGATGACTCGCTGTTGTCACCACAAGTCGCCTTTCGGCACGCGATACTCCGACGAAAAACGTGCATCGCACCTCGTGATGATCTTTGCCAAAGTAGGCTTGGTTCTCGACCCCAAGTAACACCACCGTATCGAACTCCAGACCTTTGCTTTTGTGCACGGTCAGGATCCGAATCGATTGATCATCAGAGAGCTGTGCTAAGGCCTTCAGAAGGTCAGGCTCTTTCTCCAAGGCTTCGTCGATGTACTTCTTCACCTCCAGGACAATTTCCCTGAGTCGCCCCGGTGTCTCGTAGTCATGCGAAAGCCCTACCAGCAAAGGAGTACCCACCATCAAGAAGAACTCCTTCAAGAGCGCCCAACGCTGGTCGTACGTGTTGCCGACTAGGTCTTCTGAAGCGGATTTGCGCGCCTCCTTGATGAACCTGCCCCAATTCGTTTTCAAGCTGCCCGCGACGTCGTCCTCGGGTGGCACAATACGACGCATGAGGCGTGTCCACGCCTGAGGCTCTCTTGAGCCATAAATACACAGCAGGTAGTCGACCACGACCAGTGCGATAGGCTCGGTTGACAGGTCTTGCATGCGGTTTTCATTTCGATGGCTGATGCCCCACTTGTCGAGCGCCGCGGCAAGCCTCAAGGTGTAAGCTTCGGGCTGGATGCGCAACAGTACGGCGATCCTGGCCGGCGCGATACCTTCGACGTTGATCCATTCGCTGATCTTCGCGGCCAAGTCCTCAGCCTCATCTTCGCAATCTGCATAATGAAGAACATGTACCTCCCCTCCCTCCCCCTCAAGCAGCTCAGCAGGCATCTCGGAGTCTGGATCGAGTACTTTCACGATCTCGTTTTGCAGACGAAGCAGCTGTGGTTGTGAACGAAAATTTCGGTAGATGTTGAGGTGCAATGCTTCGAAGTCACCCGCGAACGTGCCAAAGATGCCCTCCAGAGCACCTGCCCATCCCATGATCTTCTGTTTCACATCACCGACCGCGGTCACACGCCGCCCTGACCCCACGAAGATCTTGCTGACCAGCGCATACTGCTCTTCGGTGCAATCCTGGAACTCGTCGAGGAACACGTCGCTGTATGTCTGTCGGATCGCACTGGCAGCTGGGGGATAAGCTTCCAAAATCTTGATGGCGAGCGGGATGAGTAGCTTGAACTCGGTTTGCTTTGGGTGCGCCTTGCCGTTGCTAACGACCTTGAAACCAGAATCGAGGGCGTCGGAGCCAGTGAGCACCGGTCGGAACCGATCAATTATTTTTTTCGCGAAGCCATGGAACGTGTAACTGTCAAAACGCCCCGCATACGTCGAGCCACACCGACGCCATACGCGCTCCTTCAGGTTGTTACTGGCATCTACCTTGAACGCGATGGCCAAAATTCGCTTGGGGTAACGACAGGCGCCCGTTGTTAGAAGGTAGTCGGCTCGCTGAGCCAGCAACTCCGACTTTCCTGCCCCAGGCCCCGCCGTTAACGCCACGCAACGCTGCTGCTCACGCACAGCAAGCTCCGCATTTGGCTCAAGCAAGATACCCTCTGATGGTTTCCAATCCTCGGGTTTGATCATTCGTGAAGTTCCTTCACTCGCTCAATCACCCGGTCAACCAGCCTTCCGAGCGATGCCGGCATTTTCTTGATGAGCTCTTCGTTGTCGAGGCTCGCCAAGGCCTGGATGTGCGACTTCGGCTTGCTGTCGAGCTTGAAGAGTTTGTGATAAGCACCGAAATATTTGCGCTGAAGCACGCTGTACTGGGTCTTGTCGAAAAAGCTGTCGCCCAGCACTGATTTGACCGTCCCCACATTAGGTGCGACCAAGTCCCCGGTCTCCACGCCAAAAGCGTTGGGGAATGCGCACAACATAGCGAAATCCAAGTCCATCGGCGCAGAGAAGAAGATGTCCAAGGATTCGAGCTGATGGATGTAAGGCCTTTGTTTTGGATCTTTCGCCATCTTGAGGATCTTGCTTGTGGCATCGTTCCATTTCGGCAAACCTTTGATCTCAGCCAGGGATAGGAACTGATCGTCATGACGGTGTTCCAGGAGCTGCGCAGCCACATACTTGATGCGACCCCAGCCGCCTCCGAAACGCGCCACATCAAGATCAAGCAGCGTCACGTAGGGAATATCCAACCCACTCAACAGGCGCCAGAAATGGTTTACGTGCCGACCGCCGAGAGGCGCGATGCAGACAGCTGCCTCGTCCACAAGGAGCCCTTTGGCAGCAAGCAGTCTAGGCAGTACGATTTCCTCACTGTCACCCTCGCCAAGAATGACCAGCCTGGCAAAATACACCTCAGGGAACGCCTGAACAGCTTCCCGCACGTACTTGTATTGCTCCCCATCTTTGTCTGGCGGCATCTTGATCGTGGTCACAACCGTGCGCCGGAAATCATCAAGCCTCAGATAACGAATGTTCTCCGGCTCAACACGCCGCAGCATCGAGGGCGCATGCGTTGCAATCAGCGCCTGCGCATCTGGTGACTCTTCATCATCCACCAATGCTTTGAGCGACGATACGATCCGACCAAGGTAGTGAGGCGACAGGCTGTTTTCCGGCTCCTCCAGCGCCACGATGGTGAACACGGCTGGCCTGAGTTTATCCACGTCGAATGAGTCGTCATCCCCGTTGAGTACAGCCCTGCCAACGGCCTGGGAGGACAGTACCAGCGTCAGGTAGAGCATCGACTTCTGACCGTCGCTCAATCTGGAAAAATCGACCTGCTGCTCACCATGCCCAGGGGTAAACGACACCGACAGATGTCGCAGTAAGGATTCGATCTCGCTTGCGACAAACGTCAAGCTTGGGTCTTTGAAAAACGCCCCTTTATGCAACTGTCCCCATGCCCTCGCGATTCCCTCACCCAGGTTGCTAACTGAACGGTTGTTGCGAAGGCTTTTGGAAATACCTTCCGACAACTTGCTGATTTCTTCCCGCTGATCCGTCCAGTTGACCGCTCGCAGCAGGCGTCCCAAAAGTGCGTTCGCACCGTAGGTGATGTGTTCTGCGGGGTCGCGGCGCGCCGGGAGGTAATGCACTTGAATCTGGTTGCGCTCGTCCCGCGGTACCGGCGCGGTGATGATGGGAGTGCCGTCTTCTTCGGCTTCTGAGACATAACGCAGGCTCTGCTCGATTTCATCATCCTGACCTAGCGTCGCATCCAGGCGATACCGCACGCGCGGGACACCGCCAATGTCATCTAGGCGCATATGACCAAAGTTGCAAGGGATGGTGGGGTGCTCTTTGGCGTGATCGGCGATCTCGGGAAAATGGAAATCAGCCTCAATCCACAGCTTGCGCTCCTTCGGCAAATCTTCTTCATCATGGGGAACGAAGAAGTCTGACCTGCGCAGTCTGCGCTGATTAGGATCAAACGCAAAAAGGCGGCACAAGGCCTGCAATGTCGCCGTCTTACCAGATCCGTTTGGCCCGATGAAAAAAGTCAGCTTTTCGAAATCGATGATGACCGGCTCGGCGCCAAACGACTGAAAACCACAGACGCGCATTTTTTTGAGTATCAACGCTCGATTCCCTTCTGGCTAACCATTCTCGGCGGCCCAGGCATTCAGGCACGCTCTGTTTTGGAGTGATGCTGCAGCCGGCCAATCCTAGCCCAGCCAATCAATCAGCGGTAGCCATATAGTGGCGCATCAAGCTGGCGACGATACCGATGGCAAGCGCAGGCCTCCAATACCAGCCCGGCAAACTCGATCAGGTTTCGAACATCCCTTCGCCCTTGTCGATGAAGGTAAAACCCAGCGACACCGACCGCCGCGGGCCCATCTCGGTCACACCGTATCGAATCGAGCTCAACCAGCCTGGCAGCATGATGCGGTCAGGGCCATCAAAACCAATTGATGAGCCACTCTCAGTTGCTGATCGCGGATGGCTCAGAAACGTCCGAAGTAGCGCTGAACATTTGCGCTGGCCTCAAGTGCCAAGCCCAGCACCGTCAATGATTGATCCAGGAGGACGTCATCTCGCTCGGCACCTTCTAATTGCACTGCGAGTCCTGTCGCTCCATCTCGGTATTTAGCGCCATGCACAAGGTTGTTTCGCACCCGGCGTATCGCAAGGAAGAGCTCCACGACAGTTGTAACTGGGACAGAGTCCAGCCATCCCAACCCTCTCCCGTTGGGCAGCAGCACCTGTCGCTTGGGAGGGCAGTTGATCAGCTCATGGGCAACTCCTTGAGCGGCGACCCTTCTCAGAAAGTCATCGCCAAGGTCGCGCGCGAACCTGTCCCAATCAGCACTCGCCCTACCTCTATCAGAAAAGGCATAGGTACCGGATCGCTTGAGCGCACATTCAAATCGCGAAAAAACAATAAAAAAATCAATCGCCAGCTTCGGTAGCTCACCGCCTACAGCTTGATCGACGAGCTGTTGATGATTTCCCATTACGGCCCTCGCTAGACGTATCGTCGAAGCAACACTAGGCAGCGGGCTGCCTGTCCGCTTCGTCAATACTAACCATGGCCAGGAAGTCGGACTCACTGATGATGCGAATCTCCTGGCCAACCTTGATAAGCTCTTCAGCCTTGAGGTGTTTGCTGCTCTTTTGTTTTCCAGCAAGCCGGCTCAGATCTTGGTCACCAACAACGAGGATGGTCGTCTTCTTGGTCACGCCATTCGAGGGTTCGCATCCCATTGCGGCAGCGAGATCTTGGGCCTTCTGACGAGCCATCTGCATCGCCCCGGTGAAGACGATACCTTCTCCGGCCAGCGGGCCGGATGCGTTAACAACCGAAGCTGCTGCGATCTGAATAGGCTGACGATTTCTTGCCAACCAATCTTGGGGATGGATCCCACTCGCTTCACAAGCTCTGAGCAAGACAATGCCGGCAGCCCGGGCATCGTCGAGTGCGTTGTGATGGCGAGCGAGGGGAATGCCCAAGTGTTTGCAGACGGCGTTGAGTCGATATCCCCCGGTGGCATAACGATCTGGCCAGGCGCGCCTCACCGCAGACTGGATGTTCAGCCAATCATTAGCCATGGGTGGTAATTTGCGGGTATCACACGCTTGGCTGAATGCTGCGCGATCAAAATGGCCGTAGCTGGTGATCAAGCTATCCGAGGCCAGCATCCGTACCGTCTCGAGCACTGCTTGGAAAGTAGGTTGGCCTGCGACCATGACAGCGGTGATGCCATGAATTCGCGTATTGAACTCGAAGAAATCGTCTTCAGGATCGACCAGGCTTTCCCACTCATTGACGATCTGTCCATCAACGAACTCCACTACCCCGACTTGGCAAATGGAGCCAAACCATGAGTTCGCGGTTTCGACATCGATTGAGATGAAGCGATTAGTAGACATAGCTATCCCTGCATGTGTAGAGGCCAAACGCTACTACGCCTGCAAAAAAATCACTAGAGCGGATCGGAGCTCATGCCGCCACAGCAAACTCACCGTTGCCCGCTGATCCGCTGATCAGTAACCATCATTGCAAATCATAAGGAATTCCCCTCAATGGAGCGGGCCCACTCCTCCACCAGTGACGCGCAATAGGTAGTCAGAGACTGCCTGGAAAAGCGATTCCGCCTCATTTTTCAGACGCTCCACCTCTCCCTCCGGCGCAGCGGCGTCGATTGCTTCGTGATAGCGCTTGAGCGCGTCGATCGCACTTTGCATCAATGGATCGTCGCCCTCCAAAAAACGAATCAGATGTTTGTCCAATCGCTTACTCCGCTGTCCTAGTCAAGCTTCCAGGCATTCAGTACACACGAAAACTACGCAGCTTCCCCGTCCCTCTTGCTTTGCCGGATGTAGCAGAAGTCGCTTTAGGCGCGTTGACCCGATTCCAGTATGGCTGAGTCGCCTTGATGTAGCGGCTAGCCCTTTCGATCGCCGGCTTCGAGTCATCATCCAAGTACCAGTAGCAGTAGGTGATAGCCCGTGTGATCGCAACGTAAGCGGTGCGGAGCGCCTCTTCACCCTGGGACGTATCATAGCCGCAGGGATCACCAGGGCGATTGAGGCCAGCCTGGGCGTACAGATCATTCTTGGAAGGTGAAGAGGTCTTGAGGTCGCAATCGCCAAGAAGGAAAACGGCTTTAGCCTGCAAGCCCTTCGCTGAATGGTAGGTGAGGAATTTAATCTGACTGGAGCGTTTCTCCATTCTGGCCCTATCAAGCAGATCCTCCAGCTCCTCACGCGCTTCTTCCTTGACGGAGTTTGAGCGTGTCAGCACGAGAATGGAGTCGCCTGCATCGTAGTGCCGTTCGACATCAGCAACGATCTGCTTCCAGTCGAGCTCGCGCACCTCCACGGGTACTTGATGACCAATGACAGCGTTGTTTTTCGCAACCCCGTGCTTGTTAGGGACGCCACCTGGGGTGCGCTTGACGATCTCCTCCGCCGCATCGATGACCATCTGGTGTGATCGATGATTCTCCTGCATAAGCACCCGATTCGGCTCGGGCGACTCGAATACTTTATCGAAGTCGATCAGGTAGTGCGGCGAGCTCCCGCGCCATCCATAAATGCTTTGCCAATCATCCCCGACAGCCATGAGCGATGCGTAGGCGGGAGAGCCATGGGTGGGCACAGACAGGTTGCGTCGTTCGATCTCGGCGAAGGTCGCTCGAATCCACGAAATAGTGTTCGCACCGACGTCTTGGAATTCGTCGACGAGCAACGTTGTCATTGGTCGCAAAACGCTCGGGGTCAGGGCTTTAAGGTTGTGGGGTTTACGCTCACTGAAAATGGCGAACATGGTGTTGAACGTCATGACTGGCGGGGTCATGTTGAACAGCATGCGCGTGAACTCGCTCCAGTAGATCGCCAGGGCATGGAAGAAATCACGATCCACATCATCCTTGAGCAGGCGCATGGCTCGTATAGCTTCGAACACATCCAAGCCAAGGTTCTCCATGTACGACGCAGCGCCGTAGAACGCTTCTGTGATGTACTGCGGAGCGATATCACCCTCGAGCTTGTAGGCGAACTTCGGACAAGTGTTCACCAAGCTGCGGATTGCCTCTATCGGACTGGCCGACTCGACATAGCTTTTGAGGTAGATGACTGGGCGAGAGCAATGTGCTTGGAACAAGACTCGCTTGTGCTTCACATCCACAGTTAGGAAAGGGAACCGCCCCTCCTTTGCCTTCAAATCAGCGGGTTCTGATTTATCAACGCCCAGGATGACAAACGCGTCAAGCTCTGGAATGTACCCGTTGACGTTGAAGTCCTGCCCCAGCAGCTGGATAACCTTACGGGTAGGCTCGATGCCTTCGATTGGCCATTTCCCTGCTGCACGCCATAACCGCTCCAAGGTGTCACAAATGTCTTCGTCAGCTTTCGCCAGATCGCGAGCCTGGCGTTGGGCCTTCAAGGCATCGGGGCTATCGGCGTTTACTTTCTCCATCGCCAATGCGTGGCGATAGAGCTTGCCGATGAGCGCTTTGAATTCAGGATTTTTGTCATACAGACGCATGTAGCAGTCGTTCATCAGCTCAAGCTGGGGTTCTCCCATTTTGACCTGGAACATAGAGCCCTTCTCTTTGGTGCTGCCGTCCTTTTCAAGGAACTCGAAGGGCTGAACGCTTCCCATGCCTGGCAAGCAGCGCGCGAATGATAGGATTCTTGAGTGAAACGTTCGGACGATTTTCATTGAGTCGTCATACGAGATGTCATAACCCCAAAGGGCAAACACCTCCCGGACTTTCTTCGCGAAATCCTTCTTGGACTCGACGGTGAATGTCACAACGGTGAGGTTGGAAAAGTCGATTCCCAGATAGTGCCGCAATACCAGAAGCCGCAGCACCATGGTCGTGGATTTACCACTCCCTGCGCCGGCTACCACCGAAGTCGTAGGCGTTCGGGAGAGGATCATTTTCCATTGATCCGCGGAAGGCGGCTGATTTTCCAGCTTGCTGGCAACATCCGAGCGTATCTGGGCTTCCAGCTCATCTGTTATAGGGAAGCGCCAGTCTTTGAACAGCTGGTCTTCACGGATGCCTGGCGCTTCGATTTTCGGTGAAGGCCCGGGCTGCACCTCGATGATCAATTTCCCTTCATCAAATCCCTTTTTATGGCCGGTTTCATAACCCGCGGCTTGGCCTTCCGCAAAGCCGACGGTGCGCCCCACTTCGTGACCGCTTGCAAGGCCTTCGCGAACCCCTCGCGAGTGCCCGACTTTATCACCGGCTGCCTCGCCGGCAGCCTGACCGGTGGTGAAACCTTTCTGATATCCCTCGTGATGGCCAACTTCCCGCCCAGCTCTCCATGCGGATACCTGCCGCACACCTGCGGCATCAAGCACACGGTTGATCATTCGGTGGAGAAGGTTTTGGGGGAAGGATGGCTTCTGAATCTCTTCGCTTGGCGAGCCGGGATTTTGGGCGTCCACTACAGTACATCTCCATTTCGTACGACAGGAGCGAGCGCTACAACGCAGATTTACTGCACGCGAAGGCTACGCCTCTCTAGATCGAATGGAGCGTACCACTTCGCCAGACTCAGGCGAATGGGATGTAGGCCTGCGGATTTACTAACTCCGTTGGCACGATGAGCGTACTGGGGTCTTTGACTGGGCTCTCAGGCTTTGGCTTGTCTGTTTTCTGGATATCAAGAACGTGGAACGTGATGGGTATGGTTGAGACCGGCAGCTTTGGGCGCTTGGGACGTTTTGATTCTAGCTTGGCCCAGTGGCCCCGAGTGGGCAATGTGACCCCCGCTTTACGGCAGGCCTTCGACAAGCCCACATCTGAGACACCTATTTCCTTAGCGATGATGAGAACAGGTCGTTCCCACCCCATTTCAAATAGCTGTTGGGGAGTGAAGCTCTTTTCGACGTACATTACTGTTCCTTTGTGGCACCCAAGGCGTTGTACCAGTCAGCGTAAGGCGTAAGTTCTACTCGACAACGATTGTAGTCAGTGCTGCCGTCGTCCCACCAAACGGCCCCCCGTTCCCCGAGCCCGACCTTGGCGACATTCACTCGCGACCGTGCAGATTTGAGCATGCTCGAATCGCCAGAACACTTGGCCCGCTTCACCTCTCGCCGCGCATCCATCAGGTCGTGCACCAGTCGCTGCCGCTCGCACTCACTGAACGAGGGATTTGTGCAACGCCAGAGCTGACCTTTGACTACGAAATAGCGACCGCCTGGAATCGTTGGATGCATAGTGCAGACCTCTTGAGCGGATACTTCTACGACTTGCTTCCACCTGGACAGCCATCTGTCCGCCCATCCATTGATGAAGATCTGGCTGCTCGGAGTTCGGCACGGCAAGTCGAGCTGGCGCGAAAGGCATCAAATGGCCATTACTTCGTAACCTTCTTGACATAGAATCACCGGGGTGGAGCGTTTCGAGCCCTCCTAAAGGAGGATGCCGTTGAGCCCCGAAAATTCATAGATTGGATCTTTTTGTGAGGGATTTTCGATGAGTCGTGAGCGTTATCTAGTATCGTCTTATGGAGGCAACCCTGAAGGTACGCGGATGGGCCTAGCTAAGTTTTTCGAGCTATGCTTGAAACATGGCTCCGGCGTGATTGTCGTGCCCACAATCGGCAATGTGAGCGGAACGATGTTTACTCAGGTATTGCCAGACGCATTAGCTAAGACGTTAATTTCTAAGCGAACAGTTTCTATAGGCAACGGAAATACCATTACGCTGTGCGGATCAAGCACCCTCAAAAATTTTACCCAGGCAAAGGTCTATCTAGCTTTGTGGGGCCAAGGTGGCACCATTGAACAAATTGAAAAGGATTGTTACTCATGCAAGGCTGAAGTTTTCGTAACTTGGCTGCCAGAGGACTCTAAAGAGTGGACTCGGAAACATAAGGTGACGAAGATCTACGACGATGGCGTAACATCAACGCCGGATTTCTGAGTCAAGCTATGGGGGCCGAGAGCGTGCAGCTGATGTCGTGATCAAAATCACCATTGAGCCCTTCATCCACCCACCCTACCCTGCATAATTAGGCCTGCCCCATAGGGTGGTTACAGAGAACTCCGGATTGCCCCCGCTTCTTAAAAATCAGATAGCCCACGGCCAGGCAACAGCGGCCTGCTCTGCCGAAACGCTCGCGAATCGGTAGCTGAGAATCCCACCTCGAGTGGGGTTCTCCGTTTCTAGGCACCTCAAGCTTGCTTCCGCTCAGAGATAGGAGACGCTACCAAGCCATAGCTCCTGGTAGGCACCTTTTCAATAGCAAGCGCGGGCCATAGGTGGTATGGATTTTGAAAATCTGAACAGCCCCAATTTATAAGCAGCCACTAGTTAAAGGCATGGAACCAATAGACACCAGCTTCTCCTAGCCAATGGCCAAGTGATAAGATTGCCCTTTCCTTAAAAATCACCACCTCTAGCTACCCCCAGGGATGAGTATGCCGCTTAGTGAATTCCGCAAAACAAGTGCGCGCTGGAACTGCCTAAAGAAAGTTGACACACTGGGCTTGTTTGATTTTTGCACAAATATAATCTCTCTTGACAGTCTAGAGCACTATCATGTTAGCAATCTCACGTCAACTGACACCAAAGGCGCTCAACTGAATTTTCCAGACTACGAACGTCATGCTAAAGCGCTGCCTCTGATCGCTCACGAGTACACCCACTTCCTCGACGCGACGGCAACTGTTTGGGGAATGAATCGATTAACTCTTATGCAAAAAGCGTACGAGTGCCCTGCCAATAACGAGAAAGACTTCTATCACATGAAAGTCTTTTATGATCACAATAAGCGCCTTAAATTTCCCGCTTATTACACAACGCTTGAGAAGGCATCCCATACAGAACAGCCGTGGGAATGTGGAGTAACGAGTGGCGTAGAGTTTACCGCTGACGGAAAGCCTGGAAAAAGGCCTATCGCTTTTATACGATTTTATAATTCCGATGGTGAGGGGATCACTCGAACCCCAATTTCCATGGTCTCATTGCTCGAAAACTCCGCTATGGCAGAGGAATTCGAAGTAAGATTTGGGCTTGTCAATCGGCTGGGCACTGAGAAAGTAGTTGAAGAAAATCTTCTTGAAAAATCTCTTGTTGAGTATCTCTACAACCCAGAGCTCGCGGAGTACTCTGTCTGCGCCCTACTTCTTGCAGACAGACAAAATTGCCAAGATCTAAGGCTGGCTCTCTACTGCAGTGGCCTAATTTCTAGGCTCGTGCTAAATGCGACGCCGGAGGTATTCAAGGCCGCGGCCAAAAATCTCGACAACTACTTGATTCGATACGGGCTTGAAAGGAATGGGCCGCAACACAAAAACATAAAGTACGCATTAAAACTAGACAACCACGGAATGTTGTTTTACTTGCTTACAATGCAATTGCCCGACAACTGCCTGGCAGGGCCGGAGCGCTTCCTCGCGGGGCTGGCCGAGTCTTTCGTGTCACTGGGGATACCTATTAAAATGTACATCGATAGCGCGCAGCAATCGATAAAGAACTCCGAGGCCATTCTTAAATCGAGCAAATCCCTTCATCTTCGCTTACTGGCGCAGGCCGCCGCCCTCAACTTTGACAAGCTCGCGAGGTGGCCAAACCCTTTGACCTTTTCTGATTTCCACTTGCCACCCAGTCTTCTTGGCGACTTCAGCCAGTATCAATTCAATATCAGCACCGACAATATCCTTAAAGATGTTGATTTGGATAAATTATATGAAGATTTGGTCGCCGGCCAGCTTCGAATGGAAGAATTTGGAGATGCTTGCCTGTAGGGCACTCATTCGATTGCACTGACCTGAGCGAGACGGTGCTGAGAGCCCTCCACAAACACACTCTCAGCCACCGTCATCCGCTACTCACGTGCGTGGCCCACGGTCAAACGCTATGCCATCTTGAAATGTCACCGCCCCCCTGCGTGAAGCCTTGTATCCGCAACTTGGGTAGAGGCCATGACCCAGGAAGTGCAGCGCTGTTAATGCCCTGCCCCTCTTCCTCCTGCACTCAATCCAGCAGACGTCGAGTCACCTTGAGAAGGCAAGGTCACGCGGGGGCGACCTGGGAAACAGATCGATCCGGAAAAGTTGGCAGCTATTCGGCATGCCAAGGCCGCGGGAGAATCACAAGCTTCGGTCAGCGCGCGCCTTGGAGTACCTAAATCAACGGTAGGCCGGCTGCGGCACTACCCAGAAGACTAAACAGCCTCAGCCCTGAGTCCTCCAGATGAGCCTAGACTTCGATGGTGAGGTCAGCTGAGAAGCCTGTACGTTCTCCTGGATAACCTCGCGGGTTCGACACTAGCCGGCACCCCGAAACAACTGTATCTACCGCGTGATGGGTGTGACCAAAAATCCATACGTCAGCTTGGGCCACGAGGTCGTGCCACTGGTTGAAGTATGCTGCGCCCAGATGACCTTCATACCCCTCGCCAGCAACGTCCTGGATTGGGCAGTGATGAGTGATCACGATCGTCTTTCCCTCAAAGGGTTTGGCGAGTTCACTGACGAGAAACTCACGAGCGGCGATGTTCCGACTTATGAGGTCAACGGGTCGAAGCTTTCTGTAACCCTCTCCTACCCTGATCCTCCTGAAGTCGCTCATCCACTCGGCACAGTCCCTCATGGCAGCCTTGTAATCGCCCGTAGACGTGTAGTCTGTCCACGCCGTCGTAACCAAAAACCGTGTGCTACTGATGATGAGAATTTGGTTGTCCATGACGTGCACATGCTCTGCTGCGGCTTCACGCATTTTGATGAGCGTTCGGTCAAGGTGGCCTTTGTATAACTCATGGTTACCACACACGTAGACGACTGGGTACTCGAAGGTTTGGTTAGCCCACAACACTCCCTGTTCGCGCACCGAAATATCCCCAGCAAGTACAACAACATCCACATCTACCTGGGGCGGTTCAAAACCTTTGAACTCAATGTGTAAATCTGAGTAGATTAAAATCTTCATCAGCTCACTTGTGCTCCGAGCGGCATTTTAGAGATCTCTCGTTCACAGCTTCAGGGAATGCGAACGATAGGCCTGGAGCCACGAAAATGGCAGGCATGATGTTAGGTCGGACGGGATCGACCCACGCCCTTTTCCAACGCGCTCGCCAACTCATCGAGCGCATAACGCAAACATTGATCCTCCTTTACGTTGCCAGAACTGGGTTGTAACTGGCGAGAGTGCCTGATGAGCGCTTGGAGATACTTCACGCTGAGCTCCAGTTCAATCAGCACGCGGTCTTCAAATGAAAATTCCTCAGATCGATCGAAGAAAACAGGTACTACACGTGTCTCATTGAATCCTGCATCTCTCGGAGAGCCCAATAGGTATCCATAACAAATATTGTTTTGAACTATCACAACCATCAGTAGCTTATTAAGCTCGTGACGCCTCCCCATAATCCAATCTTCGAGGAATCGCGGAGAGCCGGTCAAATTGGTAAAAAAAATATTTAGTTCCACCATCGACTTTGGCCATACGCTCTCTGACCAATTCGCACCAACGGCAACAGGGACTAGTAAGCAATACCCTTCCCTTAAGCTCGCAATGGCCTCATTTTGGTGGAAGGCAATGGGTAACGGGTCGATTTCGTAATATGGTACGAAAAATAGCGTGCCAACCATTTTCTTACCATCAGAGAAATTGGCTGCAATTCGAAATTCTGCTACCCCATCAGACTGGGGTAGGTCAACGCGAGCGGAAGCAAACTCTGAGGTTTCAGTCACCTGTCGATACCTCAGACAAAAACGGCCCCACTCGGAATATAAATTACTCATTCCGGCCCTCCAGGAATGATGGACAGATTAAACTCAGTGGTAAAGTGCTTAGTAAAAGAAAATTTTCCCCGCCCCCAATACCTGCTACTGTCCGAAGCGCGATTTCAAGGCTGGATTTACAAATGATTTAAATCCTTAGAGCTAACCGCACCCTGGAAAGATTTGACTAACAGCCGTACCCGTGTCCGATGCGCTCGAGTTCACACTTTACTGTCCGGTACCCAGCCTAATCGCACGCGCTTTCCAATGCGGTAGCGCCACTGAAACAGTCCTAGCCTGCGACAACCAAATGCTAGCCTTGGCTTTGCTGCCAAACACGTGCTCGGCATGACGTCGAATCAGCTCCTCAAAATTCATTGCTGTTTTCATTAGGCATGATTTCCTAACGCCTTGAGTGTTAGTCTATTGGGCTAATAGCCAATCGCTTGATTTCAGGCATTTTCCAAGGCCAGGAGTGCAGGAAGACTCACATGTTTTCGCACTCCAGGCCCGGCCAAGACAAATCTTGTGTGCATGCTCTCAAAGCTGCAGCCATCTAGCATGCGCTGAAAGCTTGAGCGAATGGCACCTGCTCGGGAACCTTCAGCCTTGCTGTCGTACACCACAGTGTGGGCATAAACTACCGTTGGCTGTAGCCCCATAGCTTTGAGATCATCTTCAACATCACTAGGCACCATGATGTCGAGCAGGAGCCAATCCCGTACCACACAAAATGGCCGATTCTGATTAGCTGCTCGTGCGGCCTGTACAATACATTCATCTGAAGCACCTTCCCCTTCTACAGGGAAGCCGCCTTCAAACAAGAGGCCTGCTATCAACGCTGCTTCCACTTTCCCTCCGACCAATATTATGCGCCACTTGCTTCATCGCTCAATTTCAGGACATACCACGCTCAGTGAGTGGAGCCCTCAAACCGTGGACTACCACCGTCTAGCGCCCAGTCGCAGACAACGTAGGTGCTCCCGTTGACCGTTTGAAACAGATTGAACTCCCGATGCTCTACACGCCGGCACACCTTCGAGGTGAGGATTGTTGCACCATCGCGGAATCGGCCTCGGCTTTCACGATACACAATGCCCACCAGGCACTGAATCGACTGCTGGTATTCAACACAGCATAGGTAACCTGTTATGGCCATGCCGAAGTTCATGGCCAACGCCCGTTCTATATTGCTAGGCAGTGATGTGGGTGCAATCTCCGCTGGGGATTGCTGACTAGCCAAAAGCTCTAAATCGCTGGACATCTCTGTGCACCTGAAAAAGCCTGAACATATATTGATCGCCAGATCCGACATGGTGCCCGTGCTTCAGCCGGTGCCCAAATCCGGTCTTCTTGACCATACGCATTACCCGCCATTCGTGGAAATCTTCCCACCCAACCTGAACAAGTCCCATATCGCTGAGCCACCCATCACACTGATATGCGAGTGATCCTAGGTAACCCTCGATGTGACGAATTAGCGATATATTGAATGGGGCAGCTTTCTTTCCTCTCACACAGCCCCAAATCTCGCGTCGGAGTGATGGCCAAACCCAATGACTCCCACAAGGATGACTATATACATTTGTGTGGGAGCACGCAAACGCGGCATATCCTCCGCTTTTATCAGGGCGGATGAAATGAACCTGCGTGAAGCCTATGCGGCAGTCCTCCAGATGCTTAGAGATCGGCAAGCGCTGACGCAGTACGACGTAGCCAACGGCGTAACCCAGTCGCAGGTCAGCCGGCTCGAAAGCCGCCAATCCAACCCAACGCTGGAAACCAGCAGAGAGCTGGCAAATGCGTTGAACCTGCACCCTCTTGCATTCCTGGCCTTGGTACATGCAGCAGATGAGCAGATGACGGCAAGAGAGCTACTCGACCAGGTGTTCGCAGAGCTCAAGCGTCTGGAAATGCTTGATGCCCCCTTGCCCCAAGCACCTACCAAGAAGTCTCATCCTCGAACGCGCAGTGCTGAGGAGAATCTGCGGAGGGTGCAGGCGCTCAAGGCTGAAGGTAAGAGCCAAGTCGAAGTCATCGAGCTGCTTGGAATGCCGCGTTCCACTGTCAGCCGCTATTGGAAGAAAGCTTGAAGGACGTCAGGTCACGGAAGATTGGTGTAGCTCGGAAAGCAGTGCCATGAAGAACCACGCCCTTCCTACGCTGACCTCCGTAGGCGGGGTACTCATAATGCCCTAACCACTTTCAAGCCTCCACGGCAACGCTGCGGAGGACTCTCAACACGAGCGACACAAGGTGCGACGGTGGTAATGGAGCACCTTGGGACAGCTAACAATAACTGGTTGAAAGATGTTCACTCGCCGTTGCTGTGCACCACAAAGAGTTTTTTCTGTGACTGGAGGCTAGATGAGTGCTTTAGCTTTATGGCCAAGCAATTGCGCTGAGCGAGCGTCGACTATTCCCCAGCGCCCTCCTCGTCGTCCTGAAATTTACGATGAAACACTAAGAAAACGGTGTTTCTAAGCCAGCCCTGTGAAGAAGCCGTATCGACGGCTGCGCAAACGTACATCTCCTTCTGACGTACCTATGCGGCACACAGAAGAAATTCAGGATGGATCCAATAAGGCTTGCACGAACAAGCGAAGCGGTCTATGTTGTGCCGAGCCACACAACAAAACACAACATGATGTGTTTTTTATAGGCTGACTCACGACTGCTTGATCCTTCTCGTAACTCTACAGCGATGCAGGAGTTTCTCATGACAGACCGTCGACCGCTCAACCCCAATGTCAACGTTCCAAAGCCTGGCGGTGGTGTACAACCCCGTTCGCGCAACCAGGACGGCCAGGTTCGCGACAAACGCAGCGATGCAGGCAAGCCTCGCAAAAAGTGATGCATCTAAAGCCAGCAAGCAGTTCGTGATGCTGGCTTTTTCATCATCAGGGCACTCGCCCAGTACTTATGGGCAACCGGGGCTCGTGCTTAAATCTCGCGCCAGGATGTAACAGCAGCTGAGCCGTACTGTTCTTTCCAAGCCTTCAGCCGATTGTGGTTTGACCCACGAGTTTCAACGACTTCGCCCGTATGGGGATTTCTATACCGGCGCATCGACTTGGCAGTAGATTTTATATCAGGCGCATCTTTAGCAATCGATTGCAGAGCTTCGTGAATGCACTCTGTAGACGAAATGCCGGTGAAAGCGAGGCTAGGTTTGATCAAGCGCAATACATCGCTCGCGCTAAAATTATAGCGTTCCTTCAATCTTAGAAATTCTTCCGTGAACGCAATATCTTTAGCGAGATCAGGCTTTTCTTCAAGCTTGGTCAACTTACTCTTAAGGGAGAGATACTCATTAAGGCTTGTCATTTTGTAACCCTCATCCCTTGAAACAATGCAGTTGTATTGACATGGCCGAGGCTCCAGAGTCCAGAGCCCAGCGCTATCATGCTGGCTCGACTTTCGCCCCGCCGGGAACACTTATTGCCTCACAACCCTCACGGTTTTCACTGATCAATTTACGCAGTTGCGAGCCTTCCTCGGACTCGTAGACACTCACAATCTCGATTAGCCGCAGAGCCTCGTCATCGCTGTAACCATAACGCTCAATCAGTTGATCAAGCTCCTTGCTGAACTCGAGATCGAGTTGATAATTCGAGTCGCTGGCTTCGAGACGATTTGCCTCGTCCACCAGCCTCGTCAGCAAAAACTGAAGCTCTCGAATCTCTACATAGGTATGGGGTCGGCTCATGGTTCCGTACCTGGATTGGGAGGCAGTTTTGAGTGTAGTCCAAGCCTTACGGGTGTTAAAGGGGTGTCAAAGACCTTTGGTAGGAATGTCGCAAAGCGCTGCGCGGGCGACGTCTGGCGCTGGTTGACTCCCAGCCCTGAGGGTGTAAGGCTCGCCCATTCGCCAGGCGAGCATGCGCATGCGGGCGCTTCTATCCTTCGGCGCATAGCAGAACCGGTGTATTGTAGTTGCTTATATTTCAAGCAGTTAACTCATTAGCTCGGTTTTTGGAACAATGATGAATCTAGTGTTCGTTTACGAAAACAGGTGCCATCATGAGTCCATAACCCATGCCTAAATCGACATTTGTCAATTTGCCTTAAACCCATCGATATCCATTTTAGCGAGCAGCCACGAGGCACCTTGAGCTGCGGCTGCCTATCCAATATAGTGATAAAATGTGCTTGCCTTGACCGCTTCGAGGTAGCCTATTCTAGGCCTTGTTTCTCCTTGGATGGCTCTATTTCGGGCATGACCAGAGCCGTCAATTAAGCACTAAATGACACCGGTGGCACTCTCGCTCCCTCATCCCCCCAGGCGGCATTACTGCAGGTGGTCATGACATACGAGTCAGGCTCCGACGCCGCCTCGTTGACCTGTCTGGTGCCCTGCGAAATTGCATGCTGCCATTCGGTTTGACTCAACAAGAGCCCTCTGCATCAGGCGGTCATCGCAGGCATTTTGAATCTGCTCGAGATCTTACCCCTTTGGCCTGCTATCTAAATCAATGCAGACGTCGCCTACGCAAACGATCAGGTAACAGATTCTGACTCCCAGATATTTCTCTCAGCGCCACCAGATTACTGGACAGCTCTGTCCAGCTACCTCCTCTTGAACAGCCACTCCACATGAACCAAGTCTCCGGCTGAGAGATTACTCTGCGCACTCTCCCACATCGCAGCACTGTGATAGTCTTGGAAGCACTGCGCTAGAGTTTTTATCTCATTACGATCAGTGGGAAAGGAACTAGCGGTAAACGTAAGCGTGCTCTGCAGAAAGCGATGCTCAGCTGGCCCAAACAAATTAAACGCACATCCAATTAGCAAATATGCGATCGCCAGAGACTTCGGAGGTGCAGTTTCTATATTTGTCATCAACTGCCAGACTGTTGGCCTATCGAACACCTTAGCATTTAGTCTAGAACCTTTTTCCAGTCTGTAGAACCATCTTGCGATACCGCCGTCACTATTCAGATTAGGTTGATAAAGGAAGAAACCTAGTAGAAAGTACAGGGCGTATTTAGAGGGCCGACTGGATGTAGGTTGTGCTGGCGCATTTTCAACCCAGACCTGTATGCGGCCTACAATTCGACAAATCCTGCACTCTGAAAGAATTTCCAGAAAACCACACGCGCTTCGACTAATCAAGCCGGTGCCGTGGTCAAAGGCTTCGCGCTGAGTATGTTGGGTGTACGCAAGCCAGGATCCGGTCAGCTCACTTAAACTGCTTTTATCAAGGCGCTGCAGCAAAACAGGATGCCGATGATAGGTGCACACAGCAGCTCCACGTTTTCGCCAGGCTCGTCGCAGCACAGGCGCTCTCAGTGCGGCCACATCATCGGCGATACACTGAGCACAGTACTTACGGTTCTCGCGAGGATGAGTGGCATCCCCCAGAAGTGCGAATTGGATGGGTATTCGATGTTGCAATCGCGCTGGAAACATGCCGAGGAAAGACTGGGATCGATAAAGCGTATCGGGTTCAAGCGTGCCTCGTCCTGGCGCGTAATCATGGCCAGCGGAGCCTAGAAGCACTGCTGGATCCCACGGCATCTCATTCGCATTGCCTTCATCGGACGGGTCGATCGCCACCTCCCCGACCAACCTTGCCGAGGCGAGCAGACCGGTGAAACCTGGTGCGTTGCCTGTATGCGTGAGTAGTTGACGCGAATAGGAGTCATAGGACTGCTCACTACCCTGAGTTAGCGCTGTACACCACCGGAGAAAATCATCATGAATGATTGTGATCGATGGGCAAGATGCATTTCTCGACAACCAGGAGCCCAAGGTCTCATCAAAAATCGGTTTCAGATACGTTTCGAATCCACGCCCAGATGCCGCCTTGGGCTTCGATTTAGGTGCGCGGTTACTCGCTGTTTCAGCGTGCTGGGAATCTTGCTGTTTAGAAGAGTGAGCGTCGATCTGTGCGTTATGAGTGCTGACTACCCCTGCAACGTTGGCACGAGGAAAAGAAGCTTGTTCCAGCGCTTTTACTTCCCCTGCCACCACCATGGCGTCGAGGAGCATTAGCGCCTTCAGGCTTTCGAGTGCACAGACAGTTTCTCCCACAAGCCCCTTTGTGTGCTCATGAAGGTCGCAGAGATCGATACCCTGTGGCGTCACAAATAGGGGAAACAGGGTCGGTATTTTCGTATGCCCCATCAAGCTGATGAGGTCATTTTCGGGGTCTATGCCTCCTTGCTGGAATGAGACGGGTGCGGTCGACGGATTATCCGGCGGGACTAGGTAGGTAGGGATTTTCGACAATGACAGGGCTCTCAGCGTCTCGGCAACGAAGTGTTGGTAGGCCTCATCGCACTCCATAGCCTTCAGATCGAGGAGCACTACCTCGATCCCCATATCGCGTGCGCGCAACCCCACGTCCGTTAACCCGTCATACTTGCCACAGAACACAATGTCGTAGCCGAACGGCGGCTTTAGCAGGTAGGACAGCACTTGATAAATCAAATGGATCTTCTGCTGGTGCTTGCTGAAGAAATCGTGCCCATCGTCAAATACGATCGCCTGATACTGCCTCAGATGAAGGGCGACAATGTAAGGGAGGCTAGCCCTCCGTGGTGGGTGGATATCGGCAGAGTAGATGGGCAGGCCTAGCGATCTGAGGACATGGGTCATGAACACGAAATCAGCATTCATGGCCATCCTTGGCACCAATGCCGAACGCATGCCGTCGCGGACTAGTAGTTGATGGAGGCGTGAAGCGAAAGCGCTTGTCCCTGCGCCCGCCTCACCTCTCACTACAATCAGCCTTCCTTCTGCCTTGTGGCGCTCTTGTAGAAGAGTCAGAGCACGCTGCAAAGGCGGTTCATTGGCTGAACTGCATACCCATCCATGCCACATCGATTCAGTCATCACCGAACGTGGGCAGCAGCATGCTGCGACTCAGGCTGATCAACCCTTTATCGATCCGCTCCTCCCCCGACTGAATCGCAAGTTTTGCAGAGGCGATTAGCACCTTCACGATTTCTCGCGTACTCCCATTACATTCATTCGCCAGATAGGCCTGGATTTCCCGGGTATGCAGCACAGAGACCCTCCTGAGCGGCATGAATTTGACGAAAGCCTTCAAGAAGCGCGAGAAATCTTCACTGTCAGCCTTCCACTCAGGTACCTCCCAGAGCCCGAAGCGCGAGCGGCATTGTGGATCTACAGACAGATGGGTTTTGAGCTCTTCAGTCCCCACGACAATCACACTCAACCCCACGTCACGGTTCGCCATACCGCGCAGAAAGGTATAATTAGGCTGAATAAGCATGCTCCTGACACCGGCCAGCGCGTTAGCCTCATCAAGGATGCAAACCGCAGCCTGCATTTGCTGCAGTCTCTCTTTTGTACGCTTAACGCCATTGGAATTACTCATCGCCTTCACTTTCTCCTTGAAGCCTATTTGGCTCAGAAAAATTTCCTGGAGATCGATGTGCCGTCCATAGGGGGCCAAGTCGATCCCGACGATACGAGTGGCTTCAGGCGTGTTGAACAGAGCCTCTGCGCGCTCCACCATCGTTGTCTTGCCGATGCCGCTAACGCCGATGAGCCCAAGACAGGAACGACTGCCGATGCGCTGAAGCTCGATCATCCGCGCGACCGCATCAAGGAAAGACTTGGTGCCGCTGGTCTTGATCCAAACGGGCATGTCGCAGTAAGCGATACGAGTCTCGTCATCTAAGAGGGCAACCTGCTGGGCTTTCGGGGCCAAATGAGACAAGTCCATGGTTATTCTCCCTCGTACTCCTCAACGTCCGCCGAGAAATCACGGAGCTGGTACGTGACATTCTTGGTTTTCTTGGCGTGGTGCTTGAGCAGTGGATCGGATCTGTCTGCAGCACCGATCTCCCGCTGCCTGCGCATCGACGGAGTGGGAAGTGCGAGCGCCTGGCTGAGCATCTTGGTGCGGGCGAGAAACGCCCTGACGGCTCGCTCACCCATCTTCCCAGCCCTTTTTCCTGCTTTAGCCAGCGACTTGATCACCAGCTCCCTAGCTGCGAGGGTTCCAGTGGTTTGCTCACGCGCAGGCACTTGAATCCACTCACCTTCGATACGGACGAGGATGGAGGACAGGTTGACCGGGTCGTACTTCACGCGTACCCGCTTGCCGACCAAAGGCCGCAGGACATCCTTTGAATAGCGGAAGCCATTGACTTTGAGCCCCGTCCTGGTAACGGTGGGGTTCTTCTCTGGCATGACCTCGATGACGAAGTTTTTGACGTTGTGGACATGCCGGGGAATGAGGGGCGCCCCCTTTTTGTCCGTCATGGCCTCAAGCCAACGCTCACGCGGCGTCCTGCCATCTGTCGCTCTAGTGTCGTGATATTCGCAAACAGCAAGCGTGAAGTACCGGATGAACTCATCAAGCGTCATCGCATGATGTTGCGCGGGATCATAATCCCTGTCCTTCCGAGTCCTAGAAGCCGTCCCTCCGGGCAGCATCTGGACTGCGCCGATGTTCAAAGTGCCCAGAACTCGCTCGCAGATACCGCCGTCCTGTTTCTGGCTACGGTAGCGAAGCTTGATCCCTTCCAGTCCGCAGGCAGCTACGAGATTCCCCGACTTGAACTCGCGAGCATTGTCGGTCAGCAGCTCGTCGAAGAGCCCATAGAACTCGTAATCGTGGTCTTCGAGACCCAGCTTCTTCATGAAGCCGTCTTTAGGCATCACCGCGTGCTTGAGCGTATGAGCAACACTGCAAAGGCTGGGATAACGGATGCTGATGTAGAAGCCGAGGATCACCTTGGTCTTGGCGCAGATCGCCAACGTGATCCAAGGACGGCCAATGGTCTTGTCCGGCTCTTCGCAGCTGGACAGAAATACGTCCGCGACGGTGTGATCCATCTGGACTTGTTCGAGCGCTCGACTGAATCCACGGAAACCATCCCTGAGCTGGAAATTGTCACCAGCAAAGTCTTTGCCACGCACAGGAACCGCTTTCTCGTATTCGGTCAGCTTGTTCATGCGGTCGCAGATGGTTTCATAGGAAGGTACCTCGGTGATTTTCAGCTCAGCGCAGACCGATTGAACCCCCTTCCATACAGTGCGGTATGACGCAGCCTGGCCGCGATACAGCCAGAACTGGTCAGCAATGATCTTCTCCATCTCGGGAGAGAGGGTCGTTGTGCCTTGCTTACGCCCACGCTTCTTCGTAAGTAGACTGATGTGGCCAATCTCGGGGTTGTAGTTGCGCCGCACCTCATAGTAACGAGGACGACTGAGCCCGCACTCCTTGGCGGCTTGCTCAGCGGAAATCTCTTTTTTGAGCTCTCGCTCGATTATTTTGAAACGATCATGCGCTTGTTCCATTTGCTTCGGAGTGAAGCCATCGATCAGTATGAGCGAGCGCGCTGATTCGATTTCTGCAATCTTGATAGCAGCGGCCTCATTGAGCGTCTGGTGATCGACAAGGATCGCGTTAGCGGCGTCAACCGCACATACTTTGTGAGTGCGCAGATTTCTTAGGTGTACTTTCCTGGTGGCCTCGTCGATGCCCTCGACCATCCAGAGATCATTGTCGTACCTAGCAATTTGGCTGCTACCGTCTGGTGCTGCATAAGAACTCATGACGGATACCTCTGCTCAGTGACCATGGAGGGCGCCTTCATGTAGAGCCCTATCGAGGCGTTTTTATGAGGCACGTTCGATAAAAGCCGGCGTTAGGCGCCGTCCGACTGGTTTGAACCATGGACTGCGAGTCCTGTTATGTTGGACAAAGAAATCCCAAGGGCTAGAAACCCTGAGATGGTTTGTTTGCCCCATCGCGTCTAATCAGACCTGTTCATGGGCTCATGACAGGCTCTTGGCTGACTGATTGATTCGGTCGTGGATCTTTTAAGGAGAGCAAGGTTTCTTACATTCGAATCTCGACTACAGCGCTAGGCCTTGCATCTCCTGACTAAACACGACATGCCGTGTCAGCCCAGGGGCTCGCAATGTTTACGCCGTTGCTTCTTCACCCCCAAGCTGGCGGGACTGAGTTCCTGGCTGTACTTGCGGCGCGCCTCGTAGTAACAGGAGCGGCTAAGCCCACATTCCTTAGCAGCTTCCTGAGCAGAAATTTTCCCACTGAGCTCCCTGACGATAATGCTGCACCTGTCCTGCGCGTCCTTCATTTGCTCAGGGGTAAATCCATTGATCAGGATCAACGAGCGCGATGCCTCTTTCGCTGCGATGTTAGCGACTGCGGCCTGAATGAGAGCCTGATCATCCACTGCCGCCACACCGGCAATACAAGCCGAACAAACCTTATTGCTGCGAACATTCCTGAGGTGCATCTGCCTGGCAGTCTCGTTGACACCCTCTACAACCCAAAGATCATTGTTGTAGAGCACGACCTTGACACCTTCACGTGACACATCGTTAAAGTTCATTACGAACCCTCCGATTAATGGCTACTAGTGGGCAGCAGAAGGTGCCTTCTGAGGGTACCGTCTGCCTTGTCTCTGTACTGAACTATCCCAGTTACAACCCTTACGATCCTTCGGCAACAGCCTCTAGTAGTACCGAAGAATCTCTTGAGAAAACAGAACATCCAGGCGTTCGGCAGTGGCGCTATACGATGGTGGCTTGATATCCAACAAAGAGCACTGCTGGCAGACTGCGCGCCATGCGCCTTTCTTGTTTGAGGCGCACTTTAGGTATTCGTCTCTGAATACTCCAGCGATGACACTTTCAACTTCCTGGCTCAGCCGAGACTGCCGTTTAGCGCACTCAGAAATCCCTCTGCGCATCTCAGGGGTGATGCCGTCGACTTGCACCTCGTGCGGCCATGGCTTTTCCAGCTCAAAGTTTGGCTGACTAACTTCATTTTTTTTGAATCCGTCAGTGGCACTGAAATCAACGTCCTGGGAAAGTTCAATGTCGATGTCATCATCACCCACCACGTGCGGGATTGTGATCCTTTTATTGGCAGGATCAATAACAACGCCACCAACAATCAGATCGGCGGAGTTGTCCAGTATCATGACCACCGCTAGGTGAATGCCTGGGAGTCGCGATGCTCCTTTTTCAGCAATTGGCTGCTTGCTTACGCGGCGCCATTCTTTGACTGTTTCGTTTGAGAATGTGCCGTCACGCGGGGATGATCCTGGCAGCAAGTTGTGTGGGCTGGGGTCGGCCTGGGGAGCAGGTTTGGCAGGAATGAGATCGTGTTGGGCTTTGGTCGATTTGGGCGAACCGGGCTCGATTGGCTTGCGCATCATTTACCTCCAATCCCGCTTTTCAAACGGCTGGGGAAATGGATAGGCTATGGGGCTAGCGGGATCGTCCCCATCACCACCTGCTGCAGGTCAATCGATGAGTTCCAAATCTATAAGCTCAAATTTGCCGTGCAGCTTTTGAGGTGTAGCACCGCAAACCCATAGTGCAAGCCTTGATTTTTCTTCTTTTTGTTTTGTCCATATAAATCAGTGGCCTGAGTTCAAAAAAATTTTTTGTCATTGAAATGAAACGAAGAAAAAGCAGGTGGTTTTTTCTTGTTTAGGGTGACGCATGGCTGGAAGGTAGATATTTGGGGAGCTTGTGGAGTGACGGGTTTCAAAGGCTGGTGACACCTCCTGCTGTCTGTTTGAATCGCCCTTGTTGTGCCGGTCATACAGACGTTGATCTTCTTTTGCTCGGACGGACATGACCAGCCGCTGAGCGACATCGGCCACAGGTTTGGCTTCTTCGGTCACTTGCTTGACCGCTTCGATCTTGAATTCTTCGGGTGAACCGAACCATCGCCTTGCAACGACGTCTCGGCCCTTCGGGCTTCCATCCGTCACGCCGGCACGCTCCGCTCGCGATCTTTCACTTTATGACCCCTTCAACATGGCTCGAGACCGTTAGACCGGCCTGTCATCACTATCGCGCTAAGCTCGCTGTCATATTTGCATCCAATACACCGTGGCCTGCCAAACCAATGCACCGAAAGCCAGAAAACCGACAGAAACCAAACCGATCATCTGTCTTTTTTGGCTCTGCTCGAGAGCCTTGTGAAGCTCGGTAAGCTGCGATTGCTCTTGCCTGGCGGTCTCGAGCTCCGTCACAACATGCTTTAGAGACAGCCTGAAATCTGCTTCTTGCGCCTGCAACCCCTGCTTAACCGCCTGGCGGATTGCCTCGAATGTGCCTGTCACCATCTTGCGAGTGTTCTGGATCGCCAGCTTGCTTTGCTTGGCAGATGCCACGACAGCTCGCTGAACTCTTTCGACCTGCAGCGAAAAGCGCTCCTCCATGTGATGGAATGCCTCACGCGCCTGCATGCTGGCCTCTACCTGCTGCTGAAGACTTTCTCCAACAATGCCGAGCTGCTCACACAAAGCAGTTTGCTGGTCATGTAGTTGCTCATTTTTCGCTTTGATTTCCTCGCGCAACTGCACGCCGGCTTGTACTTGCTGATCAAGAACTGCTTCAAGGGAACCGAACTGCTCGCGCATGGCAGCCTGCTGATATTGCAGTTGGGCATTCTGCGACTCGAAACTCTCACGCGCCTTTTCGAGGGTCAGCTCGCTTCGCTGGAAATACTCCACCAAAGCCTGCTGAATGCTTTCAACCTCTAGCGTGAAACGCTCTTCCATTTGTTGAATGATCTTCTGCTGCAAGGTCACGCTCGATTCGAACGCTTGCTCGTTGGCTTGCAGCTTCAGCTCCAGGCTTTCTTCAAGAACCGCGAGCTGCTCATGGAACGTAGCTCGGTCATGCTGCATCTGTTTGTTCTGTGCATCGAGAGCATGGTGCACCTGCCGCTCTGCAGTCGACCAACGCTGATCCTGCTCCTGCAAGCTTTGACGCAAGCACGCTAGATAATTCTGGGTCGACTCTTTTAAACGAAGGTCGACACTTTGATTCAAGTCTTGGTTAGCTTGCTGAATGGCCCGCTCAGCATCAGTTACCCTCACCACACACCCCACAAGCTTTTTCGCCTGCTCTTGGGTGATGCCTTTGGCTTGCATCAGTCCTTCGTTGGCAGCATTAATTTCTCGTTGTTGCTGCTCTAGTAGCCTTTGCTGACTGAGAATCTTGCTGTTTTGCTCCTGCAGCGTATCGGTCTGACTTTTCAAAATATTCTGTTGCTGTAACAGAACGCCTTGCTGATCATGCAGGATCTTGGAGATTGCTGTATTAACAATCAAAAGCTGTGAGGACTTCTGTGTCAGGCTGCCAATCGACCTGTTCAAGTCCAGTTGCGCATCCTTAACCGCATCGTCCCTATCATTCCACCAGTTACCGAGGAAGTTACCTTCCTTTTGTTCACGGCGCGCGCGCTCCAATTTACTGGTGGTTGTTTGAACCGAAGCTTGGGCATCGGTCATTCCCTGCACCAGCTCCCTGATATTGCTCTGGCGGATGATCTGTTCCGGCACACTAACCGAAGAAAAGGCTTCGACAATCTGGAGGTCTTGCCGCGTCGCAGTACGGTTGTTCATTTCCATATCAAAGCAATTCCAGAAAATCTTCGATGTCACGTTGGCTGGATTCGATGTACTCGATCATCGCCACGCTTTTAGCCACCTGTTCGCGTGTCTCGGATACCGTTTGCTCGAGACTGACCAAGGTCGCATCCGCCATTCGCCCCGAATCCGCTAACGTCTGCCCGATACCCTGGTAGAGTATGATCGAATGGTTGAAAGCGCTCACATTGCGCAGTGAGCTCTCTGACAGCTCAACCAGGCCTTGGGCGAACTCCTCCCGGCGCCGAGAGTCAGCAATCAGTTCATCCATGAATCTCTCGTCGTACCCATGACGATAGCGATCGAACATGCAGTCGATTTGATAGGCAAGAAACGCCGACAACAAGCCGCTCAAGGTTCCAATTAACGCCGACGATAAGATATCTGCCACAGGTAGCAGAAACGCCATGCTTGAGATGAACGTTTTCACCGTCTCCTGAAGCAGAATGCCCACCGATGAGACCACCACCGTACCAAGCAACTTCAAACCCTCCTGCAGCGCTTGATCGGGCGTCAGGTGCGCGGGCGGAAAGAGGATCATCTTGAAGGCCCTGAATAAACCAATCAGGCCCTCTCGAATGACGGTGACGAAGCGCTTGGCAGTGGACAGGAACTCGTTGAGCACAAAGGTCAGCAAATTGCTCATAAAGCCGCTGATGCCCCCTTGGAACATCTGGGAGACTGCATCGGGAATTTTCTTTAGCACTCGCTCTGCCACGCTGACCAAGCGTTGACGGATTTCTTCGAACAAAGTTTTCCCTTGCTCTACCCCATGCTTGATCAGAGCTTTGATCTCATTGAACAGCCCATTGACCAACTCATTGAGCAGCATACCCAACGCTTGACGCATCCCCATCTGGGCTGCTTGGTTTGCACCTGTCTTGAGGAGTTCACCGGTTTGTTTGACTCTGATCGCACGGTTTGCAGTGCGCTCAAGGAAGTCCTCAGATCGTTCCTTTGCCGCCCTCATCCGCTCCGGATCGAGCTCCAGACGGTCAGCCTGAGTCTTGCCATCGATTACCTCATCAGCAAACTCAAGGATATCTTTAGCGCGCTTGGGGTTGTTCACATCCCGGTGCGTGGCAACCAGGTTTTCGGTGTTGTTGGCAACATCGCTAAGACGATCCAGGCCCTCACCTGTGTTGTAAGCCAGATGGTTCTTGCGATCGCCATAAATTTTCTTCAGGGCCGTCACATGGTCGGCCTCTAGATGTACAGGGTCAACCTGCTTACCGGTATAACCGTCTATTCCTGGTGCCTTCAGCTTATCCTTGACACTCTGTTTGATGTCCTTGAGCTTGCTGCGGTCGTACCGCTCGCGGGAAGCGGCATAGGTTTTCTGGTCTTTTTCCGCCACATAATCGGCGCTGGCGTTTTCGAAGTTATGTACGGTGGTGACATTGCCGCCATTGCGATCCTCGAACATCGCGGTAGACAGGCCGAATGGCCCAATGATCTGGGCAATGACCTGTTGCTGACAATCGCTGAACAACTTCTGCAGCCGCTGTTCCTTCAACTCGGTAAGGGTCGGTTCCATACCTATTCCTTGGATATCGTAGTGGGTGAGCAGAGGTGCTTTCAGAAAAACCGAGCAAACCAGTCAGTGAAGCTTTCACTGACTACACGGCGCGCGCCGTCGTCGTGCCATACCGAAATCACCTGTCCAAATCTACCACCCGCAGCAGGCCTAAGATCGAGGCAAAGGTAGTCGCCACTCCCATTGGTAGCGAACGGAATCCATCCAATGTTCCACCAATCGTCCTGTACACCCGGGTCTGCTTCAGCCCCGCTATTATCGAACCCTGAACTTTCAGACTGTTTTTTCCAGAACGCCCAGGCATCCAAGATCCGCGCACTGGAGAGCCATTGATAAGCACCTAGCAGCGGCTCGCTGTTGCCCATCTGTCCATCGTGGCCACGCAGGGCATCAAGGAAATCTTCAGGCAAGCTGACGCCCAACTCACTTTGCAACTGTTGAAGAGTTTTACTCGTCGCAGGTGGATTCAGATCGGCCAAAATTGCCGGTTTATGCGCTTGCAACGACGCCTCGAATAGCTGCCATGCGTGGGCCATAGTAGATTCCCCGAGAGTTGGAAACTTTCATAGCAGTAACAACCTTACCGCTGTGGTCTGCACCTTTTATCGGCTGAGACTCTATAGGCTTGAATTAAAGTATTAGGCTCTGTACGAAATACCGCGAAACCGAATCGCGGCCCCGCCTGAGTGATCGCCTGCACGACCGGAGACCAAAGCCCCCAAAACGCCGAACGGATGACTTATCGGGTATCGCTCGCTACCCTGACCTCCCCTTCGCCTGACGGTTTCCAGGTCAAATCCCATTCCCCCCAGACGAGCATGTCATGAAATCCCCAACAGGTTTGCTGCTGTCGGCTATCGAACTGGACCGTGCCAGTGCCATACCCCTGTACCGCCAGCTGTATCTGCAGATTCGCAAACAGATACTCAACGGCAGAATCCAGGGGGGCGTGCGCCTGCCGTCGACCCGGACCTTGAGCATTGAGTTGGGGCTGTCGCGGATCACTATTCTCAATGCTTTCGATCAGTTGATTGCCGAAGGTTTCCTGGCCTCGCGCACGGGTGCAGGTACGTATGTCGGTACTGAGTGGGAAAGCCGGAGTATCGAGGACGAGCCACCGCGCCAGCCACCGCGGCTGTCCGAACTGAGCCAGTCGATGCTGTCGCTGCGCAGCGATCATTTTCGCGGGGTGTCGTATGCCGACTGGGATCCGGCGACGCCGACCTCCTTCCTGCCTAGTCAAAGCACCTATGAAGAATTTCCGCAGGCCATCTGGCGGCGCCTGATGAACCGTCATTTGCTCAAGCCAACCAAGGCGATTCTGGGTTATGGCGAGCTACAAGGCTTGCAGGCGTTTCGCACCGCGATTGCCGAATACGTCTTCGATGCGCGAGGTATCGACTGCGACGCCGGGCAAGTGGTGATCGTTTCCGGCGCGCAGCAAGCGTTCAACCTGCTGGCCATGCTGCTGCTCAATCCGCAGGACAGTGCCTGGATGGAAGACCCTGGGCACATCGCCGCGCGGATTGCGTTGCAAGCCCAGGGGGCTCGGATAATTCCATTGCGGGTTGATGAGCAGGGGATCGATGTGCAGCAAGGCCTTGCCGAGTGCCCTGATGCGCGCCTGGTATTTTGTACGCCTTCGCGTCAGCATCCTTTGGGTGTCACCCTGAGTTATGAGCGGCGCCAGGCACTCATCGCCTGGGCTACGCAGCATCAGAGCTGGATCATCGAGGACGATTGCGACAGCGAGTTTCGCTACAGTGGTCGACTGCTCCCGGCATTGTTTGCCTTGGACCAGATGGCCCGGGTGATCTACGTCGGCACGTTCAGCAAAGTGCTCTTTCCGTCGCTGCGGCTGGGTTACGTGATCCTGCCGCAGGCTCTGGTCGAGCCCTTTTGCACCCTGCGTGCGGTCATGGACCGCAGCCCGCCCACACTGCTTCAGGCCACAACGGCGGACTTCATGCGCGAAGGCCACTTCCTGGGGCACATCCGCCGCATGCGTGCACTGTACAAGGCGCGCCAGCAGGCATTGATCGAACAACTTGAAAAGCAGATCGGCAGCTTTTTCAGGATCACTCCGACCGATGCTGGCATGCACCTGATCGCCTGGCTGCCCCCCGAACTCAGTGACACGGACATCGCCCGGCAACTGGCCCAACACAACATTCATACCTATGCCTTGAGCGACTACCGCATCAAGCATGACCTGCCGCCTGCCCTGTTGATCGGCTTTGCCGGCACGCCTGAAAAGCAGGCTCGGGAGCGTGTCGAGGAGCTGGCCGAGGCCCTGCGCACGCTGGGTTATCTCCCGCCGACCACTTGATGCGAGGCAAGTGGCCTTATCAATTAATTGATAATGGATCTATCGAGCGTTCCTGACTGGCGCGATAAAGGCTGCGCCGGTAGACCCGGTGTCTGAACCAGGAACGACGCTAATGAACAATAAGATCCAGGAACGATTCAACGCCTTGCTCAGCCATAAGGTGGTCGAACACGAGGCGGCTCCAGTGCTGACCGAGGCACTGGCCCAGCGGTTGCTTGAGCGTCTCGGGCAATTGCGCCTGTTTGCCCACGCCTATCCGCTACTGACCAACCTCACCCACGGTCGTGTCACCCCCGCCGACCTGCTGGACTTCGCCTATCGCCACGAGCTGCAAGGTCTGAGCCTGCACTTGCTCGACGGTGAGGAAAACAGCCTGAGCCAGATGTCGCCAGAGCAGCTCCAGGCGTTTGCCAGCAAGGCCAAGGCGCTGGGGCTGGATGTGCACCTGGAAATCAGCAGCACGCTGAAAAAGGATGTCGACCAGGTGATCGCCATCGCCAAGGCCCTGGGGGTACGCAACATCCGTGTCTACTCACGTTACGAGGGCACGCTGTCGCAGGTCATGGACGTGATCGAGACCGACCTGCACTACCTCGCACAACAGGCCGACGCTAACGATCTGTACTTTGACTTCGAGCAGCATGAAGAACTCAAGAGCAGCGAAATCGCGCAACTGCTCAACCGCCTCAACCACCCTCGCCTGCATGCCCTGTTCGACTTCGGCAACATGATCAATGCCTGTGAACAGCCCTTGCAGGCCCTGCACAACCTGGCGCCGCACATCCGCCAGGTTCACCTCAAGGGCGTGCGCATCGTCCCCGAACAAAACGGCTTTGGCCATTACGGCGTATTGCAAGGCAGCGATGAAGACGATCTGCCCAGCGCCCGCATGCTGTTCGAACTGTTGATGCTGGGCGAAGCAACCCCACAGGTGATCGCGTTTATTCTTGAGCAGGAAAACCACTACGTGGCCCCGGCCTTCCGTCAGCGCTTTGAAGCAGCCGATCCATTCATTGCTTACCGGGAGATGAGCGAAACGCCGCTCCCGAAAGGCTACTCGCTCGAGCGCATGCTGGCCGACGAACACCGCTGGGCAAACAATCAGGTGGCCTATGTCCGACGCGTGCTGGGCGAACTGCGCACCTTGGCTGAACTGACCCTGGCCACCCCTTCCAACGCCTGAACCTGACGACCCGATTACGCTCGGAGAACAATAATGACAACTCAAAACAAGGCCAAATGGCTCAGATTCCTGATTCTCATCCTCGGTGGCGGTACCATTTACAAGTTGGCGAACCTCAAGGACGCCTTCTACGTCCCCATGCAGGAGTTCATGGGCCTGAACCACACTGAAATCGGCATGCTGTTGAGTGCCAACGCGATCATCGCGACTGCACTGTTTGTGCTTGGCGGCCTGCTCGCCGATCGCTACGACACGCGCAAACTGATCCCCCTCGGCCTGATCGGGACCGGAAGCCTTGGGTTGTACCTGGCAACCTTTCCGCCCTTCAGCAGCCTGCTGATCGTGTTCAGTCTGCTGGCCGTCTGTGCCGACTGCCTGTTCTGGCCATCGCTGCTCAAAGCCATCCGTAATCTGGGTGACGATCAGGAGCAAGGCCGGTTGTTCGGCCTGCTGGAAGGCGGACGTGGCGTGGTCGATACGCTGGTGGCCTTTTCCGCACTGGGCGTGTTCGTCGCCATGGGCTCAGGGGAAACCGGCCTGAAGTCGGCGATCCTGTTCTACTCGGTCATCGACATTCTGGCCGGCACCCTGACCTGGCTCCTGCTCAAGGGCGGTAACGCGCAATCGGTCGCCAGGCCGAAAAACGGTCTGGCGAACCTGATGGAAGCGATCAAGGTACCCGGCATCTGGTTGGTCAGTCTCAACGTGTTCATGGTCTACATCGTCTACTGCGGCCTGACCTATTTCATTCCCTACCTCAAGGAAATGTACGGGTTGCCCGTGGCGTTGGTAGGCGCCTACGGCATCATCAACCAATACTTCCTGAAAATCCTCGGCGGGCCTGCCGGCGGTTTCATTGCTGACAAGCAGTTCAAGAGCACCAGCCGTTACCTGAAGTGGGCATTTCTGGCGCTACTGCCGCTGATGGGCGTGATCATGCTGATTCCTAAAAGCCCGGGCTTCATCTATGCGGGGATGGCGGCCACCCTCTCCTTCGCCCTGATTGTGTTCTCGATGCGCGGCGTGTTCTGGGCGCCCATGGGCGAAGTCGGCATTCCCCAGCACATCACCGGTTCGGCCTTCGGCATCGGTTGCCTGATCGGCTATGCACCCGGCATGTTTGCCTACGTCATCTATGGCGCGATCCTGGATCACTTCCCTGGTCAACAGGGCTACAACTATGTGTTCATCCTGATGAGCGTACTGGCCATTGCAGGCTTCATGGTGTCCAGCCTTCTCTATCAAGCGGTGCGCAAAAAATCCATGCCCACTGGTGGGGTCAGCGCGGTACAAGCCTGATCAATGAACCGGAGCGCCTAGAACTCCACCTTGCCCCGCCCGGCCTTGACGGTGCTGCGCCTGGCTTTGCCTTCAAGGCGGCGGGTCTTCGAGCCAAGGGTAGGCTTGGTGGGACGGCGTTTCTTCTCGGTCTTGCCGGCGGCGATGATCAACTCGGCAAGACGCGCCAGTGCGTCAGCGCGGTTCTGCTCCTGTGTGCGGTATTGTTGTGCCTTGATGATCAACACGCCGTCGCCGGTGATGCGACTGTCACGCAGCGCCAACAGCCGCTCCTTGTAAAATTCGGGCAGCGACGAGGCGGGAATGTCGAAGCGCAGGTGCACGGCGCTGGACACCTTGTTGACATTCTGCCCACCTGCGCCTTGCGCGCGGATGTATGTCAGTTCGATGTCGGCATCTGGCAGGTGCACGTTATTAGAGATGGTCAGCATGGCATGGCCCTTGTGATTCCCCTCCATTATCACAGCCTTCGCTGCTCGCCCACAGAACAAAATACGGTTGACCTCAACCACACTGATCGAGGCACCCCACTCCGCCATTGCCGGTAGCCTCGACATCTGCCGCCTTCCTCAAGCCTTTTGCATAAATGCAACTATGCTAGGTCTGCTACCCGAACGGACCGAGCAGATCGAGCCTTCCGTCCATACGTCATGGCAAAACAATGGTAATGGGATTGATCCGCTTGTGTTGAATTGGCCATTGCAGCATCTCAAGGCAGGTCTGCCGGAGGTCTAAAGTTGCGAATCGCTTTTCTGGTGAACCGGGACGTTGAGAGCAATCTCACTCTCAATTACCTGTTACCCGAGATTCACGAGAGCACAGTGGGAATTTTCCTCTCGGAGAGAGTGGGATCGGGCAGCAAGGTGCCACGCATGCTCGGACAACTGGCATTGATCGAGCAGGACTTCTTCAATGCCTTGCCCCCTGGGTTAATCAGATCGAGCGACCAGGTCAGCAGCGGGCTTCGATTCGGTTTTGCAGACCTGCAGCAACGCTTTGGGGTTCCTGTACAGGTATTGCCCAGCTTGAGGGATCCTGCGGGCCTGCAAATGCTGCAGGATGCGGGAGCGGATCTGTTCATCTCAATCCGCTTTGGTCAAATCCTGAAGAATGAAGCGTTGGCAATTCCGTCACGCGGCGTCCTCAATCTTCACTCTGGCCTCTTGCCTCAGTATCGAGGTGTTCTCGCGACCTTCCGGGCGCTGCTGAACGGGGCCCCGGAGATCGGCTGTACTCTCCATTGGATTGACAGTCCCGGCATTGATGTTGGTCGCATCATCGAGACTGCCCGGGTGGCAGTCGACAAGGAGCGCTCCTTGCTGTGGCACATCCTTTCACTTTATCAACCAGGCGCACGTCTCATCATGAACGCAATCAGGCGCTTGGAGCACAATGAGCCTATGCCGGGGACGTTTCAAGATCCATCTGCCGGGGCCTACTACTCCTTTCCCAGCGAAGATGACCTGATGCAGTTCACGACACTGGGGTGGCGGCTCTTCGATCGCGAGGACGTTTGGGAGCTTTTCGAATCGTACGGATTTCCGTTGCGAATAAATACTCTTTAAGAGCTGAACGGCGGCAGCTAATGTGAAGGCGGCCGCGTTTCGCGGACCGCCACGGGTGGAATGAGCTCAGCGCATCATACCCAGCTCGGCATCGTCCATCAGCGCCTTGGCCAACGCGCTAAGGTAATGCGCAGCCCAGATCATCATCGGCTTTTCGTCCATCAACCCGACAATCGTCAGTTCCCTCACGTACCCCATCAATTCCGAAGCCTGCTCCCGAGCGCTCTTGCAAGGAATGCCGGCTTCGATGCGAAACAGCGGATGGGTCTGGTTTTCACCTTGGTAGAACGTGGTCTTGCCTACGGTGGTTTTCTCGTTCGATTCGTCAGTAGTCAATTGCTTATTACCTTTATGAGAGCGCCACCTGACTGCTGTCAAACAGAAGGGTGGCAGCTGTACGTAGGTTGACAGACCGGCGGAATAAGCAAGTTCCGGCGCACGCAAGCGTGCCCCACGCACAGCCACCATAAAAGGAAAGCCGAATGCTTAAACCGTTGCGGCCTGTCAAAGCCGTGTCACTGATGAGCAGCGACAGGCCCAGACTAGAGCCCTGCCAGGGCACCCGCAACGGAAAAAAGGCGGCAACAGTATCTTTGGGAAATGCCCTACAAGAAAGCGAAAAATTCTGATTTTTCGAGACAAGTTGTCATCCGGGACGCCGTCACTCCACCAGGCCGGCATGAGGTGTGGGGTTGCCCGCGAAGCGTGATATTGATGTATGCAGCCCCATCACATCAGGCAATAGAGTTCCGTGACCTGCGCCACAATCTCTCCCTTCGCATCATAGAGCCTCGCCTCTGGCGTCATGGCCATGGAGCGGGCCTCGAGTACATAGCGCTGCCCTGCCTTGAAATGCGCGTAGTCGATGGTCAGATAGCATTGCCTTACCGTGCTGCCCCCCATCAGGCTGATGCCACCACCACCATTGACTTCGTAGTCGAACCTGACGACCAATTCATGGCTGCCGGGGCTGACCTCAAAGAAGCGACCGTCGCGCAGGCGTTGTTTATCCAGGCGTTCGGCCAACAGCACACGGTCATTCGGGAATGGCATCGAGAGATCGACCCAAGCCATCTGTGGGTTGGCAGTGGGCATCGGCGCCTGGCAACCAGCAAATGCAGCGATCGCGAACAACAGTGTCAGCTTGCGCATGGTAGTTCCCCAAAGGCTGCTGGGCTCACTATTCAGGATAACGCCGACAAGTGCTGATGTGTGCATGAAGGGACGACCGAAGCCCCTCATTCCGCTTCATGCTCGTGCTTGGTTCACGCAGCCCCTTCTCGTATGATCGTTGCAATCTGATTTGGAACGGATTTCGTGAAGTCGTTACCTGGAAATGTCCCAACTACCCCCGCTGCCCCCAAGGACGTGAAATGGAACGCGAATGAGGCTGCCAACCAGCTCTCATGGGACGACCTGCGGATCATCAAAACGCTCAGTGAATGTGGCAATCGCGCTGCCACGGCCAAGAAGCTCGGCATCAACGTGTCCACCGTCTCACGCAGGGTCTCCCAGGTTGAAAAGACACTTGGCGTAGCCTTGTTCGATCACCGCAAATCAGGCTATTTGCTCACCATCGAGGGCGCGGAGTTACGTGCGCTCGCCGAGCGCGTGGAGCTGGACATCGTCAGCGTGACGCGGCGTGTCTCACGTGCTGGCCAGGGGCCGCTCGGCAAGCTTCGTATCACCACCAGCGACTCACTGCTTCTTTACTTCCTCACCCCCATCATCGCGGACTTCAAGGCCCTCAATGAAGGCATCACGATTGAGGTGCTGGTGGGCAACGAATCACTGAGCCTTGCACGAGACGAATCGGATATTGCGGTTCGAGCGACCAGGAAACCCGCCGAAAGCCTGGTGGGTCGCAAACTGGCCACAATCGCCTGGGCTCCCTACGGCAGCAGCAACCACATGACGCCTGCTCCTCTGTTCACTGAAGGCCAGGCCTGGGTTTCCTATTCCGCAGCGCTACGCGGGCTCAAGGCAACGAGCTATGTCGAAAACAGGGTCGCTGCCGAGTGCATCTCGTACCGTACCGACTCGGTTGCGGCGGCGAGTGCTGCAATCGCGGCAGGCCTGGGGGTGGGGTTTTTACCCTGCATGTTGGGTGATATCACGCCTGGGCTTGAACGGGTCGGCCCGGTGGTACCGGAGCTGCAGGATGAGCTGTGGCTGCTGACGCACCAGGACATCCGCAAATCGTGGCGGGTCAAGGCATTCATGACCTTCTGTGCAGCTGCCGTTGCCAACCAGAAGCCGTTGATCGAGGGCCAATTGGTACTCCCGGTCACGTAGAGCGAAACCGGGAGTGCAGGTCACTCAGCGCGTGAGCCAAGTACCGCTTTGCAGGTGATTTCGATCAGCTGAGGGCGCTGGGCAAGCCTCGAGACGCCGATGATGTTACTGGCGCATTGAGGCCGCTCTGTGCCGTACGCGGCCTTGCGCACCGTGCCGACCACGGCAAAGGCCGCGTCCATGTCCAGTACGTAGAGCGTCTCTTCCACAACATCTTCAAGCGTCGCTCCGTACAGCGCGAGCAGCTTGGCGATATTGTCGTAGCAGGCGCGCATCTGGTCCCCCATCGAAGAGAAATCACAGGGCCTGCCGTCACGATCCAAGGGTGCCGGCGCGACCAGGTTCCCTTCTTCGTCATGATTGAACTGGCCCGATACGTAGATCTCGTTCCCTACCCGCCGTGCCTGCGTATACCCGTAAGCCTTCTCCCACGGAACGCCCCAATAGGCGGTTTGTTTGTTGAGTAGTTGTGAAGCTGCCATCGCTTTCTCCTGGCGCAAACCGGATCAGGTAGATCCGCGTTTGCGTGCGAATCCTAGCAGCAGGATGAACAAGCGTATGGCGCATTAATGCGCTTCTGAGAGCGCATAAGTGCGCCAGCACTTCGCGCTGCGATTCGCTATCTTTGCTCGGACTCAAGCAACGGGCATCACTGAGGACGTCATCCAGTGCCTCAGCACAGTCTGCAGAAGGCAGGCGCCGTGACTTGTGCGATGACCATCATCCAGCTGACAGGGAACCAAAATGAACAATCCAAAAACTGAAGTCCTGACCCCGTTCAACAGCCAACTGATCTTCATCGATCAGCAGCCACAGATGGCCTTCGGCGTTCAGAGCATTGATCGCCAGACGCTGAAAAACAACACCGTAGGCCTGGCCAAGGCGGCCAGAATCTTCAATGTGCCCACCATCATCACGACGGTCGAGACTGAAAGCTTCTCTGGGCACACCTACCCTGAGCTGCTCGCCGTCTTCCCCGACGCACCGCTGCTGGAGCGAACCTCCATGAACTCCTGGGATGACCAGAAGGTGCGAGACGCGCTGAAGAAAAACGGTCGCAACAAGGTCATCGTATCCGGCCTGTGGACGGAGGTGTGCAACACCACCTTCGCGCTGTCGGCGATGAACGATGCCGGCTATGAAATCTACATGGTTGCTGACGCCTCCGGTGGCACCACCAAGGAAGCCCACGACTACGCCATGCAGCGCATGATCCAGGCAGGCGTAATTCCGGTGACCTGGCAGCAAGTGCTGCTGGAGTGGCAGCGCGACTGGAAAAACCGCGACACCTACGATGCCGTCATGGAGCTGGTGAAAGAACACTCCGGCGCCTACGGCATGGGTGTCGACTATGCCTACACCATGGTGCACAAAGCACCAGAGCGCGTTCAGCACGGCCCAACCCTGGCCCCGGTTGCTGCTACTGTCTGACCATTGCCAGCCCCTGCATCCAGGGGCTGTTCATTGACCCGCTGATGGGTACGCCGGCTGGCTGAGCCAGGCCATCAAATCGAGTGTTTATCGTCTGTAGCCCGCGCCGAGGCTGCAGTGGCCTGCTCTGCCCACTCGAAACGTGCGTGCCCACTTCATTGATAAATGGATTTGTATGAACAGTGATCACTGCACTGTGCTGGCGACTGTCGCACTGAAAACAACCGGGCTCCTCAAGCCCTGGCAGGTCACGACTGCCAAGTGGTTGATACTGGAGAACCTGGACACCGGCATAACGGTTACGGAACTCGCCCAAGCCTGCTCGCTGTCGCGTAGCCATTTCACACGAATGTTCAGGGATACCCTGCAGGTGCCCCCGCAGCAGTGGATGCGTGAGCAACGGTTGCGCAAAAGCAAAGAGCTACTGGGGAGCTCGGGAATGATGCTCGCCGAAATCGCACTGGAGTGCGGCTTCTGCGATCAGTCCCACTTTTGTCGCACATTCGTGAAGGCCGAGGGGATGTCGCCGCAGGCCTGGCAGCGACAAGCGTCCATTCAAAACTGAGCCTTGGTTCACTTAGGGGGCACATTTGTACTCTATCGATGCCGCCCTACCCTCATGGTCAAGGCAGTCGCTACCAAGAGCATCATTCCACTGGCGATGAAGGTCGCCTGGTACCCAACACCGTCATAAAGCACCCCACCCGAAGTCGCACCTACCGTTATCGCCAGCTGTATCACCGCGACCATCAGGCCTCCCCCGGCCTCGGCGTCCTCGGGCAGCATCCTGGCTAGCCAGGTGAACCAACCCACTGGCGCACAAGTGGCAATCAAGCCCCAGCCACCAAGCAGCACCGCCGTCGGGACAATCCATGAACCAGTCGAAATCACAGCGAATGCGACGACGGCCATCAGCAGGGGAATACCTGGCAGCACTCTGAACAGATGCCGGCTTACGAGCGAACCAACCATCATCGTTCCCACCAGTCCCGCCACACCAATGATCAGCAGCAGCAGCGACAGCGTGGGCACGTCCACGTGTGTCACGGTTTCCAGGAACGGGCGAAGGTAGGTAAACAGCGTGAACTGCCCCATGAAGAGGAATGCGACTGCAGCCATGCCAAGCGCAACCTTGCTGTCTCCCAGCAAACGCAGGGGGCCGGTCACCGAAACCGTACCGCGCTCGCTAGGCATTGCCGGCAGCGTAAAGGCTTGCCAGATCAACGCAATTGCAGCCAAAGGTACGACACAGAGGAATGCCCCTCTCCAGCCGATCAGGCCGCCCAGGTAACTGCCGACCGGGGCCGCGATTGCCGTGGCCAGCGCAGTACCGCCCTGCATCACGGCAATGGCTTTGGGAACGAGGGCTTCAGGCGCGATACGCATCATCACCGCGGTGGACATCGACCAATAGCCACCAATGGCGATCCCAAGCACGGCCCGCCCCATCATCAAGGTCACGTAATCAGGGGCAAACGCCACCATTGCGCCGGAAACCAGCATTAACGCCGTGGTGCCCATCAGGACGGGCTTTCGATCAGTCCCCTGCGTCAGGGTGGACAGCAACAAACTGGTGACTACGGCGAAGAAGCCCGAGATCGAAATGGCTTGACCGGCCTGGCCTTCAGTAAGCGACAAATCAGTGGCAAGTGGCGTAAGCAAGCTCACCGGCAGAAATTCGGACGCCACCAGGGCAAAGGCACAGAGTGACATCGCCAGGACGGCGCCCCAGACCTGTCTGCTTGAATGTTGAAGAGGTATCGCTGAGCTGGTCATGGTGGTTCTCGTGGCGCAAGTTACAGAAAAGCAGATGCCCAAGCCGAGCCTGCCGGGCTGAAAGCAGGGGTTACTTGAGGTTTTCGCGGAAGAAAGCGGTCAGCTTGCCAAAGGGAATCAATTCGACGCGATCATAGAGGTCGACATGACCGGCGCCAGGCACGATCACCAGCGCCTTGGGTTCGCCGGCAAGGCGATACGCCTCTTCGCTGAACTCACGCGAGTGCGCGTTCTCTCCCGCGATGAACAGCATCGGGCGTGGCGAAATCGTCTCGATATCATTGAACGGGTAGAAGTTCATGAACCTGACGTTGCTGGTCAGGGTTGGGTGCGTTGTCAGTAGTGGTGGCAGGCCCTTGGGAGTGAACTCACCCCGAGGTGTACGGTAAAAATCGTAGAACTCCCGCTCGATGGCGTTGGAATGCTCGGTCAGCCGATCAACCGTGCCGCTGGTGTACTTGGTATCCCCGCCGGCAAACTCCACATCCCGCTGTGCAGCCGCTTCGGCTATAGCCTGTTTGCGCTGCTCGAGCGTTACACCATGCTTGAGTCCATTGCGATTGGCGGCGCCCATGTCATACATGCTGACCGTGGCAATGGCTTTCATTCGAGGGTCGATCTTGGCTGCGCTGATAGCGAAACTGCCGCTGCCGCAAATGCCCAGCACACCGATACGGTTGCGATCGACGAAGGCTTGGGCACCGAGATAGTCGACCGCCGCACTGAAGTCTTCCGCGTAGATGTCCGGCGATACCAGGTTGCGCGGACGCCCCTCGCTTTCGCCCCAGAACGACAAGTCGATAGCCAGGGTGACGAACCCCTGCTCTGCCAGTTTCTGGGCGTAGAGATTCGAGCTTTGTTCCTTCACCGCCCCCATCGGGTGGCCGACGATAATGGCGGGATAACGGGTATTGCGGTTCAGGTTTTTGGGAACGAACAGGTTTCCGACCGTGTTCAACTGAAACTGGTTCTTGAAGGAAACGCGTTCGAGTGATACCTGCTCACTCTTGTAGAAATTGTTGGCCCCATGGGACATGTCGGCGGCTCCCGCAGTGAATGAACTGGCCATCAGGGCAAACGCAACGAACAATGACTTCATGCACATTTCCTGTCTGCTCGAAATGGAAGTGGTGCGAGGGGCAGTCGCTGCAAAGCACTCTGGCCACCTCGCCTGCCGCCCATCTTCCTCGGTTAAAACGGCGTATCAGTAGATCAAACGAGTGGTTTTCTTGCCTGAATCTCCAGACCATGCCGCCCGGGCATGGACACCTGAACGGACGCGCGAGTAGTGTTTTCCACAAGATGATCGGAGGCTTCCTATGTCCGCCACCACACAACCGCCCTTGCTCACGCACCCGATGGCCACGCTATGCAAGGTCATCGGCGCCCACACGCCAACGGCTGGCGATTTCGCGACACGCATCGCAGACCTCTGCGTCTACCGGCGTAACACTCCAGCCCCACCGATCACCTGCATCGTCGAGCCGAGCATCGTGCTGGTCGTGCAGGGTGCCAAGGAAATGGTCATCGGCAGCGACGTGTTCCCCTATGACACGACCCGCTTCCTGGTCACCTCGCTGAACATCCCCGCCCATTCGGCAGTGACGATGGCCAGCGAAGGCGCACCGTGCCTGGGCCTGGTGTTCAAGCTCGACCTGCGCACACTGGCAGAGTTGATCGCGCAAGATGGCCGTCTTACGGTGCGCGGTGAGTCTGTTCACACAAGCGCCGGCGTCGGTGTGCTGGGCCCAAAGCTGCTGGAGAGCTTCAGCCGACTGATCGAGCTTTTGGAGGAGCCTGATGCGATACCCGTGCTCTGGCCCCTGATTCAGCGAGAAATCCACTATCGGTTGCTGCTGAGCGACCAGGCCCCCCTGCTCCGGTCCATCGCCTCCATCGGCAGCAAGGGGCATCGAATCGCCAAGGCCATCGACTGGCTGAAGCTGAACTACGCCGCGCCGCTGCGGGTAGATGAGTTGGCCTCTCGGGTGCAGATGGGGCTCTCGACCTTCCATCAGCACTTCCGCCAGCTCACCGCAATGAGCCCGTTGCAGTATCAGAAATGGTTGAGGTTGAACGAGGCGAAAAGGCTGATGCTCAATGAACACCTGGATGCCGCCACTGCAGCCTTCAAGGTCGGCTATGAAAGCCCCTCGCAGTTCAGTCGCGAATATGGGCGGCAATTCGGCACGCCGCCAAAGCGCGATATCTCGGAATTACGCCTGGGCGCAGAAAGAATCGAACAGGACGCCCGCCTTCCCATTGCAAAGAGCGGCACGCTTCGTGTGCCCCCATCAATAACGTGAAATCAGCTGATCATGCCCAGCTTGGCATCATCCATCAGCACCACGAATGGGGGTATCTTCGAGGGAGTGGACTTGGGGAGGATCGGGGACCATCTTACGCTTACGTATTGACGACCAGGAAAAACCTATAGCAATATGCCATGAGTGAAGTAAAGTCAGTTTGCGTTTTCCAGTAAGAATTTTGACCTTAGGGATGAGGGCTTTTCTGATGGATGCTGCTGCTTCGTGCTCGAAAATCGTCGACAACGGTACCGACGGAAAACGCTTTCTCATCGCCATCACCGGCGACGGCTTCACCTCCAGCCAACTCGAGGCCTTCCACCAGGCCGTCACCACGCTGATCAGCGGCCTCAACAGCATCGTGCCGATTTCCTGGCGCCTGCAGGACGCTATCAACGTCTACCAGCTCGACACCGTTTCCAGCCAGTCCGGCCTGTCGCCGAACAGCGCCTTGGGCACTGCCAGCTGCGGCGCCTCGGCCAGCAACCTGAGCGCCGACCCGACGAAAGTCAGCGCTGCCCTGACCACCGCCGGCCTCACCTGGCACCTGGCCGTGGTCATCGCCAACACCAGCAGCGCCGGCGGCAGCTTCGGCGGCAGCCTGTGCACCCTGACCCTGGACAGCGGCAACGTTGCCCTGCTGGCCCGGGCCATCGCCCAACTGGTGGCCGGACTCGGCGTCGAATACGCCACCCAGACCGCCAGCTATCCGGACATCGAGCCCAGCAGCCCCAACCTCACCACCAACCTCAACGCCGCCTCGCTGAAGTGGAAGCAGTATCTGACGCCCGGCTTCAGTGCCCTGCCCTCCGATGTGTCGGCCAGCGGCTGGCAACCTTGGATGATCGGCGCCTTCGAAGGCGGCGGCAATTACCTCAAGGGCATCTACCGGCCCAGCCAGAACTGCCTGATGCGCGATCCCGCCGCCGGCTTCTGCCTGGTCTGCTACCACGAGTTGCTGAAGGCTTTCGCGCCCTATCACCAAACCACCGGCCTGTCCTGGCTGGCCAGCCAGAACGGCGTCGGCACCTGGTCGGCTGTGAAGGCCGTATCACCGCCGGTGCAGCCTTCGCCGATCCAGGCGCTGGCCACCACCAGCCTGGCCAGCCGGCTCTTCGTCTTCACCTTGGCCAACGGGGTCATCGGGCACAACTCGGCCACGGTGGTCGGCAACTGGGAAAGCCAGCAACCAATGCCCCTGAGCACCGCCAACGTCGGCCAGGTCGGCGACATCGCCGCCACCCTGGCCGGCAGCGTGGTAGTGGTCGCGGCCCTGTCCGGCAACCAGGTATGGCTGGCCAGCCAGGCGGCCGGTGCGGCGTGGAGCGGCTTCAGCGCGATTCCCTCAAGCGGCCTGCCGGCCGGCTGCACCCGGGTGGCCTGCGCGGTCATCAACGGCCAGCTGTTCGTCTTTGCCTCCGGCAGCAAGGGTATCTGGCTCAGCGTGCGCAATGGCGCCCAGGTCTGGGACAGCGGTTGGAGCGAGGTCAGCACGCGCCTAGGCCTTGACGCCGGCTCGACGATCGACTGCATCAGCGCCGGCGCCGCAGTGCAGGGCCAGTTCGTTCACCTCTTCGCCGCCCAGGGCAGCACTCTCAAGCATGCCAAGGTCAACGCCGCGCGCGCCTGGCAAGGGGTGGAGAACGTCGCCAGCAGCGGCCTGACCCCGGCCCTCGACCTCAACTGCGCGGTTCGCGACGAGGGCTATGTGTTCCTCGCTGCCGCAACGGCCAAGGGGCCGATGGGTGCGACGCGCAATGCCGTGAACTGGCCCAGCGCCGCCACCACTCTTTCCGCCCTGCCGAACACGGTCAGCCGTGTTTCTGCGGGCTTCCTGTCCGGCACGCTTCTGGCCGCGGCATCCTGACCCACCCACACAGCAAAGCCATCATGGAGAACGCTTATGAGTAGTGGCGGCGGCAGCAGTCCAACCCCCAACCGTACCTGCACCGGTACCCTCACCACCTCGCAACGGCTGGTGCTGGTCAGCACCCAGTACAGCCTCAACGGTGCCAACTGGACGACCACCCCGCCGACCTCGGTGGCGGCAGGCAGCAACGCGACCACCGTGTTTGTCGCCAACGGCCAGACGCCGGACGGCAAGGTCACCTACCAGGCCGACGACGGCACCCAGTTCATCCTGCAGTTCACCATGAACGGTACCAACTCCGCGAACATCCTCGGCGTCGGTGGCACGGCTTCGTCATACAACTACAACAAGACCTTCCCCACAGCCGGCGACACCATCACCGTCGCCTACACCCTGTCCAACACCTGAGAGGAAGCCCGTCATGAGCTACACAATGTCCGTGGACCGGGTGATCCAGCTTGCCCGTTGCGACGATTTCCCCGAGGCGAAGATCCGCGAGATGTTCGCCCAGCACAATGCCACCGAACTGCCCCTGGAGATCCTGGCGACTCTGCCGATCCCGCTGCCGGTGAAGGTCTACCTCGCCCTGCAGGACGAGTTCTTCAGCGAAGCGGAATTCCGCGAACTGTCGCTGGCTTTCGCCAAACACGCGGCCAGCAGCGACCCGGTAGTAGGAAGCAACCACTTCGTAAGCAGCACTATCAACGCCTATGAACAAGCCTTGGTGGAGACCCGCAGTCTGCCACGTGGCGTTGCCCTCAACGCCAATATCCGGCAACAGGTCGAGGGCTATCGGGGTGCGGTCAAGGCGTTGATGGAACCCCTGAGCCAGGGGTTGCGCAGTGGCAGTGGCAACGGTACGCCGCTACACACCGTCGCCGCCTATGAAGCTGTATGGTTCGCCGGCTACGAGCACTACGGCATTGCCTGCCGCAACGCAGCCTCCTGCGCGGTGGCTGCGGTGCCCAAGGTGGAAGCCGACGCCGCCCTGCAATGGGTGCTGGACAACGCCGTGGCCGTGACTAAGGCCCGGGCGGCCTGACATGGCCAGCACCAGCGCCGCCCTGGACGTCGCAGCCGCACTCGCTCGTCTGCGTCGTGGTCCACTGCTGCAAGCCACGGCGGGATCCTCCGCCGCGGTTGCCTTTCCGCCCCTGGAGCAGATGCTGCCACACCGGTCGCCGTTCCTGCTGATAGACCGCGTCCTGGCCTGGGACCCGGACAACCATGTGCTGCACGCACAACGCCGCGTCGATCCCGAGGATCCGGTGCTCGGCGGGCATTTCCCCGGCAACCCGATCTACCCCGGTGCGCTCCAGGGAGAAGCCATCGCCCAGGCCGGCCAGTGCCTGCTGCACATGGCCCGGGGCTGCCCGGCGCAACCGCTGGAGATCCTCGCCACGCGGGTGTTCGGCGCCCAGTTTCTTGGCCAGGTGCGCCCTGGCGACATCATGGACATCGAGGTACGAATGCTCGACGACAACGGCATGCTGGCGATCTTCGGCGGGCGTATCAGCGTCGCCGGCGCTGTGCGCAGCGTGGTAGTGATGGAGGGATGTCATGTCTGAAACGCCCCATGTGGTAGTGACAGGGATGTCGGTGCTTACAGCCCTCGGCGAGGACCCCGGTAGCCTGCTCGACAACCTGTTGGCCGGGCACTCTGGCATTCGTCGCTGGAGCAGCTTCGACCGCCAGATCGCGACCAAGGTTGGTGGTAGCCTGGAAGGCTTCGATCCGCGCCCGCGCCTCTGCGCCCTGGCCGACAGCCTCACGGATGCACCGCGCCTGCGCCTGCGCCGGGCGAGCAACCGTCTGCCCTGGTCCACCGCGCTGTCGGTGCTGATGGCCGGGCGCGCCTGGCAGGACGCCGGGCTGTTCGACCTGCCTGCGGGTGATGACGGCGAAACCGCGATCATCGTCGGCGGCCACAACATCGGCCAGAACTATTACTACAACAATTTCCGCCAGTTCGAGCAGGACCCCGACCATATCGACGTTCAGTTCGGCCTCGCCGGGCTGGACACCGACCATGCCGCGGTGGCTTCGGAAGTCCTCGGCATCCGCGGCCCCGGCTACAGCGTCGGCGGGGCTTGCGCCAGCGGCGCCCTGGCGCTGCGCGCGGCGTTCAACGAGATCCGTTTCGGCGATGCCCAACGGGTCGTGGTGCTGGCCCCGGTGCTCGATTACTCGCCGCTGGAGCTGCACGCCCTGGCCCTGATGCAGGCGGTCAGCCAGCGCTCCTTCAACGATCACCCGGAACAGGCAAGCCGGCCTTTCGACCGCCGCCGCGAAGGCTTCGTCCCGGCCCACGGCGGCGCCTGCCTGGTCCTCGAACGTGCTGACCTCGCCCAGGCCCGCGGCGCCGAGCCGCTGTGCGAAGTCCTCGCCGTGGCCGCCCGCTCCGATGCCAGTCGCCAGCCAAGCCCGCAAGAAGATGGCCAGACCCGCACCATCCAGGCTGCCCTGCGCGAAGCCCGCCTGCAGCCCGGCGATATCGATTTCATCTGTGCCCACGCTACCTCGACGCCGCTGGGCGACCTTACCGAAGCCCGCTCGATCCGCCGGGTGTTCGGCGCGCACCTGGACCGGCTCAAGGTCAACGCACCGAAATCCATGCTCGGCCATACCTGCTGGTCGGCGCCGCTGGTGGAGCTGGTGGCGGCCATCGCGCAGATGCGCGCCGGTCAGTTGCACCCGACCATCAACCTCGACGACCCCGACCCGGAACTCGACTTCGATGTCTGCGCCGCCGGTGCGGTGGCGCATCCGGTGCGCTACCTGCTGAAGAACGCCTTCGGCTTCGGCGGCAACAACTGTGTGGCGATCCTGGGTCGCTGGGAGCCCCGTCCATGAACTTCCTCGTCACCGGTGGCAGCCGCGGCATCGGCCGACGCATCGTCGAACAGGCGCTGCTGGCCGGCCATGATGTCGCCTTCACCTGGAACCAGGACGCCGCAGCCGCCACCGCGCTGCAGCGCCACGCGAAGGAAATAGCCCCGCAGCGGCGCTGCCTGGCCCTGCGTCTGGACATGGCCGATGGCGCAGCCATCGATGCCGTCTGCGAAGAGGCCGACCAATTGCTGGACGGCATCGACGTGCTCGTGGGCAATGCCGCTATCAACCGCCCAAGCCTGGCCGTGTCACTGCCTGACGCCGACTGGCGGGCGGTGATGGAAGTCAACCTGGACGGCAACTTTCGCCTGTGCCGAACCCTGCTGCCGGGCTTTATCGCCCGTCGCCGCGGGCGCATCGTGCTGCTCTCCTCGGTGGCCGCGTACGGCATGAGCGGGCAGATCGCCTACAACGTGTCCAAGGCTGGGCTGATCGCCATGGCCGCCACCCTGGCGCGCGAATACGGGCGCCGCGGCATCACCGCCAACGCCTTGGTGCTAGGCCTGGTGGACACCGACATGAGCCGCGAGACGGCGGCGCCAAAAACCTTCGAACACTGGCTCGGGCAGTGCCCGAGCGGCCGCCTCGGCACGCCAGACGACGTGGCCCAGGCCGTCCTGTACCTGGCCTGCGACGGGGCCGCCTTCATCAACGGCCAGGCCATCCACCTCACCGGTGGCCTGAACTGGGTGCCATGACAAGGAGCGACGCTATGCACGATATCCACGAGATGGTTCGCGAAGTGGTCCTGCGCCATACCGAGGCCGCCCTGGCCTTCCTCGACCTCGGCCCGATCGACACCCAGCTGCGCTTCGACCACCTCGGCGCCAGCAGCCTGGACATCATCACCATCGTCTCCGATGCCATGCGCGAACTGCGTATCAAGGTGCCGGTAGAGCAGCTCAATTCGCTGTCGAGCATCGATGCGCTGATCGACACCCTGAGCGGCGCCGTGGCCGCCCGCGCGAGCGCCTGAGCCATGGCCTGGTCGCTGGAGATTCACCACATCGATGTGAAGAAGGCCGGCGACGCGACCCTGATCGTCGCGAAAAACCCGGAAAATGCCGAGGGCCAGCGGGTCCGTGCGGTGCTGATCGACGGCGGGCGCAAGGACGCCGCGCCCCACGTGTACAGCTACATCACCGACAAGGCCGGGCTGGCCAAGGTCGATGCCGTGGTCGTCACCCACTACGACGGCGACCATCTGGGCGGGGTGGCAGCATTGCTCGAGAAGCCGGTGACCACCTTCGACACGGCGCGTGTCTACGACCGTGGCTGGCCAGCCTTGGGGCCCAGTGACCTGTACTTGCGCTACCTCACCTCGATCAACCGCAAGCCCGAACGCAACCGCGTGACCCGCGCTGTGCAGGCCGCAGACCTGAAGCCCAGCATTACCTCCAGCATGGTGTCCAAAACCGGCAGCCCAGCGGTTCCCGCCGGTGCCACGGCCTTCCAGGTCAGCCAGGCGATCAACCAGGCCCCGCAATGGCTGCTCAGCGGCCCTCAGGCAGAACTCCTCCAGCTCAGCGGCGACCGCGCACCGACCTTGACCTGCATCGCCTGCAACCAGTGGGTGCAGCGCCCCAACGGCACCCCGGTCAAGGCCGCACAGGGGGTCAGCGAAGCGGAGAACGCCTGCAGCCTGGCCTTCCTGCTACGCTTCGGCGAATTCACCTACTACATCGGTGGCGATATAGAGGACCCCCAGGAAGCCCTGATCGCCCAACTTGCCAACCCCAACGACGATGCCGCCGGCCGTGTCCTGGTAGTCAAGGCCAGCCACCATGGCGCCGACACCGCCACCTCGGCACAATTCCTCCAACGCATGCGTCCGCTGGCGGTGATGGTTTCCAACAGCACGGGCAACCAGCACGGCCACCCGGCTGCGGCCACGGTCGACGTGCTCAACGGCTATCCCCGCGGCAACGGCGTCACCCCACCCCCGCCGCCGGCCTCGCCCGGGCGGCCACGGCGCACCTATTTCACCGGCTTCGACAGCGCCGAGAACATGAGCAATGCCTTCGTCACCCTGGGCATCGTTGCCGGTGATCCGAATGCCAGCAACCGGCCCGGCAACCTACTGGTGAAGGTCAGCGAGGCCCAGGCCTTCGCCAACCGCAACTTCCCGGCCAGCACCTGGCGCGCGGTGCTCGCGATTGCCGATATCGCCGCCAAGGCCGTGGGCCTGACGCCCAACCCGGTGGCCGCCAAGGCCGCTGCCGAAGCGGCGGTCAAAGGCACGCTGGTGGATGTGGTCACGGCGCTGGCCAACACCACCGAGGCGCGCGATGCGGCGACCGCCTTGTGGATACTGCGCAGCAAGACCAGCGGCGGAATCAATAGCGAGTACCTCGCCCGGTTGAGCGTGCAACCCCTCGACCAGGAAGACTGGCTGGACGCGATCGACGCGCAGCGCAGTGCCCTCCAGCGCGCCGCCAACATGGACGACGTCTACCGTTGCGTCGACAGCGCAGCGCAAACCGCCGCCACCGCCAGTGCGGCGGTGCCCGGTCCGCTGGCCGGTTTCGCTGCGCTGGCGGACTGTATCGACGGGTTGGGCACGGCGTACCAGTTGGTCAACCGCTACGTGCCCCTGTCCGAATACACCGTCGCCGCGCAAGCCGCGAACGACCAGGCCACCCGGGCACGGGACATCCTCAGCAACGGCGCCGGACGTGTAGCGGCCCTGGCCACCCAGGCCGCGACCGCCGCGCAACGGGTGCGCGGTGCCGGCAACCAGGCCCAGGCCTTTCAATTGGCAGGCGCCGCCCTCGACGCTGCCGAAAAAGCCTGCGAAGCCGCTGGCGAAACCTTCTATGACCTGGGCAACTGCTACAAGCTGACCGCCCGCGCCGCTGCGAACCCGAGCCCGGCCCTGGTGGGGCTGACCATCACCCGCGCCTGCGGCAGTACCCAGGCTGGCGTGGTTACCGGCGCCATTGCCGGGGCAATCTGCGGCAATGGCCGGCTCGACCCGGCCAGGCAGGCGCTGCATTACGCCCTCGACACGGTCAAGGTCAACTCGTCGACGGCACTGGCCGCTCTGGGTGAAGCCCTCACCGGGGGCGAACCGTTGTTCACCGTCAGCTACTACAAGGCATCAGCCAACAAGGACGTACAGGACTCCCTTTCCTGAGGCGGACCGATCTTTCCTGGAGGCACCACCCTATGACCGCCATGAATGCCGTTACGCAGGACCTGAGCCAGTTGCAGGCCCAGCTCAAGCAGAAGATCGACACCGCCGGCAGCCTTGCCCTGGGCGCTGGAACCACGGGTATCAGCGCCCTGGATAGTCTGTTCGGTGCCTGCAACGTGACCCTGGCCAGCACCAGCATCAGCGACCCCGGCAGCGCCTGGCCGGCCAGTTTCAGCGTCAGCGGCACGCCCAGCGGCGAATGGACGCTCAACGGCCTCGGCGCCAACCCCAGCCTCTGCCAGCTGACCCTGACCTTCACCCAGAGCGCCCAGGGCCAGGCCATCAGCGCCAGCCTGAGCAGCGTCGCCAGCGCGACCCTCGGCCAGAGCAGCCTGACCTTCAGCGGCAGCCTCGACGACAACAACGCCCTGGTCCTCGACCTGACCCCGCCGGACAGCCGCCTGCCGCTGCTGGCGGTAGGCAACTTTGCCTTCGCCAACCGCTTCGGCGGCTGGCTGCCGGTAGACCTGCCGCTGTTCGCCGACATGCCGTTCAAGCAGATCGAGGTGGTCGCCAGTTATGGCGGCAATGACGACACACGCTGCGCAATCACCACCGGGGTCAGCGGCGACTGGTCGCTGGTCCAGGGCGGCCCCAGCCTTACCGGCGCCTGGGTGACCCTGACCAGCGCCAGCCAGACCGAAATGGACCAGAGCGTCACCCGCCTCAGCGGCACGGTAGGCGGCAGCCTGCAGATCGGCGGCCAGCCATGGACAGTGACCGTCAGTCTCAATGGCAGCAGCCAGGTGGCCATCCTGGTCAGCGCCGACGGTAACCGCCAGCCGGCCCTAGCCGCCCTTGCCGGGCTGATCGCAGGCGATGCCGCAGCCACCGCGGTGAGCGACGCGGTGGCCAAACTACCGCTGGCCAATCTGGTGCTGGACAGCGTCGAGATTGCCTTTGACTGGCAGCAGCGCCAGTTGCTCAATGCCAGCGTCAGCGCCACCCTGCCCTTCACCTTCAACCAGGCCCCGGCCGACCTGCTGCTGTCCATCGGCCTGCCTCCACTGCAACTGGGCGGCAATCTGTCGCCGATGACCCCGGTGAAGATCCGCGACGTGCTGATCCAGTACCTCGGTGATGCCGGCGGCTTCCCCGATACCACGGTGACCAAGCTGGCCTTCGACACTGTGCCGGCGGAAGGCAGCTACAGCTTCGCCCTGGGCATGAGCGAGGTGTTCAGCGCCGGCCCGCTGGCACTGAACAACGTCGATGTGAACATCGTGAAAACCAGTGACGCCACCACTGGCTCGATGAATGCCAACCTGACCCTGGCCGGCGTCGATATTGCCGTCGCAGCGGCCTACGACAAGGGCTGGAAGATCTCTGGCAGCACCGCGTACGGCCAGCCGCTAGCCATCGGCAAACTGATCAACGACCTCACCCGGCAATTCAACGTGACCTGCCCCGCCGCCATCAGCGAGCTGGAGCTGCAGAACCTGGCGGTCAGCCTCGACACCGGCGCCTCGAAATTCACTTTCGCCTGCGAGGGCAGCTTCCCCATCGCCGGCACCGAGCTTGACTTCAGCGTCGACCTTGAACTGTCGAAACCCAATACCGCCTGGGAAGGTAACTTCAACGGCAAGGTGGTGATCGGCGCGGCCACCTTTGGCGTCACCTTCACCCAGGACAGCAAGGTCAAGATGCTGCGCGCCGAGCTGGTACCCACCGCCGGCAAGACCCTGGCCCTGGTCGACCTGGCCCAGACCTTCGCCATCGACCTCTCCGGGGTGCCGGCGGAACTGCTGCCTGTACTCAAGCAGGCCTCGTTCACCTACGACTTCAACAAGTCGCAGTTGGTACTTACCGCCAGCACCGAGAAGGTCGCGGTGAGCATGGTCAGTGTGCCCAGCGACCAGGGGCGGATCTACGCGGCGGTGGTGGACATCGCCGTGGAAGCAGATATCTCGCAGTTGCCGGTGGTCGGCAACGAACTGGCGTCGATCCAGCAGGTCGGCCTGGACGGCATGGGGCTGGTGATCGCCTCTGCAGTATTCGACAAGGACCAGGTCGACGCAGTCAATGCGGTGATTCCCAAGGGCCAGCCGCAGGTCCCGGCGCTCAGCGTCGAGGGCCGGGTGGTGCTGTCGGCCAACCTGATGCTCGGCGACCAGCCGGCCAAGCCGCTGCAACTGGCCTTCGCCAAGCCATCGAAGCCGAAGCAGGCGCGGCTTGCCGCGGCCAACGAAGACACCGCGCCGGTACCTGCCGGTACCGCCAAGGCTCAGGGCAAGTGGGTCAATGTGCAGAAGAGCTTCGGCCCGATCAGCCTCAGCCGGGTCGGCGTGGCCTACCGCGAGCAGCGCGTGTGGTTGATGCTCGACGGCGGTTTCGCCATGGGCGGCATCGAGATCGACCTGATCGGCGCGGCCATCGCCTTCCGCCCGGTGCTGCCGCCGAATCCCGACGGTGCCTCTCTCGACGGCCTGTTCATCGGCTACGACAACGGCTCGGTAACCATCAACGGCGGCCTGCTCAAGGTGGTCACCGAGGATGCCAAGGGCAACGAAGTCACCGAGTACGACGGCCAGCTGATGCTCAAGGTGCCGAGTTTCCAGCTCTCGGCCATGGCCTCCTACGCCTCCCTCGATGGCTCGCCGTCGTTGTTCGCCTACGCCGTGCTCGCCGCCCCCATCGGCGGCCCGCCCTTCCTCCAGGTGGATGCACTGGCGGCAGGCTTCGGCTTCAACCGCGACCTGATCATCCCTGGCCTCGACAAGCTCGAACAGATGCCGCTGATCGCCGCGGTCAACGGCGGTTCGCCGTTCGCCGGCAAGGATGCCTCGCAGGCGCTGAAGGTGATGCACGAGTACGTGCCGCCTTCCTATGGCGACTATTTCCTTGCCCTTGGCGTGCGGGTTGCTTCGTTCCAGATGATCAAGGGCTTCATCCTTGCCGCCGGCAAGCTGGGCAACGAGTTCGAGATCGCCTTGCTCGGCCTGGCCTCGGTGTCGGTGCCGCCGCAGACCTCGTCGCCGATCGGTTATGCCGAGCTGGTGCTGAAGGCGTCCTACAACTTCAACCGTGGCACTCTGTTCCTCGGTGCGCAACTCACCGCCAACTCCTTCATCCTTTCCCGCGACTGCCACCTCACTGGTGGTTTCGCCGTGGCCGCCTGGACCAAGGACAACCCGGATAACCCTTACGGCTACAAGGCCGGCGACTTCGTCGTCTCCCTCGGCGGCTACCACCCGGCGTTCAGCAAGCCGGACTGGTACCCGGACGTACCGCGCCTGGGCTTCAACTGGAACATCACCCGTGAACTGACGGTCAAGGGCGGCCTCTACTTCGCCTTGGTGCCGTCGGCGGTGATGGCTGGCGGCAGCCTGGAGGCGGTGTGGCAGAGCGGTGATCTGCGCGCCTGGTTCAAGGCCTGGGTGGACTTCCTGCTGGGCTGGAAGCCATTCCACTACGCCGCCGACATCGGCGTCAGCCTCGGCGCCTCGTACAAGGTTGACATCGGCATCACCTCGTTCACCGTCAGCGTCCATGTCGGCGTGCAGATCCAGCTGTGGGGCCCGGAATTCGCCGGCACCGCCACCGCCGACCTGTACGTGATCAGCATCACCATCAGCTTCGGTGACAGTAACAGGAACGAGGTCAAGCCGATCCAGTGGAGCGACTTCAAGAGCTCGTTCCTGCCCGGTGGCGGCAGCGCGCCGAAGGCCGCACCGCGGGCCCTGCTGCTCGCCGCCCTGCCGGCCAGCCTCAACGCCGCCACGCCGGTGCAACAGACCGACTCAGTGTGCCTGGTGCGGGTCGCCAACGGCCTGCTCAAAGACCTCGCCGGCGTCAACGACATGGACTGGGTGCTCGACCCGGAACGCTTCGAGCTGACCACCTGGTGCGCCCTGCCGAGCAAGCAGGCCAGCTACACCGGGGCCGGCGCCGCGCAGAACATCACGGCCAGCAACACGGCGTTCGGTGTAGGCCCGGTGGGGGTCAACAACGACTACTTCGAGTCCAGCCATACCGTGGTGATCAGCAAGCTCGACGGCGAGATGAGCGCGGAGGACATCCGCGTCGACGTCAGCGCCGTGGTGGAAAACCTGCCGGCAGCGACCTGGTCCGTCAACGCCGCCCTCGACCCAAGCCTGAGCAACCTGAACGACACGGCCCAGCGCGCCATTCCCAACGCAATGACCGGCCTGCGCATCAAGGCCAAGGCCGACAACCCCGACGTCACCCCGCTGCCAATCCAGCTGAGCGTGCTGCGCGAGGAAATCGAGGCCAGCCGCGTGGTGACCTGGATCGCCCCCACCGTGCCCGCCGCCACCGGCTATGACCAGGCCAACGCCATGGGCCAGTTCACCAGCGCCCTGACCAACACCACCGTGGCCAACGCCCGCAGCGCCATCCTGGCCCAGTTGGCCGCAGCCGGGGTCACGGTGAGCACCCAGGTCAATGTCGACCTGCTGGCACAGAACGCCGCCAACACCCTGCTCAGCGCGCCCCAGCTCTCGGTGCTCGGCGCCCAACCCACCACCTCCTCAGGAGCCGTCCGTTCATGATCAAGGCCTCTTCCACGCCGTTGAGCGACGGCAGCGTACAGTTCGTTGCCCACTGGCTGCCGCCGCTGACCGCCGGCAGCTACAGCATCACCGTTACACAGCACCTGCAGAACAGCGACCCGAACGCCACCGCCGATGCCGCCTTCGACGAAGCCTTTGTCAACACCCGGCATTTCGCCGTGCGTGGCGAACGCTTCCGCCTCGACGACAGCGAGCTGGTGTCGCGCTTCCCGCCGCCGGACAACCAGGGCGAATACCAGAACGTGCTGCCCCACGTGATCTTCAAGCGTCGCACCCTGCCCTGGGAGCGCTCGCCTGAGCTGGAGGCGGACAACGCCGCGTGGCTGGCTCTGCTGTTGTTCGAGCTGGACGAAGCGCCGCCACTGCAATCGGTGCTGGCCGGCGACCTGCAACGCCAGGCGTTCCCGCACAGCGCCGAAGCGGCCAAGGCTGGCAAGTCGACGCCCAGCAGCCTGCCGGCCAGCACCGCCAGCTACCCGGACGGCTACGCCCTGCTCGGCACCGCAGGCAATGCACCCACCTTCACCCTGGCCACCGGCGAGCAGTGGTATGACCCCTGCCAGGTGATCGACGTACCGGCCGACCTGTTCGCCGCCATCGCCCCGACCCTCGACGAACTGGACTGGCTGGCCCACGCTCGCAGCGTGGTGCTGACCCAGAAGCAGGCGCAGGACGACGACGAGCAGGAAGGCAACTTCTCGGTGGTGGTGGGCAACCGCCTGCCGGCACCGAACCAGAAATGTGTGGTGCACCTGGTCTCCCTGGAAGGCCTGGCGCGCTACCTGCCCACCGGCGACGGCGAAACCGCCGCGGCGCTGACCCTGGCCGCCGGCGGCACGGCGGACAAACTACGCCTGGTGTCGCTGGCAAGCTGGTCGTTTACCTCCCTCGACCCACAGGAAACCTTCAGCGGCTACCTCGAAGGCGTTGATTGCGCACCGCTGCGGCTGCCCGCCCCGGTGAACGCCAGCGGCAGCACCGGGCAGGCCGTTGGCAACGCCTTCGCCATGGGCTACACGGCGATGAACCACCAGACCCGTCTTGGCGACACTACGGTGTCGTGGTACCGCGGCCCGTTACTGCCATTTTCCTCGTCGCCAGTCATCGTCCCGCCACCGGGTGCCGCGCCACTGGTGGTGGCCGACCAGGCGGTGCGCTTCGATCCGGCCAGCGGCTTGATGGACGTCACCTACGCCGCTGCCTGGCAGATCGGCCGTGGCCTGGCCCTGCAGAACGCCCTGTTCGCCAGCACCCTCTACGCGTGGAAACGCAACGAAGCGCGCAAGGTGGCGCAAAACAGCGAAACCCAGGTCCTCAGCTTGCGCCTGCAGGCCTCGGTGACGCCGAACTCGGCGTTGCGCGCACTGAGTGCCGCACCTACCAGCCAGCCCGGCCTGCGCGGCCTGGCCATCGGCCTGATCGCAGAATCCCTGGCCGCCCAGTGCGCCCGCTCCTCCAGCTCGTCGGAGACCGCAGAATGACCCGGCTCGCCCAGCGCAACAGTCAGTTCCTCAACCTGCAGGCCATGGTCGCCGAGCCACAGTCCGGCCTCCTGCGCGCCAACAGCAGCGACCCGGTGCCCGACGAACTCACCCAGTGGCTGGGCAGCCTCGCCGTTCTCAAGGGCCTGCCCTTCGGCTACCTGGTGCCGGACGAGGCCATGCTGCCGGCGGAGTCGATCCGCTTCTTCGTCCTCGACCCGAACTGGATCAATGCCCTGCTCGAAGGCGCCACCAGCATCGGCCGCTCCTGCACCTTCGACGCCGACATCGACGCCCAGCTGGTGGCGCGCCTGTACGCGGCGGTGTCGCCGGCGACCACGGTCAGCGGCTTCGTCCTGCGCTCCAACGTGGTCAGCGGCTGGCCGGGCATCGAGGTGCGCGCCTACGACGCCAACGGCTCGCTGCTCGACGGCGTGCTGCGCCAGCAGGTGCTGGCGCCCACCGTGCTGCTGTTCATGACCACCGGGCAGATCTGCCATGTCGATATCGGCGAGCCGTCCGAAGCCATGCACTTCGGCGTCGATATCGGCCAGGCGAGCAAGTCGCTGCGCTATGTCACCGTGCCCAAGACTGCACCGGCCAACACCCGTCCCGGCGACCAGATTGACGGCGCCAGCGTCGCCGTCGGCTACCGCGCCGCCGGTGGTGGCAAGCGCGTGCTGAAGATTGCCGACCTGGCGAAGAGCCTGCAGGCGCAGCTGGTGACCAGCAACGCCAACCTCGCCCCGGACGGTACCCAGCGTCCGTTCACCCCGGCGGAGTTCGCCCTGGAGCTGGTGGAAGGCGTGCAGACCGTGCGCTTCAGCAATCAAGACAAGGAGGTTTCGGCATGAGCGACAGCGGTCTGATCGTCCCCATCGATGTCACCGCCCTGGTCATCGGCAAACCCGACGCCAGCGCGGTCAATGGTTTCGCCGCGGTGGCCAGCAACTTCGCCCTGATGCCGACGACCCAGGCGGTGGGCCCCTACCTGGCGCAGAACCTGTTGCCCAAGCCATTCGACGCGGTCGACAGCCAGGACGCCATGCAGCCTGGTATCCACCTGCACTGGGCGCTACCCGACAGCCTCGCTCGTGGCCGTACCGACGGTGGCAAGGTGGCCTTCCTGCAGGCACCGAACCTGTGGCTGGTGACCCGTTTCGCCGGCGGCAACGCCGACGGCAGAACGGTGCAGACTGCCTGGGTGATCGAGAGCGACCAGTTGCAGCAGGTGCAGGACCAGACCCTGCCGCAGAATATCTATTCGCGGGCAGTGCCGGTGACCCCGGACCTGACCGGGGCCAGCCAGCCGTTCCTGTTCCAGGGGCGGGTCTACCGCCAGGCCGACTGGGCCGGGCGCAACGGCGGCACCTATGCCAGCAGTAACACCACCGTGGGCTACGGCACCCCGGCCTATGCCGCGGCGTATCCGAACTGCCCCAACGTGTTTTCGTTCTGGGACCCGCTGGACGATGACGACGCCAAGGCCTTCACCGCCGAGACGCTGCTGTCCTACTCGGTGGTGGGCTGGTACGCCAACAGCGCCAGCGACCCGCTGACGACCCTGGTCTATCCGGCCAGCGCCACCACCGTGGAGGCGCGCCAGGCCTATATCGCCCAGACCCTGGAATGGGCGGTCAGCGGTAGCCCCGACGTGCCCAACCGTACCGTGTGCAACGGCCTGCTGAGCGGCCTGACCTGGGATCCACAACGAGCCTGGCTGACCCCGCCGAGCGCCGACGGCATCGACGTGGTCATCGCCGACAATACCGCCGAGGCGGTGGCGGCGCTGATCCAGGCGCGCAACCCCGGGGTGGCCGACCTGGAAACCCTGCTCAACGTGTTCCAGCAGGGGCTGCTCCACGAACTGGGCAAGGTCGGCGGCGCGGCTGCGGCCGACGAAGCGGTGCACCAGGCCGGCTTCGCCACCTACCCCGGCGGCACCGTGTGGCTGGCACGCCAAATCACCGCGCCAGGCGCCGATCCGTCCGCGGCCAACGGTCAGTTGCCGGACGATGCCGTGGAGCAGTTGGAGCGGGTAAACCGCCTGCAGCGCAGCCTCGACGGCCAGAGCGCCGACCTTGATGCCCTGCGCCAGCAGCTGTTCGTCGATTGGGCCAAGTTCATGCTCCTGCAGTTCAACAAGGCCAACCCGACCGCACTCACCGCCGACCAGGCCCGTGCCTTCATCAAGAACTACGACCTGTCGGCGGTGACCGCGCTGGCGGGCAGCAAGACCAGCAGCGGCAGCATCGCTACCCTGCAGACCCAGATCGACAGCGCCCTGGCCGCCCTGCAGAAGACCCTCGGCACCGGCTGGGAACTCAAGCCATCCTCGGCAGCGCGCTTCTGGCAGCCGGCCGATCCGGTGATCCTGCTGGCCGGACGGCCCACCACCCAGGCATCGGCGCGGCATGGCGGCGATGGTCGGTTCCATGCCGAGGGCCTGCTCGGTTGCCGGACCGGCAACCAGTTGGTCAGTGGTCTGCGCGTGCATGGCTCACTGTTCACCCCTGATGTGACGCTGGCCAGCGCACCGGCGGGCGCCAGTTATCCGCCGGAACTCGGTGCGCTACTGGCCGAATCGCTGACCCTCGACCCGCTACGCGCCTCGGACCTGGCCCGGCAGTTCACCCAGGGCAACGGCGCGCAGCGCCTGGCGGCGATCGCCAGCGACACCCTGGCAGAACAGATCGCCAGCGCCCAGCGCGCCGCCCGTGGCCAGCACCTGCTGGCGGCCGACGCCCGCAGCGGCGCCGCCAATACGGCGGTGGCCCTGGTCGGCAACGCACCGTCACCGGTGGGCCTGAGCACCTGGTCGCAACCCTGGCTACCGACCTTCCTCAACTGGGAAGTGCTGTTCTACCCCTACCACCGCGTCGGCCTGGCCGGTAGCGGGGACGACTATGTCGCCGACGCGGTGACCGGCTCCTTCACCCTCGATCCGGACGGCCTGGACTTCGACGCCGTCACCGGGCTGACACCCGATCCTGCGTTCCAGACCTATTCCGGCACCCTGACCCTGGCTGGGCGCACCGAACTCAACCTGCAATCGCAGATCGAGGTCTACCTCAAGAACTACCCGGACGACCCCAATGCCAAGGTCCTGCAAGGCATCCTCGGCCAACTCGACCTGCAGGCCATGGCGCAGAGCCTGACCGGCTTCAACCAGGGCCTGCTGATGCGCAGCCAGACCCTGCAACTGCCGGTGGTGGACGCGCTGAGCCCGTCGCTGATCCTGCGCAACTTCACCAACACCCAGGTGGCCCCGGCGATCGACGGCTTCAACGTCGCCTCACCGGCGCCAAACAACGGCTTCAACCCGCTGCGCTGCGGCGAACTGCGAATCAACCGTCTGCGCCTGGTTGACGCTTACGGCCAGGCGGTAGATTTGCCGAAGCCGACGCCGATCATCGCCCAGCGCCTCAAGCAGCGCCTTGCCGGTGGCGAGGTGGTCGACAACGGCAAGATTGTCCTGCCGCCGCGCCTGACCCAGCCGGCGCGCCTGCAATTCCGCTGGCTCAGCGCCGAGGATGGCCAGGCCGAGTGCTCCGACCAGGGCCCGGCGCCGATCTGCGGCTGGGTGCTTTTCAACCACCTTGACGACAACCTCACCGTGTACGACGCCGACGGCTCGCCGATCGGCTCGCTGAATACCGTCGGCCCGCGCTGGCAGGGTGCGCCAGGTAGCGCCAACTGGTCCCGGCCGTTCGACCAGGTGATGGCCTCGATCAACCCTTACCTGGCCAACTTCGTCCGTGCCCTCTACAACCAACCGCAGGGCCTGGGCTTCCTCCAGGCCCTGCTCGCCACCCTCGACCAGGCCAGCGGAGCCAGCGGCCCGGCCGCGCCGACTGCCGACCCGAGCCTGAGCGTGCTGATCGGCCGGCCGCTGGCGGTGGTCCGTGCTGCCCTGCGCCTGGAACTGCAAGGCCAGCCCGCCGCCGACAACAGTTGGCCGGCCTTCGCCGCCAGCGTCGGCCTGAGCCCGGGCCAGCCGCGGCCCAGCGCTGGCATCGGCAACGTGAAATTCCCGGTGCGCCTGGGCGACCTCGGGGTATATGACGATGGCCTGGTGGGCTACTTCGTCGAGGACGGCAGCGCCGACCAATGGACCACCTTCTACTCGCCAGCGGCCAGCGGAGGCAATGGCGTGGTGCCAGTCGATGTGAGCAAGACCTCACTGAGCCCGGTCCCCGCCTCCGACAGCGGCGACGGCCTGGCCCTGACCCTGCTCATCGACCCTCACGGCTCGGTGAACGCCACCGCCGGCATCGTCCCGGTGAAGACCATCTGCATCCCCCGCGCCCAGTGGCAGCCAGCGCTCGACGCGATCGCGGTGACCTTCCTGACCACGCCGATGGTCGGCGCCGGCACGGTGATGCCGGTACCGGTGCCGCAGGAAAACGGGTTCATCTGGGAATGGGTGACGCGTAACCCGGGCGCCACCGGCTGGAGCAACCTCACGCCCGGCTCGGCGGTGCCCACCGCGACCCTGGCGTCCCCGCAACGCATCGAAGAAGGCTGGCTGCGGCTGGTCCGCGACAACGGTAGGGAGTGACCCGGATGAGTGCCATCGAGTACAGCATCGCCAACAAGGACGGCAAGCCCGTGGCTTACCTGAACCAGGCGCAGACCCTGACTCTGACCCTGACCAACGCTAGCGGCGCCGACCTGGAGCTGGTCGGCAGCCCACCGGTGCTGGAGACCGAGGCTGACAGCAACACCAGCCTGCTGTACCTGTTCCTCGGCAGCCTGGTCAGCGACCCGGCCACGGTGCAGATCAGTTGCCCAGGCTGGACCCCGCAGTTCCAGAACACCCCGCAGGGGCCGGTGTGGTGCCTGGCCCAGGCAGAGAACAGTACCTTCAAGGACAAGGCGAAACTGACCGTGACCCTGGACGGGGTCAACATCAACGGCCAGCCCGGCCCGCGCCAGGTGACCGTCGATTGCTGGTTCGGCGACGGCGACTCGGTGCAATTGCCGGTGATGGCGCAGAACGATCCGGGCAAGCTGCTGCCGCTGAACCTGGTTTTCGCCCTGAATGGCGGCAACGTCATCTACATCACCGAGAAGGCCGATTCGCCAATGACCTGCTCGCTGGTGTTCCGCCTGAGCAACCCATCGCCGGACACGCCCATCGTGCCGGAGGACGTGCCCTGGGGCCCCCAGGCGCCGAGCTTCACCCTGTCCTTCGTCTATGCCGACAAAGGCGACGGCTTCGGCGCCCTCACCACGGCGGAGCGGGCCGCCAGCTTCACCCGCCAGACCGTGCAGGACTACGGCAACCGCTGGTCCATCGCGCCCAGTACCCAGGGCTCACCGAGCTGGACCCTGACACCGGACCAGCTGACCAACAAGCAGATCCTCGGCACCGGCGAACAGGCCAGCTTCGAATTCATGCTGGGCAACATCGTCACCCAGCTCAAGGCCGGCACCACCCTGGCCTACCTGCAATGGAGCAACATTCCCGGCTACCAGGACGGCTACCAGACCGTGGCGCTGGTCAAGCAGGCGCCGACCCCGGGCATCCTGCGCTTCATGACCCTCAACGCCAGCGTGATCAGGCAGGGCACGCCGGTGCAGCTGAACTGGCAAACCTTCGCCCTGTCCAAGCGCACCATCAGCTGGAGCCAGGACAACAAGCCCTACCAGGTCGTGGTGCCGGCCAACGCCAGCGCCTGGGAGCCGGACCCGCAGCCGGACGACACCGTGACTTACACCCTCGACGGCTACGACTTCAACGGCAACAAGGTGCCCAATGCCCAGCAGACTGTCAGCGTCATCGCCAATGCACCGGTGATCAATAGCTTCTCGGTGAGCCCGCGGGTTGCTGCATTCGAGGGCGCCAACCCCAACGTACAGGTCACCGGCAAATGGCAGGCGAGCAACGTCAAGACCCAGCAGCTCAATGGCACGCCGGGCCAGTCGCCACAGACCATCGGCCTGAACAGCGCGGGCGACGTGATATTGCTGATCACCGGGTTCCAGGACCAGATGACCTCGCAGTCGCAGACCGTGTACAGCACTCCCGGGTACATACAGACCTTCGTCTCCACCAGCCAGGTCAGTGGCGGCACGAACGGGCCGCTGATCAGGAACGTGCTCGCGTTCGACCGTGGAGCCTCCACCGGCACCTGGACCCTGATCCGCAGCGACGACCTGGCGACCCTGACCCTGGTCAGGCAGGGCTTCACCTGGAGCACCAGCGAGCTGAACATCAAACTGGTCTTCAACGACGGCAGCACCACCGCTACCCTGAGCTGTGCCTTCGGCAACCTGACCCTGACCGTGCGCAGTGGCAGCGCTGACGCCAATGGCCTGCAGCCACTGGCGATGCTGGTGCAGAACGCCGCAGGGCAGAATGTACCGGTGTTCAGTGCGGTGACGACGAAGTGATCTGCCACCAAGCTCGACCAACTCGGTCAATACGCCAGTGAGCCTGGTCTTCGCCCCCTTGAGCAGAGCGAAAACGATTAACCCACCAAGGCAAAGGGCATCGTCGATGCGGCTTTCCACATGTTTTGACCTGCCCAGTGCCCGCCCGCTGGCTATGCTCGACTTGATAATCATCAAACCGCGCAGTGGCATGCCGCTTATGTTGCTGTGAACGACCTCTGGAGCGCAGTCCATGAATGGCACACCGCCGTTACTGTTCGCCCTGCACGGCAGCCAGGCCTACGGGAATGCCGTGGCACAACGCCTGGGCTGGAGACTGTCTGAACATGAAGAGCGCGACTACGAGGACGGAGAACACAAGTGCTGGCCTGTCGAATCGGTCGACGGTCGAGCGGTCATCGTCTTCCACTCGCTCTATGGTGACGCGCACCACAGCGCGCACGACAAGCTGTGCCGTCTGCTGTTCTTCTGTGGCTCGCTCAAGGACGCCGGCGCCAGCCAGTTGACGGCAGTCACGCCTTACCTGTGTTATGGCCGCAAGGACCGCAAGGCGGAGTTTCAGGACGCTACCATCACCCGCCATGTAGCTCGCCTGATGGAAAGCTGCGGCGTGGACCGCGTGGTTGCGCTGGACGTGCACAACCCCAGTGCCTTCGACAACGCCTACAGGATCCCGAGCTGGAACCTGCAATGCACCCAACTATTCGCCCAACACCTGGCCCCGCTGGTCGGTGAGCAGGCAGTCACGGTTTTGTCGCCAGATATCGGTGGCATCAAACGCGCCGAGCAGTTTCGCCAGGTCCTGGCGGAGCTGCTGGCGCGCCCGGTCTCGGTGGCCATGATGGAAAAGCACCGCCAGCAGGCGGGCCTGAGCGGCGAACATCTGGTCGGTAACGTGGCAGGCAGCACTGTGATCGTGTTCGACGACCTGATCAGTACGGGGCAGACGCTGCTACGCGCTGCCCAGGCCTGCCAGCAGGCCGGAGCCAATCGCATACTGGCCGCTGCCACCCACGGTCTGTTCACCACCGGTGGCGAGCTGTTTGACAACGGCGCGTTCGAACGGGTGCTAGTGGCTGACAGCGTCGCGCCCTTCCGCCTACCCGTGCGATGCCTGAAGCAGTTGGATATCGTCGATACCAGCATCCTGGTCGCCGAGTTGCTTGGCAACCGCCGGGGCTCTGGTACTTCTCCTTCGTCACCTGCACCACGATAGGGTTCGGCGGCACCTCAGGCGTCTGGGTGCGGCGTCCAGTGCCATTGCGCAACCTCAAGGCGAGGCACGCATTCGAACACAGCCAGCACCAACCGGTAGCGGTCCAGGTTGTAGCGCATTGAAGTCACTGTCGGGCAAGCCATGCGGATGCTGCGCAACTCTGCACGATGCGGTCCACCGAGCGCACGAAGGCAAGCCGAGCTTGCCAGCCCGTGGCCGATGCATCCAGGCCCGGAGTTTCGCCCTTGCTTGTGTATCCATGACAGCCTCCCGACCCAGGCTAGCGCACTGGGTCAACGGCAACGGTTTCCTGGTACTCGGGCACATACACCTGCCAACCGAGCTCGATGCTGATCCGCCGCCGTAACGTATCGGCGGCGTGCGGCTCGCCATGGATGACGTAGGTCTGGCGTGGCGGGCGGGCGAACCCGCGCAACCACTCCATGATCTCGTCGGCATCGGCATGCGCTGAGAGGTTTTCCATGGCATGTACCTGGGCCCGGACAGGCACGTCTTCGCCATGCAGGCGCACACTGGGCGCACCGGCGACGATGTCGGCGCCGCGCGTACCACCAGCCTGGAAACCCGAGAACACAATGCTGTTGCGTGGGTTGGGTGCCAGCGCCTTGAGGTGGTGCAGAACGCGTCCACCGGTCGCCATGCCACTGGCGGCGATGATGACTGCAGGTTCACGCAGCTGATCCAGACGCCGCGATTCATCTACCGTACGGATGATATGCGTGCCCCTGCACATTGCGGCGCATTCGGTCGGCGTCAATCGATGCTCGCTCCTGAACTGCTGGTACAGGGTGGTAGCGTCGGTGGCCATCGGGCTGTTGAGGTAGACCGGGATATCAGGTATCAGGCCATCGCGCTTGAGCTTGTACAGGTAGTACATCAGCAACTGGGCACGGCCAACGGCGAACGACGGCACCAAGGTGATGCCATGACGCAAGAGGGTCTGGTTGATGACCTGGGCCAGGAATTGCTCGGTCGATTCGGTTGGATGCTGGCGATCGCCATAGGTGGACTCCACCAGCAGCACGTCTGCCGTCCTGATCAGTTCCGGTGCGCGCATGATCGGGTCTTGTGGCCGGCCCAGGTCGCCGGAGAAGACCAAGGTCTGGCCATCGGCCTTGATCTGCACCGTCGCCGCGCCGAGTATGTGTCCAGCCGTACGCAGTAGCAGTTCCATGCCCTGCGCGACCATGATCGGGTGATGCAGCGCCACAGGGCGCAACAGTGCCAAGGCGCGCTTTGCATCCTGTTCGGTGTAAAGCGGGCGTGCCGGCGAATGCCTGGAGTAGCCGTGCCGGTTGGCATGCTCGGCCTGCTCCTCCTGCAGCCGGGCACTGTCGAGTAACAGGATCTCGGCCAAGGCACAAGTGGCCGGGGTTGCGTAGATCGGCCCGGTATAGCCCTCCCGCGCGAGCACCGGAAGATAACCGCTGTGGTCGAGATGGGCATGGGTCAGTACCACGGCATCGAGCGCGCTCAGCGCCGCCGACAACGGTTCCCAGTTGCGCAGACGCAGTTGCTTGTAGCCTTGAAACAGCCCGCAGTCGATCAGCACACGGCTGCTGTCGCGAGTCAGCAGGAACTTGCTGCCAGTCACGGTCCCGGTACCACCGAGAAATGTCAGTTGCATGGCTTGGGCTCCTGGGTTTCGAGCGCTTGCGGGTGAAACGCCAGGACGCTGCACGGTGGGCGGCTGATGATGCGCTCGGTAGTGTCGCCCAGTAGCTTGTCCAGGCCCTTGGGCTGCACGACACCCATGACCACCGTGTCGATGTCCAGCGCAGCGACCTGCTCGCGAATCACATGCACCGGGCCACCTTCCATGAAGTGGCGGCGATCCGCCGCGACCCCCTCGGCGTCCGCCAGGGTGTCGAACGGCACCTTCAAGGCACTGCGCATCTCATCGATCCACGCCTGGGTGACGTTCATGTCCGAGGCGAACACGCCTGCCAGGTTGTAGGCCGAGAGCAGGTGCAACTGCGCATCGCATTGCAGTGCCAGCGCCTGCGCGGCACGGATCAGCCCACGGTTGAAGGACGCCTGGACGTCGGGCGTTTCGCTGAAAGAAGTGTCAACGGCGACCAGCACGCACTTGGGCAGCGACACCGCGGCCGCCGGCACGAAGTGCGTGGCACCCTTCAAACCCCGCATCAAGGCGCAATCCAGGGGCGTGCGGAACAGGCGCACCATGGCTGGCGTCGCTTCGCTGTCCTTGATGACCATATCGGGCTGCAGTTCGCTGATGTAGTCGATGGCCTGACTGCGGATGTCGTCCGCCTGCAGGCTGTCGACCGTCAAGGCGATGCCACTGCCACGGTGACGCTCGACCACCCCCGCCAGCCGCACACGGTAGTGATCGAACTGGCGCTGGATATCCGCCTCGTTCAATCGCTCTTCGCGCAACAGGTGCTCCTGCGTCGGTTCGAACAAGCCCAGCACATGCACACTGGCACCACTGACATGCGCCAGGGCCAGGGCCCTGCGCAATGCGGCCGAATGCGGATCGACCTCGGTGAGCAGCACCAGCAGTTGTCGATATTGACCCATGGTGAACCTCCGGGCTTGCGCGGCTGGCGTGATGATGTAGGCGATTGTCCGAAGACGGGTCGGTTCGCGCTTGATGCAGATCAGAAAAACCCACCGTCGAGCCTGAACTTGACGATTGTCAGAACCGGCGCCGCCCAGCACGGTACAACCACTGCAGCAAGCATCGACCAGGTGACCGGGAGGCGACATGAACAGGCAGCAGACTGAACAGCCAGACGCGTGCGAGCATTGGATCGAAAAGCTTTCGAACGGCTCTGCCGTACTGATCCGCCCGCTGCATGAGAAAGACCGCGAAAGGGACCGCCGCTTTCTCAGCACGATCGCCTACGAGGCACGGCGTTTCCGCTTCATCGCCGGGCTCAGTGGCGGCCTTCCGAGCCTGGATGCGCAGCATATGCCAGTGGATCATCACCAGAGCGAAGCCTACGTTGCCCTGGTCCATGCAGATGGCCAGTTACGGCAGATCGGGGTCAGCCGGTATGCCAGTGTTCCAGGCAGCCGGCTCTGCGAATGCGCCATAGCCGTACACGAAGAATGGCAACGCAAGGGGTTGGGCCGACTGCTGATGCAGCACCTGATCGCGGCCGCGAAGCGCAATGGCTTTCACTGCATGATCTCCAGGGACCTGGCGAACAATTACGCCATGCACCGGCTGACCAAGAGATTGGGGTTCAGCTCACGCTACCTGGGTGGCGATGTCAGCGAAATCATTCACGAACTTGACCTTCGCGCCTGAAAACAAGGCCCTTTCGGGCCTTGCCTACTGGCCTCTGGAATGCTCCGGTGAAATTACCAGTACGCTGCTGGACAATCGATGCAATACCCGCTCCGCAGTGCTGCCAACAAACCAGCCAATGCCGTGATGGTGGTGGCTGCCCATGACCAGTACGTCGATATCATTATTCTCCACGAACAGCGCCAGCACCTTGGCCGGGTCTCCCAACCGCAGGTGGCGGTGTTCGGTGGTGATACCGTTGCGCTCGGCTAGTGCCTGGAAGGCATCGCTTTGCGCCTCGTGCAGTGTCTGGGCGAGGTTGGAGTCGAACGGGGATAAAGGCTCGCGGCTACCACCTGCGTCCAGGTACATGGCCCACACGTCGCAGGCATATAGCAAATCGATCTGGGCATTGCACTGTAAGGCCAGTTTCAGTGCTTCGCTGATGATCTGGTCGTTGAACCCCTCGAACTGGTCCTCAGGGCGAGACAGGTCCACGGCGGCCAGAATCTTGCGCGGTAGCACATGGCTGGCCTGATGCACCAGATGCAGGGGGATACGGGTTTCCCGCAGCAACTGAATGTCGAGCGAGGTGAGCATCGGCCGCACCCACCAGGGTTCATGCTCGAAGGCCTTGATCAGCATGGCGAACGCCTGCTCGCGCAGGTGTACGAGGATCTCGTTCAGCGGATCCTGCACCCAGACTACTTCGGTAGTGATCGTCACCCCGTTGCGGCGCATCGACAGCGCTTGGGTTTCCAGCCATTCACGGTGTTGCTGCACATAGCCTTCACGCATCACAGCCAGTGCCTGGTCATTGGCCAGGCCAGCCGTGGCCAAACCTTCGAGATAGTCGAAAGCCACGATGTGCAGGGCCATGCCCTTGGCTTTGGCAAGCGCAGCCGCACGGTCGTAAACCGGGGTGCGCCGCATCAGGGGCGAGGTGATCAGCAGGAGTCTTTGCGGGTTGTCCATGGAACACCTCAGCGGTTGGGAAGTGTCACTGGATCATCCACCACCCGCGCCTCGCGGATTTGATGTTTATCACTGAACCACTGCGCGGACAGACGGCAATACCGGCCGCGCGTGAATTTGATGCGGATCAAAGCTTCGAGGCATTTACGGCGCAATCTAATCCCATAACAACAACCATCGAATGCCCCGGAGGCATGCCATGGTGCTCATCAAACACATCGAAGTCACCTGTAAGTCGGTCGCCAACCAGCGGGATGGCGTGACGAAAATGGCCGTTACACCCTGAACCACCCCTGTTGCCGGTAGGGATGCCTTCGTTTCGCATGGATCTGCAGCTGGTTTGCTCATGCATGCTTTTTGGAGGCTTCCATGAACATCTACGTCGAAGACAATCCCGAACAGAACCGCTGGTGGGTCCGAATGGATGATTGCCGGGTGAGCTTCAATACTTCCATCGAAGCGCAAGCGTTCGTCGAACGGTTGAATGCGCGTCTCAACGCGCCCCATACACTGGACATGCTTGCCGACTGTTCATCACGCCCAAGCATGGCCACCGTTGGCAAACCTGGTGCGCGGATGGCAACCCAGGCAGATATCCGATGCGCGAAGGAGGCTTGAAAATGACCGGCCTACAAAACATCACCTTGCTCGACCAACCTGCAGCGCCGAGCCCGGCAACCCCGATACATCTGAAACCGCTAAAGACCCTGTGCACCGAGTGCCGTGTCAGCAGCCTATGCCTGCCCACCGGCCTGCCAGTGCACGACAGCAGTTGCCTGGGCGCGCTGATCGGCCCGCGCATGCGTGTTGGCAAAGGCGCCGCACTTTTCAATGCCAACGATCCTCTGACAACGCTCTATGCCGTGCACTGCGGCAGCTTCAAGACCAGCCTGAACAGCGCCGAAGGCCAAGGTGTGGTGATCAATTTCTGGATGCCGGGCGATGTGCTTGGGCTCGACGCCATCGCCACCGACCATCACGTATGCGACGCCATAGCCCTGGAAGACAGCGAGGTCTGCCCTGTCCCCTATCGCCGGCTACAGGCACTGGCGCGCGACTTTCCCGTCCTGCAGCAAAGCCTGAACCGTCTGATGAGCAAGGAAATCGTGCGCGAGCATGAACGGGTGCTGATGCTGTGCAACCTCACCGCCGAACAGCGGCTGGCCAGCTTCCTGGTCGGGTTGTCCAGACGCTTCGTCAGCCGGGGCTATTCTGCCCACGGTTTCATGCTGCGCATGTCTCGAGAAGACATGGCTTCGTATCTGGGCCTACGCCAGGAAACCGTGTGTCGTTCGGTCGCCCGCTTGCGCGCACTAGGTATCGTCAGCATGCGTGGCAGGCTCGTGGAGATACTCGACCTGCCCGCATTGATGGCGCTCGAGCAAGACGGCGAGGAAGCCGAGACAAAGGCTCCACGAAAGGCGCCATGCTCGCAACGGTGAATGTAAGCCATATCGCTGTTGGCCTGCGCGGGTCCTTGGGGTGCCATGCACACCACTGGCTTCCAATCAGGCATCGACGGCCCGGTGTAGCCCCCCTTCCAGCGGCAACTCATAGGACTTCTTCACCGTACGCACCACCAATGTGGAGGTGTAAGTGCGAATCGGAATGTCCCGGTACGTCTCGAGAAACCGGTAGATATAGTCGGTGTACTCGGTTGCATCGCGAAACTTGGCAACCATCACGAAATCGAACTCGCCCGTCATCAGGTAGCAGTCCTGAATCTCCGGGTGGCTGGCCAGGATGTGCTGCATCTTGCGGTCGATGTCGTTGCTGTCGCGGTCCAGCTTGACCAAGAAGAAGGCGGTCACCTGAATGCCCAGCTTGCGCTCGTCCAGTATCGCGACCTTGGCCTTGATGATGCCTGCGCTCTCCAGGCGCCTGATACGCCGGTAGCAACTGGTGGAAGACAGCCCGACGCTGTCGCTAAGCAACTCCAGATTCTGGCTGCAATCCTTTTGCAGCTTTCCCAGAATCTTCAGGTCCATGGCGTCTGTCATTTTTCACGTGTCTTCCTTGAAAAACTGCAATGAATCCGCTGCAAGGACGGGCCAATTTGCACGATTCCCTGCGCGCCAGCTCTTTACCATCAACTGAGCTTAGCAGCCCGGCCAGATATGGCCTGCGGGGCGCATGAGAGGGACCTTATGATCATCGCGAAACCAACATGGGCCGCGGACATCCACGGCCTTTTTACCGCTCCCTACTGGATTCCCGCCACCCAGCGTGCGGCCGTGGCGGCCTCCTGGATCGGGTGCATGAACGCCTATTTCGTCTACCTGGACGAACCGGACTCGGTCAAAGCCTGGTCAGAAACCATCTACCAGCACCTGGCCTCGCGCAACATGCCGCTGACCCTCGACCAGCAGCAGTTCTGGCCGATCGACGCGCTGGAAACCTTCAGGTTGTGGGTCAACCAGGGCTGGCGCCTGGACGCCAGCTCTCCCTTCGATCTGGCCGAACGCATCCCGCCACCGGACCTGCCCCAACCGGTCAGGTGGGTGAGAAAGGACATCCGCGCCCTGAGCCTCGAGGAGCTGAACCTGTACCGCGCCCGCCTGGACGACGTGATGCAGGTGGGCGACCCCGACAGTGGTTCGCCCTGGCAACGTTACGCCTACATCCACACCAACTGGTGCCTGCATTACCAGGAGGCATTTGCCCTCTGGCACCGGGCCTACCTGTTGTACCTGGAACAACTGATCGACTGCGCCATTCCCTACTGGGACTGGATGGCCGAAGATGCCAGCGTCGACGGCAGCCCGCAGGCCGGCCTGCCCCAGGCGTTTCTCGATGAAACCTACGTGCACCCGCACACCGGCGAAACCCGGCCCAATCCCCTGCGCTACGCAGCCGCCAAGGACGGTTGTTCCAAGGTATGCGCCAGTGGCGCGGTCAAGGGCGTGGACTGCCGCTATGTGCAACGCGACCGGTTGTTCTACACCCACGGTGACGACTCGCGCTCGGAGCGCACCCGCTTGTACGGCATGAGCCGGATTTTCCAGCAACAGGTGGTGGATGCCCTGAAGTTCACCAGCTTCAGCCAACCACAGGGTGTGCCCGGTTATCCGTGGGCCAACATCCCGGTGTTCGACCCGCCCCAGAAAGACAGCCTGTACCCCAACCGTGCCCTCAACTTCGACGGCCTGTACGAACAACCCCACGACAATTATCACGGCTGGATCGGCGGCGACATGGCCGACAACGCCTACACCGCCTTCGACCCGGTGTTCTGCTCCTACCACGCCAACATCGATCGCATGCTCGAGGTCTGGATCAGGGCCAACCCCGGGGCGCAATACACCACGCAGTGCCTGCTCCAGCCGTTCTCCGGCCACGATGCCACGCAGCTCACCTTCACCAGCGCCGACGCCTGGCGCTACACCACTATCGGCGACATGGCCCAGGACAGCCGGCACATCGGCTACGACTATGGCGTGCCGGTGGCCCCTCAGTTTGGCGCGCCCAAGGCGGCCACCGGCGCCTGCTGCAAGCACAGCGCAAAAGCCGGGCCTGCCGCGGGCAACGGCGCAGGGCCCGGGCCGTGGGTGGTGTTCGACCATGTGCGCTGCACCCATGACACCTATCTGATCGACGTCTTTCTCGACCAGCCCGACGCCACCGCACAGCACGTGAGCGCCGACAACCCGCATTACGTGGGGCGCTTCAGCCGTATCGGCATGGGGCTGGTGGACGACAAGGGCCGATGCATCACCCATGGCGTGTCGCGCGCACTGAATGCAGCCCGCAACGCTGCTGCGCTGGGCCTTGGCCGCGACGATGCAGTGCAGTTGTCGCTGGTGGTGACCCACCTCGACAGTGGCCGCGTGCTGACGCCTGACGAATACACGACCCTGCCCGGTTTCATCGCCCAACTGGTGTGGGACGACCCGCGCCAGACCCTCGCCGGCCCGCCCCCGGTCGCCGGCTGCTGCTCTGCTTCCACCTCACGCACACCAGGAGAACCGACATGAGCACGCCCTTCAAGCAGTTCACCTCTCCCGCCGGACAAGCCCCCAAGGACTACAACAAGCTGGGGCTGGAAGACCAGTTGCCGCAGTTTGAAACCGATTGGAACAACGACCTCACCGGCTGGACCCAGTCGTCCATCATCGGCAACCCTTGGTCGAGCCTGAACGACGCTCCCCGCTCGGGCTACTACAACCCGCTCGTAGAGGGCTTCGGCGACGTGACCCCACCCGCGATTACCTGGGCGCCGTTCCCCAACCGCCTGTGGACGTTCTTCTACAACAACGGTGCGGCGGTCATTCCCCAGTTGGGCGGCAAGGCCATGACCCTGGACCAGGTGATGGAATTGGCCGACCATGGCGAGATCACCCTCGACAACACCCTCTACACGCTTTACGACCCGAACAAAAAGGGCACTGTGCTGCAACTGCCGGCCAAGCGCTGCCCCAGCATCGCCTGGAACGGCACGTACAAGGACTTCACGCCTTCCGGCCCACGGGGCTGGCTCGACGAGTACTGCGAGTGGTCGATCGTGCGCGATGCCAACGGCAACATGCGCAAGATCACCTTCACCTGTGAAAACCCCGCGTACTTCCTGGCCATGTGGCGCATCGACCCGAACGCAGTACTGGGCCTTTACCGCGACTACATCGACCCGAACGTGCAACTCGAAGACCTGTACCTGCGCTACACCGCCGACTGCCCGACCGGCAAGGCCGGCGACCCGGTCATGGACCCCACCACCGGCAAGCCGGCCTATGACACCGTCAACAAATGGAACGCCGGAACCGCCTGTGTGCCCGGCCAGTACGGCGGAGCGATGCACCTGACCTCCGGCCCCAATACCCTCAGTGCCGAGGTGTACCTGGCCGCCGCCGCCACCATCCTGCGCCCTGTGAGCAGCAGCCAGAATGCCCAGTCGCTGATCTGCTGCGCGCAGTACGGGCAGAACTATCGCAACTCCGACCCGCACATCGGCTTCATGGCCAATACCACGGCGGTGAACAACCGACTGTCGCTGACCAACCCCATTGGCCTGTACTTGCAACAACCCACCGACTTCAGCGCCTGGAAGGGCCCGCAAGGCCAGGACGTGAGCCAGTACTGGCGCATCACCCGCGGTACGGCCAAGTCGGCCGCCAACGGCTCCGACCAGATCCTGCAGGCGGTGTTCGAGGTGCCGGAAAGCGCCGGCTTCTCGATCAATGACATCACCATCAACAACCAGAAGGTCAACTATGTGTGGGTCATCGCCCAACAACTGTTGGTGGGCCTGAGCGTCACCGTCAAGCCGCTCAGCGTCACACCTCAATCCTTCCCATGCGTGCAGGACCGGGTGGCCGGCCTGCAACCCTGGCCGGTGCAACTGCTGCCGCTGGACCTGTTCTACGGGAACTCCCCCACCGACCTGCCCGCCTGGCTTGCACCGGGCAGCAGCAATCAGTTCGTGCTGGTGGTGCAAGGCGCCGACAAGACCACCACGGCACAGAATGCCAGGGTGCAATTCTCCAACCCCGGGGTTACCGCGCAGGTCACCCAATACCTGCCCGACGCATCGGCCATTCCCGGCCAGACCAACGCGGGCGGTACGCAAGCCTACATCCTGACCATCACGGTCAGCCCCACCGCAGCCCCCGGCCTGGTGACGGTGCGTGCGCTCAATCCGGATGAAGACGTGAACGTGAGCGCGGCAGACCACCCTTGGGAGTCCGGCCTGGCGCTGGTGCCTGGCGCCTGAACCACGCCAGTCTAGCCTCTCTACCGCCGCACCTTCGGGTGCGGCTTCACAGCTTGCAAGGAGCGCAATGATGTCCAGGTCACGCTTGAGTCTTCTGTCGCTGCTGTGCGGCATTTTACTGTGCCTGTCGACCCCGCAACCCGCCACGGCGGCCACGCTGTCGGATGCCGACGCCTGTGTGCAGCAGCAGTTGGTGTTCAACCCGGCCAGCGGGGGATTCCTGCCGGTCAACAACTTCAATGCCACCAGCCAGGCGTTCATGAACTGCTTTGGCTGGCAGTTGTTCATTGCCTTGAACTGGCCGGTGAACCCCGGTTGGCCGGCCACCGCCAGCCTGGCGGGCGAACCCGACATGAACAGCACGCTGGCGCAGTTCGGTGTCCCCTCTGCACCGGGCCAACCCATGAGCGTGGCCCCGGTATGGGCCAGCTACAAGGACGCCAATGACATCTTCCTGCCCGGCGCGCCCACGCCCACCGGCTGGGGCGTGCAAACCCTGGTGCCGTCCGGTTGCAGCACCCAGGGTAGCCTCAAGGCAATCAAGGTGGGCGCACGCAAGTTCATGAACGCCACCTCCGAAGGCGCGATCAATGCCTTGCACCGTTTCCACCTGTCTACCGGAACACTCGCGTCCATTCCAGACCCGGTCATGGAAGCGTCCGGCGGCTGGCTGACGGACCAGTCTGGCAACCTGGTGTTTTTTGAGCGCAAGGTGGGCAAGGCCGAGTTCGACTACATCGTCGACAAGGGGCTCTACGACGCCGCCAACCAGTTGAAGGTCGCGCAAAACCAGGACGGCAAGACACCGGAGGGGCTGTCGCTGCCAATCGGCGAACCGATGCGCTCGCTGCCACAGTCCCCTGTCCCGCAGGAGCAGCTGGGCGCTATCGAGCTCAAGGCCGCCTGGCGGGTGCTGACCGGCAAACCCGAACTGTTCGGGCGCTATCTGACCACCGTCGCCTGGCTCAAACGCCCCGATACCCTGAAGTGCACCCAGGAAGTGGTGGGGCTGGTGGGCCTGCATATCATCAACAAGACCCAGGCTTCGCCCAACTTCATCTGGACCACTTTCGAGCAGGTCGACAACGTGCCCGAACCGGCCCAGGCCCCGCCGCAACAAACCCCACCGAACGGTTTTGCCTTCAACAACCCTGACTGTGGCAGTGGCCCCGAGTGCACACCGAACCAAGCCCGTATCCAGTGCAAGCAACACCATCCCGACAAGGAGTGCACCGATCTCTTCCCACGCGACCAGCCGGTACAGACCACCCGCGAACACCCCGTCCCCAGCGACCTGCAGGCCCTCAACAGCGCGGTGCAAGCCAACTTCGCGCAACACAGCCAAGGCCAGTCGGTGTTCCAGTATTACAAGCTGATCAACGTACTCTGGACCCTCGCCCCCAATCCGCCCAGCCCGGAACCGGGCGCCAACGCGCAAGTGCCGCTGTCGTACGGGCCGTTCATCAGCCAGGGCAATGTGCCGGTGGCCAACACCACCATGGAGACCTACGTGCAGGGTGATGACTGCAACCAGTGCCATCAGTACGCGACGATTGCCGGCAGCCCTTCGTTGGCCTCGGACTTCTCTTTCCTGTTCAACAGTGCCGGTTCCGCCAGCAACAAAAGCCTGATCAAAAGCGTCAAAGCCTTCGAAACCCTCAAGGACCGCCCCTGAGCCGCAAAAGGGGCGATCACCGATCGCCCCGAACAGGGCCTTGTCAGCCGTTGGCTCCAGAGCCGCCCCAACAGCTACACTCAATCGACACATGCCTGCGCAGAGACTGCAATCATGCCTACGCATACCGCAATCGTGTTCGCTGGCGGCGGTAGCCTGGGTGCGGTGCAGGTAGGTATGCTGCGGGCCCTGGTCGAAGCCAATGTCCAGTTCGACAGGGTAGTTGGTGCTTCGGTAGGCGCGATCAACGGTGCCTACTTTGCGGCAAGGCCCAACGCCCAGGGTGTCGAGACACTCGCCGAATTCTGGCGAGGCCTGAGTAGAACCGACATTTTCCCCCTGTCCTGGCTCGACACCTGCAGAGGCCTGCTCAAACGGCGCGGTTTTCTACTACAGCCGGCGGCCTTGCACCGCTTGCTCGGCAAGGCGCTGCCGATTCATCGCATCGAGGATGCGAAACTGCCGCTGCATATCGTTACTACCGACCTGCTCAGTGGTGCCGAGACAGTCTTGTCCAACGGTGAACTCGAGCAGGCGCTGCTGGCCAGCGCTGCGATCCCGCTAGTGTTCCCTTGCGTGCAGATCGGCGGCCAGTTTCTGGTGGATGGCGGCGTGGCAAGCAACACACCCATTTCGACTGCCGTAGCGCTGGGCGCCAGCAACGTTGTGGTGATCCCCACCGGGCTCAGTTGCGCCTTGACTCAACCGCCCCGGGGCCTTGTTGCCTTGGCCCTGCACACTGTCAACCTGATGAGCATGCGCCAGCTTGTGAGTGACATCGAACACTTCCGCACCCTCACCAGCCTGCACATCGTTCCCCCCTTGTGCCCGGTCGATGTCTCGGTATTTAACTTCGACCAGACCGAGTCGTTGCTCAAGCGTGCCTATGAGCAGACGCTTCGGTGGATAGACCACGGCGGGCTTGAACGGACCAAGGTGCCAGGTGCCCTGACCGTTCACTCTCATGCCGTGGCGCATTGAGGTACGCCTTGTCCGGCCGAAACCGTTATTTCAATGCCGCGATAAAGCTGTCTTTCAGCACGTCCAGCAGGAAGTCCGCATTGGCCCGGCTAAAGATCATTGACGGCCGCATTTTCAACACGTTGTCATGCGGGCCTTCGGTGCCGATCAACACGCCACGCGCCCTGGCACCATCTGCCACCTTCCTGGCCAGCGCCGTAGCCGGCGCCTTAGACTGCCGGTCAGTGACCAGCACGATGCCAAGGAACAGGCCCAGTCCGCGCACATCACCAATCACATCGAACTGCTGCTGAAGCTTGCGAAAACCGTCGAGCAGGTAGTTGCCAACGTTCAGGGCATTCTCTTTCAACTGGTCACGTTCGATTGCGTTGAGCACAGCCAGCCCCACCGCGCACGACACGGGGTTACCGCCGAAGGTATTGAAATATTCCATGCCGTTATTGAAGGCATCGGCAACCTCGCGCGTGGTCACTACCGCCGACATCGGGTGGCCGTTGGCAATCGGCTTGCCCATGGATACGGCATCCGGCACCACGCCCTGGGTCTCGAACGCCCACCAGTGGCTACCTACGCGGCCGAACCCGACCTGAACCTCATCGGCCAGGCACAGCCCACCTTCGGCGCGCACCATGGCGTATACCTCCTTGAGGTAGTGCTCGGGAAGGAACACCTGCCCTGCCACGCTCGGGATGGACTCCGCCAGGAAGAACCCAGGCGCCTTGCCGGCTTTGCGCATGGCCTGCAGTTGCTCGGCCACGGACTCGGCAAAGCGCTTGCCATGCTCTGCCACTGGCCAGTCCTCAGGGGCGTAGTAGCTGTCCGGAACCATCGCCTCGTAAACATGCGCCGCCCTGCCCTTGCCTGCCTTGCGCTTGTACTTGTACGGGCTCAGGTCGATCAGCTCCTGGGTGGTGCCGTGGTAAGCCCAGTCCAGTACGATCGCCTCGTCACGGCCGGTGTAGTTGCGTGCCATGCGCAGCATAAGGCTGTTGGCTTCACTACCCGAACAGGCAAAGGACGCAACGCACAGGCCCTCAGGGAGGGTTCCCGTCAGGCGCTCGGCGTACTCGACGATGTTGTCGTGCAGGTAACGGGTGTTGGTGTTGAGCAGCGCAGCCTGGCGCGCCAGGGCTTCTACCACGTCAGGATGGCTGTGGCCCAGGTGGCAGACGTTGTTGAAGCAGTCCAGGTAGGCCCGGCCAAAGTTGTCGATCAGCCACACGCCATCGCCACGCACGAACTTGATCGGGTCGGTGTACGAAATGGACAGGTTAGGCAGCAGCAGCTCTTTGCGCCTGGAGATGAGCTGTGCCTTCGTCATCCCTTCCTGGCGGTAGGTTTCGGGCGGGATACCGGCCAGCATCGAAGCGTCAGGGAACAGGTCGGCCCAGACTTCGCGGTATTCTGGCTCACCCACCCCGATGACTTCGCCCGCCGTCAGCTGGGTGTCGGTCGCTATTTGCAAATGCAGGTGCGCAATCCATCCGCCGTTTTCATGATCCGTGCCCATGTAGCCAACCAGTTCGCCGGCTTCGATCCTGTCGCCGGCGCTCAAGCGGTTGAGCACCTCATGGGCCATATGCCCCCATAGAGTCACGAATGCCGGGCAACCGGGTGGCGCGTGCTCGATCATCACCAACCCGCCATAGCCAAGCGGGTTGCGCTCTACTTCAACGCTTTTCACGGTGCCGGCGACGGGAGCGTACAACGGCGTATCTGCGGCCATCACCAGATCGACACCGACATGCAGTGTGCGGCGCTGGCCCTTGATGAAGCGCGACTCATAGGCGCTATCGGTATAGATGGTACGCAGCTCGCCCCACGGCCCGACCGCCAGCGGCACCTGGTGCGCAGTAGAGAACTCGTCCCACCAGCGGGCCGCATCTGCAGGGCGCTGTTCGGCTGAAGCAATGGTCATTTCGTGGCCAGCATCGCCAAATGGCGCAATCACCTTGTCAAGGATTGCGGCTGATGGCCGTACCAGGTCGGCAAAGGACTTGTGGTTATCCGCAAGCCAGCGGCGAACAGCGCCCGCACCCTCGATGGCATCGAAACCACAGGCCTTGCGCAGAATGCCGGTGGCCAAGCGTGGATTCATCGAATCCAGCTGCTCCAGCAGGCGCCAGGCGGGGGCCTCACTGATCGCCAGGTAGGGGTTGTCTTCTGTCTGATCATGCCGGGAAGCAGAGAACGTGACGCTGATGACCAGGCGCATGGCGATCAGGTTGAACAGCACATCGATTTCTTGCGGTTGCAGGGGGTACGTCTCATGGAAGCCGGCCACCAACGCAGCCGCAGCACCGACAGGGTCGTCCATGTCCAGAATGGCGTAGGCGCTGGCAATCGCCACTTCGGCAATCAGCACGGTATGCACTGCATCGCCGAAGTCGATGAAGCCGGTCACCTGACGGTTGGTTTCGGCGTCGACCAGTATGTTCCAGTCGTTGGCGTCGTTGTGGATCACCTGGGCGCGCAGCGATGCCAGCCTGGGCTGTACGCTTTGTTCGAAACGGGTGATGAACCGTTCGACAATCGCCCGACGCTCCGCACTCCGGATGAAATGCAGGCGTGACCGAGCTCCTGCGGCATGGCGCAAATCCCAATCCAGCTGCCGCACCGCACCGTGGTGCATGAACCCCTGCAGGGCGCGGTCGAGTTCACCCAGTGCCCGGCCAAAGTTCTTCATCAGCTCGAAGGAACGCTTGGCCTCTGCCAGTGGCGTCCCGGGTAACCAGCTGACCAGGCGCACAGCGTGCTTTTCACCTGTGGCACTGGCCACGGTTGGCAGAAAGTCGCCGGCAACACTTGCCTTCAGGTGAGGCACCCCCAGGTGAGCGCCCTGAACCGCCAGGTGGTCGAGCAGTGCGGTTTGAAACTCGCTTTCAACCCTGGGCTCGCTGGCATTGACGATCTTGAGAATCCAGCCTGCATCAGCGCCGGTGCTCAGGCGGTAGTTGCAATCACGCTCCCCGTCCAGAGGCGTTGCTGTGCCGGTGACGTTGAAGAGTTCCTGGGCAAGGCCCTCTGCATCGCCTGCCGAAAACCGAGGTGCCGGGTGGGATAGGTCTGTCATGTCATCACGTTCCGTGCGAGCAAATAGTTTTTTCAATAGCTTGTCACGCACGGCCGAAACGGACACCCTGCATACCGTCGTGATCGACAAGCATAATGCCGGTTCTCGCCGGCATAAAAACGGTGTGTTGATTAGGTGTTGCAATGCGTGACCTGGACGCAAAAGATCGTGAGATTCTGGAAATACTTTCGAAGGACGCTCGCATCGCCTTGAAGGCCTTGGCTGGCCGGATCGGTCTTTCCAGAAGTGCCACTACCGAGCGGGTATCCAACCTGGAGCGCAATGGGATCATTCGCGGTTATCGCGCGGACATCGGCGAAATCGATGCGAACGTAATCCGTGCGATCTTGCTGGTAACGCTGCATCGCACCCCGGCCATGGGGCTGCTCGACCAGTTGGCAACCGACGCGCGTGTGCGCCGCGTGTCCTCGGTGAGCGGCCAGCTCGACCTGGTGGTCGAAGTCGAGACCCGAACCATCGACGACCTCAACCAGGTACGGGACAATGTGGCACGCCACGAATCAGTGGATGACATAACCACTTCGGTCGTACTACGCCGTGATATCGACCGCCAGGGCGCATGACTGCCTGGTGCACGCCCGGGCGATCAGCCAGGCGTCCGGCTAGCGCTGCTCCCGTATGAAGTCGATAAAGGCCTTCAACGCCGCGGGCACCTGGCGGCGGCTCGGGTAGTACAGATACAACCCTGGGTAGTAGTGACACCAGTCCCCCAGTACCTGCCGCAAATGGCCACGCTCCAGGTGTTCCTTGACCATGTCTTCGAACACATAGGCCAGGCCGAGCCCTTGCAAGGCAGGCGCCAGCATCAGGCTGACATCGCTCAATACCAAGGGCCCCTGGACATCGACCTCCAACTGCACGCCCCCGCGCTCGAACTCCCATCGATAAAGTGCGCCACCAGGGAAGCGGTGCCCGATACAAGGCAGCTGCTTCAAGTCTTGCGGGTGCTGTGGAACAGGGTGCCGATCGAAGAACGCAGGCGCCGCTACCACGACCGAACGAAGGTAAGGGCCGATGGGGAGCGAGACCATATCCGCCTGGAGCCGCTCCCCCAGGCGCACGCCGGCATCAAAGCCGGTGCCCACCATGTCCACCAACGCATCGTCACTGACGATTTCCAGGCGTATATCCGGATACGCCGCCAGAAAACGATTGGCCAGGGGCAGCAGCGCGAGTTCCACTGCGGCGCGCCCGGCGGTAATGCGCAGGTTGCCCGACGGTTTGTCGCGGAAGTTGTTGAGGTCCTCCAGCGCGTCGGCGATGTCACGAAAGGCCGGTTGCAGCCTCTGGTAAAGACGCTCCCCGGCCTCGGTAAGCGCCACACTACGCGTGGTGCGGTTGAACAGGCGAACATCCAGGCGGGTTTCCAGGGCCCGCAGCGCATGGCTCAAGGCCGAAGGCGTAAGGCCCAGCTCGACCGCCGCGCGGCTGAAATTCAGGTGGCGGGCAATGCACAGGAACAGAGACAGGTCTGCGGTGCTGGTTGGTTTCATTGCTGAAATTCACTCAAAGGCCCATGTGATATTCATGGGATTATCACAGCAATGCACAGATTTTAAAGTTCGTTCAACTCATCAAGAAGGCCCGCATGGTGCAGGGTCGGATACAGGAGGAGTTGACATGCGTACCTGGCTCATTACTGGCGCTTCCCGCGGTTTCGGCACCCTGATCACCCAACAGGCCCTGGCAGCGGGTGACGCCGTCATTGCAACGGCGCGTAACCCGGAGGACATCCAGGCTCGTCTTGGCCAGCACCCGAACCTGCTGGCCGTGCGCCTGGATGTGACCCGCGAAGAGGACGCCCATGCGGCGGTCGCCGCTGGCATCAGGCATTTCGGGCAAATCGACGTGCTGGTCAACAATGCCGGGTTTGGCGTGCTCGGTGCGGTAGAAGAAACCAGCGCCAGCGAAACCGAACGGTTGTTCGCCACCAATGTTTTCGGGCTGCTCAACGTAACCCGCGCGGTACTGCCCCACATGCGTCGCCAACGCAGTGGCCACGTGATCAACATCTCGTCGCTCGGCGGCTACCAGGCCTACATGGGCTGGGGCGTGTATGGTTCGACCAAGTTCGCTGTCGAAGGCATCAGCGAAGCGCTGCACCAGGAACTGGCCCCCTTGGGGATCAAGGTGACCGTGGTCGAGCCGGGCTTCTTCCGTACCGACTTCCTGGACGACCAGTCGCTGGTGAAGACGGCCCTTGAGCTAGCTGACTACGCCGCCACCGTCGGTGTCATGCGCCACTACGCCGAGGCGGCCAACCATGCCCAGCCGGGCAACCCTGCGAAGCTGGCTGAAGCCCTGCTGGCCGTGGCCAATGCAGCGAACCCGCCACTGCGCCTGGCGCTGGGCAGCGATGCCGTCGCGCGCATCGAGGCCAAGAACAGCGCAGTGGAGCAAGAGCTGGCCCAGTGGCGGGACCTGTCCCTCTCTACCGACTTTGCTGCGTAGCCGTTACCTCGCACGTTCCTTGTGGGAGCGGGCGTGCCCGCGAACACCGGCGTAGCCGGTGCCATGCAACGCGTTGGCCATTTCGCGGGCTCGCCCGATCTCATAGAACTGCACATAACTCATTGAATTAGCAGGGACCGTGTGGGAGCGGCTTTAGCCGCGAACACCGGCGCAGCCGGTGCCACGCACCGCGTTGGATTCTTCACGGCTAAAGCCGCTCCCACAGGGTACGAGGATCGCTTGCGAAATCTCCCACAGGAACCGCGCATGCCTTCAGTGCTCACGAACTAACGCAGCAAAGCCAACATGCTTGCGGCATCGCTGCACTCGAACTTGCCGGGTGCTTCGACCGCAATGTGCTTGACCACCAGGTCGTCGACCAACATGGCATAGCGTTGCGAACGCCGGCCCATGCCGCGCGCAGAGAGGTCCTGCAACAGGCCCAGCGCCTCGCTGAACTCACCGTTGCCATCGGCAATCATTCTGACCTTCTCGCCCACCTGCAGGCTCGCGCCCCAGGCATTCATGACGAATGCATCATTGACTGAAACACAGAGAATTTCGGCAACCCCGGCGGCGCACAGGGCCTGTGCCGCAGCCACGTAACCCGGGACATGCCGCTCCGAACAAGTAGGCGTGAAGGCACCTGGCAAGCCGAAAATCACCACTTTCTTCTGTTTGCAGCGCTCATGCAGGGAAAACGCGTTCGGGCCGATCGCACAGGCGCCCTCGCCGTTGCTGTACTCGTAAAGCATTACGTCGGGCAGTGTGTCGCCGGCCTTGATCATCGCTGTCTCCTGGAGCGGTAAATGGCCAGGCATGATGCAGCAATCCCCCTGGGTACGTACATACACCGGTTTATTCAGACAACCCCGGAGTCAGGTGCCACGGCGTGTCTGAATCCACTGGAACAATGTCATGCCTCCCAGCATTGCAGCGACGAACAGCCAGGCCTGCCAGTAACCGGAAGGCAGCAGAACCAGTGCCGGCCCCGGGCAGATACCCGCAAGCCCCCAGCCAACGCCGAATACCAGGCTGCCACCAATAAGACGGCTATCCACATCGCGTCGCTCGGGCAACTGCATCACCCCACCCAGCAATGCCGTTGAATGTCGGCGCGCCCAGCGCATCGGCAACCAAACCGTGGCGATGGCCCCGATCATCACCAGCCCCAGCGAAGGGTCCCACTCTCCGGCAATGTCGAGGAAACCGAGCACCTTGGAAGGGTCGGCCATCCCCGCCAGCAATAACCCAACGCCGAACAGCACCCCGGCGATAAACCCACTGATGACAGGCATGTCAGCCCCCTTGTACAAGGTGTCGGACTACATACACCGTGGCAAAACCGGTTGCCATGAAGCACAGCGTTGCCACGGCCGAACGTGGTGACAGGCGAGAAAGGCCGCAGACGCCGTGGCCGCTGGTGCAACCACTGCCGTAGCGCGTGCCGAGGCCTACCAACAGCCCTGCCATGATGAGGGTCCCCGATGCCGCGGTGAACCGGGGGGACGGCACCGTGGCAAATACCCCCCACAACAGCGGTGCTGCCAGCAATCCCAAGAGAAAGGCCAGCTTTTCTCTGCGCCCTTCCCCGCCTCGCTGCAACATCGAACCAAGCAATCCACTGATTCCCGCAATACGGCCGTTCATCACCGCGAACAAACCAGCCCCCAGCCCGATCAACGCACCACCGGCCAGAGCGGACCATGGCGTGAAGGCCAGCGAATCAATCGCCATCGTGTTTCTCCCTGCAACAGGAACAAGAGAAGGATAAAGTTTCAACAAAAACAGAATAAATCCAAGATTATCCCGAATGCATACAAACCACTTTAAAGAGAGTCTCGCCTTAACGATATCCAGCCTTCGACTGGTGTGTCTGACCTGGATCAGAACTGACATTCAACGGACGGTAATACGTTGCCCTTGCTCTACCGACCACGAATTAACATTTATCAAGTCCACCCAGCGCTGCCTGGGTAAGCTTCCAGTGACCATTGTCCGGCTATAGGAAAAATCATGAACAGCCTCGCTCCCTCAAGGCTTCGCCTGTATGACGAGGAGGACCTGGACGGGGTGCTGCGCTCTATGGCCCGCCAGGCCTTGGCATACCTGCCTGCGTCCCATGTGGCCTTGGTGGGCATTCAGCGGCGCGGCGAGCCACTGGCGCGTCGCCTGCAAGTGCACCTGCAAGCACTGACCGGTGCGGCACCATTGCCGCTCTACCCGATCAAGGTCAAGCGCTATGCAGACGACCTCAGCATCCTGCACGCCCATACACAGCTCACCGGGAACCCTCAGCTCGGCAAGCTGGACCTTGCCGGTACCACCTTGCTGGTTGTCGATGACGTGCTCTACGAAGGGTACTCCTTGCTGCGAACCTGTGCTTATCTGGCCGAGCTGGGTGCGCGGCGTGTCGTCAGCGCAGTGCTCGTTGACCGACACGTCTGCCGCCAGCCGGTTCATGCAGATATCGTGGGCATTCACCTGCAGGTTGCGCCGCAGGATATCGTCGAATGCCATGTTCCGCCCTACGAGGCACAATTCTGTGTAGAAGTGGTGCGGAATGGGCGGACAGCCGATACAGCCTGAATCAGCTGGCAAGCACAGGCCTGATCGTCAGAATGCTGCACGGTGCATGGCTGACCAGCCGCTCGGTAGTATCACCGATCAGCTTGGCCCAACGCTTGGCCTGCACGACGCCGACCACCACCACATCGATCTTCAGCCCGACAACATAGGACTTGATGGTGCGCAATGGCGCGCCTTCGCTGAAATAGCGATGCATGTGGGGGATGCCATAGGCATCGGCCAGCTCATCGAACGGCAACTGCAGCGAATCGCGCACTTCGTCAGCCCAGGGGCCCGCAAGGTCGGGATTGGCCAGCATGGCGATAGGCAGGTCATAAGCCGAGAGCAGGTGCAGCTGGCCGTTGCATTGAGCCGCCAGTTGTTGGCCTGCCACAACCAGCGCATGGTTGAGGGCATCATTCTCCGGCGATAAGGTACCAACATCCACCGCTACGAGGATGTTGGCAGGCATGGCCGGGGCGTCCGCAGGTACGAACAACAGCGGCACCGCGCTCGCGTGCAACAGCACCTGGTCAAGCGAGGTCCGTGCAATCTGATCAAGCAAGGAGCAGCCGGGGCAACCTTTGATCACCAAGTCAGGTGCATAGCGGGCTATGTAAGCGGGTAACAGGTCACGCGGGCTGGAGGTTTCCACGGCCTCGAAACTTGGTCGCGCGCCCATGGCGGGTTGTTCATCGAGCACTGCCTGGAGCCCTGTACTGAAGTGCACGAAGAAGACCGAGGGCGACGGGGCCTCCTGCAAGTCCCGACGCAGACGCAGTTCGGCGGGTTCATGGATGCCCAGGACGTGCAAGGATGCTCCTGACGCCGCAGCCAATGCCATGGCTCGGCGCAGTGCGGCATTGGCCTGGACCTCGGTCATGATCAGCAGAATCCGGCGATACGGGTTCATCAGCCACCTCCCGGCACTGATACAGGGTTGCATGCCCTTGTCATTACAAGCTCCTTGCCAGAGGCCGGGATTAACTGCATGACCCCGGTCCAGGGCCCTACACGGCCAGAATGTTGCAGGATAGCTGGTACAAAACGTGCTCGGTGGTGCTACCAAACAGCCGGTCCAGCCCCTTGGCAAAAGGCCTGCCCATGACAATGACGTCCACAGGGTGAGTCTCCACGTATTCGCTGAGCACGGTGACCGGGCGGCCCAGGACGAAGTGGCGGCGTTCGGCCGGGGCGCCATAACGGTCGGCCAGCGCCCTGAAGTCAGCCTCGAGGGTCTGCCGCAACTGTTCGCCAACATCGCCAGCTGCCCACGTGGAGTAGCCCATATCGCCCATGTAGGCCATCGTCAGGTCACAGGCATGCAGCAGATCCAGTTGCGCGCCAGTCTGCAAGGCCAAGGCGTTGGCCTGCTGGACAATGCTGTCATTGCGTGCCTCGCCCTCAGGTGACGAATCCGCTACGTCCACTGCCGCCACTATCTGCCGTGGCAAGGCGGGCCTGGCAGCCCCCAATAGATAGATCGGGATCGGACAATGGCGCAGCAGCTTCCAGTCCAATGGGGTAAAGAAAGCTCGCTTGAGCACCGGCTCGTGATCGACCTGCTTGAGTAACAGATCCGGTTGCATTTCCAGCGCATGCTCCAGAATATCTGCCTGCAGATCGCTACTCCAGGCAACTTCGCTCGTTACATGCACGCCCGAAGCGCGTAGCCCTTGCGCCTGGCTTTCAAGCTGTTGCTGCTGGGATTGCAGGTAGGCCTGCCGCTCCGCTAGACGATCACCTGTCTCCAGGAACCTGAGTTTGTCCAGCGACTCCAGCAGGCCGACGATATGCAGGCTGGCCGAACTTGACCTGGCCAGGGCGGCAGTTTGCTCCAAAGCGCTGGACTGACGCAATGCCGGGTGCAGGATCAGCAGCAGGCGTTGATAGTGGCTCATGGGTGCCTCCAACGATCAGTTCGCCTGATCACTCAGGCAACGGGGGTTGCATCAAAGGCGGTGTCTTTTCGGGGATGTCGGTCATGGTTGCCTCGGTCAGCAGCAGGATACTGGCGACCGACACGGCGTTCTCGAGTGCGATGCGCACCACTTTGGTGGGGTCGATAATCCCGGCTTCATACAGGTCCACGTAGGCGTTGGCCGCGGCATCAAAACCGATGCTGCCCGTTTCGGCGAGCATGCGTGCCACCACCACGCCCGCGTCGACCGCGGAATTTTCGGCGATCATTCGCGCTGGAGCCTCCAGCGCCCGCCGCAGTATCTGCAGGCCAGTGCGCGTATCGCCTTCACTATCTGCTTCTTCGGCGAGCAGCACGGGCACGGCCTTGAGCAAGGCCAGGCCACCGCCTGGCACTATGCCTTCGGCAATAGCCGCACGGGTGGCGGCCAAGGCGTCATCCAACGCATCCTTGCGCGCCTTCATCTCCGCTTCGCTGGGTGCGCCCACACGTATCACTGCCACGCCGCCGGCAAGCCTTGCCAGGCGCTCATGAAGTTTTTCCCGGTCATAATCGCTGGTGCAGGCCTCGATCTGAGCCCGGATTTGCGCGATCCGTGCCGCCACGGCTTGCTGGGTTCCCTTGCCACCGATCAGCGCCGTGCTGTCTTTCAACACCACCGCACGGTGCACCTGGCCCAGCTGGGACAGCTGCAGCGTATCGAGATTGACGCCAAGCTCCGCTGAAACCAGGGTCGCCCCCGTGAGCACGGCGATGTCCTGCAGCATTTCCTTGCGCCGATCGCCATAGCCGGGAGCCTTCACCGCCACGGCTCGCAGCACCCCGCGAATCTGGTTGACCACCAACGTGGTCAGCGCCTCGCCGTCAATGTCCTCGGCGATCACCACCAGCGGCTGGCCGCTTTTCGCCACTTGCTCCAGCAAGGGCAGCAGGTCATTGAGTGCGCCTATCTTGTGGTCGCAAAGCAAGACACAAGCATCGGTCAGTTCTACCTGCATCTTTTCGGTATCAGTCACGAAGTAGGGAGACACATAACCTCGGTCAAAGCGCATGCCATCCATGATGTCGACCACGGTCTCGGTGGTTTTGGACTCCTCGACGCTGACCACGCCCTCGACCCCGACCTTCTCCAGGGCATCAGCGACCAGCTGACCGATCAATGGGTCGTTGTGCGCCGACAGGGTCGCCACCTGGGCCTTTTCCTTGAGCGTGCTGACCTGGCGTGATTGTGCCAGCAGCGATTTCATGACCAATGCCAGCCCCTTGTCCAGGCCACGCTTGAGGTCAATGGCACTGGCCCCTGCCACCACATTACGTACGCCATCGGCCAGTATCGCGTGGGCCAGGATAGTCGCAGTGCTGGTGCCATCGCCCACCGCCTCCCCGGTACGCTCGGCCGCCTGGCGCAGCATCTGGGCGCCGAGGTTCTCTTCCGGGTCCTGCAGATCGACCCGCTTGGCAATGGTCACTCCATCGTTGCAGACGGTCGGCCTCCCCCAACTGCTCTGCATCAGCACCGATTTGGATTTTGGCCCCAGGGTGACGCGTACGGCATCGGCAAGCTGAGTGGCACCACTTAGAATTTTTTCCCGCGCGGCCGAGCGGAACAGGATTTTGCTGTGGGCCATGGCGTCGCCTCCCATGCAGGTCAGGACTAATCGCGAATGCTGCCAGCATCTCGCCCCCCGCCCCCTGATGCTTGATTTTTGTCAACCCATCAGGGCAGCAGAAGCGCTGCTCAGCGGCGATCCAGATATCGATACAAGGCTTCTTCCTGGTCAAAGTGCAGCTTGGCCAGAGTATCCAGACGGATGAGCTGGTGCTGGATATCGTCGGCGCTCGGGCTGTCGGCCGCCTGGCTGAAATCCCGGCTCATGCACGACAGCAGATGGATGAGCCGAAAGATTTCCCGATGGGTATGGCTCATTGCCGACAGTGGATCTTCACCGGGAATGAAACGGCTCAACGCCGGATACAAGCGGCGTTCGTCATCGCGCTCGTGGCGCTCCAGCAGGTCGTGCAGCGCACCGACCAGTTCGCGCAGGTCGGCCCGAGCCTGCCCAGCAGGGCGCCTGGCGAAGTCACAAGCCATCTGGCCAAGTTGCGTCAGCAGCCCGTCGAGCTGCCGATGCTCATCCTGCATCCGATTCAGGTCTTCCACGGGGAGCCCGGTGTGCCGCCGGCCCGCCAAGGGGCCAAGCGCGCGCAAGGCGTTGATGATGATCAACAGGTCGATACCTTCCTGCAGCACCGCCCCCATCAGCGCTGGCAGGTAACCGGCTGCGGCGACCAGCATAGCCAGCAATGACAGGCTCATGCCCACCCATACCCCCTGCCGGGCGATATGCACGGCATGCCGGGCGATATCCAGTACCTCGACCAAACGATCGAGCCTGTCGACCAGCAGGACCACACCGGCCGCCTGCGCCGAGGCAGTAACCCCAGTGGCACCCATGGCAACTCCGACATCGGCTGCAGCCAACGCCGGGGCATCGTTGATGCCATCACCGACCATCAGCGTCGGTCCACTGCGGCAGCCTTGCTGGACCAGGCGAACTTTGTCCTGCGCAGAAAGCCCTGAACGAAGTTCGTCGATGCCCGCTGTCAGAGCAATCATCTCGGCCGTTTCCGGGCGATCTCCGGTCAGCATGACAATCTTGTCAATGCCGCGGGCACGTAGCAGACGCAGGGTCTGGGGTGTTTCCCGGCGCAGGTCGTCGGCAAGCCGCAGCACGGCTTTCAACGCACCGTCGACCGCCACGAAACTGCCACTGTTGGCCAGGTAGTCCAGTTGCTGTAAGCGCGCCTGAGCCCAGCTGCCATCATCTGTGCCGTTGCGCACGTAAGCCAGGGCCCCCAAGCGGACGGCTTTGCCCTGCACATTGCCGGCAAGCCCCAGGCCAGGGCTTTCCTGTACCTGTTGCGCAGGTGTCAGCGCCAGGTTGCGCAGACGGGCAGCGTGAACGATGGCCTGGGCAATCGGATGAGTGGAAGCCTGGGCCAACGACGCGGCCAGTTGCAAGATCTGCAAGGGCGTCCCCTCCCCTTTGATCTCGATCGATTGCAACTGGGCATGGCCGCTGGTCAGGGTGCCGGTCTTGTCGAGGAACACATGACGGATCCCGGCCAGCGCTTCCAGCACCTCGCCATCGCGCACGAGGATGTTGCGCCGCGCGGCTCTGGAAATACCTGACAGCATGGCTATCGGTACTGCCAGTATCAGTGGGCAAGGCGTGGCAACCACCAGCACAGCCAGCACCCGTTGCACATCGCCACTGGCCCACCAAGCCAGCGCGGCGATGAACAGCGTCAGCGGAATAAGCGCCAGCGCGTAACGGTCGGCCAAGCGCACGAAGGGGGCTCGTGACTGGCGTGCTGTTTCGGCCAGACGCACGATGCCGGCATAGGTGCTCTGCGCGGCGGTGTGCGTGGCCAGCAACAGCAACGGCGCGCCCGCGTTGATCACACCGCTGGGCACGGACTCGCCAGCATGGCGGGTGACGGGTAACGATTCGCCAGTCAACGCAGCCTCGTCGAGGGTCGCCTGTTCCGTCTGCAGGCGTCCGTCCACCGGTACCACTTCACCAAGTCGCACCAGCACGACCTGGCCAGGCCGGACTTCGCTCACGGGCACCTCTCGCAGCCTGTCGTGCTCCTGAACCCAGGCCCGTTGGGGAGCCCTGTCGATCAGTGCGCGCAACTCGCGCTCGGCATGACGCAAACTGAGCGCCTCCAACGCACGGCCGGTGGCAAGCATGAGTGCGGCCACCGCCCCCACCAGCATCTGCTCCAGAGCCAAGGCTGCGCCGATAGACATCAGCGCGATCAGATCGATGCCCGCCTCGCGTCTGGCCAGGCGCTGAGTCATCTCCACCGCCAGCACCACTGCCATGATCGCGCTGCCACCGGCCCAGATCACAGAGGCCCAGGCGGGCTGTTGCGCCGCATAGGCCAGCCCACCGGCCAGCAAGGCCAGAACACACACCAGCAACAGGACCGGGTCTAGCCATCGACGTGACATGGCGGCTACTTGTGCTTGGCCTGGCGGAGCAACTGCTGGATCTGGTCCTCGGCCTGGGTCGCCCTGCGCAGCGCCTCGTTGGCGGTCTGCTCGACCAGATCGATCCGGTAGCAGACCTGGTCGGCTCGCAGCCTGGCGGTCGCCGCGTTGTTTTCAGCCGACTCCAGACGTGCATCGTATTCCTCGGCAGGCCAACGCGTACATCCCAGGGAGGATGCCAGCAGCAGGCTCGTCAATCCGCCAAGCAGATAGCGTTGCATGTAGATGCCCTTTCGCGTGCCCAAGACATCCTGAGTATCGACAGCACCGCCCGCGGCAGCCTGACATTTATCAATCTCATGAGGTATCTGTCAGCGCGTCACCTTGACCTTTGTCAATCGCCCAACAACGCTGGAGCGTAGAAAAAGGGCTCAAGGCATTCCAACCCACTACTGGATCTGATGCTGGAGCTCATCATGAGCGACCTGGAACTGCGCAACCTGGTACTCAGCCCAGAGGAGGGATGACCATGAACAAGGGTCAGCCATGGAAATTCTATTTCCTGGCCATCGGGCTGTCGGTGCTGGCCGCAGTTCAACTCGGCCTGTTCAACCGGCCAGCGGTGCAGGCCATTCCTTACAGTCAGTTTTTACAGCTGCTGGAACAGCAGAAAGTCAACGACCTGCGCATCGAGCACGACCGCATCCTGGGCAGGCTGCAGGAACCCATCGATGGACATTCGCTGTTTTCCACGGTGCGTATCGACCCGGTGCTCAGCGAGCAGCTAGGGCGATCGGGGGCGGTGTTTACCGGCGTCGCCGAGGACAGCGCGCTGGCCACCACGGTGGGCTGGCTCATGCCACTGCTGATGATGCTGGTTTTGTGGTACTTCCTGTTCCATGGGCTTGGTGAAAAACAGGGCCTGGGCGGGCTGATGGGTGTAGGCAAGTCACGCGCCCGCGTCTATGTCGAGCGCGATATCAAGGTGACCTTTGCCGATGTTGCCGGCATAGACGACGTCAAGGATGAGCTGACCGAGATCGTCGCGTTCCTGAAGAACAAGGCGTGGTATGCCCGCCTTGGCGCTCACGTGCCCAAGGGTACGTTGCTGGTCGGTCCTCCCGGTACCGGCAAGACCTTGGTCGCCAAGGCCATTGCTGGCGAAGCGGCGGTCCCGTTCTTTTCCATTTCCGGGTCGGAGTTCGTCGAGATGTTCGTGGGCGTGGGCGCTGCGCGGGTTCGCGATCTTTTCGACCAGGCACGCCAGGCGGCGCCTTGCATCATCTTCATCGATGAGCTGGACGCCTTGGGCAAGATGCGTGGGCTTGGCAGCCTTGGCGGCAATGATGAGAAGGAGCAAACGCTCAATCAACTGCTGGCCGAACTGGATGGCTTTGACGCGCGCGAAGGCGTCGTGCTGCTGGCGGCAACCAACCGCCCCGAAGTGTTGGATCCGGCGCTGCTGCGCGCAGGACGGTTCGATCGGCAGATTCTCATCGACAGGCCCGACCGCAAAGGTCGCCTGGCGATTCTCAAGGTGCACTTGCACAAGATCGTCTACAAGAACGACCTGGACTGCGAGCGCATTGCCGAAATCACGCCAGGCCTGACCGGTGCAGACCTGGCTAACCTGGTGAACGAAGCGGCCATCATCGCCACGCGGCGTGCCAGCCAGTGGGTCGAACTGCAGGACTTCACTGCTGCCGTCGAGCGCCTGGTCGCGGGTGTGGAACGCAAGGGCAACGTGCTGCGCGACGATGAACGTCAAGTGGTCGCGTACCATGAAATGGGGCACGCCTTGGCGGCGAGCAGCCTGCCAGCGATGGACCCAGTGCACAAAGTCTCGATCATCCCCCGCGCCGCTGGCTCGCTGGGTTATACCCTGCAACGGCCCACCGATGACCGTTTCCTGATCAGCGCACAGATGCTCCGTGACCGTATCGTCGTGATGATGGCCGGGCGCGCTGCCGAAAACCTGGCATTCGGCCAGGTCTCGACCGGTGCCGCCGACGACCTGGGGCGCGCCACTGACATAGCCCGGCAGCTGATCACGCGCTTCGGCATGAGCGCGGAGCTGGGCCAGGCGGTGCTGGAGCGGCAGCAGGCCGGTTATCTGGGCGAGTCGGTGTTGCGCCAGGAGCGCAAGGACTATTCTGAACAGACCGCACGGGAGATCGACCTGGGCATTCGTGGCTTGCTGGAAGAGGCCTACAGCCGTGCCCGGGTGTTGCTCGAACAGCGCCGGGCAGATCTCGACGCCGGAGCACGCCTGTTACTGGCCAAGGAGACCATCACCCCCGAAGAATTCCCGGCGCTGCTGCCGCTGGTCAAGGAACCTGTCACCTACCCGCTACTCGACACAGCCAAATGACGCTCCGCTCCTGATCAGGATAGCGACCATGCTCACCGTCACATTCATCAACATGCTGGTGGTCATACTGGTGGTAATCATTCACTACGAATGCTTGCTGCGTCTGAATGACTGGCTACCGCAGCTGAAATTGTGGAGCCGATTCCGAATAGTCGCGGGTGTGTTCGGCGCGCTGCTGGCCCATGCCCTGGAGGTCTGGTGTTTTGCCTTGGCCTATTACCTGATGGCTCACGCTGATGGCTGGGGCACGCTCAGTGGCAATTTCGATGGCAGCTTCCTGGATTGCGTGTACTTTTCCTTCACCACCTACACCACCATCGGCTTCGGCGACATCGCCCCTACCGGGCACCTCAAATACCTCACTGGCTTGCAGGCATTGACCGGCCTGGTGCTGATCACCTGGACAGCTTCGTTCCTGTTCCTGGAAATGCAGAAGTACTGGAAAGCCAAATAGCGGTGGTTCAGTCGTTTGGCGGGCGCGTGCAGTGCCATTGCGCAACGTCAGGCACGTCTTCACCATGCTCGATCAGTCTTGGGGCCGGAGGCAACCCTGCGTTTATCAATCTGCTAGCGGCTACCATCGCTGCCCCTTTGATCCTGATCAAGGTCCAGTGAAGGCAGGCGCCTAACCTGAATACAGCAGGGTCGAACCAGACACAATCGAGGCGCACATGGGGCGGGACGACGGTGGATGTGTCCGTTTGCTGGAAACGTTATCGGGTACAGGCACCCAGGAGTACCTGCGCTTGGCACTGTGCAGCCCGCAGCGCGGCGAGGCGATGCCGGGCCAATACTGCTTTCTGGCCAGTCGCGAGCAACGTTGGCCCTGCAGCTATGTAAGCCTGCCTGGGATAGCTGGCCGGTTCATGGTAACCACTCATGGAGCCCAGGCACTGGAGAAAGCGAGTCAGTTGCTTCGCTATTCCGGGCCATTGGGCAACGCCTGGCCAGTGCCCCTGCAAAGCACACGGCTGCTGGCCATCACTCGCGGCGAGGGAGTGTTGGCGCTTCTTTGCCTGCTCGATGAAATCCGCTGCTGGCTACCTTGGATTCAGGTGCGGCTGCTACACGAAGGCTTGCCCCTGGAGCATTTGCCCGCAGATTGCCTGCTGTACCTGACGGCACAAAAGACGGTAGTGCGCGACAGCCAAAGCGGATGGACGCAACTGACAAAGCAGTTGGAAGATTTCAGGCCGGATACTGTCTACTGCTGCGCACCACCGCAAGTAGCGCGCCAGGCCGCGCGCTTGTGCTGGCTAAAAGGCGTGCAGCCACAGCGCATCTGGCTGCGAACAGACCATGTGCCCTACCCTACCTGGAGTACCCAGTCGCCATTGGGTGGGCTTGTGCAACGCTATGACAGGGTGCTCGCGGCGCTTAAATGGGTTCCTCCAGCCGGCTGAGGTTGAGCAGCCCTTGTTGGTCGACAATTCGTACCTCACGCCCTACGCATTGCAGGAACCCTGCCTCGATGAACCGGGTGAACAACCGGCTGACGGTTTCCTGAGTGAGGTCCAGGTAGTTTGCGATATCGCAACGGGACATGGGCAGATTGAAAACATCAGCCCTCAATCCACGGTCATGGTAGCGCGCCGACATGCCCAACAGGAATATCGACAACCGTTGATCAGCCCGCCCATGGCAGCACCGCAGGTGTTCATCCTTGCCCTGGATGCCCAGGCTCAGCATATGCAGTAGCTGGTAGCGTAAGCCAGGGATCTGCCCCGACAGATCAACCAGCTGATCCAGCCGGATAGAGCAGACCAGAGAAACTTCAAGCGCCAGCGCGTAGCTTCGATAATGACTCGCACCGATAGCGTCCAGCCCCAGCATCTCACCCGGCAGGATGAAGCCAGTGACCCGCTCGTTGCCCTCGGCATCAAGCAGGAAGCTCTTGATGGCCCCCGAGCGCAGGGCAAATACATGCTCCATGGGCTCATCGGCCTTGAACAGATAGGAGCCCTTCTTCAACGGACGGTTACGGCGCACGATACGTTCCAGCTGGTCCACTTCGTCAGCGCTGAGGCTAGCGGGCAAGCAAAGGCGGCTCAACGAACACGCAAGGCACTTCACATGGGGCCTTGCCCCCATATCTACAGGGCCTGACATGGTGACGCCTCAACGTTTTTTCATGCGAGCATTAATTCAAAATTAGCCGCTACGCTCAGTGTTTTCCGGGCTACCGACGAAGGGTAATGTCACCTGCCAAGGCTTGATCAAGATCAGGTCTTGCGGCCTTCATGCGCTCATGCTTGAGCACAGACTTTAAGCAGCCATTTGGCTCAGTTCGCGCCCATTGCGGACGGAAGGCAAAAAAATCATGAGAATCAGAAATCTGCTTCTACCCGCACCTTGCAATGATCAGTACAGCCCGGCCTTCGAGCAAACCGTCGCACTGGCAACGGCCATGGACGCCAATGTGTTTTCAGTCTTCGATCAGGCTGCGCTGCTGCGCCACAGCGAGCATTACAGCCAGGCGAAAATTCCTGGCTACGAAACCCTTGCCGATAGATTCAAAGCGTTTGCAGGGCAAGTCGGCATTCCTCCCCTTCAGCATCACCTTGTTGTCGGTTCTTGTTCACATACCCTCAGCGCTTATGCCAATCGTTGTGAATACGACCTGATGGTCATTGGCTGCCCGCATAATCCGTGGCAGCGCGAGACCCTGCAATACCTGCTGAGCCATCTCAAATGCAGCCTGATTGTGGTCAATACCGCAGGCACGCCAATACAACAAGCGGCCAGGGCCTGTACGGACCGGCAACATCCGTTCTTTTCCTCAATTTGACAGCGAAAAGCAGCTGCCAGCCGAGCAGTTGACAACTATCAAGTCAGTGCAAGGTCATGGAGCGAAACTGTATTTCCACTATTCATTCCAGACGCATGAGGATACCGCCATGGCTCCTATCAAACCTTCCCGCCAACCTGCCGCCACCTCGTTTACGGCACCCGTCGGCGAGCATTGGATCGAAGCGCTCGACAATGGCACCCATGTTCTGATCAGGCCATTGCAAGCCAAGGACCGACAGCGTGAAAAAGCCTTCATCGAACGGTTGTCACCCGAATCACGGCACTTTCGCTTCCTTTGCCAGATCAAGGAGCCAGGTGAGGCGATGCTCGACCAGTTGATGGCGGTCGATCAGGACCGACAAGCCGCCTTCGTCGCCCTCGCGCATGTGGACGGTGAACTGCAAGAAGTGGGCATTTCCCGTTACGCCGCCTGTGCCGGCAAGGATGAATGCGAGTGCGCGGTCACGGTACTCGACAGCTGGCAACACCACGGCCTCGGCCGCTTGCTGCTCAAGCACCTGACCGATCATGCTCGGGCCAAAGGTTTCCGGCAGATGTATTCGATCGACTCAGCCGCCAACCAGGCGATGCGTGACATGGCCAAAGCGGCAGGGTTCACCACGACCACCGACCCCGATGACCCGAGCCAGGTCATCCACCGCCTCGCACTGAGCTGACCCAAGGCCGCCGCCCCATGACCTGCCATGCTGCGGCGCCTAGTATCTGCCGCGGGCCGACGCAGCAATCCATCCCAGGGAGAAAGCCCATGAACGGACCTTCGAACAAGCTGATGGAGCAGCTTTACGGCAAGCAATACCAGGTCGACACTGGTGATATCGCGCCAATGCTGCACCAATACGCCGAGCCTCTGCCGGACCTGGACGACCCGGCTTTTGCCAAGCTGTTCGACCGTTATGCAGATGCCCGAGTGGTGATGCTCGGCGAGGCGAGCCATGGCAGCAGCGAGTTCTACCGCGCCCGTGCGGCTATTACCCGACGACTCATCGAACTGCATGGCTTCAACATCGTGGCCGTCGAAGCCGACTGGCCGGATGCCGGACATGTCGATCAATATGTGCGAGGACTTGCACATTCAGCGTGGAAACGCCATATCTTCAGCCGTTTCCCAACCTGGATGTGGCGCAACAGTGAGGCCAAGGCCTTTGTCCAGTGGCTCCACGCGCACAATCGCATGCTGGCCGAGGACCGTCGCGTAGAGTTTCGTGGCCTGGACGTCTACAGCCTGCGCAACTCCATACATGAAGTGCTGGCCTATCTGGACCGGGTCGATCCGCATCTGGCCCATGAAGCCCGTCGGCGCTACGGCTGCCTGACGCCCTGGCAGGACGACCCTGCGCTGTATGGCCATTTTGTCGAGCGCGGTGGCGTCATGCCTTGCGAGCAACCGGTGATCGAGCAACTGAATGTCATGCTGGCCGAACAATTGTCAGGCCTGATCCGCAATGACGAAGCCTTTTTCAACGCAACGCAGAATGCACGCGTAATCATAGCTGCAGAACAATACTATCGAGCCATCTACCGAGGGTCGGCCGCATCCTGGAACCTGCGCGACCGGCACATGTTCGATACCTTGCGTGCGCTGCTGGAGCACCGCGGTCCCAAAGCCAAGGCGGTGGTCTGGGCACACAATTCTCATATCGGCGATGCAGGCGCGACAGAAATGGGCTGGAAAGGCCAGTTCAACATCGGTCAGCTTTGTCGCGGTGCGTTTGGACGGGATGCCGTGCTGATCGGCATGGCGACCGACCGAGGCCAGGTGGCCGCAGCCGATGACTGGGACGGCGACCTGCAGATCAAGGACATACGTCCATCCCGCACGGACAGTTGGGAGTGCCAGTTCCGGCTTGCCGGAGTGCCAGCCTCGTTGACCGATTGGCGAGACCCGCAGCGCAAGGAACTGCGCCGGATCTTGTCCACGCCATTGCTCGAGCGGGCCATTGGTGTCATCTATCGTCCCGAAAGCGAGCGGCTCAGCCACTATTTCGAGGCAGTTCTGGCCGAGCAGTTCGATGCCATGCTCTGGGTCGAACAAACCAGGCCGGTCACCGCGCTGCCCTTGCCGAAACAACAACATCTGGAACCAGAGGACGAAACCTATCCATTTGGCGTGTGACTGCCCGACGCCTGCAGGTGCGCGACAAACCAGTCGGCAGCGAGCGCCGCAGCCTTGCCCAGCGTGCCAGGCTCTTCGAAAAGATGCGTAGCGCCTGGCACCACTTCAAGTCGATGGTCACATTGCAGCATACGACCAGCCAGACGATTGAGCTCCAGCACCTGTACGTCTTCACTACCCACGATGTGCAACGTTGGCGCTTTCACTCGCGGCAGCACTGACCAGGCCAGGTCAGTCCGGCCTCCCCTGCTGACCACCGCCGCCACCACATCCGGGCGTTGAGCCGCTGCGAGCAGCGCCGCGGCCGCGCCAGTACTGGCACCAAACAGGCCAACGTGCAGTGTCTGGAGTCTCTGATCCTGTCCTGCCCAATCGACGACATCGATCAATCGCTTGGCCAGCAATGGAATATCGAAACGCAGTTCCCCGGTCTCGTTATCCAATCGCTGCTCTTTTTGCGTCAGCAGGTCGAACAGCAACGATCCCAGGCTACGTGCCGCGAGGATGTCAGCTACGAACTGGTTCCGGGCGCTCAAACGACCGCTGCCACTGCCATGGGCGAAAATGACCAGAGTGCGGCAATTGCCCGGCAACCGTAAGTCGGCCAGCAATTCGACGCCGGGCAGCTTGATAGTCTGCGATCGTACCTCAGTCATGTCGTCGCTCCTGGGAAGTATCCTGGGAAAGCACACGCGCGTCCGCTTGACGCATGAGCACCATGACCTCTTCATCCGAAGTTTGCGGAAACTCCTGATACCAATAGCCAACCGATATCATCCGCTCGGGTACCAGCGGGCACACCAGTTCATCCACTTCGCGGTGCATCACGTCCAGGGTTTCCGGTGGCGCAACCGGGATCGCGACCACGACCCATGCAGGTGACCGAGCACGTACAGCCAGAATTGCCGCTCTCATGGTCGAGCCAGTCGCTAGCCCATCATCGATGAGAATCACTACCTGATCCTTGAGATCAAGAGGTGCACGACCGCCCCTGTAGGCCCGCTCCCGTCGCTCCAGCTCCTCCGTTTCCCTGAGGATTACAGCCTTGAACAACGCCGGATCCACTGGATAGGCCTGCAGCATGTCGTCATTCAGGAACATTACCCCGTCCCCGGCAATTGCCCCCATGGCGAACTCGGGATGAGAAGGCATGCCGAGCTTGCGTACCACCAGCAGATCCAGGCGAACCCCGAGGGCAGTCGCAACCTCATAAGCAACGGGAACACCGCCGCGCGGCAGCGCTAACACGATCACATCGGACCTGCCGGCGAACCGGGTGAGCGGTTCGACAAGGCAACGCCCGGCCTCGCAACGGTCTGGAAACAAGGTCTGCACTGCAAGGTCATATGACATGGAAACCTCCCGCGCCGAGATGGCGCCTGTCGTTTCAGCTTCTGGCGGGCACCGGGTTCAAGGCACGATTGCGCGAGCCTCCTCGGGCAGCAGGTCGAACTGCTCAAGGCAGCGCTGCTCATCAACGGGTGTGAGCGCCTTCAAGCCGCTCACTTCCTGCATGGGCGTTTCGAACAACGCCATGCGCAGTACTCCATTGCGTTCCAGAAAGGTCTGCGCCAGGCAGGTGCAAACAGGTTTACCGACCAGCGCGGTGAGTTTTTCATCTTCGGGGATATCCACCTGGGCCTGCAGGTTTGCCTCGCAAATCGCCACGATCTGCGCCACGGAGCGCCCCGCCAACCACAAGGTGCCTGTACCCAGCAGGGCCAGGCACAACAGCATCACCAGCAGGATGTTCGATTCCCGGGTCACTGAACGAAGGAACGCCAGTCTGGCCGGCCAGCCCGTCTGCTGGCCGTTGAAAATGGCCTTGCCGACCGTGCGCTTCACGCCGCGCTGCACCGCCCAGCCCAGCGCCACACTCAAGCCCAGCAAGGCCAGCAATACCGCCGGATCGCGCATGGGCAGGCGCCAGATCGGGCTAAGCCCACGGTAGGCCGACGCGGCGAGGAGCAATGCAAGGATCGCCACGATCCACCCGAGGCTGCCCTTGGGGCGATGCATCCAAGCCCTGAGTTTTGCCCTTGCTTGCGTGTTCATGAACACCTCCCGCCGATCAGCCGCAACTGCTGGCACACTTGATAGACGCAGCACGCCCTAATGGCTACGAGCGCATGTTGCGTCCTTGAAAGCTTTGAAAGCAGGCCCTTGCGGGCCTTGCCCTTCAGCCTTGGGAATGCTCCGGTGAAATAACCAGTACGCTGCTGGACAGCCGATGCATCACCCGTTCCGCCGTGCTGCCGATAAACCAGCCGATGCCATGATGGTGATAACTGCCCATGACCAGCACATCGATATCATTGTTATCCATGAACACCGCCAGGACCTTGGCTGGATCGCCTATTCGCATGTGGCGGTGTTCGGCGGCGATACCATTGCGCTCGGCAAGCGACTGGAAAGCTTCGCTCTGGGCCTCATGAAGGGTTCGGGCGGAATTCGAGTCGAACAGGAACGAATGTTCCCGGCTGCCGCCAGCGTCCAGATACATCGAGCCCAGGTCATAGGCATATAACAATTCGATCTGGGCATTGCATTGCAATGCCAACTTCAGCGCTTCACTGATGATCTGGTCGTTGAAGCCCTCATACTGATCTTCAGGCCTGGACAGGTCGACGGCTGCAAGGATCCTGCGCGGCAACGCATGGCTGGCGTTGTGTACCAGGTGCAACGGGATGCGTGTATCGCGCAGGAGCTGAACATCCAGTGACGTGAACATGGCGCGTATCCACCAGGGCTCATGCTCGAGCTCCTTGATCAGCATGGCGAAAGGCTGCTCGCGCAAGTGCGCGAGGATCTCGTCCATCGGATGTTGCACCCACACCACTTCCGTGGTGACCGTGACACCGTTGCGCCGCATCGACAGCGCCTGGGACTCCAGCCAGTCACGGTGCTGCTGCACATAACCTTCGCGCATGGCAGCCAGCGCCTGGTCATTGACCAGGCCCGCCGTGGCAAGCCCTTCCAGATAATCGAACGCCACAATGTGCAGCGCCATGCCCTTGGCCTTGGCCAGCGCTGCTGCGCGATCATAGACCGGAGTCCGGCGCATCAGGGCTGATGCTATCAGCAGCAGTCTTTGTGGATTTTCCATGGCACACCTCTGCGGTTGCGGTACGTACCTGGAGCATCTGCCACTCATCTTTTGCAAATTTGATGTTTGTCAACTACCCGCTTCCGCGCAGACAAACGGCATTCTGGATGGCGCGGGAATTTGATGCGGATCAAGGCTTCTAGCCGCTAACGGAGCACGCTACTGGCATATCAACAATGATTTCTTGCTTTGTAGGCGCGCCATGGCGACAAAGAGCGCATGCGCCGGTTGATGGCGGTAGTCGCCAACGGCCGGGTTGACGTTCACAACTGGTCACGCACCGCTATCGACTCGGTGAAATTGAGGCTGCCTATGAACTGTTCGCCCATCTGCGCGATGGTGTCATGAAGATTCGCTGATTGGTAAGCCCGCCCCCGCTTTGCCAATCTCCGATGCTCGGAGGCCTGAAAGTGCCCGATCAATTGAAAGTCACGCTTCTTGATCAGTCTGTTTCGTCGCGCGTGGCAAATCCGATTTACCTGAAACCGCTGATGACCTTGTGCAGGGAATGCCGGGGCAGCGGCCTGAAGGCACCATGCTCGACACCCTGAATGTCGGACACGGCGCCGTGGCGCTGGGCATCGGCATGCTGGTAGGGCTTGAGCGCGAACGCAAGAAAGGCCGCAACGAAGACCATGCCGCAGCCGGACTCAGGACCTTCGCTATCACCGCCCTGCTGGGTTACGTCAGCATGTTGCTGGCAGGCCCGATGCTGGTCGGGGTAGCCAGTCTGGGCCTGGTACTGATGCTCTGCATGCACTACCGCAAGCATGCCGACAAAGATCCTGAGGTCACCAGCGAAATCGCTCTGCTGCTGGTGCTGACTCTGGGCGCGCTGAGCCTGAACGAGCCCGAGCTTGCTACAGCGGTAGGCGTGGTACTGACGGTGCTGTTGGCCATGCAGCGTGAGCTTCATCACTTCGTACTGCAGCAGCTGAGTGAAGAAGAACTGCGCGATGGCTTGATGTTGCTAACGGTTGCACTAGTGGTACTGCCGTTGACGCCGGACCGGTTCCTGGGCCCCTACAGCGTGCTCAACCCCCGCACGATCTGCACGTTGGTCGTCCTGCTGATGGCTGTCGGTGCAGTGGGCCATATCGCCATGCGCCTGATGGGCCCTCGATATGGCTTGCCTTTGAGCGCAATAGCGTCAGGCTTTGCCTCAGGCACGGCCACCATTGCGCTGCTGGCCCGTGAAGCGCGGCAACAAAAACTTGCAGTCAGATCTTTCGCGGCAGCGGCGGTGCTCTCCAACCTTGCCAGCATTACGCAATTCGCCTTGGTGCTGACTATCATCGACCGGCACCTGCTGAGCCCTTTCGTGATATCGATCGGGCTTGGCGCATTGGTCACGGTGGTTTACGGAATATTACTGCTGGCACCTTGGCGTGCCGCTTCTGGCGGTTCCGCGGCACATCAGGGTAACGGTGCCTTCAGTCTCTGGACCGCACTGATCATCACGCTTGCCCTGACCGGCGTCGCCCTGTTCTCAGCGTTTCTTCTTCAGCACCTGGGCCACAACGGCGTCAGCATTGCGGCATTCGTCAGCGGGCTGGGTGATGCCCACGCAGCAACTGCGTCGGTGGCCTCGCTAGTGAAGGCCGGACGGCTGGAGGTAGCCGATGTTGTGGTTCCGGGCATGATGGCCGTGACCGGGAACACGCTGACCAAATGTGTGCTGGCGCTCAGCAATGGCGGTTTCCGGTTTGCGCGTTATCTCGTTCCAGCGCAGATCATCATCCTCGGGGCAATGTGGTTTGGGCTGGCAATGTAATGACGAGACACAGGATATGCGAGAACCGGATGGACCAACGCAATGGAACTGTACGAAGCAGACATTGGATGGATGATCAGCCCATCGGAACCACATGGACCACTCTTGCTTGATTCAAGTCAAACCAGCGACCAACTGGCTGCCTACACTGAAAACGTCCAGGCATACCAAGGCCTTGAAGCACGCCATCCATACCCAGAAACGTGGAGTTCGCCATGCAAACGCAATTGAAATTGTTTCTTGCTGTTGTTCTGGCCGGTAGTGCGCTCGTGGCGCATGCCGAAGAAAAACATCACGCTGGCGATGCCTCCGCCAGCGCACCAGCCGCCAGTACAACTTCCGAGTCGGCCATGAACAAGGCAATGAGCGAACAAATGCACAAGATGCAGGTTGCTCATGACAAAGCTGCCGCAGCGAAGACCCCTGCCGAGCGGCAAGCCGCCATGCACGAGGGCATGAAGACGATGAAGGAGAGCATGGCCATGATGCACCAGCACCATGCTGCGGGCTGCATGGGCTCGGGCATGGGAATGTCGGGAGCCAAGGGTGGCATGGGTATGGGCGACGGAATGATGGACATGATGATGAAGATGATGGATCAGCAGTCGTCGATGATGGATATGCCCATGAAGCAGTAACCAGTACTCCGCCGTTGTGTCAGCAGTGATCGCAGCGCGATCGATGGCGTGGTCGAAGCACGCTATCGATCTCGGCCACCACTTGCCGTGTTGCGTCCTCGATGGTGCCTTCATTACGGCATAGAACCCAGCCGTGATCCGCAATCGCACGCTCGAACGCCTCAGTACAGGCAACCTGCTCGTCCAGGCTATGGATTACCGTACTGCCCAGCCCACGCGTTCGTGCCGCGGCCCTTGCCCATGAGGTATCGGGGGCCGTGACAACGCCTACGTGCAAATCGGGCACTTGCACATTTCGCTCGATGTTCAGGCGCAGGATCTCGTCGAACGGCACGGTACGGCGAAATGCGGCATCAGACGGGTACCAGCGATCGATCAGGATGATACTGCCCGCTGGCTGCCTGGGGAGCACGTGCCTGGAAATCCAGGCACGGCTTTCGGCAAAGCGCTCGCAAACCCTCAGCTCCAGGTCCCGGGAGGGGTTTCTGGCCAGTTGATTGACGAGGGCCATGGTTTCCCCCCGGTAGGGGTCGCTTTTTTTCTCGCAAAGCCGGATCACTTTCTTGTTGTCAGCCCTCAGGGCTTTGGTAACGGCCTCAAGAAGTGTGGTTTTACCGGTGCCCTTGGGCCCATCGATGGAAACAAACAGCGGGCGGGTCATTTATCATTACCAGTCGGGCCAGGGGCGGGATAAAACCATTGATCGTGGTCTGCCTTCAAGGGTTGTGGAGGCCAGCGACGCAACGGGGGCCTGTAGGAGCGGGGGTACCCGCTTTCTTGGAACTGCACATCACTTGTTGAATCAGCAGGGACTCTGTGGGAGCGGCTTTAGCCGCGAACACCGGCGCAGCCGGTGCCATGCACCGCGTTGGATTCTTCGCGGCTAAAGCCGCTCCCACAGGGTACGCGGACCGCTCGCGAAATCAGTTTTCTACGCGATAGCACAGCCCAAAGTACTGGGCGATCGCCCACAGGATTCACCGCATATCAGTGGGCCCATGCAGTACGGCGGATGCATTTCGAGGAAGCCTGAGCAGCCCTCTAGATCACTCGCCTGGCATCCCTGCGCACAGCCTGCGGCGGCACGCCAAACCCGCGGATGAACACCTCGCGCAGGTGCCGGCGGTCTCTGAAGCCGGTCTCCCTGGCCACCACGTCCAGGCTGTGCCGGCTTTGCTCAATCATCAAGCGGGCAGCCTCCAGGCGCAGGTTTTCCACGGCCTTGGCCGGAGACTGCCCGGTTTCGGCAGTGAACACCCGGGTGAACTGCCTGGGGCTCAGGTGAACTACACCGGCCAGCTCTTCGACACTGAGCGGGCGGCTCAGGTGCTGGCGGGCGTATTCCAGGGCGCTCTGGATACGGTCCGACTTCGGTGCCAGCGCGAGCAGTTCAGAATGTTGCGACTGACCACCCGAGCGCCGCTGGTGCATCACCAGCTTGTGCGCCACCGACCTGGCCAGCTCGGCACCCAGGTCTTTCTCCACCATCGCCAGCGCCATGTCCAGCGCCGCCGTCATGCCCGCCGATGTCCAGACCGGCCCGTCGACGATGAAGATCCGGTCATCGTCGACCTCGACCCTGGGGTGCATGATGCGCAGCGCCTTGGCATAAGCCCAATGGGTGGTGGCCCGGCGATTGTCCAGCACGCCGGCTTGCGCCAGCACAAAGGTGCCGGTACACAGCCCGGCGGTTCTGCGCGCACTGGCGACAAAGCCTTGCACACATGCCAGCACCTGATCGGCGGGCGGTGTCTCGGGGGTCAGGGTACCGCTGACCATCCAGGTATCAGCCAGGCCTGGTGCAGCCAACGGCAGGGTATCGATGGACATGCCCAGTGATGAGCGCACCATGCCACCACCTACCGAGAAGTTCTGCACTCGGTAAACCTCCTCCCCGGCGACGATATTGGCGAATTCGAACACCGTCTGCGTGGCCAGGCCCATGAGCTGAAAGCCTTCGGTGATCAGATAGCCGATGCGATGCATGACTGGGCTCCATCTTGTAGCGTCCGAAAACACTACCATATACGTCATTTGAGCCAGTGAAAATCTACCGCATCATGGCCCCAGTCCCCACCCACTGGAGCTCGAATCATGACTCACTCGCACAAAGGCACCGCGCTCATTACCGGCGCATCCTCGGGTATCGGCTCGGTCTACGCCGAACGCCTGGCTCGCCTCGGCTATGACCTCGTGCTGGTCGCACGCAACCGAGACCGCCTCAATGCACTGGCCAGCCGCATCACCCAGGAAACCCGGCAAAGTGTCGAAGTCTTCCCCGCAGACCTGGCCCGCCCTGATGAACTCGCCCGGGTAGAGCGCAAGCTGCGTGAAGATGCGAGCATCACCTTGCTGGTGAACAATGCCGGTATCGGCACCCATACCCCGCTGCTGGAAAGCGATGTCGAACGCATGGCCGAAATGATCAGCCTCAACGTCACTGCCCTCACCCGCCTTACTTATGCCGTCACCCCGGGTTTCGTTGCCCGCCAGCAAGGTGCAGTGATCAACATTTCGTCGATCGTCAGCCTGGCCCCGGAGTTGCTCAATGGCGTATATGGCGCCAGCAAGGCGTATGTCACCGCCTTCAGCCAGTCGCTGCACAAGGAACTCGCGCCACACGGCATCCAGGTTCAGGCCGTGCTGCCTGGCGCGACGGCCACCGATTTCTGGGCGATTGGCGGCTTGCCGATAGAGAACCTGGACCCAGGTATCGTGATGTCGGTTGATGATCTGGTGGAAGGCGCCCTGCAGGACTTCGACAACAAGGTACTGGTTTCCATACCGGCCCTGCACGAGCTGCAGCGCTACGAAACCTACGAGAGCAGCCGTCAGGCCCTGTTCGGTGAGCTTTCCAGCAACCGACTGGCACCTCGCTACAGCGCCAGCTGAAACTGCCAGTCAGTTAAGGTTTCCCAGTCTAATAGGGGCTGCTTTGCAGCCCTTCGCGGGCTTGCCCGCTCCCACAGGGATCGCGCAAATCATCGCCTGTGGGAGCGGGCAAGCCCGCGAAGGGCCGCAAAGCGGCCCCAATTGGTTTAACTGATAAAACCGTACCTGTCAGGCCTTACACCGCCAGCGCGCGCTCACGCAGCTCGCTGTTGAGGATGCGGTCGTTCTCGCTGTAATCGACCGGGCAGTCGATCACGTGCACGCCCGGGGTCTTGATGCAGTGCTCGAGCAGCGGCAGCAGGCCTTCGGCGCTTTCCACGCGGTGGCCGTTGGCACCGTAGGCTTCGGCGTACTTGACGAAGTCCGGGTTGCCGTAGTCCAGGCCGAAATCGGTGAAGCCCATGTTCGCCTGCTTCCAGCGGATCATGCCGTAGCCGTCGTCACGCAGGATCACCACGGTGATGTGCATCCCTAAGCGTACCGCAGTCTCCAGCTCCTGGCTGTTCATCATGAAGCCGCCGTCACCGCAAACCGAGATCACCGGGCGGTCCGGGTGCACCAGGTGCGCAGCCATGGCCGATGGCAGGCCGGCGCCCATGGTCGCCAGGGCGTTGTCCAGCAGTACGGTGTTCGGCTTGTGCGCCTTGTAGTTACGGGCGAACCAGATCTTGTAGATACCGTTGTCCAGGGCCACAATGCCTTAGGACGGCAGCACGCGACGGATGTCGGCGACCATGCGCTGCGGGTAGACCTGGAAGTGGTTGTAGTTACGGGCGAACCAGATCTTGTAGATACCGTTGTCCAGGGCAACAATGCCTTCGGACGGCAGCACGCGACGGATGTCGGCGACCATGCGCTGCGGGTAGACCGGGAAGCGGTTGTCGTCGGCACCTTCGGCGATCTGTGCTTCGTTGGCTTCACGGATGGCCATCAGGCGGGTGAAGTCCCAGTGCGAAGTGTCGTTCAGCGCTTCGCTGATCTGCCAAACGGCGTTGGCGATGTCGCCGATCACTTCCACCTGCGGGAAGTACACGGCATCGACTTCGGCGGAGCGGAAGTTGATGTGGATGACCTCGGTGCCGCCACGGACCATGAAGAACGGCGGCTTCTCGATCACGTCGTGGCCGATGTTGACGATCAGGTCGGCAGCTTCGACGGCGCGGTGCACGAAGTCACCCGACGACAGCGCGGCGTTGCCCAGGAAGCGTGGGTGACGCTCGTCGACCACGCCTTTACCCATCTGGGTGGTGATGAACGGGATGCCAGTCTTGTCGATCAGTTGCTTGAGGACCTTGGCGGTCATCTTGCGGTTGGCGCCGGCGCCGATCACCAGGATCGGGTTACGGGCGTTTTTCAGCTTTTGCACGGCAGCGTCGATCGCCACGTGCTCGGCCAGCGGACGGCGGTGCAGGCTTGGCGGGATTGGCAGTGCGTCGGTCTGCTCGGCAGCGATGTCTTCCGGCAGCTCCAGGTGCACGGCGCCCGGCTTTTCTTCTTCAGCCAGGCGGAAGGCTTCGCGCATACGGGCCGGGATGTTGTCGGCCGAGGCAAACTGGTGGGTGTACTTGGTGATGGGGTCCATCATGCCGCACACGTCGATGATCTGGAAGCGGCCCTGCTTGGACTTCTTGATCGGCTTCTGGCCGGTGATCATCATCATCGGCATGCCGCCCAGGTAGGCGTAGGCGCTGGCGGTGACCAGGTTGGTCGCGCCAGGGCCGAGGGTCGACAGGCTGACGCCGGTCTTGCCGGTCAGGCGACCATAGGTAGCAGCCATGAAACCTGCGGACTGCTCGTGACGGGTAAGTACCAGCTTGATCTTCGACTTGCGCAGGGATTCGAGCAGGTCGAGGTTTTCCTCACCGGGAATGCCGAACACATACTCGACACCTTCGTTTTCCAGGCATTGCACAACGACATCGGCGGCCTTGGCCATTTGGGGTACTACCTCAAAATCTTTATGGGATTGCAGATTTATTAAGCTGCGTGACTGAGATGTTGCAGGATGTCTCAGTGGCGCGCATCGTAGGCCCTCTGGTTAATAATAATAAATATATTGTTATGATGCTTGGCATCACAGTTTGTTATGAACGGTAACCCCCTCAATGAACCTCAAGGCATTGCGCTGCTGCGTCGAGATCGTACGCCAAGGCAGCTTCACCAAAGCCGCGCAGCACCTGCATATCGCCCAGCCGGCACTGAGCATGGCCGTTACCCGTCTTGAAGAAGAACTGGGCGTGACCCTGTTCAACCGCACCACGCGCAAAGTCATCCTGACGGCCGAGGGCGAACGGTTCCTGCCACGTATCGAATCGGCCCTGCGCGAAATGGATGTGGCCCGCCAGGAGCTGCGCGACATGGCCGACCTGAAACGCGGCGAAATACGCCTGGGTATCCCGCCGATGTTCGGCCTGCACTATGTGCCCGGGTTGATGAACGCCTTCCGCAAGCTGTACCCGGGCATAGCCATGACCGTGTTCGAAGGCAGCGCCGAGGACATTGGCCATCGCCTGGAGCAACGGGAAATCGACCTGGCACTGCTAGAGTCCAGGCGCGTGCCGCCCGACAAGGAATCGATCCTGCTGGGCAGCGACGAGATGCTGGCGTGCATGCACCCTGACCATCCCTATGCCGGCAAGGCCTTCCTTACAGCCGAAGACCTGCGCAATACCGACATGGTGGTGTTCGACCGCACCTTCGTGCAGCGCCACCTGCTGGACGCGTTCTTCGCCGAACATGGCATCACTTACCAGGTGGCGCTGCAAAGCAACTTCGTATCGCTGGTGGTGCAGGCCGCGCTGGACAACATGGGCGTGGCGACCCTGCTGCGCTCGGTGCAACAGCGCACCCCGGGCATCGTCGGCGTACCGTTCCGCCCGGCGCAGCTGATGAGCTTCAGGCTGTGCTGGCGCTCGGGGGAATACCTGTCGCTGGCCAGCAAGCGCTTCATCGACTTTGCCGCCCAGACCCATTACCTGGAGCGTTGAAGCCAGCCCGTTCCGGCCTTTTCGCGGGCACGCCCGCTCCCAAAGGAAATCTGCGCGATACCTGTAGGAGCGGGCGTGCCCGCGAACACCGGCGCAGCCGGTGCCATCCACCGCGCAGGGTTCTTCGCGGGCATGCCCGCTCCCACATGTGCTCCCGACAGACGTACGAGGAAGCCAGCCACCTTCCTCGACGTCGCCATCACGGATTGACTATGATCCCGCCTTGAACGTTTCAGCATGTTTCAACAAGGATCCAGATGTCAGTTCAGGAATTACCCCCTCTCCCTAGCAAAAGCACCGTCGCAAAGTTGGAAGCCGCCATGGCGCTGGGCAGCTTTGCGATCGGCACTGGCGAGTTCGCCATCATGGGCCTGATGCCCGACATCGCCAGTAACCTGCAATTGAGCGAGCCCCAGGTGGGCCATGCCATCAGCGCCTATGCGCTGGGGGTGATGGTCGGCGCCCCGGCACTGGCGATCATCGGTGCCAAGCTGTTGCGCAAGCACATGCTGCTGTTGCTGATGGCGCTGTATGCCCTTGGCAACCTGGCTACCGCCTTCGCCCCCTCGTTCGGTGGCCTGGTCGCCTTCCGCTTCATCAGCGGCCTGCCCCATGGCGCCTACTTCGGCATTGCGGCGGTGGTGGCGTCGAGCATGGTGGCCAAAGACCAGCGGGCGGGGGCCGTGGCCCGGGTGATGATGGGCCTGACCTTGGCCATGTTGCTCGGCAACCCGGTCGCCACCTTGCTGGGCCAGTATTTCGGCTGGCGCTCGGCGTTCGTGCTGGTCGGCGCGATAGCCCTGTGCACCATAGCCCTGGTCTGGCGCTTCGTGCCCCAGCGCCACGATGAAACGCGCAGCAACCCGCGCAAGGAACTGCAAGCCTTCACCCTGCCGCAAGTGTGGATGGCGCTGGGCATCGCCTCGATCGGCTTTGCCGGCATGTTCTGTGTGTTCAGCTACCTGGCGCCGACCATGTTGCAGGTAACCCAGGTGTCACCGCAGTGGATTCCGTTCGGCCTGGCAGCGTTCGGCGTGGGCGGCATCGTCGGCAACATCGCCGGCGGCAAACTGTTCGACCGCCTGCAGTTCCGCGCCGTGGGGCTGGTGCTGGTGTGGTCGATTGCCGTGCTGCTGTTCTTCAGCTTTGCCGCGCAGGCGCTGTGGAGCCTGCTGCTGGGCATTGGCCTGGTGGGGACCATGATTGCCCTGGCGGCACCGTTGCAGATCCGCCTGATGGACATTGCCCATGAAGCGCCAAGCCTGGCGGCGGCGTCGAACCATGCGGCATTCAACCTGGCCAATGCGCTGGGGCCGTGGCTGGGTGGCATGGCGATTACCGCGGGCATGGGCTGGACCAGCACCGGCTACATCGGCGCAGCGACGGCGCTGGTCGGGCTGGGGATCTACCTGGTGGCACGGCGGATGAAGGGCGGGCACTGAAACGGGGCTGCCATGAGCCCATAAGTCATTGAATTAGCAGGGACCCTGTGGGAGCGGCTTTAGCCGCGAACACCGGCGCAGCCGGTGCCATGCACCGCGGTTGGATGCTTCGCGGCTAAAGCCGCTCCCACAGGGTACGAGTATCGCTTGCGAATTCAGTTATCTGTGCGACAGCGCGGCCCAAAGGGCTGGGCAATCTCCCACAGAGACCGCACAATGCTTTAAATTTGTGCGGTCCCTGTGCGGCCCCTGATTCAACGATCAACGCGGCAGGCTGACCCTTGCCACCTCGGCAAAATAGCGGGCCCCGGTCGCCAGGATCGCATCGTTGAAATCATACGAAGCGTTATGCAACGGCGTAGCCCCCGCCTCGCCCTCGGTACCATTGCCGATGAACACGAAGTTGCCCGGCACCTGCTGCAGGAACGCACCGAAGTCCTCGGAAATCATCATCGGCATCACTTCGGCATTCACCGCCTGCGCCCCCACCACATTGCGCGCCGCCGTCACGGCAATTTCCGTGTTCGCCGCCCAGTTCACCGTCGGCGCAAACTCGTGGCTGTACTCGAACCGGCAGGATGCACCGTGCAAGTGGCAGATACCCTCGCTGATCTCGCGCATGCGCTTTTCCAGCAGGCGTTGCACCTCGGGGCTGTAGCTGCGGGTGTCACCCTTGATCGTGACATGGGTCGGTATCGCATTGCGGATGCCATCAGTAATGAACTCGGTGCAGGAAACCACCGCCGACAGGCTCGGGTCGACATTGCGCGCAACAATGGTCTGCAAGGCCAGCACGATTTCGGCACCGATCACCATCGGGTCGATCCCCATGTGCGGCCGTGCCGCATGGGTGCCCTTGCCCTGGATGTGGATGACGAAGTTGTCCTCGCTGGCCATGATCCCACCAGCCCGCGTGGCAATATGGCCAGCCGGCATGCCCGGCATGTTGTGCGCGCCATACAGGGCATCGACCGGGAAGCGCTCGAACAAGCCATCGGCCATCATCGCCTTGGCCCCGCGCCCATGCTCCTCGGCCGGCTGGAACAGGAAACGCACGGTGCCGTTGAAGTTGCGCTCACGGCACAGCAGGTCTGCGGCCCCCAGTACCATCGCCATGTGCCCGTCGTGGCCGCAGGCATGCATCTTGCCGTGGTTGCAGGACGCATGGGGCCGTTCATGCGCCTGTTCGGTGATGTTCAGGGCATCCATGTCGGCACGCAGGCCGATCACGCCTGGGCCGTCACCGACAGTGAGGCTGGCAACCAGGCCAGTGCCGCCGATGCCTCGGTGCACCTCCAGGCCAAAGCTGGCCAGGATGCTGGCGACCTGTTCGGCGGTGTCGAACTCTTCGAAGCCGGTTTCCGGGTGGCGGTGAAACGCGTGCCGCCAGTGCTTGAGGCGCTGTTCGAATGCAGGGTCATTGCTCATGCTTGAAATTCCTGTTGCTGGGCCAACGTCGGGCGTTGACCGGAACGGCCGGTATAACCTGGCCCTCAGGGGTGGATCAGGTGCGTACCCAGGCTTGCTGGCGTGCCAGTACCGAGCTGGCCGGCTCGCCCAGCAGATCGGCATACACGCCAGGGGCGGTGGCGCCTTCGGTGCTGATGAAGAGAATACGGGCGTTGCCGTCGATACCCAGGTCGGCAGCTGCGCCAGCATCCGTTACCAGGCGGGCAAGCCCGGCCAGGCCGGCGACGCTGGACTCACCGGCCACCAGCGGAATGTCGCGAGCGCTGCCAGCCGCCAGGCGGCGCATGGCGGCGACGGCCTGCTCATCAGTGATAGTCATGAAGTAATCGACGCTCGGCTCGAGAAAGCGCCAGGCCAACGGCGATGTCTCGCCGCACGCCAGGCCCGCCATTACCGAGTCCACCGAACCGGTCGCCCTGGCCGGTTTGCCGAGCAAGGCACTCTGGTACAGGCAGTCCGCCTGCTCCGGCTCGACCATGACCATCAGTGGGCGTTGTGCGCCGTAGTGCTCCCACAGGTAGCTGACGATGCCAGCCGCCAGGCCACCCACCCCGCCCTGCAGGAACACATGGGTGAAAGGCGGCTGGCCGGCAGTGGCTTCGATGATTTCTGCGGCGATGGTGCCGTAGCCCTGCATCACATCACGCGGGATCACTTCGTAGCCCTCATAAGAGGTATCGGAAACCACGGTCCAGCCGTTGCTGGCCGCCAGCTCCGCAGCGTGCTGGACCGACTCGTCGTAATTGCCGGCAATGCGCACGATCCGCGCGCCGTAGGCGGCAATCGCCTGCTCGCGCTCTATGCTGACGTTGGCATGCAGCACGATCACGCAGTGGCAGCCAATGCTTTGCGCGGCGGCCGCCAGGCCCTTGCCATGGTTGCCATCGGTGGCGCTGACCACGGTGAAGGGGGCCAGCAGGTTCGCGTACTGGCCTGCCAGCAAGCCGCGCGGGTCGAATTGCTGCGCGGGGAAGGTACGCAGGATCAACCGCACCAGGGCAATCGGCGCGCCCAGCGCCTTGAAACTGCCCAGTTCCGAACGCACCGATTCGTCCTTCACCGACACCTTGGCGACACCCAGCTCGGCGGCCAGGTCAGGCAGGCTGTACAGCGGCGTAGCACCCGCGTTCAAGCGCGCCCAGCCGGCCAGCCACTGACGGCTTTCTTCAGCCTTGGCGATGCTCATTACCTTCTGCAACGCTTGCGGGTAAGGCTGGCGGCCAGCCTTGGGGTTGGAAACAAACATGCGGCACTCCTTTCTACAGGCAACAGGAAGCCCATGCCGCTGAAACCAGGCTTCAGCGGGCGGGGCATTACAGTGGGGATCAGGCGTGGGTCAGGCGACGGCTGACAACATCCAGCAGCACCTGGGCGCCCTGGATCAGTTGTTCGTCGTCGGTATGCTCGCGCGGGTTGTGGCTGATGCCGCCTTGGCTGGGCACGAAGATCATCGCGGCGGGGGCAATGCGGGCGATCATTTGCGCGTCGTGGCCGGCGCCAGAGGTCATGCGCCGATGGCTGAAACCGAAACGCCGGGCCGAGGCTTCGATGGCATCGGCCAGCCCTGCGTCGAAGATCACCGGCTCGAAACGCACCAGCCGCTCGGTGGTAATGGTGACCCCTTCACGCTCGGCGAGCGCCTCCAGGTATTGGCTCAGGCGGTTTTCGGCGTAAGCCAGGCAGGTTTCGTCGGGGTCGCGCAGGTCAACGGTGAAGGTGGCCTTGCGCGGGATGACATTGATCACGTTCGGCTCGAACTGCATGCAGCCGACCGTGGCCAAGGTCGTGCCGGAATCCACGGCCATGGCGCGCAACTCGGCGACGATGGCACTGGCGACGAAGCCTGCATCATGGCGCAAGTGGGTCGGCGTGGTGCCGGCATGGTTGGCGTGCCCCTTCACCTCTACTTGCTGCCAGGAAATGCCCTGCAGGTTCTCGACCACGCCGATCAGGGTGTTTTCGGCTTCGAGAACCGGCCCCTGCTCGATATGCAGTTCGAGGTATTCGTGTGGCACGATGGCGCCAGGCTCCAGCGTGCCGGCATAGCCGATGCGCGCCAGTTCATCGCCAAGGCGCGTACCGTCGGTGCCAAGGGTATCCAGTGCCTGTTGCAAAGGCAGGCCGCCAGCGTAAACCAGTGAGCCCATCATGTCGGGCTGGTAGCGCACACCCTCTTCATTGGTGAACGCGCCGACCGTGATCGAACGCTCAGGCAAGCGCCCGGCCTCACGGTACGCCCGAACCACCGCCAATCCGGCCAGCACGCCATAGCAGCCATCCAGGGCTCCGGCGTTGGTGACAGTGTCGATGTGCGAACCCATCATCAGCGGGCTTTGCTCGCCGCTGTCAGCGGCTGCGCGTAACGTACCGAAAATGTTGCCGATGCGGTCGACCTGCACGTCGAGGTCAAGCTCGCGCATCCAGCCGACCAGCAGGTCGCGCCCGGCCTTGTCGGCATCGCTCAGGGCGATCCGGGTGCGCCCGCCATGCGTGGCGTCAACACCTACCTGGCCGAGTGCACGGATCTGCTGCAGCAGCAAAGCGCCGTTCAGTTGCAGTGGGGTACTCGCATTCATCAACCGTTTCTCCCTGGGTGAAAAGCCTTGGCTCTACACCGCCGTTTTTGTTCACGGGAAATTCTATTCGCTCGCTGCGTATGAAAATCTTGATTTTTGGCCAATTCATGCACTTTTATTACGCACTTTCGGCATTTACCGCTGTTCGCCTACGGAGCCCCTCCCATGCCCCTCGATCACTTCGACCTGGCCCTGCTCGATGCCGTGCAGCGCGACGCCGGCACTTCACAGCTGGACCTCGGTGCGCAGGTCAACCTGTCCTCGGCGGCGGTCAACCGGCGCCTGAAGAAGCTGGCGGCCGACGGCGTGATCCGCGGCACGGTGGCACAGGTGAACCCGGAGCAGCTGGGGTACACGCTGACCGTGATCACCGAGGTTGAAGTGGAGAACGAGCGCCTGGACCTGCTGGACGAGATGAAACGCGCCTTCCTCGCCTGCCCGCAGGTGCAACAGTGCTACTACGTGGCCGGGGAATGCGATTTCGTGCTGATCATGCTGGTGCGGCACATGGAGCAGTACACCCAGCTGACCCGTGAGCTGTTCTTCGAGAACAACAACGTCAAGCGCTTCAAGACACTGGTGTCGATGAGCAATGTGAAGACTGGCCTTTTCGTGCCGACCCTCACGGATTGAAGCCTTTACTGCGAGCCGCTGTAAGAGCGCGCAAGTTGACAGTCAACTTGTCCAGGCTGGCCAGCCCCGAGGAAATGATTACAATGCGCGCCCCGACCTGAAATATGTTTTTCTCATGAAATCACTGCTTTACGCCGTATCCTTACTATTTTCCTTCACCCTCCCCGCCCTGGCCAACCCGCCGGCGACCTTCACCGAGGCCAAGGTAGTGGCCAAGCAGAAGGTGTACATGGACCAGGCCAGTAGTGCCATGGGCGACCTGTACTGCGGCTGCAAATGGACCTGGGTGGGCAAGTCCGGCGGGCGCATCGATGCCGCCTCGTGCGGCTACCAGACCCGCAAGCAGCAGAACCGAGCAGAGCGCACCGAATGGGAGCACATCGTGCCGGCCTATACCTTTGGCAACCAGCGCCAGTGCTGGAAGAACGGTGGCCGCGAGCATTGCGTGGATGACGACCCGGTGTTCCGCGCCATGGAGGCCGACCTGTTCAACCTGTACCCGGCAGTAGGCGAGGTCAACGGCGACCGCAGCAATTTCAACTACGGCATGGTTGCTGGCAATGCAGGGCAATACGGGCAGTGCAGCACCAAGGTCAACTTCGTGCAGCGTGCTGCCGAACCCCGTGACGAAGTGAAAGGCCTGGTCGCCCGCACCACCTTCTATATGTACGACCGCTACAAGCTGAGCATGTCGCGCCAACAGCAACAGTTGCTGATGGCCTGGGACAAACAGCACCCGGTGTCGGCCTGGGAAAAAGAGCGTGACCGGCGCATTGCCGCGATCATGGGGCATGCCAACCCCTTCGTGACCGGGGAACGCAAATGGACCGCCAACTACAAGCCGGTCGGCAGTGGCGTGGTGCAAGCGGTGCCGGCGAAGGCTGCCAAGCCAGAGGCCAAGCCGAGCCTGGCCAGTGCCGAGTCGGTAGGAGCGGTGCTTGGCAACCGCAACAGCCACGTCTATCACCTCTCCGTCGGCTGCCCGGGCTATACCCAGGTTACCGCGAAGAACCAGGTCACCTTCGCCACAGAGGGTGAGGCGCAGGCAGCGGGGTATCGCAAGGCGGGCAACTGCCGCTGATCGGCCCCCTTGCAATCGATCGGGCTGCACAGCAGCCTGATCGAATGACCATCCGTCGCCCAGACGGCACCCCACTCCCCGCCCCCAGCCCAACGAATGACAGATCATCCGCAAAGGAGACGTTCCATGATCCGCATTCGCCCACTCTCGCTGTGCCTTGCCCTTGCCCTTGCCCTTGCCCTGGCCGCCGCCACTGGCACCAGCCTGGCCGCCACCGACACCCATACCGACAGCCACCCGCAAACCGACCAGTCCGGTGGCAAGACTGCCGGTGAAGGTAGCAGCGTCAACAGCCCTGGCAGCAGCAAAGGCAACGACAGCAGCGACACCGGCAGCAACAGCGATGCCGCCGACGGCGCCGCTGGCGGCTCCAACAGCACCGGCGAAGCCACCGGTTCCGGCGCCGGGCGCACCGGCGGCACCGCCGAGGACCAGGACAGCCATTGAGACCAGCCTGGGCTACACTGCGCCCGAACGCCCTGCCAAGGATTCACCATGAACCTCAAACCCTGGCTGCTTGCCGCCCTGCTGCCGTGCAGCACCCTGGCCGTCGCTGGCGGCCAGGGTGCGCTGTCGATCAGTTCGTCGTCGTTCACCGATGGTGGCGTGATCGCCCTGCAGCAGGTTGGCCCGGACCCGGCCTGCGGCGCTGGCGAAGAGCGCACCCCGCAACTGAGCTGGGACAACCTCCCCGCAGGCACCCGGTCGCTGGCCCTGATCATGTTCGACCCGGACGGCGGCAAGGGTATTGGCGTGGTCCACTGGATCGCCTACAACATTGACCCGGCCCAGGATGGGCTGAAGGAAGGCATCGCCGGGCTGACCGGGCCAGGCGTGACCGTGGGTCGCAACTCGCGGGGCACGCTCAGCTACCGAGGCCCCTGCCCACCCGCCGGCGACAACCCGCACCACTACGCACTGACGCTGATCGCCACCGACCTGCCATTGGGCACCCTGCCCGAGGGCCTGGACCGCAGTGGCCTGCTGCAACTGCTGCAAGGCCACGCGCTAGGGGCGCAGAGTCTGGTCGGGCGCTATGGCCATTGAACCATCCAGTACAAAAACAAATGATCGCCCCCATAGCATTTATCCATTGAATGGCCCGACCGAACTGAAGTAAGCTCGGGCTCATTCACTGGAGAGCAACATGCCAAAACACACCCGCAACCACGCCAACCACACCGGTCGCACCCTGCGTCCTGTGCTGGCCGTTGCCGGCTGCGTGGCACCTGCCAGCTATTACTTCGGGTATTGGTTTAGCCACTAGGCGCCGATACCCACACGGCGCCCACCTTCGAGGGGCCGCCGAACATGAGAATACTCAAACCCCCGGTCGGCTTCCCGACCGGGGGTTTTGCTTTTCAGGCCTTTGAACAACACCGATTCACATTGAGGACAGATTCATGAACTACGCCACCTATTACTACGCAAACACCTACGCCTGGCGATTTAGCCAATCCCGTTCGGGCCAGCCTGCCGCCTCCGTTCGGTCTTCCACAGGTGGCAATGCAGCAGCCAATACGAATTCAACGATCTGTCGAACACCTCGATAGGGCCGACCACGCGGGCCAGAACCCGCCGTCCGCCCAGGGAAAAAACGCCATGCAAGCTTCCAGCCTCGCCCTGACCCAGCCGCAAGCCGCCAACACCACCGTCAGCCAGCGCCTGCCCAGCCCGCACCTGCTCAAGCAGCAAATGCCGCTGTCCAGCGAACTTACCCAGCAAGTCCATGCCCACCGCCAGGCCATCCGCGACATCCTCGAAGGCCGCGACCAGCGCCTGCTGGTGATCGTTGGCCCGTGCTCGATCCACGACCCGCGCTCGGCCCTGGAGTACGCCGACCGCCTGGCCGCCCTCAGCCGCGAGGTCGACGACAAGCTGCTGCTGGTGATGCGCGCCTACGTCGAAAAACCCCGCACCACGGTCGGCTGGAAAGGCCTGGCCTACGACCCGCACCTCGATGGCAGCGACGACATGCACGCCGGCATCGCCCTGTCCCGCGGGCTGATGCTGAACATGATCGAGCGCGGCCTGCCGGTCGCCACCGAACTGCTGCAGCCCATGGCCGCCGGCTACTTCGATGACCTGCTGGCCTGGGCCGCGATTGGCGCACGCACCACCGAATCGCAGATCCACCGCGAAATGGTCAGTGGCCTGGAGCTGCCGGTCGGTTTCAAGAACGGCACCGACGGCGGCATCGCCATCGCCAGCGACGCCATGCGCAGCGCCGCCCACCCGCATCGCCACTTCGGCATGGATGCGCAGGGTTACCCGGCCATCATCGAAACCCTGGGCAACCCGGACACCCACCTGGTGCTGCGCGGCGGCCACAAAGGCCCGAACTTTGACGCCAACAGCATCGCCATGGCCCGCCAGGCACTGGCCAAGGCCGGGCTGCAAGCGCGGATCATGGTCGATTGCAGCCACGCCAACAGCGGCAAGGACCCGGCGCGTCAGCCGGCGGTATTCAACGATGTGCTGGAGCAGCGCATGGCCGGTGACCGCTCGATCGTTGGCGTGATGATCGAAGGGCACCTGTTCGACGGCTGCCAGGCGCTGGGTAAGGGCGCGCTGAAATACGGCGTGTCGATCACCGATGGTTGCCTGGGCTGGGCCTCGACCGAAACCCTGTTGCGTGAGGCGGCACAAAAACTGTAGGCAGCGGGTTGCAAGCCTGGCGAGACATACCCCGGACAAGTGCGCTAGGCTTGCCTTTTTACCCCAAGGAGCAGTACCCATGGCCCGTGCAACCGCCCGCCACATCCTGGTCAGCAGCGAAGACAAATGCAACGAACTGAAAGCCCAGATCGAAGCAGGCGCCGACTTCGCTGAAATTGCCAAAGCCAACTCCACCTGCCCGTCCAGCCGCCAGGGCGGTGACCTGGGCTCGTTCGGCCCGGGCCAGATGGTCAAGGAGTTCGACACCGTGGTGTTCAGCGCCCCGATCAACACCGTGCAAGGCCCGGTGAAGACCCAGTTCGGCTACCACCTGCTGGAAGTGACCAGCCGCCAGGACTGATTCACCTGTTCAGGTGATGAGATCCCTTGTGGGAGCGGGTTTACCCGCGAATGCGTCAGCTCAGGCAACGAGGCAGCATGCTCGGACGCATTCGCGGGTAGAGCGCAGCGGCGCACCGCCGCTCTCACAGGGATTGTGGTGCCTGTTCCTGCTTTGCCTGGCTTTCAACGCCCACGCCGCCTCCACCCACGCCCTCACCGTCTACGGCGAAGCCCCCCGCTACAACGCCAGCTTCCAGCATTTCGACTACGTCAATCCAAACGCCCCCAAAGGCGGCATCCTGCGCCGCTCGGCCATCGAGATCGGCCAGTTCGACCATATTCTGCCGTACATCGACAAAGGCATCGGCGTCAGCGAGGTCGATGGCCTGCTGTACGCGCCACTGGCCGTGCGCTCGTTCGATGAACCCTACACCGTCTACGGCCTGATCGCCCGGCGCATGGAGCGCGGCCCGGACGATGCCTGGCTGCGTTTCGAGATCGACCCGCGCGCCACCTTCGCCGATGGCAAGCCGGTGCGCGCCGAGGACGTACGCTTTACCTTCGACCTACTGATGAGCAAGGGCAGCCTCAAGTACCGCACCCAGTTCGCTGATGTTGCCGCCGTCATCGTGGAAAGCCCGCACAGCGTGCGCTTCGACTTCAAGCCCGACCACGGCCGCACCCTGCCGCTGGACCTCGCCGGCTTGCCGGTACTGCCCGAACACGACTGGCAGCAGCGCGATTTCGCCAACGGTGCCGGCTTCGACAAGCCGGTCGGCAGCGGGCCGTACCGTATCGGGCACATCGACAACGGCCGCAGCATCACCTTCGAGCGCGACCCTAGCTGGTGGGCGCGCGACCTTCCGGTCAGCCGTGGGCGCTACAATTTCGCTAAACTGCGCATCGAGTACTTCGGCGATACCGAAGTGGCGCGGCAAGTGCTCAAGGGCGGCGGCTACGACTACAACCGCGAATTCTCCGCCACCGCCTACACCCTGGGCTACAACGGCGCGCAACTGGACGACGGCCGCCTGCAGCGCGCCCACCTGGGCCCGGCCAAGCCGCAGGTGGCCCAGGGCTTCGTGTTCAACCTCGACCAGCCGCAGTTCAAGGACCGTCGCGTGCGCCAGGCGCTGGGCATGCTGTGGGACTACGAGTGGAGCAACCGGCAGATGATGCGCAACATGTACATCCGCCAGCAGAGCGTGTTCTCCAATACCCCACTGGCCGCCCGCAAACTGCCGGATGCAGGCGAGTTGAAACTGCTCGAACCGTTGCGCGGCAAGGTACCGGACGAAGTCTTCAGCACCGTGTTCACCGCCCCGGTCACCGATGGATCAGGGATCATCCGCAAGCAGCAGCTGCAGGCACTGGCGCTGCTCGAGCAAGCCGGCTGGCGCCCCGAAGGCGACCGCTTGGTGAACAGCCAGGGCACGCCGCTGGCGTTCACCTTCCTCAATGGCCAGGCAGGCATGGAACGCCTGCTGCTACCGTGGAAGCGCAACCTGGCCCAGATTGGTGTGACCCTGGACATCCGCAACGTCGACTCCGCCCAGTACGTCAACCGCCTGATGGCGCGTGACTACGACATGATCGTCACCGGTTACCCGGTCACCCTGTCGCCCGGTGCCGAGTTGTACAACTACTTTGGCTCGGCAGCGGCCCACGACCCCGGGTCGAATAACCTGATGGTGCTGCAGGACCCCGCCGTGGACCGCCTGATCGACGGCCTGGTGCGCGCCGACACCCAGGCCGACATGCTGCACCACGCCCATGCCCTGGACCGGGTCCTGCAATGGAACTATTACTGGATCCCCAACTACTACCCGCCTGGCAGTTCCACCGTCTGGTGGAACCGCTTCGGCGTGCCCAAGGTCCAGGCTGCCTATGACGAAGGCCTTGACACCTGGTGGGAAGTCAGCCCCACCGCGCTGACCAACGCGCAAATGGCCGAACGCCGGAAATCCTCGCCATGACCGCCTACATCCTGCGGCGCCTGCTGCTGATCATCCCGACCTTGCTGGCGATCCTGCTGGTCAACTTCGCCATCGTCCAGGCCGCACCGGGTGGCCCGGTGGAACAGGCGGTGGCACGCTTGCAAGGGATTGGCGGCGGCGCTCCCGGCGCCCGGGCCGAGGTGGTGCACGGCGAGTCACGGGCCACCCGTGGCCTGGACCCGAAACTGATCGAGGAGATCAAGCGCCAGTACGGCTTCGACAAATCCGCCCCCGAGCGCCTGTGGTTGATGCTGGGCCAGTATGCCCGGCTGGACTTCGGCAACAGCTTCTTCCGCGGCGCCAAGGTCACCGACCTGATCCTCGACAAGTTGCCAGTCACCCTGTCGCTAGGCTTCTGGGCCACGCTGATCACCTACCTGGTGTCGATCCCGCTGGGCATCCGCAAGGCGGTTCGCCATGGCAGCCGCTTCGATGCCTGGAGCAGCGCGCTGATCGTGGTTGGCTATGCCCTGCCCTCGTTCCTGTTCGCCCTGTTGCTGATCGTGCTGTTCGCCGGCGGAACCTCGCTCGACTGGTTCCCGGTGCGCGGCCTGGTCTCGGACAACTTCGACGAGCTCAGCCTGCTGGGCAAGGTCGCCGACTACTTCTGGCACCTGGTGCTACCGGTCGGCGCCCTGGTGATTGGCGGCTTCGCCACCCTGACACTGCTGACCAGGAACGCCTTCCTCGACGAGATTTCACGGCAATACGTGGTTACCGCCCGCGCCAAGGGCCTGAGCGAGCGCCGCGTGCTGTATGGCCACGTGCTGCGCAATGCCATGCTGCTGGTGGTGGCCGGGTTGCCGCAGGCATTGATCACGGTGTTCTTTGCTGGCTCGTTGCTGATCGAGGTGATCTTCTCGCTCGATGGCCTGGGCCGCATGAGTTACGAAGCGGCCGTGTCGCGGGATTACCCGGTGGTGTTCGGCACGCTGTTCATCTTCACCCTGGCGGGCCTGCTGATCCGCCTGATCGGCGACCTGTCGTACACCCTGCTCGACCCGCGTATCGACTTCGACACGAGGGCGCGCTGATGCTTTCACCGATTTCGCGTCGTCGCCTGAAACGCTTTCGCCGCAACCGCCTCGGTTGGGTCTCGCTGTGGCTGTTCGCCGGCCTTCTGCTGCTGAGCCTGTGTGCCGAGCTGGTGGCCAACGACAAACCACTGCTGCTGGGCTACAAGGGCGAGCTGTACGTGCCGGCGCTCAAGCGCTACACCGAGCAGCAGTTCGGCGGCCAGCTGCCGTTCCAGCCGGACTACCGCAGCGCCTATGTACGCCAACTGATCGAACAGCAAGGCGGCTGGATGCTGTTCGCACCGATCCCGTTCAGCGCCGACACCCCCAACTACGACCTGCAAGTGCCCACCCCCAGCCCGCCAAGCGCGAGCAACTGGCTGGGGACCGACGACCAGGGCCGCGATGTGCTGGCCCGGGTGCTGTATGGCACGCGGGTATCCTTGCTGTTCGCCTTCGCCCTGACCCTGGTCAGCGTGCTGATCGGGGTGGCGGCCGGTGCCTTGCAGGGCTACCACGGCGGCTGGGTCGACCTGTTCGGCCAGCGTTTGCTGGAGGTGTGGTCGGGGTTACCGGTGCTGTACCTGCTGATCATCCTCAGCGGGTTCGTCGAGCCAGACTTCTGGTGGCTGCTGGGGATCATGGCGTTATTCTCCTGGCTGACCCTGGTCGATGTGGTGCGCGCCGAGTTCCTGCGCGGTCGCAACCTGGAGTACGTGAAGGCCGCCCGGGCGTTGGGGCTGTCAGACAGCCAGGTGATGCTGCGGCACATCCTGCCCAACGCCATGAACGCAACGCTGACCTATGTGCCGTTCATGCTGACCGGGTCGATCACCACCCTGACTGCACTGGATTTTCTCGGTTTCGGCATGCCGGCCGGGAGTGCCTCGCTGGGTGAGCTGGTGACCCAGGGCAAACAACACTTGGAGGCACCGTGGCTGGGCTTTACCGCGTTCTTTGCATTGGCGGTGATCCTGTCGCTGCTGGTGTTTACAGGGGATGCCTTGCGGGAGGCCTTTGATCCCCGGACCTGATCAACGCCTGATTGGCGCTTATAGATTCTGCCAAAGGAATGAGATCTCGATCCGGCCCAGCCCCCACAAATGCTGTTAGAAAGGCCTTTTGCTTCTCCAGCAGACTAACTTGATGTGCATACGAATATTTTCTTTGCTTCCAAACCAACGGATCAATAATAATATTATTAATGATGCCGCGATAATCAGAGCCACGCCACATAATTCTAGAGGCAGTCAATCCGAGCGATAACACCTCATGTGAGATTTCAATAAAAGCACGGCGATCTTCACTGAGTTTCCGCAGCGATGCTTTTTGCTCCTCCGCCCCACCCGCCAGCTCTTTCGTAACAGCCGCGACGCCCTTGTTCGCTTGACTGTCGCTGACTCGAAAACGTTTTCTGAATGGCCACCTGAAGAGATTAGAAAATTTTAGTCGGCCAATCCTGAACTGTCCGGACGGGTCCACATAGTTTAGAGGGTCGCCTTGGCAATAAGTGTAAGCGTTAATACCTCCGATCCCCAAGGGGCTTAATGCGTCTGGCGATTCGAAACCCATGCGTTGTGGCTTGAATAAGCGATGACCATTCCCTAACAGATACCCACCTGAAGCTGAACACAACCATTCTCCGTTATATCCAGGCCTCAACGGATGGATAAGCGCCTGGGCAGAATACCCGAAGGGTAAATACGTATGAATATCAAGCGTGCGATTACGCAGAAACGCCAATCCCGTGTGCTTCGCATCACTAGCTACCATCGTACACTTCTTGCCGGACAACGTTGCCAAGCATGCAGCCTTCACCTGAAATAGCGAGACAGATTCCCCCGCTTCTAAAAGGGTAATCATTTTATCCATTTTGTAGAATCGTCGAGTATGCATTTCCTTCACTTGATATCTGACGCACTGCCCCAACATATATTTTTTGCGCGCCAGGTAAAACTGGCAGTTTTACTAGTACCACGCACCATTCTAATGACAAGGGGAACAAGGCATACTCCCTTGTTACTCATAGGGGAGCCCCATGCACGACAGCGACAGCCTCAAGGACTACCCTCAGGTACGGCAACTGGCGATCCGCTCGCTGTTCGAGATCATCGAGCAGTCCAGCGAGGGCACGGTAATCGTCGACCGCCAGGCGCGTATCGTCTGGATGAACGAGCGCTACGCCCGGCGCTTTGGCCTGGCCGACGCCGCCAGTGCCATCGGCCAGCCGTGCGAGGCGGTGATCCCGGGCAGCCTGATGCGCGAGGTGGTGAGCAATGGCCGGCCGATACTGCTGGACATGCTCGACACCCCGAACGAGCCGCTGGTGGTGATGCGCCTGCCCATCCACGACGACCAGGGCGCGCTGATCGGCGCCATCGGCTTTGCCCTGTTCGATGAGTTGCGCAGCCTGTCGCCGCTGCTCAAACGCTACTCCAGCATGCAGCAGGAGCTGGCCTCGACCCGCTCCCAGTTGCGCGCCCGCCAGGCCAAGTACAGCTTCGCCCAGTTCGTCGGCAGCAGCGCCGCTTGCCTGGAAGCCAAGCGCCGCGCCCGGCGTGGCGCGAGCAGTGATTCGCCGGTATTGCTGCTGGGCGAAACCGGCACCGGCAAGGAACTGCTGGCCCATGCCATCCACGCGGCGTCGGCGCGGGCGCACAAGGCGTTCGTCAGCATCAACAGTGCGGCGATCCCCGAGACACTGCTGGAAGCCGAGTTCTTCGGCACCGCCCCCGGCGCCTTTACCGGCGCTGATCGCAAGGGCCGCAGCGGCAAGCTGCAACTGGCCGAAGGCGGCACGCTGTTCCTCGACGAGATCGGCGACATGCCACTGGCCCTGCAGAGCAAGCTGTTACGGGTGCTACAGGAAAAGGAGTATGAGCCGGTAGGCTCGAACCAGATGCTGCGCAGCGATGTGCGCATCATTGCCGCCACCTCCATCGACCTGCAGGCCGCCATTGCCCGCGGGGCATTCCGCGCCGACCTGTATTACCGGCTGAATGTGCTGCCGATCGAGGTACCGCCACTGCGGGACCGGCTGGAGGACCTGCCGGCGCTGTGCGAGTCCATATTGGGTGAGCTGGGCAGCCAGTACGAGTTGGAGGCCGAAGCGCAGCAGCTATTGGCGCGGCATGCATGGCCGGGGAACATTCGCGAGCTGCGCAATGTGCTTGAGCGGGCCACGCTGCTGGCGGACCAGCCGCGGCTGGGGGTGGCGGATCTACGGGCGGCATTGGGGCCGTTGAGCCCGGTCGCGGCTAAGCCTGTGCGGCTGACTTACCGTGAGGCCTGTGAGGCGTTTGAGCGGGAGCTGATTGCCGGGGCACTGGCCGAACATGCGGGAAATGTACCGGAAGCTGCGTCGGCGTTGGGACTGGGGCGGTCGACGCTGTACAAGAAGATGGTAGCACTTGGTCTCTGATTGGAGACTTTTGTTTCCATTTCAAGATTGTCGCGAGGGCTTTGCCCTTGATCGCGACACAAGGCCGCTCCTACAGGAGTTCGCGGTTCACTTGTAGAAGCGGCCTTGTGTAGTGATGGGCCGCAAAGCGGCCGCAACGTCTCAAGTCAGAGACAAAAAATCACAAGAAAACAAAATACCCATATAAATCAACGAGTTAAAAACTGGCACGATTCCCGCTACCTCCTGCTCACCGATAAAAACAAGACTCACCCAGGAGACCCACCCCGATGACCGTGCTCATCGCCCTTGCCGCGCTGGCCCTGCTGATGCTGGCTGCCTACCGTGGCTACAGCGTAATCCTCTTTGCCCCCATCGCCGCCCTCGGCGCGGTACTGCTCACCGACCCATCCGCCGTGGCCCCCGCATTCACCGGGGTGTTCATGGAGAAAATGGTCGGTTTCATCAAGCTCTACTTCCCGGTGTTCCTGCTGGGCGCCGTGTTCGGCAAGCTGATCGAGCTGTCCGGCTTTTCCCGCTCGATCGTTGCCGCCGCCATCCGCGTGCTCGGCACCCGCCAGGCAATGCTGGTGATCGTGCTGGTCTGCGCCCTGCTCACCTACGGCGGTGTCTCGCTGTTCGTGGTGGTGTTCGCGGTGTACCCGTTCGCTGCCGAGATGTTCCGCCAGAGCAATATCCCCAAGCGCCTGATCCCGGCAACCATTGCCCTGGGCGCGTTCTCGTTCACCATGGACGCCCTGCCCGGTACCCCGCAGATCCAGAACATCATCCCCAGCACCTTCTTCAACACCACCGCCTGGGCCGCGCCCTGGCTGGGCCTGATCGGCACGCTGTTCGTGTTCTGCGTCGGCATGGCCTACCTGCAACGCCAGCGCAACAAGGCCCTGCGCGCCGGCGAAGGCTATGGCAGCGACTTGCGCAACGAGCCGGAAACCGCTGCCGACCTGGCCCTGCCCAACCCCTGGCTGGCCCTGTCGCCGCTGCTGCTGGTTGGGGTGATGAACCTGCTGTTCACCCACTGGATCCCGCAATGGTACGGCCCCAGCCACAGCCTGCAATTGCCCGGCATGAGCGCGCCGGTGCAAAGCGATGTGGCCAAGCTCACCGCCATCTGGGCAGTGCAGGCGGCGTTGCTGGTAGGCATCCTGATGGTGCTGGTGTGTGCCTTCGGCGCCATCCGCTCCCGCCTGGCCGAAGGCAGCAAAAGCGCCGTGGGCGGTGCCTTGCTAGCGGCCATGAATACCGCCTCGGAATACGGTTTTGGCGCGGTAATCGCCTCGCTGCCGGGCTTCCTGGTATTGGCCGATGCCCTGCGCGGCATCCCCAACCCGCTGGTCAACGAAGCCATCACCGTGACCTTGCTGGCCGGCATCACCGGCTCTGCCTCGGGCGGCATGAGCATCGCCCTGGCGGCCATGGGCGACAGCTTCATCGCCGCCGCCAATGCCGCCAACATCCCGCTCGAAGTGCTGCACCGGGTGGCTGCCATGGCCAGCGGCGGCATGGACACCCTGCCGCACAACGGCGCGGTCATCACCTTGCTGGCCGTAACCGGGCTGACCCATCGCGAGGCCTACAAGGACATTTTCGGTATTACCCTGATCAAGACCCTGGCGGTGTTCGTGGTCATCGCCACGTTCTACGCCACCGGCATCGTCTAAGGAGCTTTGCATGACCCTCAAAGGCAAGACTGCACTCGTCACCGGATCCACCAGCGGCATAGGCCTGGGCATTGCCCAGGTGCTGGCCCGCGCAGGCGCCAACATCATGCTCAACGGCTTCGGCGACCCGGCACCGGCGCTGGCCGAGATCGCCCGGCACGGGGTGAAGGTAGCCCATCACCCGGCCGACCTGTCGGAGGTGGCCCAGATCGAAGCCCTGTTCACCTTGGCCGAGCGCGAGTTTGGCGGCGTCGACATCCTGGTCAACAATGCCGGGATCCAGCATGTGGCGCCGGTGGAGCAGTTCCCGCCGGAAAGCTGGGACAAGATCATCGCCCTCAACCTGTCGGCCGTGTTCCATGGTACGCGCCTGGCCCTGCCCGGCATGCGCACGCGCAATTGGGGGCGCATCATCAACATCGCCTCGGTGCATGGCCTGGTCGGCTCGACCGGCAAGGCGGCCTATGTGGCGGCCAAGCACGGCGTGGTCGGCCTGACCAAGGTGGTGGGCCTGGAAACCGCCACCAGCAACGTCACCTGCAACGCCATCTGCCCTGGCTGGGTGCTGACCCCGTTGGTACAGAAGCAGATCGACGATCGTGCTGCCAACGGTGGCGATCCGCTGCAAGCGCAGCACGATCTGCTGGCAGAAAAACAGCCATCACTGGCCTTCGTCACCCCCGAACACCTGGGTGAGCTGGTACTATTCCTGTGCAGCGAGGCCGGTAGCCAGGTTCGCGGTGCCGCCTGGAACGTCGATGGTGGCTGGTTGGCCCAGTGACGGGCGGCCTGGGCCTGGCGGCGGTCTTGCATTCGTTTATCAGCAAGGAGGCCCTATGCGCCCAACCCCGATGACCGCGATCCTGGCCCTGACCCTGGCTGCCGCCGCACCCGCGATGGCAGCCAGCCTGAAGGACGTCGCGCCCTACCCCGAGGCGGAAAAAGGCTTCACCCGGCAGGTCATCCACCTGCCGGCCCAGGCTGATGAATCGGCCTATCAATTGGAAATCCTCGCCGGCAAGACCCTGAAGGTGGACTGCAATCGCCAGCGCCTGGGCGGCAGCCTGGAGGAACGCACCCTGGAAGGCTGGGGCTACAGCTACTACCGCCTGGACAAGGTCAGCGGCCCGGTCAGCACATTGATGGCCTGCCCCGATGGCAAGAAGACCGAGGCCTTCGTGCCGGTGGTCGGTGAAGGCTTCATGTTGCGCTACAACAGCAAGCTACCGGTGGTGGTGTATGTGCCCAAGGATGTCGAAGTGCGCTACCGCGTCTGGACCGCGTCGCAGGACGTGCAAAAGGCTAAAGTAGAGTAACGCGCAAGCCCCTGCTGCCAGGGGGCTTCTTCGCGGGCACGCCCGCTCCCACAGGATATCACTAGGCTGGATGTCTACGCTGTACCTGTGGGAGCGGGCGTGCCCGCGAATAGGCCGTCGAATCCAAATGATCACCTGGAGGTTCGGCATGAACGATGTGCTCTGGCGCCCCTCCACGGCGCAGATCGAGGCCAGCCGGATGGATGCCTTCCGCCGCCGGGTCAACCTGCGCTACAACCTGCAACTCGACGACTACCAGGCGCTGCACCGCTGGAGCATCGAGCAGCGCCCTGCCTTCTGGCAAACCCTTGCCGACTATTTCCACGTTCACTGGCATACACCGCCGAGCCAGGTGCTCAGCGAAGGGCCGCAGATGCCCGATGCCCAGTGGTTCGCCAACGCCACCCTCAACTTCGCCGAACACCTGCTGCGCCGCCGCGACGACCGCCCGGCCCTGGTCGCCGTGCGCGAAGACGGCCAACGCCAGCAGTTCACCCATGCCCAGCTGGCCGCCCAGGTGGCCGGCCTGCAAAAAGCCTTCAAGGCCGCCGGCATCGTCCCCGGCGACCGGGTAGCCGCCGTCATGCCCAATACCTGGCAGACACTGGTCGCCATGCTTGCCTGCACCAGCCTCGGTGCGGTCTGGTCCAGTTCCTCGCCGGAGTTCGGCGTACACGGCATCATCGACCGCTTCGGCCAGATCGAGCCCAAGCTGCTGATCGCCTGCGCCGGCTACCAGTACGCCGGCAAAAACATCGACCAGGTGGACAAGGTGAACCAGGTGTGCGCGCAGTTGCCCGGTCTGGAGCGGCTGATCGTGGTGCCCCATACCCGCAGTGGTACGCGCGCCGACGAGTTCCTGGCCGCCAACGTCAGCCTGTGGGATGAGTTCTTTCAGCCTGGCGGCGACCCCAGCTTCACCCCGCTGCCCTTCGACCACCCGCTGTACATCCTGTACTCCAGCGGCACCACCGGTGTGCCCAAGTGCATCGTCCACCGCGCCGGCGGCGTGTTGTTGCAGCACCTGAAGGAACATGGCCTGCACAACGACCTGAAGGCCGATGACGTGCTGTTCTACTACACCACCTGCGGCTGGATGATGTGGAACTGGCTGGCCAGCGGCCTAGCGGTGGGCGCCACGCTGGTGCTATACGACGGCTCGCCCTTCCACCCCGGCCCCGAGCGGCTGCTGGACCTGATCGACGCCGAGGGCATCCAGGCCTTCGGTACCAGCGCCAAGTACCTGGCGGCGCTGGAGCAGGCGGGCCTGGAGCCTGCGGCAAGCCACCGCCTGGCGAGCTTGCGCCTGCTACTGTCCACCGGCTCGCCACTGTCGCCACACAGCTACGACTACGTGTACCGCAAGATCAAGGCCGACCTGTGCCTGGCGTCGATGTCCGGCGGCACCGATATCGTCTCCTGTTTCGTGCTGGGCAACCCGACCTTGCCGGTGCGCCGTGGCGAAATCCAGTGCAAGGGCCTGGGCATGGCAGTGGAGGTGTGGAACGAGCACGGCCAGCCGGTGCAGGGCGAAAAAGGCGAGTTGGTGTGCACGCGCAACTTCCCGTCCATGCCACTGGGGTTCTGGAAGGATACGGACGGCAGCCGTTACCACGATGCCTACTTCAGCCAGTTCCCGGGGGTGTGGGCCCAAGGCGACTATGCCGAACAGCGTGCCGATGGCGGGCTGGTGATCCACGGCCGCTCCGATGCCGTGCTCAACCCGGGCGGGGTGCGCATTGGCACGGCGGAGATCTACCGCCAGGTGGAAAAGGTCGAGCAGGTGCTGGAAAGCGTGGCCATCGGCCAGGACTGGCAAGGCGATGTGCGGGTGGTGCTGTTCGTTCGCCTGCGTGACGGCCTGAAACTGGATGAGCCCCTGCGCCAGCACATCCGCCAGGTGATCCGCCAGTACACCACGCCCCGCCATGTCCCGGCGGTGATCGCCCAGGTCGATGACATCCCGCGTACCATCAGCGGCAAGCTGGTGGAATTGGCGATTCGCAATGTGGTGCATGGCCTGCCGGTGAAGAACACCGATGCCCTGGCCAACCCCGAGGCGCTGGAGCAGTTTCGGGATCGCGAGGAGTTGCGTACCCCATAATGAAGGTATTCACCGTCATTGTGGGAGCGGCCTTGTGTCGCGATAGGGCCGCAGGGCGGCCCCAGAAGTTCATGCATCGCTGCTGAAATCCTGGGGCTGCCTTGCAGCCCTATCGCGACACAAGGCCGCTCCCACAATGGCCTCAACCCGGCTCGATCAGGCATAATGCGCGCCTTTTTCGCCCCTGAAGCACAGGTACCCCATGAAAGCCCAAGCCCGCCACATCCTGGTCAAGACCGCTGATGAAGCCGAAAAGCTCAAGCAGCGCATCGCCAATGGCGAGGCTTTCGACGTGCTCGCGAAAAAATTCTCCATCTGCCCTTCGGGCAAGCGGGGCGGCGACCTGGGTGAAATCCGCCCCGGGCAGATGGTCGGCGCCATTGACCAGGTGATCTTCAAGAAGCCCCTGCGCGTGGTACATGGGCCGATCAAGAGCAAGTTCGGCTACCACCTGGTGCAGACCTTCTACCGCGATTAAGCGCGACGCGCAGCCAGCAGACCCAGACCTGCGCAACCCAGCAAGGAGGCGCTGACCCGGTTGAACAACCGGCGCGGGCCGGGCTGGCTGAACCAGCGCTGCATGTACGCCCCCAGGCCGGCGTAGATGGCGATGGCGGCCCATTCCAGCAACAGGAACAACGCACCCAGCCAGAGGAACTGCTCGCTTACCGGAGTGGTACTGCCGACCGAAACGAACTGCGGCAGGAACGCGGTGAAGATCAGGATAGCCTTCGGGTTGCCGGCGGCCATCCAGAACTCCTGGCGTACCAAGCGCCAGGTGCCGCGCGGCTGATCACCTGCCACCGCCGCCTCGCCCACCGGTGCCCGCCACAGTTGCCAGGCGATATAGAACAGGTAGGCAGCCCCCGCCAACTTGATGGCCAGGAACAGGTATTCGCTGGTGTGCAGCACCACGGCCAGGCCCATGGCCGCCAGGGCGATCATGCCGCTGAAGGCGACGATGCGTCCGCCACCGGCCACGCAGGCCGTGCGCAGGCCGTAGCGGCTGGCATTGTGCAGCGACAGCAGGTTGTTCGGCCCCGGCGCCATGTTCAGGGCGAAACAGGCGGGAATGAAAAGCAGCAGGCTTGAAAGGTCCATAATTGTTTTCCTTTGGCAACAGCCGTCTATTTCGGCGGGTACCGGGCCGTGCGGTCAAGTTACAGCCAGCGGAAAAAACTGTATGGGTGCGCAGCGCCTGATAAGCTGCCGGGCATACCGAGGACCCTGTGATGCCCCGCTCCCATGCCGCGCTGTGGCGCGACCCGGCCCTGCCGCATGTCGAAAGCCGCCGCGCCTGCCATAGCCGCGCCTGCTACAAGGCCCACAGCCACCCGACGTTTTCCATCGGTGTGGTGGATGCCGGCCACAGTCATTTCACCGGTGCCGGCAACGGCCAGCAATGCCTGACGCCCGGCACGCTGGTGCTGGTCCCGGCCCACCGGGTACATGCCTGCAACCCCGAGCCCGGGCAAGCGTGGAGCTACCAGATGCTGCATGTGGATGCCGACTGGCTGGCGCAGCTGCGCCTGGAGTCCGGGCTGGAGGCTACCGGGCCCGGCGAGCCGGCACGTATCTGCCAGGTGCCGGAGGTGTATCGGCAGTTCTGCGAACTGAACAGTCTGCTGTTCTCCAACGCCAGCAATGGTGAGAAGGATGCGGCGCTGATTGCCTTTCTGGGTGACCTGGACTTTGCCAGGCACGCGCCGCTGGCGCCGGCACCTGCCCTGGAGGCGAGCGAGCTGAGTGGGCTGATCGCGCACATCGAAGGCCAGGACCCGGCGCAGTTGAGCCTGGCGGTACTGGCACGGCAGGCCGGGCTTGGGCGCTACCAGTTGATTCGCGCATTTCGCGCGGCTACCGGGTTTACGCCGCATGCCTACCTGCTCAATGCCAGGGTCAACCGTGGGCGCCAGCTGCTGAGCGAGGGGCAGGCCCTGGCTGAGGTGGCCTATCGGCTCGGGTTTGCCGACCAGAGTCATTTCCAGCGGGTGTTCAAGGCCCATGTGGGGGTGACGCCAGGGCAGTATCGGGATTTGCACGGACTCTGAGACCATGGGGCGCTTTGCGCCCCTTTCGCGACCGCAGGTGCTGCGTACGCCGTTCAATGTGGGAGCGGCCTTGTGTCGCGAAAGGGCTGCGCAGCAGCCCCGGCAATGAGCCTGCAATATTGTTCAATACGGCCTGTACGCCGAAGGGCAGAGTTCGGCTTTTCCGCCAGAGCCGCCCACCCCAATGGAACAATTCCTGATCATCGCCCTCGCCCACTTCCTCGCCCTGCTCTCTCCCGGCCCGGACTTCTTCCTGGTCGCACGTACCTCGGTCAGTAGTGGCTGGCGGGTTGCCAGCGGCGCCTGCCTGGGCATCGCCCTGGCCAATGGCGTTTTCATCGCCATGGCTTTCACCGGGCTGTCGGCACTACAGGAAGGCAGCCTGCCGTTCACCCTTCTGCAACTGGCCGGGGCTGGCTACCTGCTGTACATCGGCACCCTGTTCCTGCGCCATGCCGGGCAAACCAGTCTGGGCTCCGTCGTTGGCAAGCAAACAGTCCAGGGGTGGTGGCGGGGATTGGGCATGGGGTTCCTGTCCGGTATCCTCAACCCCAAGAATGCGCTGTTCTATGCCAGCCTGGTCAGCATGGTCGCCAACGCCAGCATTGCCTGGAAAGCAACCTACGCCATGTGGATGTTCAGCATCGTGCTGCTCTGGGACCTGTTGGTTGCCGTGGCCATCGGCAACCCGCTGGTGCTGCGGCGCTTCGCCCGCAGCCTGCCGTGGCTGGAGCGGGGCTCCGGGGTCATGTTGGTGCTATTGGCTGCGGCATTGCTGTCTCACCTGGCCTGGGGCTGACCAGTTGCAAGGTCCGCATGTCCATCAGGGTGAAATGGCCACTGGCCCAGCCCCCGGTGTCCAGGTGCCAGACGTTGCCCAGCAGCTTGGCTTCCAGCACCGGCGTGTGGCCCACCAACAAGGCCCGCAGGCCCTGCACGGGCTGGGTATCGCCTACCTTCAGCCGTCGCCGCGACCACTGGCACACTTCCCGTACTTCAGGGTCGTCATACAGTTCCAGCCAGGTCCTTAATACTGCCCAATCGGCATACGGGCTGTCGGCATGCAGCAGGCCTACCAGACCCGCTGCACTTTCAACCTCTATCGCAATCGGCAGCTTCTCGAAGCGCTCTACGAAACGCAACTGCTCGCTTCGCGGAAGGTCAAGAAACCAGCGCCCCCCGGCGGCGCGATACATGTCCAGATCGAGCCGCCCGCCGCGTACGCGGGTAATTGCCAGGGCCTCATGATTACCTTGCACGGCATGGAACCAGGGCTGCGCGAGCCATTCCAGCGCCGCTTCGCTTTCCGGGCCACGGTCGACCAGGTCACCCACGCTGAACAGGCGGTCCACGGCCGGATCGAACCCCACCGCATCCAGGCATTGCTGCAGGCGCTGGAAGTGACCATGGATATCGCCCACCGCCAGGTCACGTCCCCGCAGGTTGGCAATCAGACGCCGAAACCGTCCCATTACAATCTTCCTCTGCTGGTGCCGCCATGCCAGGGGTAAAATGGAGGCACAGCCAACCACTCCGGAGGTGCATCATGCGTACCGCCCTCGTGTGTGCCGTGCTCATGGTGCTGTCACTGGACAGCATGGCACAAGGTGCCCCGGCCGCGCAGGTCGAGGTGCGTTTCGACCACCCGGAAAAATTCCGCGATGCCAGCCTCGACAGCCACGGGTACGAGCGTGGCGCCGACGCCTATGTGATGAACACCCTGACCCAGTACTTGCAGAAGCTTGGCCAACGCTACCTGCAACCCGGCCAGCAACTGGTCATCGACATCCGCGACATCGACCTGGCCGGGCGCTTCGAACCCTGGCACAGCCAGGCCTACGATGTACGCTTCATGCGCGAAATCACCTGGCCGACCATCGACCTCAGCTACACCCTCAGCCAACCGGGCAAACCCGACCAGCAGGCGCAGGAACGGGTCAGTGACAAGATGTACCTCAGCCGCCCGGGCCGGGTCGCCAGCAGCAGCGACCGCCTGTATGCCGAGAAGGCCATGCTCAACGACTGGTTCCGCCAGCGCTTCGCCGTCCACCCGGCATCCTGAAAAACCCTTCACTGGAACAGGCCTTGGTGCCAGTAGTATGCTCGGCCCTTCAACCTGTACCAGGGAAGGGTTTTTCATGAAGTTGTGCGCCGTGCAACTGGCGTCGCTCAAGGGCGATGTGCAAGCCAACCTCGAACGCCACCTGGCCTGCGTCGAGCAGGCCGCGGCCCTGGGCGCCGAACTGGTGGTGTTCCCCGAACTGTCGCTGACCGGCTATGAGCCAAGCCTCGCGCGCCAGGCTGCCCTGCCCGTCAGCTCGGCACGGCTGGACCCGCTCCAGGCAGCCTGCGACCGGCTGGGTATCACCGTCGCCGTGGGCCTGCCACTACCGGCACCCGATGGCATCCGCATCGGCATGCCAATCCTCAGCCCCGGGGTTCCGCGCCAGGCCTATGCCAAGCGGCGCCTGCATGATGATGAATTGCCGTGGTTCACCCCAGGCGATCAAGCCTTGCTGCTGCAGGTGGGCGCGCACCGGGTAGCGCCTGCAATCTGCTACGAATCGATGTTCATGGCGCATGCGGCCGCAGCGCGGGAACACGGCGCCGACCTGTACCTGGTCAGCGTGGCGAAAACTGCCAAGGGCATCCACGAGGGTTACCTGCACTACCCCGAGGTGGCTCGCGAACTGGGCATGCCGGTGTTACTGGCCAACTGCGTGGGGCCGGCCGACACCTTCATCGGCGCCGGAGGCTCGGCGGCGTGGGACAGCCAGGGGCGTTTGCTGGCCAGCCTGGACGACCACAGCGAAGGGCTGATCGTGCTAGACACCGCCAACGCCAGTGCCATGGCGGTACCCCTGGACCCGCACCCGGCATGATCTACCTGTTTCTGGCGTTGCTGAGCTATGCCTGTACTTACTACCTGACTGGTTTGCTCATTCAGGGGCAACTAGCCGATGTGGCCGAGGGGTTGCGCCACCGGCCCGATGCACCGACACCCGGCGAGTACCTGCGCGCCGTCAAGCCCCATGCACGCCGTGCCCATCGGCAGTACACCCTGATGGCCGGCACGGCGCTGGCCGTGCTGGCCTGCCTGGTCGCCAGCTGGTTCTGACACCTTACAGGTCCAGCGCCAGGCTTTGCCGGCCCTCCAGCGCTAGCAGGTACTGCTTGGCGGCCAGGCCGCCGGCAAAGCCGGTGAGGCTGCCCGAAGCACCAATTACCCGATGGCACGGGGCGATGATAGAGATCGGGTTGCGACCATTGGCGGCGCCGACTGCACGCACCGCGCTGGGGTTGCCGATCTGCCGGGCGATGTCGCTGTAGCTGCGGGTCTCTCCGAACGGTATCGCCAGCAGCGCGGCCCACACCTGGCGCTGAAATTCGGTGCCGGCAAAATCCAGCGCCAGTTCGAAACGCTGACGTTTGCCGGCAAAGTACTCGCCGAGCTGGCGGGCGGTTTCCAGCAGTACCGGGCATTGGTCGTCACGGTGCAGGGCGCCAAGGCGCACACGGTTTTCCCGCTCCTCCTCCCAGAGTACGGCTGCCAGGCACTCGCCACGTGCTACCAGGGTCAAGGTGCCGACGGGCGACTGCATGAAGGTGAATGCGCTGGACATAAGCGGGTTCCTGCCAGGTTGCGATCAACCTACTGTACGCATCCACAGCCCCGCCTGCATCCGCTTTCTTGCTCAAGCAATGTGGCAGCGGGCGCGCCCGCGAACACCGGCGTAGCCGGTGCCATCCACCGCGTCGCCTGCTTCGCGGGCATGCCCGCTCCCACAGGGCCCCCACCAGCTGAAGCAATGCGCCATACCTGTGGGAGCGGGCGCGCCCGCGAACACCGGCGCAGCCGGTGCCATCCACTGCGTCGCCTGCTTCGCGGGCATGCCCGCTCCCACAGGGCTCCCACCAGCTGAAGGAATGCGCCATATCTGTGGGAGCGGGTTTAGCCGTGAACACCGGCGCAGCCGGTGCCATCCACCGCGTCGCCTGCTCCGCGAGCATGCCGGCTCCCACAGGTGCCCATCAGCCAGTCCTGTCAGCGTTCAGAGAAATGCCTGCCGGATCCGCTTCTTGTCGATCTTGCCAACACTGGTCTTGGGGATCTCGTCCACGCAACGCAGCTGCCGCGGTATCGCCCATTTGTTCAGGTGCCCGCTGTCGACAAACGGCTGCAGGTGCCCGGCCAATGCCGCCTGGTCGAACTGCATGCCGTCACAACGGACCACCAAGGCCAACGGTTGTTCACCCCACTGCGGGTCCGGAATGCCGATCACTGCCACCGACGCGACGGCCGGATGCTGGCTGATCAGGTTTTCCAGTGCCACCGAGCTGACCCACTCGCCACCGGTCTTGATCACATCCTTGATCCGGTCACGAATACGCACCACACCCGCCGGGTCAATGCAGGCCAGGTCACCGGTGTGCATCCAGCCCCCCAGCCACAACGCGGCGCCCTGCTCCGGTTCGTGCAGGTAGCCCTGGGTCAGCCATGGCGCACGCACCACGATTTCACCCAGGCTTTCACCATCGCGGGGCACATCATTGCCTTCAGCGTCGACGATGCGCAGGTCCACAAGGGCAATCGGTACACCGGCATCGATCCGCAGCGGCAACTGTTGCGCCATGGGCAGTGCCAGCAGGTCGGCGCTCAGGTGGGTGATGCTGAGCAGCGGGCAGCTTTCCGACATGCCGTAGCCACAATGCACACTGATGCCGCGCTCGCTGGCGCGTTGCGCCAGGCCCAGGGTCAGGGCGCTGCCGCCCAGCAGCATCTTCCAGCCGGTCAGATTGGCGCGGCGCCCTTCCTCGCTGTCGAGCATCATCTGCAGCACCGTGGGCACGCAGTGGGAAAACGTCACGCCCTCGTCGCGGTACAGGCGCACCAGGCGGTTGGGCTCGTAGCGCCCGGGGTAGACCTGCTTGATGCCCAACGCCGTAGCCACATAGGGCACGCCCCAGGCATGCACGTGGAACATCGGCGTGATGGGCATGTAGACGTCGCCGCTGCGCAGCAGCGGCACCTCCCCACAGGCAGCCAGGGTGCCCTGCTCGACCAGGGTATGCAGCACCAGTTGCCGGTGGCTGAAGTACACGCCCTTGGGGTTGCCGGTGGTACCGCTGGTGTAGAACAGCGTGGCCAGAGAGTGCTCGTCGAAATCGGCGAAGTCGAACTGCGGCTCGGCAGCCGCCAGCAACGCTTCGTACTCGCCCAGCAACGGCACGCCCTGCATCACGGGGCCGCCGTCACCAAGGCGGATGAAGCCCTCGACCGTCGGCAAGTGCTCGCGTAACTGCGCCATCAATGGCAGGAAGTCGTCATGCACCAGCACCAGGCGATCCTCGGCATGGTTCATGGTGTAGCGCACCTGCTCGGTGGACAGCCGTACGTTCACCGTGTGCAGCACCGCACCCAGCATCGGCACGGCAAAGAAGCACTCCAGCGCCCGGTGGCTGTCCCAGTCGAGCAAGGCCACGGTGTCGCCAGGCTTGACCCCGGCGGCAGTCAGCACATTGGCGAGCCGCTGGATGCGTTCGAGCAACATGGTGTAGGTGTAGCGCAGCTTGTCGGCGTAGACGATTTCCTGATTGGGCTGGTAGCGCACGCCCGACAGCAGCAGGCGCTTGATCAGCAGCGGATAGGCGTAGGCCTGCTCGGCCGCGGGCATGACGCGCGTGGTGATCATGTCGGCGGCCTTCATAGTTGCCCGGCCTCGAGCAGATACAGGCTATCGCTACCGGCCCTGACGCTGGCGCTAAGCGAATGAATGCGTGGCAGCAAGCGGGCAAAGTAGAAACGCGCGGTGCCCAGCTTGCTCAGGTGGAACGGCTCGGGGGCCGTATGTTGTTGGCATGCCACGGCCATGCGTGCCCACAGGTAGGCGTAGAAGGTGTAGCCAAATACCTGCAGATACTCCACCGCCGCCGCGCCAAGCTCGCGCGGGTTACCCTGGGCCCGGTCGAGCAACCAGGCGCTCAGATCGTCGAGGTTGCGCACGGCAGCCAGCAGCGGCGCGCCGAACTCGGTGCACGCCGCGGGCAGCGCTTCGACAAAGGCGCTGATTTCGTCGGACACGCTGCGATAGGCCTGGCCGCCATCGGCAAACAGCTTGCGCCCCACCAGGTCGAGGGCCTGGATACCATTGGTGCCTTCGTAGATCTGGGTGATGCGGCAGTCGCGGATCAGCTGCTCCTGGCCCCACTCACGGATATAGCCATGACCGCCCAGCACCTGCTGGCCGTGCACGGTGGTCTCCAGCCCCATGTCGGTCAGAAAGGCCTTGGCCACCGGCGTGAGCAACGCCACCCTGGCCTCGGCCTGCGCGCGCGCGACCGGGGCCTCGCTGTATCTGGCCAGGTCCAGCTGCTGCGCCACATAGGTGGAAAAGGCCCGCCCGCCTTCGTTCAGCGCTTTCATGGTCAGCAGCATGCGCCGCACGTCCGGGTGGACGATGATCGGGTCAGCGCTTTGCTCCGGTGCTTCGGCGCCGTTCGGTGCACGACCCTGCTGGCGATCACGGGCATAGGCGATGGCGCCCTGATAGGAGCGTTCGCCCAGGGCCAGGCCCTGGATACCTACGCCCAGGCGCTCGTAGTTCATCATGGTGAACATCGCGTTGAGGCCTTTGTTCGGCTCGCCCACCAGGTAGCCGATTGCACCGTCGAAGTTCATCACGCAGGTGGCCGAGGCCTTGATACCCATCTTGTGCTCGATCGAACCGCAACTCACCGCATTGGCCTCACCCAGCGCGCCGTCGGCGTCAACCAGCACCTTGGGCACCAGGAACAGCGAGATGCCCTTGGGCCCGGCGGGCGCATCCGGCAGCCGCGCCAGCACCAGGTGGATGATGTTCTCGGTCAGGTCCTGCTCACCGCCAGTGATGAAGATCTTGGTCCCGCTGATGCGATAACGGCCATCGGCAACCGGCTCGGCGCGGGTGCGAATCAGGCCCAGGTCGGTGCCAGCATGCGGCTCGGTCAGGCACATCGAACCGGTCCAGCGCCCTTGGTACATGGGCGGCAGGTACAGCGCCTTCAACGGCTCGCTGGCATGGTTGAGCAGCGCCAGGCAAGCCCCGGCGGTCAGCATCGGGTACAGGCCGAACGACAGATTGGCGGCATTGAGCATTTCTTCGAGCTGGGCGCCGATCACTTTCGGCATGCCCATGCCCCCGTACTCAGGGGCGCCGGCCACGCCCACCCAGCCATCCGCGGCGAATGCCCGGTAGGCGTCAGCGAAGCCGTCAGGGGTACGCACCTGGCCGGCCTCCCAGCGGCAGCCCTGCTCGTCGCCACTGCGGTTGAGCGGCGCCACCACCTCGGCAATCAGCCTGCCGGCCTGTTCCAGCACGGCCCGGGCAGTGTCGCCATCGACCTGCTCGGCCAGGGCGGGCGTTTGCGCCCACCAGGCCGGGATGTCGAACACTTCGTTGAACAGAAAATCCATGTCGCGCAGTGGTGCACGGTAATCAGACATGAGGCGAGCACTCGGTTTCTTGGGTTTGCGGAAGCGGCGTGGCCTGGGCCTCGGCAGGCGCCGGGGCGGCCTGGCCACGCAGGAGGAAATGCGACAACGCAGGAATCAGCACCAGCGCGCCGAGCATGTTCCACAGGAACATGAAGGTCAGCAGCAGGCCCATGTCGGCCTGGAACTTGATCGGCGACCAGGCCCAGCCGACCACGCCGGCCGCCAGGGTAATGCCGACCAGCCCCACCACCCGGCCGGTGAAGGCCACGGCTTTCTGGTAGGCCTGGGCCAGGCTCAGCCCGGCGCGCTGGTAGTGCAGCTGCACGCTGAGCAGGTACAGCGCGTAGTCCACGCCTATGCCCACGCCCAGGGCGATCACTGGCAAGGTGGCAACCTTGACGCCAATGCCCATGACCACCATCAGCGCCTCGCACAGCACCGAGGTGAGCATCAGCGGCAGGATCGCCACCAACGTGGCGCGCCAACTGCGGAAGGTGAACAGGCAGAACAGCGTGACCGCCAGGTACACCAGCAACAGCATGCGGTGGTTGGCCTCGCGGACGACCACGTTGGTGGCGGCCTCGATGCCAGCGCTGCCGGCGGCCAGCAGGAACTGCTGTTTGGTGCTGCTGTTGACCTGGGCAAAACGCTCGGCCACGGCGGCCACCTGGGCCAGGGTGTCGGCGCGATGGTCCTTGAGGTAGGCGATTACCGGCATCAGCGAGCAGTCGTTGTTGAACAGCTCCGGGGCGTTGACCGAGGCCTGCTGGGCGGCGTAGTTGAGCACGTCCTGATTGCGCTGCAGGCTGTTCAGGCGCGGGTTGCCTTCGTAGGTGCCTGCGGTGATCTGGCGCACTGCGTTGGCCAGCGACACGGTGGTCTGCACACCCGGCAATTGCTGCAGCTGCCAGGCCAGGCGGTCGGCAAGGACCAGCGTCTGGTATTGCAGGCAGCCTTCCGGAGCGGTCTTGACCATGACCGCGAAGGTATCGCTGGACAGCGCGTAGTGCTGGGTGATGTAGGCGTTGTCGAGGTTGTAGCGGGAGTCGGCGCGCAGCTCGGGGGCACCGCTGTCGAGGTCGCCGATTTTCAGCTGCAGGCTGCCCCAGATGCCAAGGGCGCCCAGGGCCAGGGCCACCAGCAGTGCGGCGCTGGCCCATTTGCGTTCGGTGAAGCGGTGGAGCAGGCCCCATGGATTGATTGGGGCTGCGTTGCAGCCCCAACGAGCATCAATTTCCAGGGCCCGCTCGGCAGCCTTGCGGCCAACACCTGCATAAGACAGCGCCACCGGCATCAGCAGCAGCGAGGTGAAGATCAGCACCGCCACGCCGATGCTGGCGGTGATCGCCAGGTCCTGGATCACCGGGATGTCGATCAGCATCAACACGGCAAAACCCACCGCATCGGCCAGCAACGCGGTCACCCCGGCCACGAACAGGCGGCGGAAGGTATAGCGCGCCGCCACCTGGCGGTGGGTGCCACGGCCGATGTCCTGGAGGATGCCGTTCATCTTCTGCGCCGCGTGGGATACGCCAATGGCGAAGATCAGGAACGGCACCAGGATCGAATACGGGTCGATGGCGTAGCCCAGCCAGGCGACGATGCCCAGTTGCCACACCACCGCAGTCAGCGAACACAGCACCACCAGCAAGGTGCTGCGCACGCAACGGGTATAGCAGTAGATGATCAGCAGGCTGGTCAACACCGCCAGGGCGAAGAACGCCATCACCTGGATCAGCCCGTCGATCAGGTCACCCATCAGCTTGGCAAAGCCGATGACATGGATGCGGTACTGGCCGCTGGCCTGGTACTGGCTGCGCAGTTGTTCGAGTTTTTGCGAGAAGGCGTGGTAGTCGAGGCCTTTGCCAGTGGCCGAGTCCTGGTCCAGCAGCGGCACGATCAGCATGCTCGACTTGAAGTCGCGCGCCACCAGGCTACCGACGATGTTCGCGCGCTCGATGTTCTGCCGTAGTTGCTCGATGTCACCCGCCGCGCCCTGATAGCCGTCGGGCATCACCGGGCCGCCCTGGAAGCCCTCCTCGGTCACCTCGGTCCAGCGCACCGCCGGGCTCCACAGCGACTTCACCCAGGCCCGGTCCACACCTTGGCTGAGGAACAGTTCGTCGTTGATGTGGCGCAGGGTCTGCAGGTAGCCCGGGTCGTAGATGTCGCCCTGGGTGTTCTCCACCACCACCCGCACCGCGTTGCCCAGGCCACGCAGCGATGGGCGGTTTTCCAGGTAGTTCTGGATGTAGGGATGGCTCTGCGGCAGCATCTTGTCGAAACTGGGGCGTAGCTCCAGGCGGGTCAACGCCATGTAGCCCAGTACCAGGGTCGCCAGCAGCATGCAAAGCAGGAACGGCAGGCGATGGTTGAACACCAGGCGCTCCAGGCGGTTGCCCGAACGTGGGTCGAAATCGTCGAGATTGCGGATTACCGGCAGGGTTTCTTGGCGGGTAGCGGCCATCAGGGTCTTCTCTTGTTATGGGTGCAGCGTGGGGTTACCGGCCTGGTTGCGCACGCCCCGCTCGCCGACCAGTACCAGGCCGTTGCCGGTATCGGTGGCAAGCGCGGTCACCGGGCCAGGGGCGCTTTGCGGCACCGGGCTGAAGCTGGCGCCATCATCCTGGCTGAGCAACAGGTCGCCGGCCTGGCTGGCCAGCCACAGCTGGCCGTCACGGTCGACGCCGGCGGCGGTAAGGCTGGTGTTCACACCGGTGCTGACCGCTTGCCATTGCCGGCCGCCGTCGGTGCTGCGGTAGGCATGCCCGCGCAGGCCGTACACCAGCAGTACGCCGGGCTTGCCGACAGCCCCGAACAGTGTGCCGGCGTAGGGTGTTTCGACACGGCTGAAACGCTCGCCGTCCTGCTTCAGCAGCAGGCCTTGCTCACCGGTGATGTACAGTTCGTCCCCCACCGCGGCCAGGCTGGTCAGGTGCAGGCCTTGCGGGTTATCGCTGTGGTCGAGCCAGGGCTGCCAGTGCTCGCCGCCGTCAACGGTGTGCAACAGCAGGTTGAACACACCGACCGCATAGCCATTGCGGGCATCGCTGAACCACACGTCGAGCAAGGCATTGTCGCTACCCGTGCCCGGCAGTTGTTCGGCCAGCGCCCGGCCATCCAGCTGCTTCTGCCAGTGCACGCCGCCATCGCGGCTGTGCAGCACCACGCCATCGTGGCCCACCGCCCAGCCCAGTTCGGGCGTGGCGAAGCTCACGGCATTGAGGTCGGCGCTGACCGGCACCTGGGCTTGCTGCCAGTGCGCGCCGTGGTCATCGGAATACACAATGTGCCCACGCGGGCCCACCGCAACCAGGCGCTGCCCGGCTTGGGTTACATCGCGCAAGGCGCTGCTGGCGACCAGGGCGCTGGGCATGGCGGGCAGGTCCAGCACATCGGTGAAGGGCGCCGCCTGGGCCGCGCCCTGCAGCGCGGCCAAGGCCAGAACGACCACGCTGCATCGTTTGAAGACAGACATTGCCATCTATGCTCCGTGCGTTCAGCGGATGCCGTTGCCGGCCAGCGACTCGGGCGACCACTGGGTTTTCGACAGCGGGTCGATGTAGCGGATGCCGCCGTAGGCTCCGACTACACCATTGAGGTTGTAGGTGCCGCCGATCAGGTCGTAGATCATGAACGGCGTGGCGTCCGGGGTCTGTTTGTCGTAGCTCTGGGTGAGGAAGGCGAACGAGCCGCGGTACAGCTGGCCACGGGCGTCGTACTGGTCCGAGGCCAGGGCGATCCAGCTGTCTTCGTCGAGGTAGAAGCGGCGCTTGTGGTAGATATGGCGTGCACCGTCCTTGAGCTTGCCTTCCACCACCCACACCCGGTGTTTCTCCCAGCGTACGAACTGTGGCGCCAGGTGGTTGGGGGTGATCACCTGCTTGACGTCGGTGTTGTAGGTCAGTTGGTAGGTGTTGTACGGCACGTACATTTCCTGCTTGCCGACCAGGGTCCAGTCGTAGCGGTCCAGCGCACCGTTGAAGACGAACACGTCATCGTAGGTACCCGAACCCGAGGTACCCGGGTTGGGCGTGTCGTAGGCCAGGTTCGGTGCCAGCTTGACCCGGCGCTGGCCCGGCAGGTACTGCCAGGCGCTGCGTGGCTGCACCAGCGGGTTGGCAGCATCGCGAAGCATCATCGCTTCGCCGGCACGGCGTGCGGGCCCGGTGTACACCAGTTTCATCTGGTAGTAGGTGTCCTTGGCGCCGATCGGCTTGGCCATGTCTTCGTAGATCGGGTAGCTGATATTGGCCTGGCCGGTAGTCGACAGCGATGGCTTGCCGGCGGCGTCGACGTTCCACGAGTCGTACTTGGCAGTCATGCTCACGCCCTGGTAGCGCAGCAGGAAGTTCCACATGGCCTCGGCGCCGTTCTGCGGGATCGGGAACGGTATGCCGGGCAGCACGTTGTCTACCGCGGTGCCACCCTCCTTGCTGTTGGCGCCAGTGGCGTTCTTGCGGGTGTTGTCGAGTACCGCTTGCGGCAGCGCCACGCTGCGGTGGGTCGGGTACACATCGACGCGGTAGCTAGGGTAGCGCTTGAGCAGTTCCAGGGTGGTAGCGGTCAGCTGGCCCTTGTACTGCTCGGCGTTCTTGCCATCGATGACCAGCAGCGGCTTGTCGCTGGCGAACGGGTCGGGGCGCATGCTGGCGCCGCTCTGGTAGCTGGCCGGCGGTGTCAGCAGGCCGCCCTGGTAGGCCGGGATCGAGCCATCGGCGTTGCCGGCCTTTTCCGCGCCAATGGCGGTGAGGCTGGTGCCCAGGCGTGCGGCCTGGTCATTGGAGACGGCGGCCTGGGCAGCGTTCAGGGCGGCCAGTGAAAGGCACGAGGCCAGCAGGGTACGTACGAAATTCATGATGGTTGTCTTCCTGTGTAGGCTGTAGGAAACACGACTCAGAAGGTCGTCTTGACGGTCAGGTACAGGGCGCCACGGTCCTCGGTGGTGGCACCACCGCCGGAGAAGGAGGCGTAGCCGCCGCCGTAGCAGGTGTAATCCTGTTCGCCGTCCAGGGCGTTGGGGGTGCTGCCGTCGGTCTGGCCGTCCTTGCAGGCTTTGGTCTCACCGAAACTGTCTACGTACTTGAGGTCGACGAAGTACTGGTTGTAGATCGCGGCGCTCACGCCTACCGCATAGTTGCCGGTGTTCTCGGCGCCACCGCCCTGCACCGGCGACACGCCGTCCAGACCAACGTTGACCGACAGCGGCATGCTCAGGTCCATGCCCGGCAGCACCTGGTACCAGGTAGGGGTAAAATTGACGGCGATGCCCCAGTTGTCGCGGGTAGCCTTGTCGATGCCGCGGTAGCTGCTCTTGCCCTTGTACAAGGCCTCGTTGTGGCTATCGAGCTTGAGCAGGTTGCTGTAGAACAGTTCGCCAAGCAGGGTTGCCGAATCGAACAGCGGCGTGTCACCAATGGTCATCAGGCCGTTCAAGGTCCAGTGCAGGGTGTCACCGGTGGCGCTCAGGCTGTCGCCATCCTTGGGCAGGTCGTAGACCACCCCGCTGCTGGGCAGGCGTGCCGGCAGCAGGCCGAAGCCGCCGCCCAGGCCACCCTGGCCGGGGGCGCTGACGATTGCCGGGATGCTCGCCAGCGGCATGTTGTGGCGGATATTCAGGTCGCTGCCGACACTGATGCCGCCCACATCCTTGGACAGGCTCAGGCCGTAGATGTCGATGTCGTCGGCGTAGGCGAACTGGTAAGTAGTGCTTTGCAGCGAGTTGTACAGGTTGCCGACCGCGCCCTGGCGGCTGCCCGGCGGGTTGCCGAACGGGCCGTTGGCGACGGTCATGCCACGTGCGTCGAGCCAGGCCTGCGGGAGGATTTCGGAGGTCTTGCGGTAGTAGAAGCCGAGAGTGCCGCCCAGCCACTCGGGCGACCACTTGGCCATGATGCCCCAGTCGCCGCTCTTGCCCGGTTTCAGGTCATGGCCACGGCGGATGGTGGTCAGCGCGCCGCGCACCGGGATCAGCCCCGGGGTGCCGGTGTGGCCGAGCAGGAAGCTTTGGGCGCCCTCGCCTACCACGTCCGAGCCGCCATAGTAGGTACCGGCTTCGGGCAGGCGGGCTGCGTCCCAGTCGAAGAAGTACTGGGCGCCCAGGGTCAGTTCGGAGTTGACCAGGAACGAGGTCGACAGCTGGTTGCGCGGAACAAACAGCTCCTTGGCCTCGGTGCCCGGCGAGGCGGCCAGCTTGGCCAGATCGAGGCCGGACTGGCCGTAGCTCAGCGAATGCACCGGGTTGAGCAGGGTCTCACCCCAGAACAGGTTGTGCTGGCCCAGCTTGGCGCTGACCTGCGAGGCCTCGCCGACTTCACGGCTGAAGAACACGAAGGCATCCAGCACTTCACCGGACGGGCCGCTGTAGTAACGCTGGGCGTAGTTGCTCAGGTGCGGGCTGCCCAGCGGCACACCGGTGCCGGGCAAGCCATTGAGGCTGGGGTTGATGCCGGACTGGTCGCCGTTGCCGTTGACGAACGGGTTGCTATTGGAACCGGTGTTGTCATAGGCCTTGTCGTACCAGCTGGCGGTGCTGACGCGGAACCCGGTGTTGCCCTGGTAGACCACGTCCAGTTCGGTCAGCAGGTCGACCCGGTTGGTGATGTTGGTGCCGGCCTTGCGGAAGTTGTAGTCACCGTCGTTGCTGTTGGGCGTGCCCAGCATGCGCTTGTCGGCGCTTTCGGTGCGCACGCCATAGTTGTACTTGACGGTATTGTCGAAGCGCACGGCCCAGTTTTCATTGCCGGTATCGACTTCGAACGCCTGGGCAGCGGGCAGCGTGAGCAGGCCGATGGCGCAGGCGAGCAGGCAGCGCTGTGGTTTCACAGCACGGTGAATGCGGTGTTCTGGCATTACGATGGCTCCACGTGTTGTTATTGTTTTTTGCGCCGCCCGTCTTTTGCGAGCGTGGCTGGGGCGTCCATGCGCTATTGCAGGTTGGGCTGGTCCAGTCGCTGGATGAAGGCCTCGGCCTGCGGCCAGGGACCGAAGCCGGAGGCCGGGTTAAGGTGGCCGACGGCCCCCAGTGCGACCAGTTCGCTACCCCAGCCGTGGGCCAGGGCGCTGGCCGCGCTAAAGCTGGCCAGGTGATCATTGCTGCTGGCCGCGACAATGCTGGGGAACGGCAGCGGCTGATGGGGTAATGGCGACCAGCCGTGTTCGGCCAGGCTGGCCGGGCTTGGGTAGTGGGCCGGCCATTGCGCGTTCAGGTCGGGCGGAGCCGCCAGCAATGCACCCTTGATCGGCCGCCGGTAGCGCGCCGCCCAGTGGGCGACCATCAGCACGCCAGCGCTGTGCGCCACCAGAATCACTTCACCCTCGATCTGGTCCAGCTCGCGCTGGATCGCCTCGACCCGGGCCTCGCAGCACAGGCCATCGACCTGCAGCGGCGGTACGCTGCGCACCTTGGCCAGGCGGCCTGCGAGCAGGGTCTGCCAGTGCTCGGCGACATGGTCGCGCAGGCCGGGGACGATCAGCACGGTGGCAGTGGTTTGCAGTTTTTCCACGGTGAACCTCGTGTGCGGTGTAGCTCTTGAGGTTCACAGTAAACAGCCCACCCACCGGGTGCTTCACATTGGGCGTCAGGGGCTTTTCATTTGATGACAATAGCCCAGGCAGGGCTTTGCTTTTCAATTCATGACACGCAGGCTATAAGACACAAAACGCATGTCGGCATACCCAACAACAAGAAACCGCATGGAAAACAACAAAAGATGCCTGCCCTAGTCCGTGCCGCCAGTTTGACCAATTACCTTGAGGTGTCCCGCCACCTGGGCCTCAATCCCCATGCGCTGTTGGCACAGGTTGGCCTGAGCGCCGCGTTGCTCGATGACCCCAACCGGCGCATCCCGGTTGCCAGCGTCATCACCTTGCTGGAGGCCTCCGCCAGCGCCACCCGCTGCGAAAGCTTCGGCCTGCGCATGGCCGAGTTGCGGCAACTGTCGGACTTCGGCGAAATCAGCCTGCTGCTCAGCCACCAACGCACCCTGCGTGATGCGCTGCAGGTGATCGTGCAGTACCGCCACCTGCTCAACGACGCCCTGGCCATCCATATCGAGGAAGCCGGCAAGACCGTGGTCATTCGCGAAGAGGTGGTCAACGAACGCGCGCCCTGCAGTCGCCAGGCCACCGAGCTTGCCATTGGCGTGATGATGCGCCTGTGCGCGGCACTGCTAGGTGCCCACTGGCACCCGGTCAGTGCCAACTTCACCCACGCGGCGCCTGCCGACCTGGCCACCCACCGGCGCATTTTCGGCTGCACGCTGGTGTTCGGCAGCGAGTTCAACGGCATCGTCTGCCCGGCCGCCGATCTCGACAGCGCCAGCCCGCAGGCCAACGATGCCATGGCGCGCCTGGCGCAGCGCTACCTGGACAGCCTGCCGGCGGGCGGCACGCCGTCGCTGGAGCTGGAGCTACGCAAGACCATCTACCTGCTGCTGCCCATGGGCCGCGCCACCATCGAGCAGGTGGCACAGACCCAGGGCATGAACGTGCGCACCCTGCAGCGACGCCTGGAAGAAAGCGGGTTGACCTTCAAGGACCTGATCAACAGCGTGCGCCGTGACCTGGTGATGCGCTACCTGGAAAACCCCGGCTATTCGCTGGGGCGTATCGCCGACATGCTGGGTTATTCGATGCCCAGCTCGTTCACCCGCTGGTTCATCGCCCAGTTCGGCATGCCGCCGGCCAGTTGGCGGGCCCAGCGGGATGGACAGATTGTGTCAGGGCCACCAGCCGCCTGAGCTGATATTTTTGGTGATTTTGAGATCGAGCGCCGCGCGGGCGGCGCTCGATCTCACAGGCGCCACACATCTCAAGCCGTACCCACCCAACGCATCAACGCCAGCACCAAAAGCACCAGAAACACGCTCTCCCCCACCATCAGCGCAATGGGTTTTACCCCGACCGAAGCCAGCGCCTTGAGTTGGGTTTTCATGCCCAGGGCACTGATCGCCACCACCAGGCAGCCACGCGACAGGTCGTTGATACCGCCCTGCACAGCGGCGGGCACCCAGCCTGTGCTGTTGGCGCAGGCCAGCAGCAGGAAGCCGACCGCGAACCATGGCAGCAAGGGCGGCCGCTGGCCACCGGCCTCAAGGCCCTGGCGCCGGGTGATCATGGCCGCGCAGACAATGACCGGCAACAGCATGGCCACCCGCATCAGCTTGACCACCGTGGCGATGTCACCGGTCTCGGTGGACATGCTGTAGCCGGCCCCCACCACCTGCGCCACGTCGTGGATGGTCGCACCGAGGAAGACCCCGGCCTGCGCGGGTGACAGGTGCAACCACTGGGCGATCATCGGATAGAGGATCATCGCCAGGGTCGACAGCGCCGACACGCCGATCACGGTGAACAGCGTTGCATGCTCTTTGCGCGGGTGCTGGGGCAAGGCCGCTGCCAGTGCCAGCGCCGCCGAGGCACCGCAAATGGCCGTGGCACCGCCGGTGAGCATGCCGAACAGCCGTGAAAAACCCAGCACCTTGGCCACCACCACCGAGACCAGGATCGTCACCACCACCAGGGTGATGACCAGGACCACGGGTTTCCAGCCCAGGCTGGCGATCTGGTCAAGCGTGATACGCATGCCGAGCAGCGCCACACCCAGGCGCAGTACCGTGCGGGCGGTAAATTCGATACCGGCCTTGCAGGGGCCGTCGACCGCGAGAAAGTTCAGCGCCATCCCCAGCAGCAGGGCAAACAGCATGACCGGCGCCGCGTAATGCTCGCTGAGGAAACTGGCGGCCGCGCCGACGACAAGACTGACCACCACCCCCGGGGCAAGGGTGCGGATACGCTGATGGGTAGCGCTCAGTGCCAGTGTATTCATTGCCCCGCTTCCTCACTGTCAAACACGATGTAGACCTGCCCACCCTGCTGCTCGACCGGGTAGCTGGCAACCTTCAAAGCCCTGGAATTGACCAGGTAGCCGCTGGCCAGGTCAAAGCGCAGTCCATGCGCGCAGCACTGGATGACACGGCCCTCCAGCCGCCCGCCGCACAACGACGCGCCCTGGTGCGGGCAGCTGTCTTCGATGGCATAGAGCGAATCGGCCACGTTGAACAACGCCACGCTGCGCCCTTCGCAGGCCAGCAGCACGCGGCCGTTACGTTCCGGCACCTGATGGGGGGCCAGTGCAATACGCCGGGTCATACCCGTTCAACCTCTTGCAGCGCTTCGGTCATGGCCGCAAACAGCACCTCGGCAGGCTGCGCGCCAGCGATGAGCGGCCCCTGATTGAAGCGGAAACGCGGCACGGCACTGCCTGCGCGCCCTGCCCCATCGAGGAACGGGCTGCCGTCGTCACGCAGGCAGTCGGCAACCTGTACGGCCTCCAGCCCACAACACTGGGCGATGTCGAGCAATGTGCGGCTATCCCCCAGGTCGCGGCCCTGGTGGAAATAGGCGATGAACAGCTGTGCCAGCAGGTTTTCCAGTTGCGATGCATCGAGCAGCCGGGTGGCCCGTTGCAGCAGCCGATGGGCATTGGCGGTGTTGGGCATGCGGCGAATACGCGTGAAGTCGATGTCCTCACCGACCACGCGAGCAGCGGCGCGCACCTGGGCTTGGCGCTCGCGCACCGCCTCCTCGCTGCCCAGGCGCTGCAGATAAAAGGCATGGAACGGCACGCCACCAGCTGGCAAGCCAGGCAACAACTGCACACCTCGCCATTGCAGTTGTACTTGCACTTGCGGCTGTTCGCGCTGCAACAGCAACAGGGCGGCCTGCAGGTGCCGCTGGCCAATCAGGCACCACGGGCAGACGAAATCGAAGAACACTTCGACGGACAACAGCTGTTTCACGGTTTCAACTCCCGGGGTACGCCAGCAGCGTTCTGTGCCGGTGCATGCAGACGCTCCATGTCGCGGTGGTAATGACGTTTGGCAAGGAAAAACACGGCCGCCGCGCCGATGCTCATCAGCGGCACCAGCTGGAAGGCGGCATGCAGGCCGATCAGGTCGGAAACGCGCCCAGTGATCAACGGTCCGGTTGCCAGGCCCAACAGGTTGTTGGCCAGGGTCAGGGTTGCGAACGCGGTGCCGTGCACCGAGGCGTGGGTGAGGTTGGCGACCATGGCACTGGACGGGCCGTTGGTGCCGGCGGCAATCATCATGCCCAGGCAGATAAGCACCAGTTGCGCGGTGCCGGCTGGCAGAGCGAAAGCGATGGACAGCAGCGCACAACTGCCCAGGCAGTAGGTAATTGCCAGGCTGATCTTGCGGTCCGGGCGCTGCCGCCCGAGGCGGTCGCACAGCATGGCGCAGAGGATCATGCCGATGCCGCTGCACAGCACGATGACCGCGGCAATTGCCCCGGCGCGGTCGGTGCCCATGGCGTAATAGCGGTTCAGGTAGCTGGGCACCCACACGATCACGGTGCCGCCGACGAACAGCTGCAGCCCACTGCCGACGTAGGCCGCGATGACCGAACGGCTGCTGTACAGGGTGCGCAGCGGGCGACTGGCCTTGCCCTGCAAATGCTGCGCGCACCGAGGCACAATACGCGCCTCCTTGACGATCAGCGGGTACAGCATCGCCAGCACCAGGCCGAACAGCGCCATGCCGGCGAATGCCCAGCGCCAGCCCAGGTGCTGGGCCAGTACACCGCCCAGGGCCATGCCCAGCACCGAGCCGAACATGCCACCGGCCATGAACGCCCCGGCCAGGGTCGAGCGCATGTCGCGGGGGAACACGGCGACCACCACTGCAATGCCGACACTGCCGTAGGCTGCCTCGCCCACCCCGACCAGAAACCGTGCGATGAACATCTGCGGGTAGTTTTCCGCCAGGGCGCAGCCGAGGGTAGCCAGGCTCCACAGTACCGCCATCAGCACCAGGCTGCGCACCCGGCCGAAGCGGTCGGCCAGCAGCGACAGCGGAAAGGTCAGCAGACCGACCATCAGCGCGACGATACCGCTGAGCAGGCCGAGCTGGCTGTCGCTCAATGCCCATTCGCCCTTGAGCAGCGGGAATACCGCGTTGAGCACCTGGCGCGACATGTAGTCAGAGATCAACAGGCCAAAGGTCAGGGCGAAGACCACCCAGGCATAGCGCCGGGGGACGCTGGGGGCGGTGTCGGTACCGGAATGTTCGGCACTGGCGAGATAGGTGGCCATGTTGCCTCCTTGGGTGTGGGGCGTGAGGTTGTTCTTGTTGTTATGGGTTACAGCCAACATTCATGTTGCTTTGCGGGCCTCTTCGCGGGCATGCCCGCGAAGAGGACGTACCTGCCGTGTCAGGTACGCTGCGGCACACCCTTCACACCCGGCTGGCGATTCGGCGCCATGCCGTTGGCCTTGAGGGTCTGCTCGATGCTGTCGTACTGCTGTCCGATGCGGTAAATGGCGCGTGCTTCCTTGCCGCTGGCAATCTCGCGGCCCAGCTCGTGGGCCACGCGCACGGTCTGCTGGATCTGCTGCACCGAGGTGAAGCGCTTGCCATGCTGGTCGATGATGGTGTCTTCGTTGCCACAGCGCGGGTGCAGGCCCATCGCCAGGGCCATGGTGTTGAACGGCAGCACGTTCTTCAGCAACGATTCCGCGGTCAGGGTGCAACCGTCCGGCGCGCGGTGGATGAAGTTGAAGAAGTTGAACGGGTTGGGGCCGTCGAAGCCGCCGCCGATGCCGATCCAGGTCAGGTTCAGCGGCCCCATGTAGTCACCGCGGCGGACGATGCGTTCGAGCGTCTCCAGGGCATGCATGCCGGTCAGCTGGAAATGCGGCTGGATGTTGCTGGCCTGCAGGCGACGCAGGTGCTCGCGGACCCAGGCCGGGCCGGCCGGCACGGTCATCTCGCTGTAGGCGGCATGAATCGCCGGGCTGGCCAGCGAGGTGCCTTCCAGGTACTCGGGGTACAGCAACTCCATGATGTTCATCTGCGTGGTGTTGATGGCCACGGTCACCTGGTCGGGGCGCGGCGTCAGCTCGGCGAGCATGTGCCGGGTGTCGTCCGACAGCCACTTGGCCGCCTCGCCTTCGCTTTCCGGGGCGAAGGAAATCGACCCGCCAACCTGGATGATCATGTCCGGCACCGCCTCACGCACCCCGGCGATCAGCTCGTTGAACTTGGACAGACGCTTGGAGCCTTTGCCGTCCAGTTCACGCACATGCAGGTGCAACACGGTGGCGCCTGCCTCGTAGCAGTCGACGGCCTTCTGCACCTGCTCGTCCATGGTCAGGGGAATGTCTTCAGGGAAGTCTTCGGGCATCCACTCCGGGCCATAGGGGGCCACGGTGATCACCACCTTTTCCATGTTTTCCGGGTGCAACGAATCGTCGAAGAATTGCATGCTGTAGTCCTCGCTATTGTTATTGTGCGGTTGCCGCCAGCGACGGCGACGAACTCAGAACGTGGCGCTGCCCTTGATCCCGGCGCGCTCCATCTTGCGGTGGCACGGCGGGTAGTCCATGACGGCGTAGTGCTGGGTGCTGCGGTTGTCCCAGATCGCCACGCTGTTGGGCTGCCAGCGCCAGCGCACCTGGTACTCCGGCAGGTAGGCCTGGCTGATCAGGTAGCGCAGCAGGTCGCTGGCACCGGGGTTGGCGTCCTGGCCGAAGCGCACCCGCTGCGGTGTGTGGTAGTTGCTGAAATGAGTGGTGAAGGCGTTGACGAACAGCACCTGCTCGCCGGTTTCCGGGTGGGTGCGCACCACCGGGTGCTCGGCATCGGGGAACTGCGCCTTCAGCGCCAGGCGCTTTTCCAGCGGCATGGCGGCGCCAAAGCTGGCCTCGATGCTGTGGCGGGCGCGCAAGCCTTCGATCTTGGCCTTCACATCGCCTGGCAGGTTTTCATAGGCCAGCACCATATTCGCCCACATCGTGTCGCCGCCCACTGGTGGGCATTCGATGCAGCGCAGCACACAGCCCATCGGCGGGGCCTCGCGCCAGGTGGCGTCGGTGTGCCAGGCATTTTCATAGCGGTCGTTGGGCTGGTCCGGGCGCTTGTAGATTTGCACCAGCCCCGGGTGTTCCGGGTCGCTGCCGGCCACCGGGTGGTCCTCCAGGTCGCCGAAGCGGCGGGCGAAGGCCACGTGTTCGGCGCGGCTGAAGTGCTGGTCGCGCAGGAACAGCACACGGTGCCGGAGCAACTGCGCGCGCAGCTGGGCGAACAGGTCGTCGTCGTGGATCGCGTCGGCCAGGTTGACCCCACTTACCTCGGCACCGATCGCGCAGGTCAGTTGTTCGATGTGCATGCTGTTGCCCTCTTCAGATGACGAAGATCGACGAGCCGGTGGTCTTGCGCGCTTCCAGGTCGCGGTGGGCCTGGACGGCATCCTGCAGTGCGTAGTGCTGGTTGATCTCGATACGGATGCGCCCGCTGCCGACGTGGTCGAACAGCTCGCCGGCCAGGTCGGCCTTTTCCGCCGGGTCGGCGATGAAGTCGGCCAGTGCCGGGCGGGTGAGCTGCAGCGAGCCCTTGATCGCCAGCAACTGCGGGTCGAACGGCGGGATGGTGCCCGACGCCGTGCCGACGCATACCATCAGGCCGCGGCGCTTGAGCGAATCGAGCGAGCCCATGAAGGTGTTCTTGCCAACGCTGTCGAACACCACATTCACCCCCACCCCGTCGGTCAGCTCACGCACGCGCGTGGCCACATCCTCGACGCTGTAGTTGATGACGTGGTTGCAGCCATGGGCGCGAGCCACTTCGCCCTTGGCCTCGGTGGACACCGTGCCGATCACGTTCAACCCAAGCAGCCGCGCCCACTGCGCGACGATCAGGCCGACCCCGCCAGCAGCGGCATGCAGCAGCACGCTGTCGCCGGGTTTGAAATCATGCAGCCGACGCAGCAGGTAGGCGGAGGTCAGGCCGCGCATGGTCATGGCGGCGGCGGTTTCGAAGGCGATGGTATCTGGCAGCTTGATCAGCGCAGCAGCAGGGATCAGGCGCTCGGTGCAATAAGCGCCCAGGGTGTTGAGGAAACCGGTGTAGGTGACCCGGTCACCGACCGCCACCTGGGTCACGCCCTCGCCCACCGCCTCGACCACACCGGCCGCCTCCACGCCGATGCCGTTGGGCAGCGGGATCGGGTAGGTGCCGTTGCGGAAATAGGTATCGGCGTAGTTCAGGCCCACCGCCACCTGGCGCAAGCGCACCTGCCCCGGGCCGGGCTCGCCGACCTCGGCGTCCTCGTAGCGCAGCACCTCGGGGCCACCGGTCTGATGGAAACGTACGACTTTGGACATGCTTGTCTCTCCAATCATCGATCTGGACGCATGGCGTCAGTTCTGGGTGATTGGACTGTATGCCCTTGGTGTGCGGGGTGCTTCGCATCGGACGACAGCGGGTTTTCATTTGATGACAGTACGGGCGTCGACCTGTCGTTCACGAAAACCGCGTTTTATTCATGAGCCTCCTTGATGCTTATCCATGGTCAGACTAATACTTAAGTCTCTGCCTGGGGAGGCACGAAAAATGCAACCAAGATTCGTTATCGTTCCCGCTGTACCGATCGAAAAGGAGTCGTTCCGCGTGGGTAGCCGCTATTACGCCGCTACCGTTTGTGGGGGGTTCGACATTTACGACAACCAAGCGAAGGAGCGGCTCAAGCCCAGCTATCCAAGCAGGACGGATGCGCAGGTGCAGTGCGAGCAGTTGAACAAGCGCGGTGATGTAGGCTGACCGAGCAAGCAATTGCCTTGCTCGAACCCTGTGGGAGATCACCCAGCCTTTCGGGTTGCGCTGTCATGTAGAGAGCTGAGTTCGCAAGCGGTCCGCGTACCCTGTGGGAGCGGCTTTAGCCGCGAAGAATCCAACGCGCTGCATGGCACCGGCTGCGCCGGTGTTCGCGGCTAAAGCCGCTCCCACAGGGTGTCATGTGTTCGTGATCTCGCCCTGCTGCCAACCGGCAATCAGGCGATTGGCATCCTCTACCGGAGCACTGCCATGAACAAACCCTTTCACGCGCTGATCTTTGCACTGACAGCGCTTTCTGCCTGCTCGTCCAATTCCGCGCTGTACCACGACCAGCCGCTGGTGGCGAAAGTCGACAACGGCATGAGCAAAGACCAAGTCGTGCAGATCGGCGGCAAACCCGCTGCCGAGACCGAGCGCACCGTGGTGCCCGGCACCTGCTTCGACTACATGCTGACCAAGGCCGACAACCGGCAACCCTACAGCGTCAGCTTCGACGGCACCGGCAAAGTGGACAATACCGCGTTCATGACCTGCGCCGAGTGGAGCAATGCCCAGCGCAAGGCCCGCCTGCCCAGCATGGGCGGCTCAAGCGGCTCCGGCTACTGAATCAGTCCAGGCATTCCTTGGCAGCCTGGCGCAATTTGTCGCCAGACAGGAAGCTGCCCTTGTAGAACGTCGCGCGGCTGCCCTCGCGAGAGTCGACTACGTCTAGCACATCATCGGATGCCACGGCGCTGGGTGCCGTCAACCGGTAGCCGTGGGCGATCGACTTCTGCGTGGCCTGTGGCGCCAACGCTTGCCACTTGGGTAGTACGCAGGCGGCGTATTGCTGGGGCGATTTGTGGGTCAGTTTGCTGGCAGTGGGTTTGCCAGGGGTTGCGCAGCCGGCAAGGCCGGTGACCAGCAGAGCAGCGAGAAAGATACGAAACGTAGACATTTGCAATTGGCCATCAAGGATACGCTGCATTCTAACGGGGGTTGTGCTGGCTTACCAATCAACCAAAGTCTCGCGGCACAGGCTGCACCTGATAATTCTGCCAGTGGCATGGACGGATGGACGCTGACAAAGTGCAATGACCAATAGACATCGGAGCACACGCCATGCAAAAGCATACCGACAGCACGCGCTTCTTCTATCAGAATGGAAAACTCGTCACCCTGAAGATTGGTGAACAAGGTCGCAGCATTCTTCGTGCTGCAGATGTGCCGCTCGCCGAAACGCCAACGAAAGGCACGCACCCCAACAGATTTCTGGCGACGGACGACAAGAGTTCAGTGCTGAACGTGCAGGAAAACACCTGACCCTGTGGGAGCGGGCGCGCCCGCGAACACCGGCGCAGCCGGTGCCATCCACCGCGTCGCCTGCTTCGCGGGCATGCCCGCTCCCACAGGTACTGCATCTGCCTTGAAGGCTGTGGTGATCCTGTGGGAGCGGGTTCACCCGCGAACACCGGCGCAACCGGTGCCATCCACGCCTACAAAAAGGTTGCGTTGCACCTTGGTCTACGGCGCTCCTCACAGCGTCTTGGAAGCCACTGTCAAGGAATGCACAGAACACCATGGAAACGCTTCAAAACATCAAATCAGACTTGGTCAGAACGGCCGACCATCTGGATGAACTCAGCCAGGCCACTAGTGGGCACGCCAGGTTCATGGAGGCGCGAGGCAGCCTGGAGGACAAGGTCGATGTCAGGGCGAATATCAAATCCATCGATGTAGTGACCGATGAGTTGCGCTCTGTAGCGGCAAGGATCGACGCCATTCAAGGCGCATGCTGACAACAGCGCCTGACGTCAATCCAGCGCGCCGTTCAACACCTCGTAGATGACCCCTGTAGCGACTGCCACCAGGATCAGGTCCACTCCCGCCTGCATCCATTCATAGCCATCATAATGAGGGAGCTGCCCCAGCAGCCTGCCGTCCAGCTTCTTGGCGATACCCGGCGGCAGTGGTTTGCCACGGGCCAGGTTCTTCTGGATGCCGGGGGGCAGCGCCGCCCCAGCGCTCCAGTAGTTGCGGTGCCCGTCGAGAATGCCAAGCACATCGCCACGGTTTATCGACGGGCCACCATAGGCGGCACCGTGACCTTGACTGTGCTGGCCCTTGTCCTTGCCATGGCCCTGCCCTTTACCATTACCCGGGTCGGCATAAGTGAGCGCAGGTGCCACTGCCAACGCGATTGAAGTAGCCACGACTGCCCATCGATGCATTGCCATGCTGTTTCCTTACACAAGGGGACGTCCCCGCACTGTAGACCAAAACCCGGTTCAGGGTGAAAGTCCCCAGACGCGGGTCAGGGCTTGGCCCCCCGATAGAGCACGATGGCTGCCACATCGAGGGCCAGCACGGCAACGGCGAAAAGGAACATGACGTACAGATCTTCTGGAAGCATGGCCGTATCCCCAAATGCACGGTTTTCAGGGATGCAGCAATTCCCGTTCCAAACGCCTCGCTGGACGAGGCTGCCCACCTGTTATCGAGATGATTGTTCCGTAACCACAACATCACCGTCATGAACACCCGAATCAGCCGGTAATGAGCCAGAGCGGCTTTCCCATTTTGCGACCACGATCGGCGCCAGCGCATTGCCGAGCACGTTCAGTGCCGTAACGGGCATGTCCATCAATCGATATACCCCTGCAATCAGGGCCACGCCTTCCAATGGCAAACCTGCCGCTGTCAGGGTTGCAGTGAGTATCACAAACATGAACCCGGGCACTCCGGCAGCGCCTTTGGACGTCAATACCATGATGAATACCAGCATGACCTGGTCTGCCAGTGCCAACTCAATATTGTAAGCCTGCGCGATAAACAGCGTACCCAGGCCTGCAAACAGCGACGCGCCATCCAGGTTGAATGAGTAGCCCAATGGAATCACCAGCGAGGTGATCGCTCGCGGGACGCCCCGTGCTTCAGTTTTGGCCATCAACTGCGGCATGACGGTGGCAGAGCTCGCGCTACTGAAGGCCAGTATCAGTTCATCCTTGAAGGCTCTGATGATTTCAAAAATATTCTCGCCAACAGCCCTGGCAACAAGGCCTAACACGGCGATTGCGAAGAATAATACCGCCACATAAGTAATCGCTATCAACTTTGCCAAGGGCATTAGCGAATCAATCCCGAAGGTCGACACCGTGACGGCTATCAGGGCAAAGATGCCGATCGGTGAGTAGGCCATGACCATATGAGTGACCTTGAACATGGTGTCCACTACCGTCTGCAGTACAGCAACCAAAGGCCGTCTTTTATGTTCTTCCAGCGTAGACAGTGCCACCCCGAACAAGATTGCGAAGAACAGTACCGACAACAGCTTTGCCTCTGCCATTGCGGCCACTATATTATCCGGAATGATGCCCAACAGTACCTTGCCGAGCCCCGCCGAACCATTTTGCACAGGTGTGACTGCTTCACTCACCGATGAGACAGCGAAATCCGCACCGGTTCCTGGCTGGAGCACGTTACCAACCAGCAAGCCAAAAATGATTGCGACACCGGTCACCGCAAAGAAATAGACAAGGCTCTTTGTTCCCACCCGCCCCAGGGAGCGCCTTCCAGAGCCAGCTATGCCTACCACCATGCAGGAAAACACCAACGGCACGATGATCATTTTCATCAGTTTTATAAACGCGTCGCCCGCTGGCTGTAGTACCTGCTCGATCCACCAACCCTTGTAATCGGGAGAATAGTTCAACAACAGCCCCACGAATACACCGATGGCCAGGCCCATTGCAATTTGCGTGATTAAATTTATTTTTATTCTCACAGGATTCATCTCTGGTTTTTATAAAGCGCGCTAGCAGGCAAAGATGGCACGAAAATTTTTGAAACCCTTGATTTCAATCGGGTTACCACTTGGATCCAGGAAAAACATTGTCCTCTGCTCACCAGGCTCGCCCTCGAAACGTACAACCGGCGGAATGTCGAACTGCACGCCCAGCACTTCAAGGCGTTCAGCCAAGGCCTGCCAGCGATCCAGAGGCAGTATCACCCCGATGTGAGGCATCAGTACAAGGTGCGGGCCAACCTTGCCAGTGCGGCTGGTTTCAAAGGGCTCGCCCACATGCAGAGATATTTGGTGACCAAAGAACTCGAAATCTACCCATGTATCAGTGCTACGCCCCTCGACGCAGCCTAGAACTTCCTTATAGAATTTTCTCGCCTCATCCAGATTTCTAACATGATAAGCAACATGAAAGGGTGTCAACATGATGGTACTCCTGAAACGGAGCCACTATCCTCACACCACGCAGCAGCCATGTACACCAACTAACACTCGGCCTGAGCATAAGCATTCCTTATGGACATTCAGAATCTGGAAAGCCTCCTATCCGTTGTCGATTGCGGTTCCATTGCTGGTGCAGCAAAAAGAGCAAATATTTCAGCTGCTGCAATAAGTTTACGCATTCGAAACATGGAGAAACAACTGGGGTGTGCGCTCTTCAATAGAGAGGCACATGCCATAAGGCCAACAGAAAAGCTGCTGGTATTGCTTCCACGGATGCGTTGCATCGTCGAACATGCCCATCAACTCAGGAGCGACCTGAACGCCGACACACTGACTGGGGAACTGCGCATCGGGGCTATATCAACCGCCCTCACCGGCCTTTTACCGGCAGCACTGGAGCATTTGTCATCCTCCGCGCCTGACCTCAAACTCACGATCACACCCGGTGACTCGAAACTGCTTTATGACAAGCTGATCAATCAAGAACTGGATGCGGCAATTCTGGTCGCCCCACCCTTCAAAACAGCGAAATCGTTGAGAATGTTCACGTTACGCAGCGAACCGCTGTGCCTGTTGACACCTGCCCCGACCTCACAGGCTGAAGCACACAGCATGCTGGCCACCGGGCCCTATATCCGGTATGCCGTCAATTCCTGGGGAGGTTTGATAACACAGCGTTATCTGGACGATTTGAGTCTCGCGCCCTGCGTTGCTTGCGATCTGGATGCGCTCGAGGCCATCAGCCTGCTCGTGTCGCTGGGGCAAGGCGTTTCCTTGGTACCGCAATGGCCGTCATTGCTGGAGCAATCGTCAAACGCGCTGATTCTGAGCGATGATCCAAGGTACTGCCGCGACATAGTGCTCGCCTACAGTACTGGCCATCACCGCACGTCGGCAATCAAGCTACTGGCATCCGTGTTGATGACCTGACGCTACATCGCTCAGCTTAACTTGAGCTTGGCCACTCTGCTCAATGCCCACCCACTGAGTACGTAGAACGCATCCAGTCAGCGACAACGCTTCTTGCTTCCATCCCGGTGCTCTCCGTTCAAATGGGAGGACTATTGCGGCTGGGGTCGGCAAATGCAAAAAGCCCGCTCTCGTAGGCGGGCTTCGTGTGCTTTAGGGCCAGTTGATCAAGCTTTTGAGCACATCAGCGCGGCGTCCAGCAGCCTGCCATGGTCGTACCAGGCATCGCGTTGATAGGCCGTGAACCGTTGCCGGGTTCCCGTGCCCCGCACCTCGACCAAGCCACCCGCCTTGTTGGGGTCGGTGCTATCGACGAACAGTTTGACCGAGTTGTCACCATCGACCTGGTAGGTTGTCACACTCCCTGGAAGTTCGCTTTTGACGCATCCCAGGTACGCCGGCGTACTTCTTTCCGTGGCTCCGGACGCATACCCATGGCCCTCACGCACATCGGGGTCATGCGCGCAGCCCGCCATGAACAGTGTGGCGAAAGTTGACATCAGTATTGCGCCTGCTACCGATCTTGAGTTCTTCACGCGACACGCTCCTGCTGCCCCATCGAGTAACCTGGGAAAGTGTTGCAAAGCCGCATGCCCTTTTTTTGTTTTCGTTTGCCCATGGTACTGCTCAATGTCGGCCGGGCAATATGCTTGTTTGCTATATCGGTTTCAGGACGGGCTTTTGCCGCGAAGATAACCTTCATGCATCGATTGCCCGGCAAGTTCCAGACCGGCCAGCCTGGGCGAGCTTCCGTTATTTACAGTGGGTTCGCACAGGCGTGGCCGCAGGCGGAAGGGACTGCTGCCCTGCATCAATAGCGGCGGTACTCCTGGCCACCATGGTCCCCGTCCTAGTAATGCCGGTGGTGGTGCCTACCTCCGGACAGGCAAAGCCAGGCCTTGCTTATGTTGGACCGCACAAAGGTGGCATGTTCAGGCAAAGGTACGCCGCTGGTCTTCTTGCCCGCGAAATTTCAGCTGGTGGTCGACTCAGGGCCTGCAGTGCCGTACGGCCATGAACCAGACAGGGGCTGGCAAAACTTGTCCCAAACCGGATTGTCACCCTGCAGATGCCCCCGATTTCGGGTGCAGTTGGTCCCACAATCGGGGATCAGGCGATGGCCTTCAGAAACACAAACGTCGCTGCCAGATCCAGGACCAGCACAGCAACCACAACGAAGATCATGTAGTAGCGGTCATTCTGAGTCATTTCTGCGTACCCCGCATGATCGATGCCTCAGGGTCGCAGCAATTCCCGTTCCAACATCTTGACACTGAACGGCCCCGCAAAGCTCTGCATACAAGCTAAGCTCCACGTTCGGGCGCTTTTTCGATGGCCTCAGCACCCTGCATCTGCATAGTCGCTCTAGCGATCCATACCATCTGGCCAGAACTGGCCTTGAAGAGGATGCACCCATGGCGACAATCGAGACACAAGCCCTAGCACAAGGGCTCTCGCAAGTAGAGAACAGCTGGCAAAAATATGTAGTTTCCCAAAAAAATGCTGAAGGCCTGAGCGGAGACGAACTGAAGGCAGCCCTGAAAGCAAGTGCGCAAAACTACAAAAGATTCCAGAATCACAGCCAGCAATTTTATGCCGAGGTTCGCAAACGGGTGAGGGATGCCGAAAAGCTGGAACATGACATGAAGCTTTATCCTCACCACTACACTTGAATCGTTTGTTCGTGCTAATGGTCCAGGGGGCACAGCAATTTGCAATCCACCGCCGTGGTGCCCTCGGGGGCGGGTTCAGGCCGACCTGGCCTGATGGATGGGTAGTTCGACCCTGAATGTCGTACCGACTCCCACCTCGCTGTCTACGCGGATCTCGCCACCATGACGCTTGATGATTCCGTAGGAAAGTGACAACCCCAGCCCGGTGCCCTCGCCGATGGGCTTCGTCGTGTAGAACGGATCGAAGATCTTTTGCAGGCTTTCGGCAGGAATGCCACACCCATTGTCTGCAACTTCGATCCACACCCAATTGTCACTGGCGCCGGTTCGCAGGGTAATTCTGCCACGCTCGGCGCCCATCGCCTGGGTGGCATTGACCAGCAGATTCATGATTACCTGATTGATCTGCGAAGGCAGGCACTCGACCTGCGGCAATGCGCCGTAATTCTTGACAAGGTCTGCCTTGTGCCTGAGTTCGCTGGCAACAATGTTCAGCGTTGACTCTATGCCGTGATGCAGGTCTGCCAGTTGCCAGTCATGGCTGCTGTCTACTCGTGAAAAGTCCTTGAGGTCCTTGACGATCCGCGCAACGCGGCTGATACCGTCCTTGGATTCGCGGATCAGCGCCGGAATGTCCTCCAGCAAGTAGTCCAGCTCGATTTCCGTGCGCAATTTCGCCAGCTCCGCGCTGAGCCCGTTCGGAATCAGGGTATTTTCCGCGTCAGCATATGCCTTGAGCATGTCCTGCAAACGGCCAAAATAATCATCCAGTGCGCCGAGGTTGGACGAGACAAAACCAATCGGGTTATTGACCTCATGGGCGACGCCGGCTGCCAGCTGACCGAGCGAGGCGAGCTTTTCCGACTGGACCAACTGGTTTTCGAGCTGCCGGCGTTCATCCACCTCGCGCTGCAGTGCAGCGCTGGCTTGGGTCAGTGCCTGGGTGCGCCGTTCAACCCGCTGTTCCAATTCGTCATTGGCGCTCACCAGCGCTCGGTTTACACGGTTAATTTCGGCGTAGCTGCGCATCAGCCACATCCCCATGTACAGCAACAGCAAAACCAGCAGGGTGGAAAACACCAACAGGTAGAAATGGTATCGCTGAGCCGTCAGCGCTGCTGCTTGCTCGTCGCGGTCCAGCATCAGGGCAATGGCGTCCAGGCGCTCGGCGATCGGAACCGCCTCGATCGCTTCAAGCAGCTGATCGACCTTGGGTTGCTCACGAAGAATCAACTCTATGTGTTTGCTGATGGTATCGATGGGCACCTGAAAGTCGACAGGCAAGCGCTCCTTGTTGACCGAAAGATTGTTCAGCCCAACCAGGATGTCGGCAGCTTTGTCATCGGTTGTGGTCTGGGCAAACTCAAGGCTGCTTAGCATCAAGTCGTAGGTATCGCTGGTGGTTCTGCGCAGGCGCAGCGTATCGGCATCGACCAATTGACGAAGGTGCACTTGTATTACATCGGCTGCAGCCGGTAGAAAAGCCAGGGAGTTTCGCAGGATCGCATTGTGCGACTTGAAGCGCGAGACCAGCAGCACCTTGTCGTCAAAGGCTTGTTGGTAATCGCGAAAGGCCGTTTGCCAGGCAAGCATATCTGTTTGTGGGTGACGCCCCTCCAGCGTCCCGAATTCCCGCCAAAGACGCTTCATTTCCAGCAACGGCAGCACCAGCGGGTCATAGTTGTAATTGGTAGTGGTGCGCGACTTGAGCACTGCGCCTTCCCACTGTGCGTCGTACTGCTTGATCTGGCGGATCAGATCACGCGCCTGGGCGTAGGTACCACTCTCATCGGACCGGGACATCCAGTACAGATAGACCAGCACGGACGCCAGCGACATGGCACACGTAGCCAACAGCAGCAGACTGCGCCGAGCGTTCAGTCTCATAGCGGTTTACCCTCCCACTGGCCTGTGAGAGTCTGGAGAAACTTGATGATCAGCGCTTTATCATCGTCGCTCGGCGTACGTCCCAACTGAAAATGAAACATGGCATCGACAGCGGCTTCCAAGGTAGGCGCCGATCCGTCATGAAAGTAAGGGGCAGTAACCGCTACGTTTCGCAGGCTGGGAACTTTGAACAGATAGAGGTCATCCGGGTCACCGGTCACGTTGTAGCGCCCCCGATCCGCCTCGGTAACATTGCCACGGTTGGCGAAATAATCATCGAAAACACCAAACTTCTGCAGCATATTGCCGCCGATGTTCACGCCCTGATGGCAGGCTATGCAACCGTATTCCTGGAAGCGCTGATAGCCATGCTTCTCTTCCAGGCTGAGGCTGCTGGTATCGCCCTTCAGATAGCGATCGAAGCGTGAATCGGGTGTCAGCAAGGTACGCTGGTACGTGACGAGGGCATCCCTGGCATCGAGGGTAGTCACTGGCTTGCCATAGGCTTGGGCAAAACCAGCCTGGTAGGCCGGATCGCCAGCAATTCGTTGAACCACGGCAGACCAGCCATCTCCTTTGTCGTCCGCACTGCCGGTTGCCAGGTGCACCAGGCCGTCAAACGATTGCGCACGCCCATCCCAGAACTGCAGGAAGTTCAGGCTGGCGTTGAAAACGCTGGGGGTGTGAACTGCCAAGGGCTTGCCATCTGCACCAGGCGAGCGCACCTGCCCGTCCGCGCCACCACGGTCCAGGCGATGGCAATCAGCACAGGACTGGCTGTTATCGGGGGACAAACGCGGGTCATTGAACAGTTTGCGTCCCAGCTCCACCCGGGCAGGGTCAAGCTCAGGCACCGCCGGCAATGGCGTCAGCGGACCACCGATGCTCTGGGCCAACGCCAATGCTGGCAAAACCACAAGCATCGTGGCAACGATGCGAACCTGCAGACAGATCGGCACAGCGCAACCCTCCCTGGCAAGAAGCACCTGTCTCCGAGCATAGTGAGGCCAACCGACAAAAGCTAACGGCCGGGGCAAATATCATCTAGGCTGTGGCCAGGGACTAGTCTGGCTGAGACCGGCAAGGGAGGGACCCATGGAGCTACCCGTTACCGATGGCACAGCAGACAAAGCCGTGATACTTCTGGTTGACGACGAACCCTCGATTCTCAACAGCCTTCGTCGTCTGCTACGCAACCAACCCTACGAACTCCTCCTCGCCGAAAGCGGCGCCGATGCCCTGCAGTTGCTCCAGCAGCGCCCGATCAATCTGGTGATGAGTGATGCACGCATGCCAAACATGGACGGGGCCACGCTATTGGCGCACGTACATGAGCGTTTTCCCGACACCTTGCGCATTCTGCTTACGGGTTACGCTGACACGGACACCATCGCAAAAGCCATCAATGATGGGCATATCTATCGTTACATCAGCAAACCCTGGAATGATGAAGAGCTGGTGGTCACCTTGCGCCAGGCGTTGGCCCACCAACATTCGGAAAGCGAACGTAAGCGCCTGGAACAGCTTACTCAGGTTCAGATCAAGCAGCTCAAGGCGCTTAACGAAAGCCTTGAACAGCGTGTAGCGGCGCGCACCGCCGAGTTGCAACAAACTGCCGACATGCTTGACCTTGCCTATGAAGAACTCAAGCGCAGTTACGTGACCAGCACCGAGTTCTTTTCGCAGTTAGGCAACATGCGCCTGCCCAAGGCCAAGCAGACCAACCGGCAAGTCATAGAATTGATACGGGTGTATTGCGCCAGCCATGGGCTGGACGAAGGTACCTGTCGCAACCTGACCATGGCTGCAGCCCTCTACAACATCGGCAAGATGAGCTGGACCGACAGCATGCTCACCTGCCCTGCCGATCTCATACCTCCACAAGAGCGCGAACTATACCGGTCATACCCGAAACAGAGCGAAGCGCTGGTCATGACCCTGGAGCCAATGAAGGAGGCCGCACAACTCATACTTCACCACCAGGAACGCTGGGACGGCAGCGGTTTTCCGGGCCACCTGAAAGGCGCGGCAATTCCACTGGGCGCCCGCTGGCTGAAAATGGCCGTGGATTTCATCGAATTGCAGCGCGGACTGGTCCTGGATCGCCAGCTCAACAGCGATGAGGCACTGCTCTACATACGCAAATATTCTGGAAAGCTGTATGACCCAGACCTGGTGGAAGACTTCGTCAACGTCTGTGCCGAGTACATGCGTGACATTACCTTGACCGACCCGGCGATCAAGGTATTGAGCACCCACGAGCTGGCAGAGGGCATGATACTGGCGCGCAACCTCAATGCCGACAACGGCATGCTGTTATTGAATGCCGGCAAGGTACTGAGCGGTCTGCTGGTAAAAAAACTGATTGCCTTCGAAGAAATGGAAGGTGGCAAATACAGCGTGTTCGTCAGGATTCCCGAGCAGGCAGGCAGCCTGCAGCCGGCGCCCGCAGCGGCGGGCTGACCCGGTTGCGGGCAGGCGCTGAATCCGTTTGACCTGCATCGTGGCAAGCGCGGTGCCTGGCCGCCCCCGTATGACTGCCGTCTCACATATGCGACAATAGGTTCAATGTCTGGTCTCACCCCCCGCATTTATCGCCCAACAGCTCGGGCATGGCGTGCAGATGCTCTATCGACTTATGCGCGCTGGATTAACTCGTCCAACGACTGGCGGGAGCCGAAAAAGCTCCAGATTGGTCCGAAATTGGTCCGTAGCTGCGAAGAAGCCACGTAAGTTATTGATAGATAAGCTCCTTGATCTCCACCACCAACATCACCATGTAGTTTCCTAGGGGTGTCTGGCGGTGCTAAGGGGTTGAGTTTATTCGGCAAAACACCCCTCCTGCCCCCCTCATTTCCCCGTCAGTGGTATCAAAATTGGTATCACCTGGTAGCCGCCGTTGGCTGTCCGCTTTCGACCCAAAGCAGCCGGTGAGGATTATCTACAAAAGCGTGCACACATAACCTTGCGCAAGAGAGGGTGGAATCCGTTTACGCTCTAGCAGCCCGAGCTCACCGCCTGGACGACGGTAACTACACCCTGCATGACTGCAGTGGTTACTTGCACTTTGAAAATCTGCTAGCCTCACAATCCTAAACCGACAACTGGCTTTCTGTACGGTGCGCTGCCTTACGCATACTAGGGCTATCGCCCGGATAGAGTGAACTCCCGCCGTTGCCGGTACTTGATTGCCCCTTGTTTCCGAGGACTGGGATGCCCCCTGAAATAGAAAAGTTGCAAAAAACAATTGAAGCAATTACTGGCGTCACCGATGCAGTGGTTGATAAGGAATACGTGTCGGAACTCTCAGAGGATCATTTTAGTCTTCTTCCCTACGGGGACTTGCCGCTCGGCGCACTGCGCCGTACTCACGGCGGCCTGGCGGACGAAGTCATAATTACCGTTAACTTTGGCATCTCGCGAGATTTAGCAGGGCTTCAAGCTCTGGAGCTTATCTCCTGGTGCGTGCGCGATGCTGCGCGCGGTGGTGAGCCTATTCAGGTCAGGTCCTTGGCGCTTCCGCCTATTGGAGAGCAATTCGGCACGACGCTTCGCTTTGTGATCGAGTACTTCTACGTCGACCCGGAACAAGACATTGCGAAGCTGATCACCAAGGTGGGAGAGCTTGCCGATCAGTTCGGCATCATCCAAAACATGATGCCCCAACCCAGCCCTCTCAAAAAGTTCCTGCCGTGGCGTGCCAAACAAACCGGCACTGAACCGAGCCACGAAGACGAAAAAAGCAGTGACCGGCGCCGAGGAGCTTGGCTGATGCTAGGAGGCGTTGTTTCGTACTCCGGTTATACCAGACTTCCAGGTAGTTGGGCAGAGGGCTCTGGCCTGCTGGCAATCGGGATTTTTTTGGTCGCCTGTGCGATCATCTGTAAACAGTCCACATTGGCTTTCATACAGCGCATCATAGTTGCTGCAATTAGCTTCTCTCTAGCTTGCCATTTCGCAGCCAAGCTTTATCAGGATGTGATAAACGGCCGCTATGGAGCTCTTGCCAATCTGCCGACGAGGTCAAACTGGGACTTGACAGTATTAATTGGGATGATCCTGGCTCTCATTGGGATCTCGGCGGCTATGCTCTTCAAACCAAGCAAAAAGGGTAATAACCGATCCTGAAACGTGAATATCACATTTCAGCGCATCGAGCACGGCGATCCGCTTGAGCCACAGGTTTATTCGCTAGTGTCCTGTACGGTAATTTGAATGTTCGAGTTAACCGTACAGGAAACCCGGTGGGTAAACGCCATCCGAATTCCCTGTTCCGGCCGTTAGCGGCTCTTGCCAGCGGCAGCTTAGGGGCCATAGCGGCCTTCACAGCAACTGTAGGTTGTCCATGAAGCTCTCCATGCGGCGAAATGCCATGACTGATATGGAGGCGAGTCTTTTACAAATCAACCTCAGCTGACCGGGTCCGCTGGCTTGGCGAACTCAGTCGATGCCCACAGCACTCAGATGTTGGCGTCGATGAGGTGTGCGTGCTCGGGGTTATGGATGCTGCCGGTGTCGGCCAGGATCTCGCTCTGCACCCAGTCCCACACATCAGTGGCCGGACGCAGCGCCAGCCACAAGCACTCGCGCAGATCAGACGGCGGCGTCGGTCTGCTCATGGGTCACTTGTGCCTTCTTAGGATGGCATGTCGCCGGTATTGGTAGAGATCAATGTGCAGTCGACATGCGGCCAATGCGGGTGGATAGAAGCCTTAAGCAGTCAGTACCACGCATCCAGTGCGCGTAAGCGCTGGAGGGCGTGTTGATATTCACAGCGGAGTGCATAGGTGGCGCGAGCGGTCCCGTCAGCACTCTGTGCACCTATTCCGTCGCAGTCTGTTTTGACGTATTGCTTCCACCGCGCCTGAGATTCCTCCAGCAAGATCGGAACCGTCTCAAATGTCGCAAACGCGTTTGGATGCTCGGCCACATCTCGAGCAGTGATCAGTTTCTCCTGGTACTTCTGTTCGACCGCTTCGTTACTTGAGCGCACCATCGCCAAGAGACACATATCGCTATCGTTCGTAGTGTGCACGTCTGGTCTCCTAAGGCACTGCTGCCACACGGCCTCCACCTTGGCTGCGAACTGACGGACCGCCTCATCCAGCTCTTCTTCACGGCCCACATCAGCATGGGCAGCACCCATCACGAGCAACGATCCCATGCAGATCGCTTTAAAAAAATTCTTCACGCCTCACTCCCTGAGATATCTGTACAGAGACTGCATAGTGCCGCAACAAGGATCTGAGCGCCACGATACGGCGCATGGCTGCGGCAACCCGGGAAGGACTGCTGACCAAGAACCCCGCCGAGGTGATTGAGTTGCCGAAGCGGTCGCATAAGGAGATCGACCCGTTCACCCTGGCCGAAGCCAACACCATCATCGACAAGCTCTACGAACACAAGCATTGGCCGAGCCTCATCTATGCCGCGCTGTTCGAGTTTATGTTCTTCAACGGCCTCCGCTTGTCGGAGGCCTTGGCAGTGCGCTGGGATGTGATCGATATGGAAGAGAGGACTGTGCACGTAAAGAGGACCGTCGCCTTGGGCGAGGTGGAGGAAAGGACGAAAACAGGCAGGGATCGCTTCGTGCTGCTGAATGACCGGGCCTTGCGCGCGATCCAGTTCACCAGGGAATATGCGGACCGCCGCCGGCATGGGAAGGGAGCGGTGACCGAAACGCCATTCTCGTTCCCGCCGTCGAAGAACGCCGAGCACGTGAAACAGACCTCCGATCTGCACAAACAGTGGGTGCCGGTGCTGAATGAGCTGGGCATTCGGCGTCGTCCCCCATATAACTGCCGGCACACCTATGCGACAATATGCTTAATGTCCGGCCTCAACCCCGCATTTATCGCCCAACAGCTGGGTCACAGCGTTCAAATGCTGCTGTCGACGTATGCCCGTTGGCTCAACTCAAGCTCCGACTGGAGCGAGCTGGAAAAACTCAAGATTGGTATCAAATCGGTATCAGGTTGAAAACCAGCTCTGTAAGTGACTGATAGGTAAGCCTTTTGATCTCCACCGCCAACATCACCATGCAGTTCGGCTCCAAGCCGCTGTTCGAAAACGTTTCCGTCAAATTCAACAACGGCAACCGCTACGGCCTTATCGGCGCCAACGGTTGCGGCAAGTCGACCTTCATGAAGATCCTCGGCGGTGACCTGGAGCCGTCCGGTGGCCAGGTCATGCTCGAGCCAAACACTCGCCTGGGCAAACTGCGCCAGGACCAGTTCGCCTACGAGGAATTCACCGTGATCGACACGGTGATCATGGGCCACGGCCAGCTGTGGAAGGTCAAGGCCGAGCGTGACCGCATCTACTCGCTGCCGGAAATGACCGAGGAAGACGGCATGGCCGTCGCAGAGCTGGAAACCGAATTCGCCGAGATGGACGGCTACACCGCCGAATCCCGCGCCGGTGAACTGCTGCTGGGCCTGGGTATTCCGCTGGAACAGCACTTCGGCCCGATGAGCGAAGTGGCACCGGGCTGGAAGCTGCGCGTGCTGCTGGCCCAGGCGCTGTTCTCGGACCCGGACGTGCTGCTGCTCGACGAGCCGACCAACCACTTGGACATCAACACCATCCGCTGGCTGGAAACCATCCTCACCGCGCGTAACAGCACCATGGTGATCATTTCCCACGACCGGCACTTCCTCAACAGTGTCTGCACCCACATGGCCGACCTGGACTACGGCGAGCTGCGCGTGTTCCCGGGCAACTACGACGAGTACATGACCGCTGCCACCCAGGCCCGCGAGCAACTGCTGTCGGACAACGCCAAGAAGAAAGCCCAGATCGCTGAACTGCAGACCTTCGTCAGCCGCTTCTCGGCCAACGCCTCGAAGGCCAAGCAGGCCACCTCGCGGGCCAAGCAGATCGACAAGATCCAGTTGGCCGAGGTCAAGCCGTCGAGCCGGGTGAGCCCGTTCATCCGCTTTGAACAGACCAAGAAGCTGCACCGCCAGGCCGTTACCGTCGAGAAAATGGCCAAGGCCTTCGACGACAAGGTGCTGTTCAAGGACCTGGGCTTCACCATCGAAGCTGGCGAGCGCGTGGCGATCATCGGCCCCAACGGTATCGGCAAGACCACCCTGCTGCGCACCCTGGTCGGTGAAATGGCCCCGGACAAGGGTGAAGTGAAGTGGACCGACAGCGCCGAAGTGGGCTACTACGCCCAGGACCACGCCCACGACTTCGAAGACGACATGACCTTGTTCGACTGGATGGGCCAGTGGACCTCCGGCGAGCAGGTGATCCGCGGCACCCTCGGGCGCATGCTGTTCTCCAACGACGAGATCCTCAAGTCGGTGAAGGTGATTTCCGGTGGTGAGCAAGGCCGCATGCTGTTCGGCAAGCTGATCCTGCAGAAGCCGAACGTACTGGTGATGGACGAGCCGACCAACCACCTGGACATGGAATCGATCGAGGCGCTGAACCTGGCGCTGGAAAACTACCCAGGCACCCTGCTGTTCGTCAGCCACGACCGTGAGTTCGTGTCGTCGCTGGCCACGCGCATCATCGAGCTGTCGGCTGATGGCGTGGTGGACTTCAGCGGTACCTACGACGATTACCTGCGTAGCCAGGGCGTACTGGTCTGATTGACAGGGCGGCCTGGCCATGTTGTATGGCAGGGCCGGCCTCTTCGCGGGTAAACCCGCTCCCACAGGGACTGCGTAGCATTTGAGGCCTATGCAAATCCTGTGGGAGCGGGTTCACCCGCGAACAATCCACCGTCAATCCCACAGTCTGGCACTGCCCGACGAATAATTCGTTAGCCTGCTTTCATTTCCTTCACGCAACGGCCATGATGGGACCACGCCCAACCGCCCGCCCGCGAACGAGCCCATGACCGCGCAACAGCCCGTCCCCGCCAGCAACACGCTGCAAATCACCCTGCAGATCCTGTCGATCGTTTTCTACACCTTCATTGCCTTCCTCTGCATCGGCCTGCCCATCGCCGTGCTGCCCAGCCATGTGCACGACCAGTTGGGCTATGGCGCGGTGGTCGCCGGGCTGACCATTGGCCTGCAATACCTGGCCACCCTGCTCAGCCGCCCGTTTGCCGGGCGCGTGGCGGATACCTTGGGGGGCAAGCGGGCCATTCGCTTCGGCTTGCTGGGGATTGCCGGCTGCGGGGCGTTGACCCTGCTATCGGCCTGGACCCTGACGCTACCGCTGCTGAGCCTGGTGCTGTTGCTCGGCGGGCGCTTGCTGCTGGGCATCGCCCAAGGGCTGATCGGCGTGGCCACGCTGAGCTGGGGTATCAGCCAGGTCGGGCCCGAGCATACCGCCAGAGTGATTTCCTGGAACGGTATCGCCTCCTATGGCGCCATCGCCATCGGCGCCCCGTTGGGCGTACTGACCGTGGACGGGCTGGGCTTCAGCGTGCTGGGGCCGGCATTGCTGGTGCTGGCGGTATCGGCCCTGCTGGTGCTGCGCAGGCGGCCAGACGCAGTGGTGGTGCGCGGCGAGCGCCTGCCCTTCTGGTCGGCCTTCGGCCGCGTCGCACCGTGCGGCCTGGGCCTGACCCTGGCTTCTATCGGCTACGGCACCCTGACCACCTTCGTCACCCTGTATTACCTGGAGCGCGGCTGGGTGGGCGCGGCCTGGTGCCTGAGTGCCTTTGGCGTGTGCTTCATCATTTCGCGGCTGCTGTTCGTCAACGCAGTCAACCGTTTTGGCGGCTACAACGTCGCAGTCACGTGCATGGCCACTGAAGTGCTCGGCCTGAGCCTGCTGTGGCTGGCACCGTCGCCATCGTGGGCGCTGATCGGTGCCGGGCTTACTGGGTTCGGGCTGTCGCTGGTATACCCGGCGCTGGGGGTGGAGGCGATCAAGCAGGTGCCTAGCAGCAGTCGTGGCGCAGGGCTGGGCGCCTACGCGGTGTTCTTCGACATCGCCCTGGCCATCGCCGGGCCGGTGATGGGCGCGGTGGCCGTGCACCTGGGCTATGCCTCGATCTTCTGTGTGGCGGCCCTGCTCGCCCTGGCCGGTGTCGGCCTAACGCTGTTGCTGGCGCGGTGCGCTGGTCGCGGCTGAACGCTCGGCCGGCTGCGGCGCGCCCAGCGCCTGGCTGAAGAACGCCGCGGTTTCACGCTGCAGTGAATGATGGATATGACGGCGGTCCACACCTTCGGCGTCCTTGCACAGCGCTGGCATCCGCATGTACTGCTCGGCATCGCAATGGGCCATGAACACGAAGTGCCCGGCACCGGCCAACAGGCGGTAATCCGGTGTGACAGGCAGCTTGCGGGCCAGGGCTTCGGCGTTACGGTCCACAGCCACCAACTGGTCGCTGTCGCCACTGTAGATCAGTGCCGGCACCTGCACCCCGGCCAGGGCATGGCGCCCGAACAACAGGCTCAACGGTGCCATCAGCATCACCGCCCCCACCCGCTGGTCGGCCTCGGGCGCCAGCTCGCTGCGATCAGCAATCAGTACGCCGTGGGTCTTGCAGGCGTCGCCGTCGTTCGGGCGCTCCAGGCAATACTGTCGCAGGCGGTCCAGGTCGGGGCGCGCGCCGGAGAGAATCAAAGCGGTTTCACCACCGGCCGAGTAGCCGATCACCCCCACCTTGCCGTCGTTCAGGTAGGGCCCCAGCAAGGCATCATCGCGAGCGGCCGTGATGGCGGCACTGACTTGCAGTGGCCGGCCATACAGGTTGCTCAGGGTGCCCAGGCGACTGTGGTCGCGGGCGTTGTCCCCGGGGTGTACCACCGCCACCACGATAAAGCCCTGGCGCGCCAGCGACGTCGCCAGGTAGTGCAAGGCCAGCGGGCTGCCAGTGTTGCCGTGGGACAGCACCAGCAACGGGAACTGGCCCAACGCTACCGGCGCCTCTTCAGTCACGTTGACCGGGTAGCCGTCGATGCGGCTGGTGCGGGTTTTGCCAATGGCCGGGTAGAACGCCAGTGCCTGCATGGGCCGGGCGTCGACCGGGTCGGCCAAGGTCATGTAGTGCAGGCCGGCAACCCAGGGCGCGGCCTCGGCGTGGGCCAGCAGGCCGCCGAGCAAGGCCAGCGCCAACACGCAGCGTGCAAGAGTCATCGGCCGGCGGTTCCTTGCAGGGCGAAGAGATAGCCCAGCATAGAACCGGCCTGGCCTGCGCCGGATGAAACCTGGATGAAACCGAAGTCATGCACTTCACGCTCGCACCCTATGCATTTGCGCTATTCGTCGAACCCGTGGCATAGATGCAGATCCACGTTCTTACGTGACCGTTTCGCGCCATTGAAGGAGATTCATGCATGAGCAAGCCCGCCTACGTACCACCCAAGGTCTGGCGCAACGACGCAGCGTCCGGCGGCCAGTTCGCCAGCATCAACCGCCCGGTTGCCGGCCCGACCCATGACAAGGACCTGCCGCTGGGCAAGCACCCGCTGCAGCTGTACTCCCTGGCCACGCCCAATGGCGTCAAGGTCACCATCGCCCTCGAAGAGCTGCTCGCGCAGGGCCACCAGGGTGCCGAATATGATGCCTGGCTGATCCGCATTGGCGAGGGCGAGCAGTTCTCCAGCGGCTTCGTCCAGGTCAACCCCAACTCGAAAATCCCCGCCCTGCTCGACCGCAGCGTCGAGCCGCCGGTGCGGGTGTTCGAGTCGGGTTCGATCCTGCTGTACCTGGCGGAAAAATTCGGTGCTTTGCTGCCGAAAGCGCCAGCTGCACGCACCGAGAGCCTGAACTGGCTGTTCTGGCAGATGGGGGCGGCGCCTTATCTGGGCGGTGGCTTTGGCCACTTCTATGTGTATGCGCCGGAAAAGTTCGAGTACGCCATCAACCGTTTCACCATGGAAGCCAAGCGCCAGCTGGATGTGCTCGACCGGCGCCTGGCCGAAAGCCGCTACCTGGGCGGCGAGGAATACAGCATCGCCGACATCGCCGTGTGGCCGTGGTATGGCCAGCTGGTGCGCGGCAACCTGTATGGCGCTGCAGAGTTCCTGGCGGTGGACGAGTACCGACATGTGCAGCGCTGGGCCGAGGAGATTGCCTTGCGCCCGACGGTACAGCGCGGCACCCGGGTGAACCGGACCTGGGGGGATGAAGCCAGCCAGGTGCCGGAGCGGCATGCGGCGGCAGACCTGGACGGTTGACGCGCCCCCTTGTGGGAGCGGCCTTACGTCGCGAAAGGGGTGCGAAGCGCCCCCAGGGTCTTCGTACCACTGTGAAATCGCCGCGGCCGCTCTGCGGCCCTTTCGCGACGCAAGGCCGCTCCCACAAGAGTCCGTGCAGTGCTTGGGAAGGCCCCGACAATGCCCGCCTGCAAAAAACCATTTGCCCCCGCGCAAACCTGCGCCCGGCAAGCCCTTCTTGTACACTCCTCGCATTAGCCCCCACCTGCACATTTTTTTTTGGTGAACGCATGATCGAGGTAACCGAGGTTTCCATTGCCGAGCTGCGCGACGCGCTCGAATCGGGTCGCACGACGGCGGTCGAGCTGGTCCAGGCCTACCTGGCACGCATCGACGCCTACGATGGCGCCGACACCGCCACTGCCCTGAACGCCGTAGTGGTACGCAACCCCGAGGCACTGAAAGAAGCAGAGGCCTCCGACGCCCGTCGTGCCAAAGGCCAGGTCCTGAGCCCATTGGACGGCATCCCTTACACCGCCAAGGACAGCTACCTGGTCAAGGGCCTGACCGCTGCATCGGGCAGCCCGGCCTTCAAGGACCTGGTGGCCCAGCGCGACGCCTTCACCATCGAACGCCTGCGCGCCGCCGGCGCCGTGTGCCTGGGCAAGACCAACATGCCGCCCATGGCCAACGGCGGCATGCAGCGCGGCGTATATGGCCGCGCCGAAAGCCCGTACAACGCCAACTACCTGACCGCACCGTTCGCCTCGGGCTCGTCCAACGGTGCCGGCACCGCCACCGCCGCCAGCTTCAGTGCCTTCGGCCTGGCCGAAGAAACCTGGTCCAGCGGCCGCGGCCCGGCGTCCAACAACGGCCTGTGCGCCTATACCCCGTCGCGCGGGGTGATTTCGGTGCGTGGCAACTGGCCGCTCACACCGACCATGGACGTGGTGGTGCCCTATGCCCGCACCATGGCCGACCTGCTGGAAATTCTCGATGTAGTCGTAGCTGACGACGCCGACAAGCGTGGCGACCTGTGGCGCCTGCAACCCTGGGTGCCCATCCCGGCGGCTTCGACGGTGCGCCCGGCTTCGTACCTGGACCTGGCCGTTGATGCCAGCGCGCTCAAGGGCAAGCGCTTTGGCGTGCCGCGCATGTACATCAATGCCGATGCCGAAGCCGGTACTTCCGAAAAGCCTGGCATTGGCGGCCCGACCGGCCAGCGCATCAACACCCGCGCCACGGTGATCGACCTGTGGCAGCAGGCTCGCCAGGCACTGGAAGCGGCCGGTGCCGAAGTGCTGGAAGTGGACTTCCCGCTGGTGTCGAACTGCGAAGGTGATCGCCCGGGCGCACCGACCGTGTACAACCGCGGCATCGTCAGCAAGGAGTTCCTGCATGACGAACTGTGGGAGCTGTCGGGTTGGGCCTTTGACGACTTCCTGCGCGCCAATGGTGACCCCAGGCTCAACCGCCTGGCCGACGTCGACGGGCCGCAGATTTTCCCCCACGACCCGGGCACCCTGCCCAACCGTGAGGACGACCTGGCTGCCGGCATGGACGAATACGTCAACATGGCCAAGCGTGGCCTGAAGACCTGGGACCAGATCGAGACCCTGCCCGACGGCCTGCGCGGTCTGGAGCAGACCCGCAAGATGGACCTGGAAGACTGGATGGACAAGCTGGGCCTGGATGCGGTGCTGTTCCCCACCGTTGCCGATGTGGCCCCGGCTGATTCCGACGTCAACCCGGTATCGGCCGACATCGCCTGGAGCAACGGAATCTGGGTGGCCAACGGCAACCTGGCGATCCGTCACCTGGGGGTGCCGACCGTGACTGTGCCGATGGGCGTGATGGCCGATATCGGCATGCCAGTGGGGTTGACCTTTGCGGGCCGGGCTTACAGCGACAATGCGCTGCTTAGCTTCGGTGCAGCCTTCGAGGCAACCGGGTCGCGGCGGATGATCCCGCCGCGTACCCCGGCCCTGAGCTGAGGCCTGAAGGGGCTGCTTTGCGGCCCATTCGCGGGTAAACCCGCTCCCACAGGGACCCCACAGTACTCAAGACCTGTGGTGAACCTGTGGGAGCGGGTTTACCCGCGAATAGACCTGAAAAAGCAAATCGCAAAATTCAACTTCATGTGTAAAAATACACAAAACGTTGATTTTGCGATCTGCCATGCCTATCACCCCCAGCGAAGAACGCCAGCTCACCCTCACCGTCCTCAAGGCCGCCATCCAGGCCCTGGGCAGCGTTGCCGCGCGCAACATGGAAATCCTTTTGCACGACCTCGACCACCCGGAACACTCCGTGGTGGCGATCGTCAACGGCCACCTTTCCGGCCGCAGCGTCGGTAGCCCGATCCTCGCCGCCCCGGAACAGGACCAAGGTTTCAAGGCACTGATGCAGGCGTCGGCCGACCAGCACGGCTGCACGCCGGTAGTGCTGCCCGACTACCCTACCACCCTCAAGGGCCGCACCCTGCGCAGCGCCACGGCGATCTTCCGCGACCGCAGCGGGCACCCCTTCGCCAGCCTCTGTGTCAACACCGACGTCACCGGCCTCGACGCCGCCATGAGTTTTCTCCAGCAGTTCCAGCCGCTGGGGGCAGCGCCTGCCGTCAGTGAACCCGCCGACATGGAACTGCTGATGAGCGAGATAATCCAGGCATCCCTGCAGCGCAGCGGCCAAGGGCGGATGAACAAACAGGCCAAGGTCGAGGCCGTACGAGTGATGCAGGAGCGTGGCCTGTTCATCGTCAAGGGCGGCGTGGAAAAGGCCGCCAGCGCCCTTGGCGTGACCCGCTACACCGTTTACAACTACCTTGAGCAACTGCGCGGAGCCAGCCAATGACCTTGCATATTCATACCCCCCTGATCGAATCCCGGCCGCTTTCGCTGGCCGCTGGCCGCAACGTCTGGCTCAAGCTCGAGGCCCTGCAGCCCTGCGGCTCGTTCAAGCTGCGCGGCGTGGGCCACGCCTGCGAGGTGCACCATGCCCGTGGCGCGCGGCATTTCGTGTCTTCCTCGGGCGGTAACGCGGGCCTGGCAGTGGCCTATGCCGGGCGCAAGCTGGGCGTGGCGGTGACCGTGGTGGTGCCCGAGACCACCACTGAGCGGGCCAAGGAGCTGCTGCGCCTGGAGGACGCACAGGTAGTGGTGCATGGCAGCTCCTGGCAAGAAGCCAACGCCCTGGCGCAGACCCTGGTCGGCCCGGATGACGCCTTCATCCACCCATTTGACGACCCGCTGCTGTGGGCCGGGCATGCCAGCCTGGTGGATGAAGTCGCCGAGGCCGGCATGAAGCCGGATGCCGTGGTGTTGTCGGTGGGCGGTGGCGGTTTGCTCAGTGGCGTGGTCGAGGGGCTGCAGCGCAACGGCTGGGGCGATGTGCCGGTGCTGGCGGTGGAAACCGAAGGCGCGGCATCGCTGCATGCGGCCATCCAGGCGGGGCATTCGGTGGAGCTGGAACGTATTGCCTCGGTGGCGACGTCGCTGGGGGCCAAGCGTGTGGCTGACCAGGCGCTGGTGTGCGTGCAGCAGCATCCGGTGCACAGCCATCTGGTCAGTGACCGCGCTGCCCTGGAAGCCTGCGAGCGGTTCCTGCGAGACCATCGCGTGCTGGTGGAACCTGCCTGTGGGGCGGCGTTGGCACTGGCCTATACACCAGGCGCCCTGGCGCAGTACCAGAATGTGCTGGTGGTGGTTTGTGGTGGGGCTACCGCCACGCTGGAGCAGATCCAGGCGTGGTTGAAGCAGGTTGATTGAGGTTGCCGATACCGGCCTCTTCGCGGGATTGCCCGCTCCCACAGGAACCGCGCATTTTCTTAGCCTCGCGCTAAACCTGTGGGAGCGGGCAAGCCCGCGAACACCGGCGGAGCCGGTGCCATCCGATACAACACTCATCGGATACTCCTTGCCACCCCCCAGCGGTGATTACGATAGTCACATGCCGCTGTTCTACTAAGCCCGCCGCAACCGGAAAAATCCCCTCGCAACGGCGTCAACCACGACGAAATGCGTAACCCACCCTTTCGGTCTGCGGCAAGTGAAGGCACAATGCGTGTCCTTTTTTTGGCCGGCCTGGCCGGGGGCCTTTAAATGATCAAGACGCCGTACTACCTCATCGATAAAACCAAGCTGCTGGGCAACATGGAGAAGATCGCCTACGTGCGCGAACACTCCGGTGCCAAGGCGCTGCTCGCCCTCAAGTGCTTTGCCACCTGGTCGGTCTTCGACCTGATGCAACAGTACATGGACGGCACCACCTCTTCGTCGCTGTACGAGCTCAAGCTCGGCCGCCAGAAGTTCGCCGGCGAAACCCACGCCTACAGCGTGGCCTGGGCCGACGACGAGGTCGAGGAAATGCTCGAGAACTGCGACAAGATCATATTCAACTCGATCGGCCAGCTGCAACGCTTTGCCGCTCAGTCCGAAGGCAAGGTCCGCGGCCTGCGCGTCAACCCGCAGGTCAGCAGCTCCGACTACCTGCTGGCCGACCCGGCCCGCCCGTTCAGCCGCCTGGGCGAATGGGACCCGGCCAAGGTCGAACAGGTGATCGAGCAGATCTCCGGCTTCATGTTCCACAACAACTGCGAGAACGGCGACTTCGGCCTGTTCGACAAGATGCTCACGCACATCGAAGAACGCTTCGGGCACTTGCTGCACAAGGTCGAGTGGGTCAGCCTCGGTGGCGGCATCCACTTCACCGGTGAGGACTACGCGCTGGACGCCTTCTGTGCGCGCCTGAAAGCCTTCTCGGAAAAGTACGGCGTGCAGGTGTACCTGGAGCCGGGCGAAGCTGCCATCACCAACAGCGCTTCGCTGGAGGTGACCGTGCTCGATACCCTGTACAACGGCAAGCACCTGGCCGTGGTCGACAGCTCGATCGAAGCGCACATGCTCGACCTGCTGATCTACCGCCTCAACGCCAAGATGGCCCCCAACGACGGCGCGCACACCTACATGGTCTGCGGCAAGTCGTGCCTGGCCGGTGACATCTTCGGCGAGTACCAATTCGATCGTCCGCTGGCCATCGGTGATCGCCTGTCGTTCGTCGACGCGGCGGGTTACACCATGGTCAAGAAAAACTGGTTCAACGGTCTGAAAATGCCATCCATCGTGGTCAAGCAACTCGACGGCAGCGTCGAAGTGGTGCGCGAGTTCGGTTTCGAAGACTACGTTTCCAGCCTGTCGTAAGACCGGCTTTCAGTAAGGAGCAAGTGACAAATTGAAGAAGAACGTTCTTATCATTGGTGCAGGAGGTGTCGCCAAGGTGGTGGCCCACAAGTGCGCGCAGCATAACGACGAACTGGGTCGTATCGCTATTGCGTCACGGAACATCTCCAAATGCCAGGCCATCATCGACAGCGTCAAGGCCAAGGGTAGCCTCAAGGTACCCGCCGACATCCTGGCCTTCTCGCTCAATGCCCTCGATGTCGAGGCAACCAAGGCGCTGATCCGCGAGACCGAATCGCAGATCGTGATCAACGTTGGTTCCGCCTTCCTCAATATGTCGGTGCTGCGTGCCTGCATCGATACCGGTGCCGCCTATCTGGACACCGCCATCCACGAAGAGCCGGGCAAGATCTGCGAGACCCCGCCGTGGTACGGCAACTACGAGTGGAAACACCTCGAAGAGTGCCAGGCAAAGAACATTACCGCCATTCTCGGCGTCGGTTTCGACCCGGGTGTGGTGAACAGCTACGCCAAGCTGGCGCAGCAACAGTATTTCGACAGCATTGACTCTATCGACATCCTCGACGTCAATGCCGGCTCACATGGCAAGTACTTCGCCACCAACTTCGACCCGGAAATCAACTTCCGCGAGTTCACCGGGCAAGTGTGGAGCTGGCAGAACAGCCAGTGGACCAGCAACACCATGTTCGAGGTCAAGCGTACCGACGACCTGCCGGTGGTAGGTTCGCAAAACCTGTACCTGACCGGCCACGACGAAGTTCACTCGATTTCGAAGAACCTCAACGTGCCGAACGTGCGTTTCTGGATGAGCTTCGGCGAGCACTACATCAACGTGTTCACCGTGCTGAAGAACCTGGGCCTGCTCTCCGAGCAACCGGTGAAAACCGCCGAAGGCCTGGAAGTGGTACCGCTGAAAGTGGTCAAGGCCGTGCTGCCGGATCCAGCCTCGCTGGCTCCGGGCTATACCGGCAAGACCTGCATCGGTGACCTGGTCAAGGGCACCAAGGATGGCCAGCCGCGCGAAGTGTTCATCTACAACGTGGCTGACCACGAAGAAGCCTACGCCGAGACCGACAGCCAGGGCATTTCCTACACCGCCGGAGTACCGCCAGTGGCTGCCGCCCTGCTGGTTGCCCGTGGTGAGTGGGATGCCAAGCGCATGGTCAACGTCGAGGAGCTGCCAGCCGAGCCGTTCCTCAAGGCGCTGGACGTGATGGGCCTGCCGACCCGCGTCAAGGATGAAAAAGGTGATCGTCCTTGGGACGCTGAAGCCTAAGCAGCAAGACAGAGGGGCGCCATCAAGGCGCCCCTTCTGTTTTTGCAGGCCCGGCCTCTTCGCGGGTAAACCCGCTCCTACAGACCTGTGACATGCCTGTGGGAGCGGGTTTACCCGCGAAAGGGCCGGCACAGGCTTACCTCTATTTCCGAGCCTCCAGGATCAGGTTGAACGGCGTCTGCGTCGCCCGCCGGAACCGGCTGAACCCCGCCTCCTCGAACACCGCCCGCAACCGCGCTTCCCCGGCCTGCGCGCCCAGCCCGAGCCCCACCTCCTGCGACAACGAATTCGGCGTGCAGATAAACGTCGATGCCGCATAGAACAAGCGCCCAACCGGTGTCAGGTTGCCCTCCAGCGAATCCTCGGCGTAAGGCTCCACCAGCATCACCGTGCCGTCGGCCTTCAACGCGCGGTAAGCATGCTTCGCAGCCCCCACCGGGTCGCCCATGTCGTGCAGGCAATCGAAGAAGCACACCAGGTCATGGTCATGCCCCGGGTAGTCCTTGGCGCTGGCCTGCTGGAAGCTCACCCTTCCCGCCAACCCCGCCTCGCGCGCACGCTCGTTGGCGGTGGCGATGGAAGGCCCGTGGTAGTCGTAGCCGACGAAGGTGGATGCCGGAAACGCCTGGGCCATGACCAGCGTGGAAGCACCATGCCCACAGCCCACATCCGCCACCTTGGCGCCCGCCTGCAACTTGGCCACGACGCCCTCCAGTGCCGGCAACCATTCGGCCACCAGGAAGGTGCGGTAGCCCGGCCGGAAGAACCGTTCGGTGCCGCTGAACATGCTGGGGTGGTGGTCGCCCCAGGCCAGCCCGCCGTCACCGCGCATGGCTGCGACCAACTTGTCCTTGTCATGGAACAGCGCTGCCACCACCGCCGCACCACCGGCCATATAGGCCGGGGAATCCTCCAGCGCCAGGGCCATGGCCTGCTCTTCGGGCAACACGAAACGGCCCTTGTCATGCACCATGTAACCCGAGGCGGCCTGGGCGCTGAGCCATTCGCGCACCAGCCGCGGGTGGCAGCCGGTCTTTTCCGCCAGCGCCTCGGGGGTGGTCGGCTGGCTGTCGGCCATGGCCCGATACAACCCCAGCTCATCGCCAAGAATCACGTTGGCCAAGGTCGCCGCAGCGCCCATGTCGCCCACCAGCTTGCCCATGAAGTCGTGAAGCCTTGCCTCGTCCATGACCTGCCCTCCTCTGCAAGAAGGCCATCGCCAGCGAGGGACATCCGCTCCGGGGAGGCGGTGGTCGATTGAATGGTGTGGGCCTGCCGAGCGTTGCCCAACGCAGGCCACTTGTAAGTCTAGATGCCCTGATCAGAAGGCTTTGCCTGCCCAGCCAACTTTTCCAGTAGCACCTTGGCCAGCGCCTTGTCCGAGAACGGGTTCTGCCCGGTGATCAGTTCGCGGTCTACCACGACATTGGGTTGCCAGGCCTTGGCGTAGCCCATGTCGCCCCCTGCCATTGCCATGGCGTTGGCCGGGTAGAACAACAGCCGCTGGTCCTTGAGCGATCCCTCGAACACCTGCTCCTCCGGGTCGGAGAAAATGGTCATCTTGTAGCCCTTGTACAACCAGTCGTTGGCTGCCGGCTTTTCACCACGTGCCAGCGCCGACTGGTAGCTTGCCGGGTCCTGCTGGGCCGAGAGCAAGGCGATGGGGCCGTGGCAGATGGCGGCTGTGGGCTTGCCAGCCTGGTGGAAATGCCGCAGCAAGGTGCCCACGTCCGGATTGTTGGCCAGGTCGATCAACGGCGCATGGCCGCCGGGGATGAACAGCCCGGCATAGCGCCCCAGGTCACCTGCCAGTACTTCTTTCACCGACAGGGTATCGTCAATGCCCGGCAGGCCTTGCACGACCTGCTCGATCCGGCGCATCTCCGCCGCATCACCGGCAAAGTAGCTTGGGTCGATCGAGCCCTGGTCGACGCGCGGGGCATTACCCTTGGGGGTAACCAGCACCAGCTTGTAACCAGCCTTGAGCAATCGGTCGGCAGGCACGCCGAACTCGTTGAGGTAGTAGCCGGTTGCGTAGCGCTTGCCGTCCTGCAACGGCAGCTGGTGCTCGCTGGACAGCAGCACCAGCACTTCACCCTTGGGTGCAGCATGGGCACCGGCGGCAAGCAGGGTGCCGGCAACAGCCAAGGCAAGCCGGGACATCTTGGTCATGCAACAATCTCCTGATTTGGCAAATAGGGCCTTCCGCTCACGTTGGCGGGATGCGTTCATGCTAAAGGCAAGGCTATGATTCGATAATTCGAAAGCTCGCATGCCTGTGATCCAGAAAATGAATATCACCAGCAAGGACCTCAACCTGCTGTACCTGTTCCATGTGCTGTATCAGGAACGCAACGCCACCCTTGCCGCCCAGCGCATGGCGCTGAGCCAGCCCGCGCTCAGCCACAAGCTCAACAAGCTGCGTCATCAGTTTGGTGACCCCCTGTTCGTCCGCGCCCCCAGGGGCCTGACCCCGACACCGCGCGCCCACGAACTGGCGCCCGAGGTAGAACGCCTGGTGGTGGGCCTGGAGGGTTTCTATGAGCGCTGCGAAGGACAGGATTTCCTCGCCCGCCCTGCCCGCCTGCACCTGTACAGCACCGACTATGTAGAACAGACGCTGTTGCCCAGGCTGCTGCCGATCCTGCGCAGCCAGGCACCGAACCTGACACTGGTCACCCACAACACCCGCGGACAGCTACCTCGCGAAGAACTGGAGAAAGGCACCTGTGACCTGGCCGTTGCCGGGTTCTACACCGACCTGCCAGAAACCTTCCACCAACAGCGCCTGCTCACCGAGCACTTCGTGGTGCTGGCCTCGCGCAGCCATCCAGGCCTGGACAAAGGCCTGGACCTCGATACCTTCCTCGCCAGCGACCACCTGCTCACCACCCTCACCGGCGACCTCGATGGCCTGGTCGACCGCGCCTTGCGCAGCCTGGGACTGCAACGACGGGTCGTGGCTGGCCTGTCGAGCTTCGTAGCACCCACGCGCCTGCTGCGCGGTACCAACCTGCTGCTCACCTGCCTGCACTCGCTGGCCATCGAAGCCACCGAGCGTGATGACGACCTGCTCATGTACCCGCTGCCGCTGACACTGCCAGCGGTCGAGGTGATGCAGATCTGGCACGAACGCACCCATGCCGATCCTTTGCGGCGCTGGTTCCGCCAACAGCTATGGAGCGTTGCCCAGGAGGCAGCGGCCGGCGCAAGTAACAATTTCTAAACAACAATGTGACATTTTTTTTCAGCTTTCTCGCCAAGGAGCTGTCAAATGAAGGTCACGGTTTTCGGTACAGGCTATGTCGGCCTCACCCAGGCAGTGTGCCTGGCACAGGTGGGGCACTCGGTGTTGTGCATGGATGTCGACGCCGAGCGGGTCGCCAGCCTCAATGAAGGCCATTGTCCGATCTTCGAGCCCGGCCTTGCGCCGATGCTGGAGAAGAACCTGGCCTGCGGTCGCCTGCGCTTCACCACCGACGCCAGCGCAGCGGCGAACTACGCCAGGTTGCAGTTCATCGCCGTCGGCACCCCGCCACAAGCCGATGGCAGCGCCGACCTGAAGCACGTATTCGCCGTGGTCGACAGCATCCTCGAACATGCCGACGGCCCCAAGGTGATCGTCAACAAATCCACCGCACCGGTCGGCACGGTGCAGCGCATCAAGGCGCGCATCGCCCAGGCCGTGGCCGATACCAGCCGCTTCCACGTCATCAGCAACCCCGAGTTCCTCAAGGAAGGCTCGGCAGTCGATGACTGCATGCGCCCGGAGCGCATCATCATTGGGGGCGCGGAGCCCGCCGAGGTAGAGCTGCTGCGCGAGCTGTACCTGCCGTTCAGCCGCAACCGCGAAAAGCTCATGGTCATGGATGCGCGCAGTGCCGAGCTGACCAAGTACGCGGCAAACTGCATGCTGGCGACCAAGATCTCCTTCATCAACGAAATCGCCAACCTGGCCGAGCACCTGGGCGCCGACATCGAAATGGTGCGCCGCGGCATCGGCTCGGACCCGCGCATCGGCTACGACTTCATCTACGCCGGCTGCGGCTTTGGCGGCTCGTGCTTCCCCAAGGACCTGCAAGCCCTGCGTCGCAGCGCCGAGGCCGAAGGCTTCGAGCCGCAGTTGCTGCGTGCGGTGGAGTCGGTCAACGAGCAGCAAAAGGGCCGGCTATTCAGCAAGATCCAGCGCCACTACCCACGTGGCCTACGCGGCAAAGTCTTCGCCTTGTGGGGGTTGTCGTTCAAGCCCAATACCAACGACATCCGCGAAGCCTCCAGCCGGGTCCTGCTGGAAGCGCTGTGGGCAGCCGGTGCGCGGGTGCAGGCCCACGACCCGCAGGCCATGGAAGAGATCCAGCGCCACTATGGCCCGCGCGCCGACCTGCAACTGGTGCCGTGCAAGGAGGATGCGCTGCGCGGCGCCGATGCCCTGGTGATCGTCACCGAATGGCAGGACTACCGTGTGCTCAACCTGGACAAGGTGCCGCAACAACTGGCCGACCGGGTGGTGTTCGACGGGCGCAACCTGTTCGAACCCGAGCACATGGCCGCCGCCGGTCTGACTTACTACGGCATCGGCCGTGGCCAGGTGCAGCCAGCATGCCCGTACTGATTACCGGCGTGGCCGGCTTCATCGGCTACCACGTTGCACGGCGCCTGTGCGAGGCAGGCATCGAGGTGGTCGGCATCGACAACCTCAATGCCTACTACAGCGTCCAGCTGAAGCTGGCGCGCCTGCAGCAGCTGTTCGGCTTTGCCAATTTCCGCTTCCACACCCTCGACATCGCCCACCCGAGCGAACTGCAACAGCTGTTCGCCGGGCAGGCGTTCAGTGAAGTTATCCACCTGGCGGCGCAGGCCGGGGTGCGCTATTCGCTGGACAACCCTGGTGCCTATGGCCAGGCCAACCTGGTCGGTTTTCTCAACATCCTCGAAGCCTGCCGCCAGCAGCCCCCCCGCCACCTGATCTACGCCTCCAGCAGTTCGGTGTACGGCGCCAACGCCAAGCTGCCGTTCAGCGTCGACGACCCGGTCGAGCAACCAGTGTCGTTGTATGCCGCCAGCAAGCGCGCCAATGAACTGATGGCGCACAGCTACGCACACCTGTACCGGCTACCGACCACCGGCCTGCGCTTCTTTACCGTCTACGGTCCCTGGGGCCGCCCGGACATGGCGTTGTTCAAGTTCACCCGCGCCATGCTCGAGGGCCGACCGATCGAGGTCTACAACAACGGCCTGATGGGGCGCGACTTCACCTACATCGACGACATCGTCGAGAGCATCGTGCGCTTGCGCCTGAAGCCGCCACTGCCGGCTGAGGGGCAACCGCCCTGCCAGCTGTTCAACATCGGCCGAGGCCAGCCGGTACGGCTGCTGCACTTCGTCGAAAACCTGGAGCGTGCACTGGGCATCAAGGCCCGGCGCGACTACCTGCCGCTGCAAGCGGGTGACGTGCTGGAAACCTGGGCCGACGTCGGCTCGCTGGCGCGCTGGATCGACTACACCCCGGACACATCGCTGGAACACGGCGTCGACGCCTTCGTTGGCTGGTACCGGGATTTCTACCGGGTTTGAGCCGTGCAATCACCACAAGATCACAGGTAGCCTCATGACAGATCCACTTGACCTCTCGGTACTCATCCCCGCCAAGAACGAGGTCGACAACCTGCCATCACTGCTGATGGAAATACGCACCGCGCTGGCGGCTGAAGACTATGAAGTGCTGGTGGTCGATGACGGCAGCAGCGACCGCACCCTGAGCGTACTGCAGCAACTGAAAAGCCAGGGTTACCCGCAACTGCGCATCCTCCGCCACGAGCGCTCGCTGGGCCAGAGCACCTCACTGTGGCATGCCGCCCAGGCTGCGCGCGGTCGCTGGCTGGCGACCCTGGACGGCGACGGTCAGAACGACCCGGCAGACATCCCCGGCATGCTGGCCTTGGTGCGCGCCAACCAGGGCCTGGCCGGTGGCGTCAAGCTGGTGGCCGGGCACCGGATCAACCGCCGCGACAGCGCCAGCAAGCGCTGGGCCTCGCGCCTTGCCAATGGCCTGCGCAGCCGCCTGCTCAAGGACGCCACACCAGATACCGGCTGCGGGCTGAAACTGATCGAGCGCGCGGCCTTCCTGCGCCTGCCCTATTTCGACCACATGCACCGCTTCATCCCGGCACTGATCCTGCGCCACAACGGCCGTATGCTGGTGCACCCGGTCAACCACCGGCCACGTCATGCCGGGGTGTCAAAGTACGGCAATCTGGACCGCGCCCTGGTCGGTATCCTCGACCTGTTCGGGGTCTGGTGGCTGATCCGTCGCACCCGCCTGGACACGCATCCCCAGGAGCTGGAAGGATGACCCGAGAAACCCTGTGGTTGATCATCGGCTTCGCCGGCCAGGCCGTATTCACCGGGCGCTTCGTGTTGCAGTGGCTGTACAGCGAGTTCAAGCGCCGCAGCGTGATCCCGGTGGGTTTCTGGTACCTGAGCATGCTCGGCAGCGCACTGCTGCTGACTTACGCCATCTATCGCCAGGACCCGGTGTTCATCATCGGCCAGAGCTTCGGCTTCCTGGTCTACCTGCGCAACCTGCAACTGATCGCCCGCCACCAGGAACAGAAGGAATAGCCCTTGCCAAGGTTCAAGACGCTAAGGGCCGAACGCCTGGCCCTGATTGCCCTCGCGGTGTTGCTGGTAGGCGCGGGCATCGGCTGGCGCCAGCCGATGAATGTGGATGAAGAACGCTTTCTCGGCGTCGCCCTTGAAATGCTGCAGAGCGGCAACTGGTTCATCCCGCACCGGGCGGCGGAAATCTACGGCGACAAGCCGCCGCTGTTCATGTGGACCGTGGCCCTGTTCAGCCACCTGACCGGCTCGCCCAAGGTTGCCCTGTACCTGCCAGGGCTGCTGTCGGCGGCGACCATCACCTGGGTGCTGCATGACCTGGGGCAACGCCTGTGGCACCGGCGCATCGGCGTGATTGCCGCCTTACTGTTCCTGGCCACCTACCAGAGCTACAGCATCCTGCGCACCGGGCAGATCGACAGCTTTCTGTGCCTGTGGGTGGCGCTGGGTTTCTACGGCATGGTTCGCCATCTGCTGCTGGGGCCGGCCTGGGGCTGGTTCTATCTGGCCTGCGCGGCCATGGGCCTGGGCATCATCAGCAAGGGCGTGGGCTTTGTGCCGGCGCTGATGCTGCTGCCCTATGCCTTGGCGGTGCGCCAGCGCTGGCACGGGGTGGTGGCCATGCCCGGCCAGGGTTGGCGCTGGAGCCTGGGGCTGCTGTGGTTGCTGGCCGGTTGCGCGGTGTGGCTGCTGCCACTGCTGGTATCGATCGCCCATGGCGGTGGCGAGGCGGAGCTGGCCTACCTGAAGGAAATCCTGCTGCGCCAGACCGCCAGCCGTTATGCCAATGCCTGGGACCATCGCGAACCGTTCTGGTACTTCTTCGTCATGGTCATCCCCAAATACTGGCTGCCACTGGTGCTGGCCCTGCCCTGGCTGGTGCCGGCCTGGCGCCGGCAGCTGCAAAAACGCGACGGGCGCTTCCTGTTGCTGCTTGGCTGGGTGGCGCTGGTGCTGTTGTTTTTCAGCCTCAGCAGCGGCAAGCGCAAGCTGTACATCTTCCCGGCGCTGCCGGGGCTGGTGCTGGCCATCGCGCCACTGCTGCCGTGGCTGCTCAAGCGCTGGCTGCAGCGCCGACCGGCCTGGCGCAGGGCATTCACGGTCGTGGCCCTGGCATGGTTCGCGCTGTGGTTCGCGCGCGGCTTCGTCGAGCCGCTGAAGGAAGGCCGCAACCCGCATGAGACCTTGATGAGTGAAGCCGCACGGGCCACCGGCGGCGCCGACTTGGTGCTGGTCGACTGGCGCGAGGGGCATTGGCTGTTTGCCCGGCAACCCATCGTGCACTTCGGCTTCACCGGCCAGTCCAAGGCAGATGCGGCCGCCTACTGGCTGCGCCACAACCCCACGGCCTTCGCCCTGATCCCGGCTTCGGAACTGGGCCGCTGCTTCGCTGCCGAGAAGGCACAGAGGCTGGGCGAGACCTCGCGCGCCGAGTGGTATGTGGTCGGCGCCGATGCCGATAACGGCCAGTGCAAGGCCACAGCCCCAAGTCACGTCTACCGCTTCGACTGGGCGGGCTCGCCTTAGGGCCTGTCAGTCAAAGCTTCTGCAGGCTCTATTGGGGCTGCTTTGCAGCCCTTCGCGGGCATCCCTCTCTCATAGAACTGCACATACCTCATTGAATTAGCAGGATCCTGTGGGAGCGGGCGTGCCCGCGAAGGGCCGGACGTTGCTTTACAAAGGCATAACGGCACTCTCAGGAGGATTGAGTTGCAGCACCTCGTTGGTGTAGGCCCACTCCTTCTGCACCTGGTCCGGGTGGTCATTCAGGCGAATGCCATAGGACGGGATGATCTGCCTGATCTTCGCCTGCCACTGCGGCGATGCCATCTTGTCCTTGAACACTTTGCTCAGCACCTCAAGCATGATCGGCGGCGCGGTCGAGGCGCCGGGCGAAGCCCCGAGCAACCCGGCAATGCTGCCATCTTTGGACGTCACCACTTCAGTGCCGAGCTTGAGCACGCCACCCAGTGCCTCGTCCTTCTTGATGATCTGCACCCGCTGGCCCGCCTGCCACAGCCGCCAGTCTTCCTTTTTCGCCCCGGGGAAGTAGGTGCGCAACGCTTCGAAACGGTCATCGTCAGATTGCAGCACCTGGCCGATCAGGTACTGCACCAGGTCGAACTCGCGTACCCCGACCCGTACCATCGGCCAGGCGTTGTGCACACTGGCACTGGCGAACAGGTCAAGCAGCGAGCCCTGCTTGAGGAACTTGGTCGAAAAGGTGGCGAACGGCCCGAACAGGATCATGCGCTTGCCGTCGAGCACGCGGGTGTCCAGATGCGGCACCGACATCGGTGGTGCGCCGGTGGCAGCGATACCGTAGGCCTTGGCCATGTGACGTTGGGCGATGACCGGGTTGTCGGTGACCAGGAACGAACCACCGACCGGGAAGCCGGCATAGTCCTTGGCTTCATCGATGCCCGACTTCTGCAGCAGCGGCAGCGCCGCGCCGCCAGCGCCGATGAACAGGAATCTGGCGTCGGTAGCCGCGTTGCTGCCGTCCTTGAGGTTCTTGTACTCGACATGCCAGGAGCCGTCGTCATTGCGGGTGATGGCCTGCACCTCGCTCGACAGCTTGAGGTCGAAGTTCGGCCGAGTCTGCAGGTAACCCACGTATTGCCGGGTGATCTCGCCAAAGTTGACGTCGGTGCCGATCGGCGTCCAGGTCACGGCCAGTTTCTGGTTGGGGTCGCGGCCTTCCATCATCAACGGTACCCACTTGCGGATCTGCTCGTGGTCCTCGGAGTACTGCATGGGCTTGAACAGCGGGCTGGCCTGTAGCGCCTCGTAGCGTTTCTTCAGGAAGCGAATGTTGTCGTCGCCCCAGACGAAGCTCATGTGCGGGGTGGTATTGATGAAGGAATGCGGGTTCTTCAGCACGCCCTGCTTCACCTGCCAGGCGAGGAACTGCCGGGTGACCTGGAACGACTCATTGATCTCCACCGCCTTGCTGATATCGACTTTGCCGTCCTTCTCCGGGGTGTAGTTCAGTTCGGCCAGGGCCGAGTGGCCAGTGCCGGCGTTGTTCCAGCCGTTGGAGCTTTCTTCGGCGACCTTGTCCAGGCGTTCGACCATTTCCATCGACCAACCCGGCTCCAGCTCATTGAGCCAGACGGCCAGGGTTGAACTCATGATGCCGCCGCCCACCAGCATGACATCGACCTTTCTGGTTTCCGCTGCCTGGGCATCGAGCATGCCGAATGCCAAGGTCAGCCCGGTCAGCGCCAGTAGCGGCTTGATGGTAATCTTCATAACCTCTCCCGTGCATCGCTGCTGTCCATGATTCAAGCCACAAGCTTAGGCCAATGGACGGGTAATGCCGGAGGGCATGCTGATATGGTTTCCCAGGCCAACAGATTCCGTAAGCGCGCTGTGGGAGCGGGTTCACCCGCGAAGAACGCGACGCGGTGCATGGCACCGGCTGCACCGCACCGGTCAATCAGCCAAACAACCTGGCCAGAAAACCCAGCTTCTTCTTGTACGAGCGCCGTGCTTCCAACGCATCCTCCAGGCTCACCGCCAGGAACCGCGCCTGCTGGTTGGGCTGCATCTGCCCGATCAGGTCCAGGTCGGCGCTGATCACCGTGCCGATCATGGCGTAGCCGCCACCCGACACCGCATCACGGTGCAGGATGATCGGCTCCAGCCCCGCCGGTACCTGGATGGAGCCGATCGGGTAGCAGCTGTCGACGATGTTCGACGGGTCCGAGCCGGCCCCGAACGGCTGCTCGCGCGGCTGGAAGCTCAAGGCACTGCCGCCCTTGTAGCGATAGCCAATACGGTCTGCCTCGGAACCGACCGTCCAGGCTTCGGTGAAAAAGCTCTGCGCCGCAGCCTTGGTCAGGCGGTGAAAATACAGCCCCGGCACCACCCGTAGCACCACCTCGCCACCCAGGGCCTGACGCAAGGCCATCGGCAGGCTTGCACCGGCGCGGGTCTTGCCGCTGGGTACGCCGACCGGTAACAGGTCGCCCGCCATCAGCTTGCGCCCATGGAAGCCACCCAATGCACCCAGCGCATAGGTGGAGCGGCTGCCGAGCACCTCGGGTACATCGATACCACCGGCCACCGCCAGATACGCCCGGGCGCCTGCGGTAGGGAAGCTGAAACGCAACACCTGCCCGGCACGCACGGCAAATGCGGTGTCCGGGCGTTGCTCGCGGCCATCGAGCAAGGCTGGCATCTGCGCACCGCACACCGCCACCAGTGCATCCTGCTGAAACTCCAGCTCCGGCCCCACCAGCGCGCACTCCAGGCCCGCGGTGCCGGCCGGGTTGCCCACCAGGTGGTTGGCCGCCCTCAGGGCGTACTGATCGAGAGCGCCGGACGGCGGGATGCCCAGGTGGTAGTAGCCTTCGCGGCCCAGGTCCTGCACCGAGGTAGCCAGGCCGGGTTTGAGTACCTTGATCATGCCAGCACCTCTTGCAGGGTCTGCGGATAGCCGACCGGGTCGGCGAGGAACGCGTCCAGGGAGAATTCCACCGGGCGAATGCGCAGGTCGAAACGGCCTTCTGCTACATTCGCTACCGCCTGGTCGTAAGTACGGCGATCGATGGGCTTGAACTGCACGATGTCTCCCGGGCGGAAGAACACCATATGCTCCTTCAGGTAGTTCAGTGTCTGCTGCGGGTCGTAGATCGGCGCCGGGGTCACGCCGAACATCTGGTAGCCGCCGGCCCCGCGCACGGAATAGATGCACCCGAAGCAGCCGCCATGGCCGAGGGTGAGTTTGGGGGTGTCCGTACGCGGGCGCAGGTACTTGGGCACCTGCAGTTGCCGCTCGCGCTCGACCATCTGGAACATGAACGGCAGGCCAGCGACGAAGCCCACCATCGACACGAACCACGGTGCGCCGCTGTGTGCGGCAATGAATGCCTCGACATCGGCCAGGCCGTTGACCCGCGCGGCGTACTCCAGGTCGGTACTGCCCGGGTCCTGGTGGCGGTCACGAAAACGCATCAGCGTTTCATGGGTCCAGGGGTCGTTGTACAGCACCGGAATCTCGATGATCCGCGTCTGCAACGAGCGCTCGGCCACCGCCTGCGCTTCAGCCCCACGCACCGCCGCCAGCAGCGCCTGCGGCGCAATACGGTCCGGGTCGAAGCGGATCTGGAACGAGGCGTTGGCCAGGCACACATCCAGCACGCCATCCAGGGCCAGCCGTTCCACCGCTCGGGTAACGGCCATACCCTTGAAAAAAGCCTCCAGCGACATGCTCTCGCTGACTTCGGCAAACAGGTGCTCGTCGGCGCCAAAGCTGTAGCGGATCGGGGTTGTAACAAGCGGTTCGGCCATGACTGTTCCTTTTCTTGGAGTCTTTATAGAAAGGCAGGCGAAAGCAAACTGCACAGGCTCAGCGTGGCGCGCGTACCACGATACCGGCAGCGTCCAGCGCCTTGCGCGTGGCCTCGACCAGGTCGAGTGCACCTGGGGTATCACTGTGCAGGCAGATGGAATCGAACTCGATGGCCAGGTCCTGCCCCTCGACCGTGCGTACCACGCCTTGCTGGCAAGCCCGCAACACCCGCTCAGCAACGGCCCTGGGCTCGTAGCCCCGCACATTGCGGGTAAACACGATCGACCCGCTCAGGTCGTACTCGCGGTCGGCGTAGAACTCGCGAATCACCGGCTGGCCCAGTGCCTGGGCAATGCGGCAGATCACCGAACCCGGCATGCAGTACAGCAGCAGCTCCGGCTCGATCACCCGCAGGTTTTCCACCAGCAGCCGCGCGGCTTGTTCGTCACGTGCCAGATGCATGTACAGCGCACCGTGCGGTTTGATGTGCTGCAGGCGCACGCCTTGGGCGCGGGCAATTTCACGCAGTGCGCCGAGCTGGTAGAGCATGTCGTCGACCAGTTCCTGGGCCGGGGCATTGATGTGCCGGCGGCCGAAGCCGACCAGGTCGCGGAACCCAGGGTGCGCCCCCACAGCAACGCCAAAGGCCTTGGCCCGCTCGACGGTGCGGCGCATGGTGCCGGGGTCACCGGCATGGAAGCCGGTGGCGATGTTGGCCGTGCTGATGTAGCCCATCAGCTCGTTGTCGACGCCGTCGCCAATGGTCCACGGGCCAAAGCCCTCCCCCATGTCCGAGTTGAAATCCACCACCTGCATGACTGTCTCTCCTGGCACTTGTGACTGCATGCAAGCCACGTTAGATTCTCCGCACCCCCTTGGGAAGATCTATAAACAGATAGGGTGTCTTCGGAAAATCAGATACCCAGGGAGCCTACCGTGTCACTGACCCTGCGCCAGGTCCGCTACTTCGTCGCCACCGCCGAGATCGGCCAGATTTCCCAGGCGGCGATCCACCTGAACATTTCCCAGTCTGCCGTGACCACGGCGATCAAGGAGCTGGAGGCGATGCTCGGCGTGATGCTGTTCCAGCGCTCGGCCCAGGGCATGAGCCTGACCGAGGCCGGTCGGCACTTCCTGAACCGCGCCTACGTGATCCTGCGCAGCGTGGACGATGCACTTAACAGCCCGCTGCCGGATGTGCGCGCCAGCGGCCTGCTGCGCCTGGCAGCAAGCTATACGGTGATCGGCTACTTCCTGCCGCATCACCTGCAACGCCTGGAACACTGGCACCCGGACGTGACCCTGGAGCTTTACGAACAAGAGCGCAGCGCCATCGAGCAAGGCCTGCTGGAGGGGCGTTTCGACATGGCGGTAGTGCTCACCGCCAACCTCACCCACCCGGACATCGTCTCGGAAACCCTGTTCAACTCCGAACGCCGCCTGTGGCTGCCCGGCCACCATCCGCTGTGCGAGCGCTCGGCGGTAAGCCTGGCCGATGTGGCTTGCGAGCCGTTCATCCTGCTGACCGTGGATGAAGCCGAGCAAAGCGCCATGCGCTATTGGGAACAGGCCGGGCAGCGGCCGAAAGTGCGGGTGCGGACCAGTTCGGTGGAAGCCGTGCGCAGTATGGTCGCCAATGGCAGCGGTGTGGCGATCCTGTCGGACCTGGTGCACCGCCCGTGGTCGCTGGAGGGCAAGCGTATCGAGACGGTGACCATCAGCGACCCGGTGACGCCGATGAGCGTGGGGTTGGCCTGGCACCGGGAACGGGCGTTCAGCCCGGCGATGCAGGCCGTGCGCAATTACTTCCATGATGCATTTCTGGCGCCGCAGCAGTTGTCGGCACGGCGCTGACCAGGTTTTTGCAGGCCCGGCCTCTTCGCGGGCATGCCCGCTCCCACAGGGGCCGCGTAGCTTTCAAGTATCCAGACCAAGGCCGGCTTGCTTTTACCGCTCCACGGGCATAGCGTTCGGAAGTTTTCTTTACTGTGCCCAGGAGCAACTCCATGTACACCGGCATCGTCCAGGCCGTCCGCCCTCTGCTTGATGTGACCACCTACCCGGGCCACAACCAGTTCACCATCGACCTCACCCCGGAACTGCTCGACGAGCTGAAGATCGGCGCCAGCGTCAGTGTCGAGGGCACCTGCCTGTCGGTCACCGAAATCGACGGCACCCAGGTCAGGTTCGACGCCATGACCGCCACCCTCGAGCGCACCAACCTGCGCAACTTCAAGGCCGGCCAGGGCGTCAACATTGAACGCTCGGCGAAGATGAACGCCGAAGTCGGTGGCCACCTGATGGCGGGCCACATCGCCACCACCGCCGAAATCGTCGAGCTGTCGATCAAGGAAACCGGTGCCTTCATCAAGTTCCGCATGCCACCGGAATGGGGCAAGTACGTGTTCCCGCGCGGTTTCATCGGGGTCAACGGCTGCAGCCTGACCGTCGCCGATGTCGAGGACAACGTGATCACCATCAACCTGATCCCGGAAACCCTGCGCCAGACTACCTTCTCCAGCTACAAGGCCGGCGAGCTGCTCAATATCGAAGTGGACCACCAGACCATGGTCCTGGTCGATGTGGTGGAGCGCACCATCAAAGGCACCCTGGCCCGCGAAAAACTGCTGCCCTGAGACCCGCCCATGCTGCCTACCGCCCTCCCCGCACGCACAGCCAAACGGCTGCGCCTGCAAATTCTGCGTGGCCGTGTCGGCCTTGGCCTGGTCGCCGGCCTGTCGGTGCTGGCCGGCATGACCGATGCCATTGGCCTGCTGGCCCTGGGCGACTTCGTATCGTTCATGAGTGGCAATACCACGCGCCTGGCCGTCGCCATCAGCGAGGCGGACCTGGCTCTGGTGCTGCGCCTGAGTGCTGCGGTGCTGGGCTTCGTCGCTGGCAACGCCCTGGGCGTGCTGCTGGCGCGCGGCTTCCGCCGTCGGGCCTGGCCGATGCTGCTGGTGGTCGCCGCCCTGCTGGCCTTCGCGGCGGCATGGCCCTTGGCGGTCACTTTTCCGGCGTTGCTCGCGGCCACACTGGCCATGGGCATGATCAATGCCGTGGTCGAACAGGTGAATGGCCTGCCTATCGGCCTGACCTACGTCACCGGTGCCCTGTCGCGCTTCGGTCGTGGCCTGGGGCGCTGGCTGCTGGGCGAGCGGCGCAATGGCTGGCGGGTGCAACTGGTGCCTTGGGCCGGCATGCTGCTGGGTGCCGCGCTGGGTGCCTGGCTGCAACACCACCTGGGCCTGCTGGCACTGACCGGCAGCTGCGCACTGGCCTGCGTACTGGCCATGGTGTCGCGCTTCATCCCGGGCGCCTGGCAGCGCGGTTACATGCCGCGCTGATCACCTGTGGGAGCTGGTTGGCGATGCGCCGCGAAAGCGGCGCGCACTGAAATCAGATGCCTTCGCGGGCCAGGTCCATGGCGAAGTAGGTGAGGATCAGGTCGGCACCGGCACGCTTGATCGCGCCAATGCTTTCACGCACCACCCGGCCTTCATCGATGGCACCAGCCAGGCCGCCGAACTTGATCATCGCGTACTCGCCGCTCACCTGGTAGGCCGCCAGCGGCAGGCGCGATGCTGCGCGGATATCGGCGATCACGTCGAGGTAGGCACCGGCCGGCTTGACCATCAGCACATCCGCCCCTTCCTGCTCGTCGAGCAGCGACTCACGCACGGCTTCGCGGCGGTTCATCGGGTTCATCTGGTAGCTCTTGCGGTCGCCCTTCAGCGCGGTACCACCGGCTTCACGGAACGGGCCATACAGCGACGAGGCAAACTTGGTGGAATAGGCCATGATCGCGGTATCGTGGAAACCGGCACTATCCAGCGCGCTGCGGATGGCCTGGACCTGGCCGTCCATCGCCGCCGACGGGGCAATGAAGTCGGCACCGGCAGCGGCGGCGATGACTGCCTGCTTGCCCAGGTTGGCCAGGGTGGCGTCGTTGTCCACGCCATGGTCGTGCAACACACCGCAGTGGCCGTGGCTGGTGTATTCGCAGAAGCAGGTGTCGGACATCACCACCATTTCCGGCACGGTGTCCTTGCAGATGCGCGACATGCGCGCCACCAGGCCGTTTTCGTTCCAGGTGTCGCTGCCAACGGCGTCCAGGTTGTGCGAAACGCCAAAGGTCATTACCGACTTGATACCGGCGCGGGCATAGCGCTCGATTTCCCGGGCCAGCAGCTTCTCGGGGATGCGGTTGACGCCCGGCATGCTGGTGATCGGCACGAAGTCATCGATGCCCTCTTCGACGAAGATCGGCAGGATCAGGTCTTCAAGGCGGAACTCGGTTTCCTGGAAGATCGTGCGCAGGGACTCGTTCTGGCGCAGGCGGCGTGGACGAACGGACGGGAATTGGTTGGACATGACAGCTCCAGGGAATTTGAACGGCGTATACCTTATGCCTGTCTCGCGCCAGTGAAAAGGCCAGATGACGAGATATTGTCTTGCGTCAAAAGCAATGGCTGCATTTTTCCTGGGCCGGCCTCTTCGCGGGTAAACCCGCTCCCACAGGATTCGCGCTGTACTTGTAGGAGCGGGTTTACCCGCGAAGAGGCCACTGCAAGCAACCTGTTACTGCAGCCAGGGCGGCGCAGGCTCCTCTGCCCTGGCCACCCCATGCTCGGCCTCGACCCGCGCGGCACGCCGGCGCGCATCATCCAGCCGCGCTGCATCTATCTCGCGCATCACCCCGGCCACGTCGGCCGCCTGCTCGTCATCCTCGAACAGCCCCGTCAGCGGGCTGTCCGGGCGCAGTTCGCCCGCCTCGTACAAGGCCCACATTTCCTGTGCATACCGGGTACTTTTCAGCTCCGGCGCAAAGCGCCCGAAGTAGTGGGCCATGTTGGCCACATCGCGCTGCAGCATGCTGAAGGCATGGTTGTTGGCCGCTGCATCCACAGCCTGCGGCAAGTCGATGATCACTGGCCCGTCCGGACCAAGCAGCACGTTGAACTCCGACAGGTCGCCATGCACCAGCCCGGCACACAGCATCAGCACGATCTGGCGAATGACGAAGGCATGGAACGCCCGGGCATCCTCGGCGTCGAGGTGCACGTCGTTCAGGCGTGGGGCCGCGTCACCGTCGGCATCGGTCACCAACTCCATCAACAGCACGCCGTCCTGGAAATCGTAGGGCTTGGGCACCCGCACGCCAGCGCCGGCCAAGCGGAACAGTGCCGCCACTTCGGCGTTCTGCCAGGCGTCTTCGGCTTCTTTACGGCCGTATTTGCTGCCCTTGGCCATGGCCCGGGCCTGGCGGCTGTTGCGCACCTTGCGGCCCTCCTGGTACTCGGCGGCCTGGCGGAAACTGCGCTTGTTGGCTTCTTTATAGACCTTGGCGCAGCGTACCTGGCTGCCGCAGCGCACCACATACACGGCGGCTTCCTTGCCACTCATCAACGGCCGCAGTACTTCGTCGACCAGGCCGTCTTCGATCAGGGGTTCGATTCTTTTGGGTGTCTTCATCAGGCTGCGTTCGGGGTCCTGGCTGTGTTGGCGGACATCCTCTCACAGCCTGATGCGACTTGCTCGTCTGTCTTCAGGGCGAACGTCTCAGGCGCCCTGCCCTACACTGCCAACCGCCACCCCGCGCGCCCGACGCCGTGTCACCAGCAGCCCGGAACACACCACCAGCACCGCCAGCACCATGGTCGATACCACTTCCAGGCGGTGGTCCGGGCGGAACAGCATCAGCACCAGCACGCCACTGATGAACAGGATCACGCCCCAGGTCAGCCACGGGAACAGCCACATGCGGTAGCCCAATGTCTTGCCCTGTGCGGTCAGGCGCTGGCGCAAGCGCAGTTGGGAAACGGCGATCACCAGGTACACCAGCAGGGCAATGGCGCCGGAGCTTGCCATGAGGAAGCCGAACACTTTGGCCGGTACCAGGTAATTGGCGATCACCGCCAGGAACGCCGCACCGGTAGACAGCAGCACCGCCACCACCGGCGTGCCACTGCGGCTGGTCACCTGGGCGCAGGCAGGGGCGTCACCGCGGCGGCTCAGCGAATAGACCATGCGCGAGGCGGTGTACAGCGAGGAGTTGAGGCAGCTGGTCACCGACGTCAGCACCACGAAGTCGATGATGGCCTTGGCATTCGGCACCCCGAGGGTGTCCAGCACCGTGACATAAGAGCCTTCGGTGGCCAGGCGTGGGTCAGTCCACGGCACCAGCGCGATGACAATGAAGATCGACAGGATGTAGAACAGGGTGATCCTCCAGATCACCGAGTTGGTGGCCTTGGAAATATGCTTGCCTGCTTCGTCGGATTCGGCCGCGGCGATGGTCACCACCTCGGCCCCGAGGAACGAGAACATGGTAATCAGCATGGCACTCAGTACGGCACCAAAACCGTTGGGCATGAAACCGCCGCTATCCCACAGGCGCGACACACCGCTGACACCGGAGCCTGGCAGCAGGCCGAAGATGGCGCACACACCCAGCGCAATGAAACCGACGATGGCCACCACCTTCACCAACGCCAGCCAGAACTCGAATTCACCGTAGTTCTTCACGCTGAACAGGTTGGTGGCGGTCAGCAACAGGGTAATCACCAGCGACAATACCCAGATCTCCATCTGCGGGACCCAGGAATTGATGATGGTGGCGGCGATATTGGCCTCGATGGGGATGATCAGTACCCAGAACCACCAGTACAGCCAGCCGATGGTGTAGCCGGCCCACTTGCCAATGGCGAGGTCGGCATAGGTAGAGAACGAACCGGTGTCCGGCGAGGCAACGGCCATTTCGGCCAGCATGCGCATCACCAGCACCACCAGTGCGCCGGCCAGGATATAGGCCAGGATGGTGGCGGGCCCTGCTTCGGCAATTGCACGGCCGGAGCCGACGAACAGGCCGGCACCGATCACGCCGGCAATGGACAGCATGGTGACATGCCGTGATTTCAATCCATGACTCAAATTGTTCTTGTGGGTTTGCATGGCGCTACCTTGTTGTTTTTGTCATGCCCACGCGGGGGCCGCCGGCTTGCACGTCACCGACGCAGGCGCGAAAAAGCCCGCCCTGCCCTAGATGGTGAGTAGGGCAGTACGGGTTGAGTAAAACGAAACCGCAGAACGTATTACCGGTAGGTCAGCCGGCAACCCGCCGACGGGGTGCCAGGTCGGCCTTGGGGAAACCGCTGCCCTGGTGGCCAACCTGCTCACAGACCTTGTCGACGATGTAGGCGCCGATCGGAATGGCGGAGGTGGCGGCCGGCGACGGCGCATTGCACACGTTGACGCTGCGTGCGGTGTTGACGAACAGGAAGTCGTCGATCAGCTTGCCGTCACGCGACACGGCCTGGGCACGCACGCCGGCCGGGTAAGGCGTGAGATCGGCCTTGGTGATGCTCGGGCAGTACTTCTGTACCTGCTTGAGGTAGCCGCCCTTGAACAGCGAGTTCTTCATCTCGATCAGGCCCGGGCGGAAGTTCTTCGCCAGCACCTTGAGGATGCCGGGGGTGGTCAGGGTCTGGAACAGGTCGCTGGGGCTGACGTCGCTCTTGCGATAACCCTCACGCTTCATCGCCAGCACGGCGTTGGGGCCAACGGTGACGGTGCCGTCGATCATGCGTGTCAGGTGCACACCCAGGAACGGCATGGACGGGTCGGGAATCGGGTAGATCAGGTGGTTGACGATCTGGTTGTGCTGCTTGGGCAGCAGGTAGTACTCGCCGCGGAACGGGCAGATGACAAACTCGGTACGCAAGCCCAACATGCTCACCACGCGGTCAGCCATCAGGCCGGAGCAGGTCACCAGGAAACGGCTGCGCAATTCGTCACCCTGCGTGCGCACGATCACTTCGCTGGCCAGTTCCTGCAGGCCGACCACCTCGGCACCATAGCGGATTTCGCCGCCGGCGCGCTGGAACTCGGCACCCATGGCCGCAGTCACTTCGGCGTAATTGACGATGCCGCTGGAGGGCACGAAGATGCCGCCCATGCCGACGATATTGGGCTCGCGCTCGCGCAGTTCGGCCGCCGACAGCCAGTAGCGCTCCAGGCCATTGGCCGCGGTGCGCTCCCACAGCGCTTTCATGCGCTGCATTTCCAGGTCGTTGGTGGCCACCAGCAGCTTGCCGCACTCATCGAAGCGGATGCCGTGTTGGGTGCAGAAGGCCTTGGTGGCCTTGTTGCCTTCCAGGCAGAAGCGCGCCTTGAGGCTGCCGGGGGTGTAATACACGCCGGCGTGGATCACGCCGCTGTTGTGGCCGGTCTGGTGGCGGGCCGGGCCGGACTCTTTCTCCAGCAGGAGAATCTTCGCGTCCGGGTAGACCTTGATCAGGTGCATGGCCGTGGACATGCCCACAATGCCACCGCCAATGATGATGAAATCGTACACAGCCTTACCTCACACGCAGGCATTGCCTGACTGGCTCACCATGGCCCGCGCGGGCCCTGATGGCATCGTTTTGTGCAAAGACGCGTGGGCGGGCGCCCGCCCCGCGCCCTGTCATTATTGCCCGCGCTGGTACAGCGGTTTGGGGAAGGCTACGTAGCCACGCTGGCGCATCAGCTCGCGGCGCAGGCCTTCGTGCGGCGTGAAGCGGTCGCGACCATGCAGCCAGAACAGGTTGTTGATCAGCAGGAAGCTACCCACGCCCACTGGTACCGACAGCTTCTTATCGCTGCCTTCCAGCGATTCGGACAGGGCGTTCAGCCAGATGCCCTCCTCGAAGTTCTCCGGCTGCACGAACTGGTCGATGTAGCGCATGGTCGGGCGGCCTTCGGCATCGGTGTCGAACACCGAGTGGAACACATCCTCGGACACCTTCTTGCTCGGCGGTGCGGTCCAGCGCATTTCGCGACGAGCCAGCGGGTGGCGGAAGAATTCGTCGCACTGCTCCCAGTCGTCCAGGTGCAGCAGCAGCGAGTTGCCGCCTTCCATGTTCTTTTCGTCGATCTTCAGCATCAGCACGTAGTCGGTGATCTGGTTGACGAAGGTGCCGTCGTTGTGCAGCTCCATGACCCGGTGCGGCTGGCGCAGGTAGCTGTCGGAGTTGTCGGTGTTGACCACCACGAAGCGGGCATAGAACTGGCCGCTCATGGCGTCGTAGTTGGAGCGGCCGATCAGGTGTGCGCAGGCGGTGGTGAACTTGACCATGTCCTCGGCCTGGCTCACGTCATCCAGGCCGACCGGGGTGATCAGCATGCCGCCGCTGGCGCGATTGAGGATGGTATTGAGCAGCACCGGCCGCAGGGTGCCCTGGCACAGCTCGTCGAGGATCTCGCCAACCCGAAAGCGCAGGAACGACTTGTACTCCAACGCTTGCACCGGCCACTGGGCAACGGCCTGGACGAACGCTTCGACCGTTTCGCGGGCAAAAGTGAGTTCAAGCAGGCGCGGCGACTGTTTCGAGGGGGCGATGGTGTAACCACGCGGTTCGAGCGGCAGTGGCATCACAAGTTCGTCGATCTGCGTAAAAGCGTTCATGGCAGTGTCCTGGCAAAGAAAAGTGGGTGGCGCCGTCCGGGCATGAGCTGGATCAGTGCGGGCGAGGTAAAAATATCGCCACAAACTTAAAATGTCTACATTTTTGTTGTTCGGCGACAAAACACTTGTTTGTCCATTGTTTTTCGCCAGCGAACGCTTTCGGTATGATCGACAAAACCGTTTGAGGAACAGGATCTTGGAAGCGCTCGCCCCCCGACAAAACTCAGCATTCAGCGGGTATGAGAGGCTCAAGAAGGACATCATCCGCGGCGTGTTCAAGCCCGGAGAAAAGCTGTTGATGAGCACCCTGAAGGACCGCTACGACCTGGGCGTGGGCCCGCTGCGCGAAGCGCTGTCGCAGCTGGTGGCCGAGCACCTGGTCAACGCGATCAGCCAGAAGGGCTACCGCGTGGCGCCCATGTCGCTGGACGAGATGAACGACATCTACGATGCCCGCGCCAACCTGGAGGCGATGATCATCACCCTGGCCATCGAGCGTGGCGACGACGCCTGGGAGGCGTCGGTACTGGCCCACTCGCATACCCTGGCCAAGGTGGTGGAAGTGAAGACCCGCGAACAGCGCCTGGATGTATGGGACGAGCGGCACAAGGCGTTTCACACTGCCATTGCCTCGGGCTGCGGCTCCAAGCACCTGCTGCAGGCGCGCACCTATCTGTTCGACCAGGCCGAACGCTACCGGCACCTGTGGCTGACCCAGACGGTATTTTCCGAACAGGCCCTGGAGCTCAAGCGCCAGGAGCATGCTGCATTGGTCGAAGTGATTCTGGCCCGTGACGCCAAGCGCGCCAGTGCCATGATGCGTTCGCACCTGATGACCCCGGTGCCGATCATTGCGCAGATCATGCATGCCGAAGGGATTGGCGCACGCTGAAACACCACGGCGCCTGCTTCGCGGGTAAACCTGATCCCACAGGGATGTCACCACTCTTTGGGGGCGACGCTGCACCTGTGGGAGCGGGTTTACCCGCGAAGAGGCCAGTGCAGGCAAAAGACGCTAGATGAATTTTTCTTAAATCGCCGTTTGGCTATTCTTTGGCACAATCAAGTCTCCATTAGATGCCCGGGAACCAGCATGCCTCGCGTACTGACCATCGAAGACGACGCCGTCACCGGCCAGGAAATCGTCGCCGAACTTACCAGCCACGGCCTGGAGGTGGATTGGGCCGACAATGGCCGTGAAGGCCTGGCCAAGGCCATTGCCGGCGGCTACGACCTGATCACCCTCGACCGCATGCTGCCCGAGGTCGATGGGCTGACCATCGTTACCACCCTGCGCAGCCTCAAGATCGCCACACCGATCCTGATGATCAGCGCCCTCTCCGATGTCGACGAGCGGGTGCGCGGCCTGCGTGCCGGGGGTGACGACTACCTGACCAAGCCGTTCGCCTCCGACGAGATGGCCGCACGAGTGGAAGTACTGCTGCGCCGCAACAGCGTGCCCATGACCCAGACCCGCCTGCAGGTCGCCGACCTGCAACTGGACCTGATCAGCCACGAAGCCCGCCGCGGCGAACAAACCCTCAACCTGCTGCCCACCGAGTACAAGCTGCTGGAGTACCTGATGCGCCATAGCGGCCAGGTGATCACGCGGATGATGATTTTCGAGGAAGTCTGGGGCTACCACTTCGACCCGGGCACCAACCTGATTGACGTGCACATCGGCCGTCTGCGCAAGAAAATCGACTCACCCGGCCAGTCGCCGCTGATCCGTACAGTACGGGGCTCCGGCTATGCCATTGCTGAACCCGTCTAAGGGCTGGAGCTCCTCGACCAGCCGCCTGCTGGCGCTGTACAGCTTTCTGTTCGTGGCCTGGAGCAGCATCCTCATGGGGGTGCTGTACTTCGAGGTGTCCAGCTACCTGAACAAACTCACCCGCCATTCCATGCTGCAGCGCCAGCACCTGTTCGCACACATGAGCGGCAAACAGCTGGACGACGCCCTGGTCGCCAGCCAGGCCTTCGAGGAACGCAGCTTCGACGCCTATGGCCTGTTCGACAACCAGCTCAACCCGATCGGCGGGCGCATTCGTGCCGTCCCGCCAGAGCTGGGGCTGGACGGCAAGGTTCACGAACTCAAGCGCTGCCTGGACGCCGACGACCCGCACATGCCGCGTGACAGCTGCGACGCGGTGGCAATCAAGGTGCAGGATGGCCGCTGGCTGGTGCTGGTGCGCGACAACGGCTCGCTGTTCGTGGTCACCCGGATCATCCTGCATGCCCTGCTCTGGGGGATCTCGCTGACCCTGATCCCGGGGTTTGCCGGCTGGTACCTGCTAAGGCGCCGACCGCTCAAGCGCATCCGCGCGATCCAGGCCCAGGCCGAACTGATCGTCGCCGGTGACCTTACCCACCGCCTGCCGCTGTCAGCCCGGCGTGACGAGCTGGACATGCTGGCGGCCATCGTCAACGCCATGCTCGACCGCATCGAGCGGCTGATGCATGAGGTCAAGGGCGTGTGCGACAACATCGCCCACGACCTGCGCACCCCGCTCACGCGCCTGCGCGCCCAGCTGTACCGCATTCGCCAGCAAAGTGACGTCGACTCCACCCAGGCAGAGGCGCTGGACCAGGCCATCGGCGAAACCGACACCCTGATGGCGCGTTTTCGCGGGTTGTTGCGCATCAGTGAACTGGAAGACCGCCAGCGTCGGGCCGGTTTCGTCCAGCTTGACCCGCACGAACTGCTGGTGGAGTTGCACGACTTTTACCTGCCGTTGGCCGAAGATGGCGGCATTCGCCTGGAACTGCTGCAACCAGATGAGCTGCCAGCACTGCACGGCGACCGCGAGCTGCTGTTCGAGGCGCTGGCCAACCTGGTGGGTAACGGCATCAAGTTCACGCCCGAGGGTGGGCTGGTGCGGATTGCTGCGACGCAGGATGACAAGGGCCTGCACCTGGCCATCGAGGACAGCGGGCCGGGTATTCCGCAAGAGGAACGGGCGGCAGTGCTGAAGCGCTTCTACCGTAGCGATGAAGGCCACCGCCATGCGGGGTTCGGACTGGGGTTGTCGATCGTTGCGGCGATCGTCGACCTGCATGGATTCGGGCTGGAGGTGGGGGACAGCGAACTGGGTGGGGCCAGGTTGGTGTTGCACTGCCCGCTTGCCGGGCTGCCCAAGTAAAGGCTGGGGGCCGCCATGCGGCCCATTCGCAGCACAAGGCTGCTCCTACAGGGACACGTGTTCCCTTGTAGGAGCAGCCTTGTGCTGCGAATGGGCTGCAAAGCAGCCCCATTTACGCCGATTAGTCAGCCAGACGCCAGGTAGTACCACCCTTGCCGTCTTCCAGCACCACCCCCATGGCGGTCAGCTGGTCGCGAATACGGTCGGACTCGGCCCAGTTCTTGTCCGCACGTGCCTGCAGGCGCGCCTGGATCAAGCCCTCGACCTCAGCGGCATCCACCTTGCCTTCGGCACCAGCACGCAGGAAGTCATCGGCTTCCAACTGCAGCACACCCAGCACATCACCCAGCTCGCGCAGGCGACCGGCCAGGCCGGCAGCGGCCTCCACGTCGCTGTCGCGCAGGCGGTTGATTTCGCGCACCAGGTCGAACAGCACGGCGCAGGCTTCGGGGGTGCCGAAGTCGTCGTTCATGGCCACGCTGAAGCGCTCGACAAACTCTTCGCCACCCTTGGCCGCCACCCGCGGCAAGCCGCGCAAGGCGTGGTAGAAGCGCTCCAGTGCGCCCTTGGCGTCACGCAGGCTGTCTTCCGAGTAGTTGATGGCGCTGCGGTAGTGGCTGGCCACCAGCAGGTAGCGCACCACTTCCGGGTGATACTTCTCGAGCACGTCGCGGATGGTGAAGAAGTTGTTCAACGACTTGGACATCTTCTCGCCATTGATACGGATCATGCCGCAGTGCATCCAGGCGTTGGCATACTGCTTGCCGGTGGCCGCCTCGCTCTGGGCAATCTCGTTCTCGTGGTGCGGGAACTCCAGGTCGCTGCCGCCACCGTGGATGTCGAAGCTTTCACCCAGGCAGCAGGTGGACATCACCGAGCACTCGATGTGCCAGCCCGGACGCCCAGGGCCCCATGGCGATTCCCAGCTCGGCTCGCCCGGCTTGACGCCCTTCCAAAGCACGAAGTCCAGCGGGTCCTGCTTGGCTTCATCGACCTCGATACGGGCACCGATGCGCAGGTCTTCGATCTTCTTGCGCGACAGCTTGCCGTAGCCGACGAACTTGCCGACGCGGTAGTACACGTCGCCATTGCCCGGGGCGTAGGCGTAACCCTTGTCGATCAGGGTCTGGATCATCGCGTGCATGCCGGCAATATGGTCGGTGGCACGCGGCTCCTGGTCCGGCGGCAGGATGTTCAGGCGGCGCTCGTCTTCGTGCATCGCGTCGATCATGCGGGCGGTCAGGGCGTCGAAGCTTTCGCCGTTCTCGTTGGCCCGGTTGATGATCTTGTCATCGATGTCGGTGATGTTACGCACGTAGGTCAGCTCATAGCCGCTCTTGCGCAGCCAGCGGGTGACCAGGTCGAAGGCCACCATGCTGCGGCCATGGCCCAGGTGGCAGTAGTCGTACACGGTCATGCCGCACACGTACATGCGTACCTTGTTGCCATCCAGCGGCTTGAAGACTTCCTTCGCTTTGCTCAGCGTGTTGTAGATGGTAAGCACGGCGGTTCCTCAGCTGCCCCAGGAGTCACGCAGGGTGACAGTGCGGTTGAACACCGGGCGACCCGGCTGGCTGTCTTTCAGGTCGGCGCAGAAGTACCCTTCGCGTTCGAACTGGAAGCGGTCCTCGGGCTGCGCCTGGGCCAGCGACGGCTCGGCACGGCAGCCGCTGAGCACTTGCAGCGAGCCTGGGTTGATGTTGTCCAGGAAGCTGCCGCCCTCCTCGGTCTTTTCCGGGTTCGGCGAGCGGAACAGACGGTCGTACAGGCGCACTTCGCACTCGACGCTGCCCTCGGCCGGCACCCAGTGGATCACGCCCTTGACCTTGCGGCCTTCCGGGTTCTTGCCCAGCGTGTCCGGGTCGTACGAGCAGCGCAGCTCGACGATGTTGCCGTCGGCATCCTTGATCGCCTCGTCGGCGCGGATCACGTAGCTGCCGCGCAGGCGCACTTCACCGGCCGGTTCCAGGCGTTTGTAGCCCTTCGGCGGCTCTTCCATGAAGTCGTCACGGTCGATGTACAGCTCACGGGAGAACGGCAGCACGCGCACGCCCATGTCTTCCTTCGGGTGGCGCGGCAGTTCGAGCTGCTCGACCTGGCCTTCCGGATAGTTGGTGATGACCACTTTCAGCGGGCGCAGCACGCACATGGCACGCGGTGCGGTGCGGTCCAGGTCGTCACGGATGCTGAACTCGAGCATCGACATGTCGACCACGCCGTCGGAACGGTTGGTACCGATCATTTCGCAGAAGTTACGAATAGAGGCCGGGGTGTAGCCACGGCGACGGAAGCCGGACAGGGTCGACATGCGCGGGTCGTCCCAGCCTTCGACGTGCTTTTCGTCAACCAGCTGCTTGAGCTTGCGCTTGGATGTGATGGTGTAGTTCAGGTTCAGGCGGCTGAACTCGTACTGGCGCGGGTGAGCTGGCACCGGCAGGTTGTCGAGGAACCAGTCGTACAGCGGACGATGCCCTTCGAACTCCAGGGTGCAGATCGAGTGGGTGATGCCCTCGATTGCGTCCGACTGGCCGTGGGTAAAGTCGTAGTTGGGGTAGATGCACCACTTGTCACCGGTCTGGTGGTGGTGGGCATGGCGGATGCGGTACAGGATCGGATCGCGCAGGTTCATGTTCGGCGAGGCCATGTCGATCTTGGCCCGCAGCACGCGCTCGCCATCCTTGAACTCGCCAGCCTTCATGCGGGCGAACAGGTCGAGGTTCTCTTCCACGCTGCGCTCGCGGAACGGGCTGTTCTTGCCCGGCTCCTTGAGGTTGCCGCGGTATTCCTTGGCCTGGTCAGGGGTAAGGTCGCAGACATAGGCCTTGCCACGCTTGATCAGCTCGACCGCCCAATCGTGCAACTGGTCGAAGTAGTCGGAGGCGTAGCGCACGTCGCCGGCCCAGTCGAAGCCCAGCCACTTGACATCGCTCTGGATGGCGTCGATGTACTCCTGGTCTTCCTTGGCCGGGTTGGTATCGTCGAAACGCAGGTGGCAGACACCCCCGAATTCCTTGGCCAGGCCGAAGTTGACGCAGATCGACTTGGCGTGACCGATGTGCAGGTAGCCATTGGGCTCCGGCGGGAAACGGGTGACGATGCTGCTGTGCTTGCCCGAGTCCAGGTCGGCCTGGATGATCGGCCGCAGGAAGTTCGCAGGGACAGCGGGGGCGCCTTTGGCAGCGGCGTTGGGCGCGTTGTCGGCAGTGGGCTTGCTCATAGGATCCTTGAATGCACGTGTCCGGCCTGGGTAGGCCGATTGAATCAAAGGGCCTATCATAGCCGAAGCAGTCAAGCTGCTGACAGTCGGGCCCGGACAAACTGGCGTGATTTATCACGGCTTTTTGCCGCAGCCTGGCAAAATGGCCAGCGCGCGCCATGTGTCGCGATCGCCTGATCCTGCGTCAGGTGATAACCCGCGCCCTGCGCACCCTAATTCCCGATTGCCTTGAAAGAGCGAGTTTCAGCATGTCCAAAGTCAAACTGAGCACCAACCACGGCGACATCGTCCTGCAACTGGACGCCGAGAAAGCGCCGCTGACTACCGAAAACTTCGTTCAGTACGTCAAGGACGGCCACTACAATGGCACCGTGTTCCACCGTGTGATCAAGGGCTTCATGATCCAGGGCGGCGGCTTCGAGCCTGGCATGAGCCAGAAGAAAACCCGCGCCAGCATCCAGAACGAAGCCGACAACGGCCTGAAGAACAAGAAGTACAGCATCGCCATGGCCCGTACCATGGAGCCGCACTCCGCCTCGGCGCAGTTCTTCATCAACTCGTCCGACAACGACTTCCTCAACCACAGCGGCAAGAATGTGCAGGGCTGGGGCTACGCGGTATTCGGCGAAGTGATCGAAGGCCGTGAAATCGTCGACGCCATCGAAAAGGTCGCCACCGGTTCCAAGGCTGGCCATCAGGACGTGCCGAAAGACGACGTGATCATCGAGAAAGCCGAGATCATTGAGTGATCCTGCTGATCTCCGATCTGCACCTGCAAGAAGAACGCCCGGACATTACCCGGGCGTTTCTTGATCTGCTCGATGGCCGTGCCCGCCACGCCCAGGCGTTGTACATCCTTGGCGACTTCTTCGAAGCCTGGATCGGCGACGATGCCATGACACCCTTCCAGCAGTCGGTCTGCCACGCCATGCGCCGGCTGAGCGACAGCGGCACGGCCATCTACCTGATGCATGGCAACCGTGACTTCCTGATTGGCCAGGCCTTCTGCGACGCTGCCGGCTGCACGCTGCTGCACGACCCCAGCGTGATCGAACTGGGCGGTGAAGAGGTGCTGCTGATGCATGGCGATACCTTGTGCACCCGCGACCTGGCCTACATGAAAATGCGCCGTCTGCTGCGCAACCCGCTGAGCCTGTGGCTGTTGCGGCACCTGCCGCTGTCGGCCCGCTACAAGCTGGCACGCAAGCTGCGCAGCGAAAGCCGCACACAAACACGGATGAAATCCACCGAGATCGTCGATGTCACGCCGGAGGAAGTGCCGAAGGTGATGGCGGCGCATGGTGTGCGCACGTTGGTGCATGGCCATACCCATCGGCCGGCGATACACAAGCTGGTGGTCGACGGGCAACCGGCACGGCGTATCGTGCTGGGCGACTGGGACCGCCGGGGCTGGGCCTTGCAGGTTGACGAGCAAGGGTTTCAGCTGGCGCCGTTCGAGTTTTCCTGACCTTGCAGGGCCGGCCTCTTCGCGGGCTCGCCCGCTCCCACAGGTGCCGCACCGCTTGTAGCCCTGGTGCAGTACCTGTGGGAGCGGGCGAGCCCGCGAAGAGGCCGGTATGCCTTACTGCTGGACTACCGCCCCCTTGTCCCGCTCACTGATCACCACTTCCCGGTACTCAGGATCAGCCTTGATCTGCGCCTCGGTAAACGGAATCACCGCGAGTTGTCTGGCCGCAAACGCCTTGGTCTGGTCACTGGCATGCACCGACGCCGCTTCACTCGACTGGGAAAACGCCAGCAATCCACGGGCCTCTGGCCCCTTGTCGGTAAAGCTGACCAGCTGCAGGTAGCTGGTACCACTGACCACCAGCCGCTTGCCCTGCCCTTGCGGCACACTGTAGATCGCGTTGTACACACCCAATGCCTGCGGGCCACCCGGCACCGGCGTGCCATCGCTCGCCTGTTGCACCTGCCCCCAACGCGCCTCCCCCGCTATGCCGCTGTCACTCACCTGCTTGAGCGAAGCCAGCGCGGCCTGGTGCAGCAGCTTGCGCACGGCCGCCTGCTCGACCGCCAGCCCACGCGGGGTGTGCTGCGGATCGGCCGGGTCGAAGGCCACCCGCCAGCTTTCCGGGTGCTCGGCGAGGGCATCGAACAGGTTCTGGAAGTGCACCAGGCCAATGCCACTGTCGAGGTCAGCCTTGCCATTCCAAGCCGCCAGGCTACTGCATACGGCACGCAGATCCGCATCGGCGCCCTTGCACCATTGCAACAGGTCAGGCAGTACCAGGCTGGCCAGGTAGACCTCGTCATCGGTCACCATGCGCTGCAGGTCGTCAACGCCCAACCGGGCCTGACCCTGCAGGCGTTGCAGGGCAAAGCGGCCCCGCATGCCCAGCGGCTGGTCACTGCGGCTGACCAGCGGCGAATAACCGGTCAGCGGCTGCGCCGGGTTGGCCATCCAGGCCGGGTCGTTAGAGTTCTGCACGAAATCTTCGCGCTCCAGGCTCGGCAGCAGCCGTGCCGGGAAGATCCCCGGCTGCGCGGCCTGTGCATCGACCTTCCACTGGCAGGCGCTGCGTGAGCCATCCAGTACTACCAGGCGCCCTTGTGCTTGCGGGTTGCTGCATGCGTCAAGCAGTTGCTGATCCACATATGGCACCACTGACTGGTTCAGGTACAAGGCCTTGCCTGCCTGGTCCACCGCCAGCGTGTTGACCCAGGGAATGCCCTGCAATTGTTCGATCGAGCCTTTCAACGTCACCAGGCTATCGGCACGGTTGATCTGATACCACTGCTGCAACACCCGGGTGTTCTCGAGGTTGGCGTCGCGCAGGCTGTAGGCCACATGTGCATCCCAGTCCAGGCGCCCTGGCCATTGCACCACTGGGCCGAACTGCGAGCTGTAGACCTGGCGCTGTACCTGGCTCAGGCCGCCATCCTCGGCCTTGACCGCAACGCTGACGGTTTGCCGGGCCAGCGGCAGCGATTTGCCATCAAGGAGGTAGCGGGTCGGGTCCTTGGGGTCGAGCTGCAGGCGGTACAGGGTAAAGTGATTCGACGTGTCGACGGTGTGCGTCCAGGCCAGATGCTGGTTGAAACCGATGTTGACCACTGGCAGGCCCGGCAATGCCGCCCCCATCACATCGAGCTGGCCGGGAATGGTCAGCTGCATCTGGTAAAAGCGCATGCCGCCCATCCATGGGAAGTGCGGGTTGGCCAGCAACAGGCCATGGCCATTAGCCGAACGCTGCGCCCCGACGGCCACTGCGTTGCTACCGCGTTCCGTGGCAAAGCGTTGCTGCCGGGCCAGCGCCGTGGCAAACCCTGTCGGTGCTTGCTGACTAGCCAGTGTTGGCGGTTGCGCCCCCGCCAGCGCTTCGACGAACTGCCCGACACCGCCTTCGGCCAGCAGCCGACGAGTCAGTTTGACCAGGTCCTCGCTGCTGATCGGCCGCAGCCACTCGCCGTTGCCACATTCGGCGGGCAACCCTTGGCTGCGGCGCTCGACCAGCGCCCGGTTGTAGCCGCTGGCATAGCCTGCCAGCAGTGCCTGTACCGGCACCGGCTGCGCCTGCAAGAACGCATCGACTGCCGCCGGCGTGTTGAGCCAGGTGAAGAACACATCACTGGCCAGGTTGTCACGCTGCTCCAGGGTCTTGCCCTTGGCACCGAAGTAGCGTGAGCGCTCACCGCTCACGGTCAGCACTTCATTGGCCAGCAGGCACAGGTTGTCCTGGGCGTAGACGTAGCCGATGCCGTAGCCCAGGCCACGCTCGTCCTTGGCCACGATGTGCGGCACCCCGTAACTGGTTCGGCGAATCTGCGCACTGGCATCGGCTGCGACGGACTGCGCCGGCACTACACCGACGCTGAAGGCTATCAGGGCTGCGGCCAGGCCAGCGCAAGTCATGGGACGGGAAAGTGGAAACACGGGCACTCCTCGGCTTCGGGGTCATCCCGATCAGACGAATGGCCAGGTGAAAATTTTACGTACTACAAGGCAATGGAACGTCTCGAACAGAACCAGGCAATTTTTTTTGCGAGTGGGCTGCAGTTTTTCCGTTCTCATTCGTCCTAGTAAGTGAGCCACCCATATTTCGGGTTCGTCCACGAAAAGGAGCATTCACATGTACAACCCGCAAACCTCGATCCAGGCTGGGCGCGTCCCAGACAAAGCGCCCAAGGGACAGGGCGTTTTTGCTGACGAACGCATCGGCAACGAACATATCCGCGAGCTATTGCGCAGCTTCGGCCTGCGCACCAGCCTGATCCGCCTGAAAGTCATCGATGCCTTGCACGCCGCCGACCGCAATGGCCGCAGCATTGGCGTGCGCGGCGTGCACGCGCAACTGGAACAGCTGGACATCCCGCTGTCGTTCCTCAGCGTGCGCGAAGTGCTCAAGCGGCTGTGCGCCGAGGGCGTCATCCAGCTGGGCAGCGACAAATGCTACAGCCTCAACCCCCAGGCGCGCGCCGTGCTGGAGCAAACGCCTTCGCGCTGAGCGCATGGCCGGCCATGACTGGCCGGCCCGCCACGCTCAAGGCTTGACCTTGCGCCGCAGAATGCCGTTGATCACCACGACCACCACCGCGATGGCGATGGCCAGCATCTGGAAGGTCTGCTCACTGATCGTGCCCTGCTTCTGCAGGTGGGACAGGCCCAGCATCAGGCCCAATACCACCAGGATGATCAGAAGAGAATATTTGAGGCGCTGCACGTGTGTCATCGAAGGTTCCTTGCAACATCAGGGGCAAATGGCTCGCAACGAGCCGCGGCAATGATACAACGGCCACCAACCCCGGCGCTGCATTTCCTGCTGGGTGGGGCGGCGACTGCCTGAAAGCATGGGGCTCCCAAGCACTTATGCCGGAGGCACCATGTACAAACCCCTGCTGTTCGCATCGCTGTTTCTGACACCCTTTTCCCTTCATGCACTGGACACCCGCCAGGTCCCGGCCGAGCAACTGCTCGAACTGGGTCGCGAACTGGCTGCCCATGCCGGCGCCAGCCAATGGCAACAACTCTGGCAACGCGTACGCCAGGCGGGTTATCTGCAGGCGAATGGTGTTCCGCTGCATTTCAGCGCACCGCCGGCGCAACTGCCCGAACTGGCCCGGCAAACCCTGGCCCGGGCCGACCAGGTACAAGCGCTGCACCAGACCCAGGCGTTGTACCGCCGCAGCTTTGCCGACCAGATCATCGGCCGGCGTGACGGGCAGCCGCTGCATGCGCTGTGCCTGCTGGTCGATTGGCGCACGTTGCCACAAGGCATGCGCGACACCCCACAGGCCTACCTGCGCAGCGCCAGTCTGCTGAACAGCTATCCGTGCGATTGAGGGTTACCAGACCCAGCACGCAACACAGGGAGAAACCTGATGGGAAATCAACCGCCACATCCAAACGTTGAAGCCATGTCCTACAACGCCGGATATCGCTGCCTGCAAAACCTGTTCGCTGAAGCTACAAACCCCAACCCATATGCCGCCTAGCGACGCGCCTCGGCTGTCACAGAAAATCCAGTCACACCTTCGACATAACGCCGCTGGTGATCGGGTAGCAAAGCCCATACGCCCCGAAGGAGCGCCATATGCAATTGCCAGACTTGAGCCACATCGATATCAGCCAACTGCCCCACTCGCTGCAGGCCCTGATCGACTGCATCGGCATCGACAACGCCTACCAGCTGACCTGCGCCTACGGCGGCAGGCCCAAGTACATCCCCAAGCACCGCGAGCGCACCAAGCTTGCCGACGTGCTGCCGGCCGAGGCGCTCGACGCGCTGATCAAGCGCTTTGCCGGTGTCGCCCTGGAAATCCCCAAGGCTGACCACTTCCTGCGCCAGTTGCGCAACCTGCAGATCCAGAAGGAAAGCGCCAGCGGCTTGTCCCGCAGTCTGCTGGCCGACAAGTACGGCCTGAGCCTGCGCCAGATCGGCAACATCCGTCGCCAGGAACCTTGCGCTCGCTGAAGCCCAAACATCGTGGCCGCCATTGACGGCCACCTTACCCCACTAGAAAGAGCATCCCGATATGTCGATCGATAACAGCCTCATCGGCTCCGTAATCAATGCCCTGCCGATGGACCGCATGATCGCAGGCCCCCTGCAGGCCATGGTCCAGGCGCAGGTCACCGCAAGCAAGTCGTACGCTGACTTCCTGATGCAAGTGTGCGTCCAGGACGGCAAGGCCGTTGCCATCCAGTTCGACTACGACGAAACCATCGTCGACGAACAAGGCGAATACAAGGGCGTGGTCAGCAAGACCATGAAAGTGCCGCTGGTGGCGGCCATCACCCACCCGAACATCTCCATCGAAGAGGGTAATGTCGAGTTCGAACTGACCATCAATCAGATGTCGGAAGATGTATCCACCAAGGACATGAGTGCAACCGCGACCGGTTCACTGGGCTGGGGACCGTTCCGGCTGAACGTCAAGGGCAGCATCAGCCACAAGTCCACGCAAACCCGCAAGACCGATACCCGCGCCCGCTATGCCTTCAACACCACGCTCAAGCGCCAGGAACCACCTGAGGCGATGATGCGGGTGATCGAATTCCTTACAGACGCGGCCACCAAACCGACCGTGGTCAAGACTGCAGCCCTGGAAAGCCCCGACGAGATCTCGCAGGCTGATACCCTGAATGGCAAATCGGTCGGTGCGGGCGCTGGTGCTGGTGCTGGTGCTGGTGCTGGTGCTGGTGCTGGTGCTGGTGCTGGTGCTGGTGCCCAAACACCTTGAACTGCTGCCACCTGCAAAACAGCCCCCATTATGTAAATGGGGGCACCATCGGCACAGAGGAAGCAAGTGAATGGACAAAGCCCCCGCCCCCATGACCTCCATCGACCTGCGCGAAATTACCCGCGGCCTGCAGGAAGCCGCCAGCGCTACCAACAGCCTGATCGCGCAGCAGTACATCAACCTGTTCGACCAGTTCTTCGACTGCGACACCGAAGCGTTGGGCGCCCCCATGAAAGCCAAGATGGTCGAGGTGGCCATGGACGGCCAGCACGTCATGCGCGTGCCGCTGTTCGCGCTGGTGTCGCCCAAGGGCCTGGCCCTTGAACGCATGCAGGTCGACCTGTCGGTAAGGGTCAAAGGCACCGAAGCACAGCAGGCAGTGCTGACCGAGGGCGAAAACAAGGCCGCGAGCTTCAAGGTCACCATCGGCGGCCAAGGCCGCCAGGGCGACAGCCGTGACCCCGATGAAGTGCAGATCCGCATGCAGTTCCAGGCCAGCGAACCACCAGAAGCCCTCAACCGGCTGATCGAGGAATACACCAGCCTGATCGTCCCGGTACGAGCCCCAAGCCCGCCGCCCTCGCCCGATACCAATGAGTTCATCGAGGCGGCCACCGTCCGCTGATGACCGCCCCGCGCCGGCTCAGAAGTCGCGCTTGTAGAAGATGTCCAGTGAGCTGGCCAGCCCGCTGGCGGCCTCAAGGTACACTTTCTTGCTCAGCTTGTAGCGCAACGCAATGGTGTTGGCGGGCTCGAACACCCCTACCCCGTAGCGCAGGCTCAGTTTCTCGGTGAGGTTGCCGCTGGCGACCACGCTGGTGGTATTGCCCGAACCTTCGGTGTCCAGCTGGAAGTCGTCGATGCCCAGGTTCGAGGCCAGGCTGCCGGTAATGCCGGCACTACCCGCCAGCCCCAGGCCCAAGGCCGCCTCGGCGAGCATGTTGTTGTCTTCGCCGGAGGCGCCCAGAGGCCGTCCCAATACCAGGTACGATAGCGCCTGCTCCTGGCTCATGGCCGGTTCCGAGAACACTTTGCTGGTGGGCTGTTCGGCACTGCCGCTCAGGCGAATACCGGCAATCACATCGTCGACCTTGCGGATCGCCTCAATGTCCAGGTAGGGCTGGTCGATTGGGCCTGCGAACAGCAGCCGCGCACGGCGGATGGTCAGGCGCTGGCCGTAGGCACGGTAGCGGCCGTCGGCAAGGCTCAGCTCGCCACGGGTATCGAGGTTGTCGCCAATGTGCACATGGCCGAGCAGGTTGGCCTTGAGGCCAAAGCCACTGAACGAAAGCTTGTCGCGGCCCACTTCGACATCGATGTCCATGGCCATCGCCATGGGTGGCTTGCCCTCTTCGGTCTGGTGGCCGACGATCACCGTGTCATCCGAGACCTTGACAGTGGAGGGTGGCAGCTCCCGTACGGTGATCGTGCCCTTGGGCACCTGGACCTTGCCGGTCACCGCCAGCTTGTCATCGATCAGGCGCAAGGTCAGGTCGGGAGCGACCTCCAGCGTCGCATAGGGCTCGACCGTGACGGGCAGTTGCTGACCCTGCAGACGCAGGTCCATGCCCAGTGCCTGGCCCCACGTGAGATTACCACTCAACTGGCCACGCCCCGCCTCGCCACTGCGCCAGCCGCCATTGAGCTGTACCTGCTCGCCGGCAATCAATGCCTGCAATGACAAGTCCTCGAGGCTGACCGGCAGCTCGGCACCACTGACTTCGCCGCCGCTGAGCATCAGGTTGCCGTTGACCTGCGGGGCCAGCAAGGTGCCCGACAGCCGGCCACTGCCATTGAGCTGCCCGGCCAGGCGCTCGACCATCGGCACGAACGGGCGCGCCACTGACAGGTCAAGGCCGGCCAGGCGGAAATCACCCGACAGTGGCTTGTTCTTGCCCAGTGGGTCGAGGCGGGTGTTGACGTTCAGCTCGCCCAGGCGCTCGCCGCGGAACGCCAGGCGGGTATCGATGCGCCGTGGCGCCAGCGTGCTATCCAGGCGCAGGGCCTGGTACGGGAAGTCGAGCCAGCGGTCCTTGTCACGCACGCGCAGGGTACCGCCACTGGCGTCGACGACGATGTTGCCCTTGGGGCCGCTGGCCGGGATGTCCAGATTGATGTCGGCATTGAGCAGGCCCTGCCAGGCAAAGTCCTTCGGCAGCCACTGGGCCAGGCTGTCCAGCGGAAACTGCTTGAGGTGGTAGCGCAAGCGTGGCTCGGGGGCCAGGCGCTGGTCGTCGCCACACAAGCTGGCCTGGCCGGAGCGCCAGCAGTGCGCAGCAAAGTCCAGCTGCCCGCTGGCCAGCCGCTGCAGGCGCGCCGGTGCCTGCAACTGCCAGTCCTGGCCGCCGGCCTGGACCCGCCCACTGACCAGGCGCCCACGCCAGTCACCCTTGTTCAACTGGCCATCCAGGCCGAGGTCGAGCTTGAGTTGCGGGCCGTCCAGCGCCAAGGTCAGCGCTTGTTGGCGAATGTCGCCTTTGCCGTTGGCATGCAAGGTGCCCAATGCCGTGTCACCCAGCTGAATGCCGCTGGCCTTGAGCTCGATCACGCCGCGCTGGGCGTTGTCCAGGCGGGCATCAAGGTCCAGCTGCTGCAGGCGGTTTTCCGCCTGTGCCAGCCGCAGGCCCTGCAGGGTCAGCGTACCTTGCGGGGCCTGCAAGGTGCCGGCGACGTCCAGCCGGCCCTTGACCTGGCCCTGCAACCCTGGCCACAACTGGCCCAGGCGCGGCAGGTCGAGGTCGAGCCGCCCGGCCAGGCGCTGCTGCAGGCTGCCACTGCCATTGATACGGTTATCACCCAACTGGACTGCCAAGGCGCCCAAGGTCCAGCTCTGCCCTGCCCCTTGGGCCTGCACCTTGAGCATTGCCGGCTGGCCGCGCAAACGGCCTTTCAGGTCAAGCTGGGCATCGAGGGTCAAAGCGTCGCCTTTCAGTTCGCCTTTGCTGCGCAGCGGCCCCGCCAGGGCACCCGGCAGCTCGGCCAGCCAAAAGGCCGGGTCGAGCGCCGACAGCTGCAGGTCGACATCCCATGCCAGGTTGTCGGCAAAACGTACGGCGACACTGCCGGCGGCCTTGCCTTGCCCGGCGGTCAGCACCAACTGCGGCAGCTTTACCTGGCTCAGGTCACCCTCGAACGGGCTGGCCAGGCTGAACGCGCCGGCCGGGCCATCCAGATCGCCATTGAAGGTGCCCTGATAGTTGCCATCGCGATAATGCACCTGGGCCATGAAGCGCTTGAGCGTGACCTCGGGCGGCGTCTCCAGTGGATACAGGCGCAGCCACGGGAAGTCCTGCCAGTCCAGTCGGGCATCGGCGACCAGGCCTTGCTGCCAGTCAGCCGTGGCTTGCAACTTGACCCGCTGGGTATCGCTGGCATTCAGGTCCAGGGCATCGAGCCTGACGCCTTTGCTGTCGACCAGCCCGGACAACAGCAGGGCGATCGGCGACTGCTCGGCCGGCAGGCTGGCCGCCCCCGACAGTTGATAGCCCTTGAGCAGGTCACCACTGGCATCGAGCTTGAGCTGGTTGAACTGCACGGTATCGGGCAACGAGCCAACCGGCTTGAATGCCTCGGAGCGTATCTGCAAGGTCGCCGGCAGGTGCTCGCCCAACGCCTGCAATTGCCCGCTCAACGTGGCGTCAAGGTAACCGCTGCTGGCGCCGGCAAGCTTCAGGGTTTTCTGTAACTCACCAGTGGCGGTCAGCGCCAGCTGCCAGGGTTTGCCGTCTACCGCAGGCAGTTGCAGCTGCGCCTGGAGTTGCACCGGCCAGTCAGCTTCGGGCTGCAGGTCGCCCTGCAGGTTCAATTGCAGGGCGTCACGCTGCAGGTGCAGGCTGTCGATGCGCAGCCCGGTGTTGGTCCAGTGCGCCGCCAGTTGCAAGTCGCCAAGCAGGTCACTGCCATCCAGGCGCAACTGGCCAACCTTGACCTCACCCAGTTCGATGTCCAGCGGCAAGCGCAGGGCCGGCAACTGCAGCGGGCCACTGTCGGCCGATTCGGCGCCGGGCGCAAAGGCCATGTCGATACGCTGTGCCTGCAATTGGTCAATGCACAAGGCAGAGCGCAACAGGCATGCCGGCGACCAGGCCAGCAGCGGTGCCTGCACCTCTACCGTGCTGCCACCATCGGCCCAGCTCAGCCGACTGGCTTGCCAGCTACCTGCCAGGCGGCCCTGGAAGTCAGCGACCTCAAGCCCGGGCACCTTGCCCAGCACCCAGCGGCTGCCAGCCTCGGTCCCCAACAGCAGGCCGAGAGCCAGGCCCAGGCTCGCGACGACCCCGAGCAGGCCCGGCAGAATGTACTTGATCACGCGCTTCACAACTCAGGCCCCATGGAAAAGTGCAGGCGAATTCCCCCTTCATCATCCAGCGCCTTGGCCAGGTCCAGGCGCAGCGGCCCGACTGGCGACACCCAGCGCACGCCAAAACCGATACCGGTCTTGAGGCTTGGCAGTTCCAGGTCGTTGAACGAGTTGCCCTGGTCGACGAAGGTTGCCAGCCGCCACTTTTCGGCCAGCGAATACTGGTACTCGACACTGCCGGCCACCAGGTAGCGCCCGCCAATGCGGTCACCGTCGCTGTTCTTCGGCGACAGGGTCTGATAGTCATAGCCGCGCACACTCTGGTCGCCACCGGCGAAGAAGCGCAGCGAGGGCGGAATGTTGTTCTTGAAACCATTGGTCGCGCTGCCACCGAACTGCACCCGGCCAAGCAGGCGGTGGTCATGGCCAAGGGTGGTCAGGCCCTTGAGCAGCACGTTGCCATGCAGCAGGTTGGTGTCCGAGACCAGCCCTTCCTTGGCCGCCTGCACATCGAACTGCAGGCGGTAACCGTTATGGGGGTCGATGCGGTTGTCACTGCGCAGGAAGGAGAAACTCACACCCGGCATCAGCAGGTTGCTCAACCCGGAGTCATCACCCAGGCGGTATTCCTCGCGCTGGTACTTGAGGGAAATCACCCGCTGCCAGCCACTGGCCAGCTTGCTGTGCCACTCGGGGCCCACCGTCAGCAGTTTGCTGAGGGTATCGGTGCCGGCAATTTCTTCGTTCTGGTAGCCACCGGCAAAGCGCAGCTTGTCGGTCAGCGGCGGGTCGAGGGGAATGTCGTACCAAAGACCGACGTTCTGCCGTGGCGCCGACAGTTCGGTTTCCCAGCCGTAGCTATGACCCTGCGGGTTGACCCAGTGGCGGGTCCAGTTGGCCTTGCCGCGTGGCCCGACGTCGGTCGAGAAGCCCAGGCCCAGGCCCATGGTGCGCGGCTTGCGGGTATCCAGGCGGACATCCACGGGGACTTCTTCGCCTACCGCAGCGGTGGGCGCCGCATCCACGCGCACGCCTTCGAAGTAGCCGCTCGATTGCAGGTCATTGTTCAGCTCGGCGATCAGTTCCGAGTCGTAAGGCGTGCCCGGCTTGAACGAGACCATGCGCTGCAGCAGGTCGTCGTCCAGCGGCGTGTCGCCACCGAAGGTGACGGCGCCCAGGCGATAGCGCGGGCCGCTCTGGTAGACCAGTTCGATATCGGCCACACCAGCCTGGGGGTCGACCGCCAGGCGCTGGCGGCTGAAGCGCCCACTGAAGAAGCCATAGCGCGACGCCTGGTTCTGGATCAGCCGCTTGGCATCTTCGTAATGGCCGTGGTTGAGTTGTTCGCCCGCGCGCAGGGCCCTGCTATCGGGCACGCGAAAGGCCTTCATCTCGCTGGCGGGGCCTTCGATGCGCACGGTCACGTTGCGCAGTCTAATCGGCTCACCGGGGTCGATGGTGATGATCAGTTGCGGGGAACGGTCAGCCTCGCTGGCGGGCTTGACCTCGGTATCGATCTGCGCCTGGTAGTAGCCAAGTGCCTGCGCGGCTTTGCGCGCCTGCTCCTGGGCGCCGCGACTGAAGCGCAGCAGCGCTTCTTCATCGCGGTCGCCAAGGGTACCGATATAGCCTTCGACATTGGCCTTGAGCGCCTTGTTGGCCGGTTTGACCTTCACCAGCAACTCACTCTGGCCCCATGCTGCGAAACTGGCGGCCCAGATAACCAGGCCCCAGGTCAATCTTCCTGAATACGTCATGCGGCGCATGCTACCAGAGCCGGGCGCTCAAGGGAGCCGCCGCACGGCCTGCTCAGGCAAAAGCGGAATTGGATGAGACCGGGTTGGGATGGAAGAACACCCTCTCCCGGATTGGTCCTACAGCTACCTCGCCAATTTCCTCATAGCCCTGGCGCTGGTAAAAGGCCAGGTAGTGCTCGTTGCCGGTGTCCAGCACCACCCCCTGGGTGCCAGGGTCGTCTGCGCACCAGTCATGCACAGCTTGTAACAATTGCTCGCCGTAGTGCTTGCCCTGAAATTGCGGGTGCACGCCCAACAGCGGTAGCACATGCACCTGATCGGTGGGCAGGCAGGTGCCCAGGGCGGCCTGGTAGTCCATGTAGCGGCGCGTACAGCGCAGGCCGGTACCTAATATCATGCGCAGGCGCCAGGCCCAACTGTCGGCCACCCCCAGCCGGCGCAGCGGCGGCACGATCAGGGCCAGGGCGATCAGGCGGTCCTCCACCAGCAAGCCGATGGCAGGCAACTGCAGGTAGAAGTGCTGGCGTACCCATTCGCGCACCATCACCCGCAGGCGCTGCTCATAGCCTGGGCGTTGGGCCTCGAAGATATAGGCGAAGGTAGGTTCATGGCGGTAGGCGTTGTACAACAGCGAACGCGCCTCGCGGCTGTAGCCATCATCGAGCAGGCAGACTCGGGCCGGAACGGCAGTGGTTTCGGGCATTGCGGGCAGTCCTCCTGGAATGGGCGTACAGTGCCCTGGAAAGGACGTTAGCAGCAGCCTCCCGAAGCCGCCATGCTGGTGATGGCAAGCGATGTCGGCTAGCATCGCGCCTTTTACCGGGATTATCTTTCCATGAAGATCGTCTGTTTCAACATCAACGGCCTGCGAGCCCGCCCGCACCAGCTGGCGGCGCTGATCGAAAAGCACCAGCCGGACGTGATCGGCCTGCAGGAAACCAAGGTCAGCGACGATCAGTTCCCACTGGCCGACGTGCAGGCGCTGGGCTACCACGTGCATTACCACGGCCAGAAAGGCCACTATGGCGTGGCCCTGCTGTCGCGCCAGGCACCGCTGAGCCTGCACAAGGGCTTCGCCAGCGATGAAGAAGACGCCCAGCGCCGCTTCATCTGGGGCACCTTCGCCGATGCCGATGGCACCCCGATCACCATCATGAACGGCTACTTCCCCCAGGGTGAAAGCCGCGACCACCCCACCAAATTCCCGGCCAAGCAGCGCTTCTACAGCGACCTGCAGGCGCTGCTGGAAGGCCAGTTCCGCAACGACCAGCCACTGCTGGTGATGGGCGACATGAATATCTCGCCGCAGGACTGCGATATCGGCATTGGCCCGGACAACGCCAAGCGCTGGCTCAAGACCGGCAAGTGCAGCTTCCTGCCGGAAGAGCGCGAGTGGATGGAACGTTTGAAAGGCTGGGGCCTGGTGGACAGTTTCCGCCACCTGTACCCGGAAGTGAGCGACCGCTTCAGCTGGTTCGACTACCGCAGCCGCGGCTTCGAGGACGAGCCCAAGCGCGGCCTGCGCATTGACCTGATCATGGCTTCGCAGCACCTGGTGCCGCGGATCAAGGCGGCGGGCGTGGACTATGAGTTGCGCGGGATGGAAAAGCCGTCGGACCATGCGCCGATCTGGCTGGAATTGAGCTGATCGCCGGGGGCTTCTGCGCAGTCCATCGCCGGCAAGCCTGCTCCCACAGATACAGCGCACAGCTCAAGAATTGTGCGATACCTGTGGGAGCTGGCTTGCCGGCGATGGGCCGCAAAGCGGCCACAAAATGACACGAGCGAAAGAGACTCAAGGCAACCTTCCTTGCTCACAAACCCAACCGCAACGCCTCCCCCACCCCCGCCCCGCGCACATCGTCCGCCGCGCTGACCAGAGCAAAGTTGTAGGCCCCATGCGACCAATACCGCGCCTCCAGTTGGCCATCCACCCGCTGCCCGTCCGGCATGCGCCGGTACTGATCCCCAGGTGAGCGCAGGAACAGGCTGATGCGCTGGCCCTTGCCATCCTCGAACACCAGCAACGCCGCCGGCCCCTGCTCATTGCTGAGCAGGCGCGCACCCACCGGTTTGAAGCCATAACCTGCCAGGTCCGGCAACTGGCCCACGCGGCTGAAGTGGCGCCCCAGCCAGTCGCGCAACTGGCCCGGGTCGCTGGCCTGGATATCCAGCGCCTCGCTGCCGGCAAACAAGCGGTGCGCCTGGACGGCGTCGGCCATCGGCAGGTCGCCACGCGCCAAGGTCACATCGCGCACCTGCCAACCGCCCAGGCCACCCACGCCCAACGCCAACAACAACACCGCCGCCGTGGCCCAGCGCCGCTGCCGGCGTTGGCGTAATTGCCGGCGCAACTGGCCCAGCTCCAGTTGCCCGGTCGCGGGCAGTTCGCCAAGCCCGGCCAGCGCCGCACGCAAACGCCGCGCGTCAGCTCGCCAGCCTTCTACCCGCGCCGCAGCCTGCGGGTTGGCCGCCAGCCAGGTCTGCACCTCGGCCCGGCGCACAGGCTCCAGGCGCTCGTCGACGTAAGCGTGCAATTCGTCTTCGCTGGGAATCAGGCGCGTCATTTCAGTCTCCGCAAGGCCGGGGGCTGGGGTTTGCCCTCGGTCAGTTCGCGCAAGGCATTGCGGGCGCGCGACAGGCGCGACATCACAGTACCGATGGGGATGCCCAGGGCCTGGGCGGCCTCCTTGTAGCTCAAACCTTCGATGCTGACTAGCAGCAGCAGCGCACGCTGCTCGGCCGTGAGCCGGGCAAAGGCCTGCAGGTCGGCCTGGGCCAGGACAATGGCCTCGAGGTCACCGCCGACCGGCTCTTCGTCGTGCTCGGCGCGGCCGAACCAGGACAGCCAGCGCGCATGCAGGCGCTCGCGGCGCTTACCGTCGAGGAACAGCCGATAAAGGATGGTGAACAGCCAGGCCCGCAGTGCATCGGCGTCGCGTTGCTGGTCGCGCCGGCTCAAGGCCCGCTCGACCGTGGCCTGCACCAGGTCGTCGGCGCTGCCCGGCTCGCGGGTCAGCCACACGGCAAAGCGGCGCAGGCGGGCCAGCAGCTCGCGCCACTGGTGGTCGTCCAGATCATGCATGGCAAAGTCCCGGCCTCTGGGGTTATCAGTGTAAAAGGCAGACGCCTGTGAGGAAATTCTATTCCCAACAAGGGAATAAGTTTTTCGCTGCGCCGTCGTACCGGCACCTTCACTGAACCGGACAATCACCATGAACTCACCCCTGCACGGCCCGGCCAAGGCCCTGCGCCTGGCCGCCATCGGCGCCGTGATGCTGGCCGCGGGCGCCGGCTTTGCCTATGCCGCCGGCTGGCTCGGCGAACCCCGGCTGACCCCGCAGCGCATCATCGACACCTTCGAAGCCCAGGCCGGGCACTACCCGGGTTATCGCAAGAACCACGCCAAGGGCCTGTGCGTCAGCGGCTACTTCCAGCCCAGCAGGCAGGCCGCCAGCCTGTCCACGGCGCGGGCGTTCAGCCAGCCGCGGGTGCCCGTGATCGGCCGTTTCGCCATCGGCGGCGCCAACCCGTTCGCGCCGGATACCGGCATACCGGTGCGCAGCCTGGCCATCGAGCTGAGCACCGACGACGGGCAAGTCTGGCGCACCGGCATGAACAACCCACCGGTGCTGGCGGTAAGCACGCCACAAGCCTTCTATGAGCAGGTACTGGCGGGAGCACCAGACCCGGCCACAGGCAAACCGGACCCGGGCAAACTGCAGGCATTCTTCGCCGCCCACCCGGAAAGCGCGGCGTTTCGACAGTGGGCGGCGGGCTACAAGCCCAGCAACAGTTTCGCCAGCACGCAATACCACAGCATCAACACCTTCCGCCTGATCGACGCAAGCGGTGCGGCCCACCCGGTGCGTTGGCAACTGGAGCCGCAAACGGCGTTTGCCGCCCTGCCGGCCCAAGTCGATGACAAACAGTTCCTGCAGCACGACCTGCAGCAACGCCTGGCCCAAGGCCCGCTGCGCTGGACGCTGCGCCTGGTACTGGCGGAGCCTGGCGATGCGGTGGACGACCCTGCCAGACCCTGGCCTGCCGAACGGCGCAGCGTGGACGCCGGCACGCTGGTGCTGGAGCAGGTCGACGGCCCCGAGCAAGGGGCCTGCCGCGACCTCAACTTCGACCCGCTGATCCTGCCCCGGGGCATCCAGGCCTCCGCCGACCCTATCCTCGCCGCCCGTTCGGCCGCCTACTCGGAATCCTTCAACCGCCGCAGCCGCGAATCGCTCGGCACCGGAGCCCGCCCATGAAAACCGACGCCTTCCACCCCCTTGCCCGCCTGTTGCACTGGCTGATGGCCGTGCTGATCCTGGCCATGTTGTTCATCGGTGTGAGCATGGTCGCCGACCTGTCGCCACGCCACCCCGTGCTGATCGGGCTGCACAAGGCCACCGGCCTGGCCCTGCTAGTACTGGTGTTGCTGCGCATCGGCGTACGCCTGGCCCTGCCCCACCCGCCCCTGCCTCACGACCTGCCCAGACTGCAACGTTGGGCCGCCGGGGCCTCGCACCTGCTGCTCTATGGCCTGATGCTGGCCATGCCGTTGCTGGGCTGGGCCATGCTGTCGGCCGGTGGCTACCCACGCCCGTTGGATTTGCCAGCCATCGCCCCCCGCGACCTGCAGTTGTACGCCGTGCTGCGCCAGGCCCATGGCTGGGCTGGCTACCTGCTGTTTGCCACGGTGCTGGTGCATGTGGGCGCGGCCTTGATGCACGCATGGGTGCGCCGCGACGGCGTGTTGCGTAGCATGTGGCCTGGCCCATTGCGCCGCAGCGAATGACGCTCGGCAGCCAGGGCCTCGACAATCGACAATAATTCTTATCAAGATCGGCTTTCTATTTGCCGTACCGCCCTGGACTGCCCTATGAACGTCGCAAAGGATCCTGCCACCCTTGCACCCGCCAGCACCCTGGACTTGCGTCCCCTGCTGCTGGCCAACATGGCCTGTACCATGTCGATGATGGCCTTCGTCGCCCTGATCGGCCCGATCGCCCGTCAGCTCGGCATGGCCACCTGGCAAGCCGGTGCCGCCGTAACCGTGGCGGGCGTGGTCTGGGTGCTGCTGGCCCGGCCCTGGGGACGCGCGGCAGACCGCCTGGGCCGTCGGCGCATCCTGCTGCTGGGCAGCGCCGGCTTCACCCTGGCCTATTGGCTGCTATGCCTGTTCGTCGAAGGCGCGCTGCGCTGGCTGCCGGGGGCGAGCCTTGCCTTCATCGGCCTGATGGTCGCGCGCGGCTGTATCGGCGCCTTCTATGCGGCCATTCCGGTGGGCTGCAATGCGCTGATCGCCGACCATGTCGAACCGCAACGCCGGGCCCGGGCCATGGCCTCGCTGGGGGCGGCCAACGCCGTTGGCCTGGTGGTGGGGCCGGCGCTGGCGGCGCTGCTGGCGCGGCATAGCTTGAGCCTGCCGTTCCATATCATGTCGCTGCTGCCTGCCTGTGCCTTCCTGGTCCTGCTGTTCACCCTCAAGCCGCAGGCGCTGCCGCACAGCCATACCCCCAGCCCGGTGCGGCTGAACGACCCGCGCCTGCGCCGGCCCTTGCTGGTGGCATTCAGCGCCATGCTCAGCGTCACGGTGTCACAAATCATCGTTGGTTTCTTCGCCCTCGACCGCCTGCACCTGGGCCCAGCCGAAGCCGCCCAGGCCGCCGGCATCGCCCTGACCACGGTGGGCGTGGCGCTGATCCTGGCACAGGTGCTGCTGCGCCAGCTGGAATGGTCGCCGCTTAAGATGATCCGGGTCGGCGCCACGGTTTCGGCCTTGGGCTTTGCCTGCGGCTCGCTCGCCACTACGGCACCCTGGCTGTGGGCTTGCTACTTCGTCGCGGCGGCGGGCATGGGCTTTGTCTTCCCGGCGTTTTCGGCGCTGGCGGCCAATGCCATGCACGCCTCCGAGCAAGGCGCCACGGCCGGCTCTATCGGTGCTGCCCAAGGCATGGGCGCAGTGATCGGACCACTGGCCGGCACCTTGGTATATGCCATCGATCCACGCTTGCCATTCCTGGCGGTGGCAGCGCTGTTGCTGCTGGTCGGGTTATGGCCGATACCGCGCGATCAGCGGGCCTGACAAGCACAGCGCGCAAGCGTGCAGAGTGTGTTTTAATGCGCATCGCTCATTATTTTTGACACCTCTGATTACAAGGCGGCTATGGACACGGGGACGCGACTCAAACTGGTGCGTGAACGCAACAACCTCTCCCAACGGGAACTGGCCCGCCGCAGCGGGCTGACCAATTCGACGATCTCGCAGATCGAGCAGAATCGCGTCAGCCCTTCGGTCAGCTCCCTGAAAAAACTGCTCGAAGGCATTCCGATGAGCCTGGCGGAGTTCTTCAGCTTCGACGAGCCAGTGCGCGAAGAGCGCTACGTGTTCCGTGGCGGCGAACAGCCAGACCTGGGCCGCAACGGCCTGCGTATGCTGCTGGTCGGTGCCAGTGTCGAAGGCCGGCAGATGCGCATGCTACGTGAACTGTATGCACCGGGTGCCGATTCGGGCGAACCGATCGTGCATGCCGAGGGTGAAGAGTGTGGCCTGGTCACCCGCGGCACCGTCGAGTTGTGGGTCGATGGCCAGGTCAGCGTGCTGAACTCGGGCGACGGGTACTACATTCCCACTACCCTGCCGCACAGTTTCAAGAACATCGGCCCGGACGAGGCCGAGATCATCAGCGCCAACACCCCGGCTAACTTCTGATTGCTTCATGCGTGGGGGATGGCACCGGCTTCGCCGGTGTTCGCGGCTAAAGCCGCCCCCACAGGTAAAGCGCCAACCCTGTGGGAGCGCGCATTCAGGTGGGGCTGCCGGCGCCCTGACGCAGAGCCTCTTCGACAAAGTCCAGGCGGTCCTGGCCGAAGAACATCTCGTCACCGACGAAGCAGGTCGGCGCGCCAAACACCCCGCGCCCCACTGCCTCTTCGGTCGCGTGCCTGAGCGCAGCCTTCACCTCGTCATCACCCGCCAGCGCGCGAAATGCTTGCGGGTCGAAGCCGCCTTGGCTGAGCGTCTCGTCGAGGACGGCGCTATCGCCCAGGTTGCGGCGCTGCACAAACAGCCCGTTGAACAGCACCGCCAGTAACGCCTCGAACCGCTCCGGCGAACGCAGCTGGGTACCCACTGCCCCGCGCATCAGGGTCAAGGTATTGACCGGGAACCCCGGCGGCAACTCGAACGGAACCCCATAGCGCGCGGCGAAGCGCGCCAGGTCGGTGAACATGTAACGACCCTTGGCCGGAATCATGACAGGCGAGGCGTTGCCGGTGGCCTGGAAAACCCCGCCCAGCAGCATCGGCCGGTAGCGCAGCGTGGCACCCTGGCGGGCACACAGGCCAGGCAGTTGGGTCCATGCCAGGTAGCTGGCCGGGCTGCCTAGGTCAAAAAAGAAATCGACAGTCTTGTGCATGGTTACGGTCCTTGCTCGGTGAAAGAGGTTTACCAGCGTTCCATCCAGGGGCGCAGGTCCAGCTCGAAGGTCCAGGCGTCTCGGGGCTGGGCGTGCAGGAACCAGTAGCTGTCGGCGATGTGGGCCGGGGCGAGGATGCCATCCTGGTCCTTGAGGGCGTAGCGCTCAGGGAAACTGTCACGAATGAAAGCAGTGTCGATAGCCCCGTCCACCACCACATGGGCGACATGGATGTTCCGCGGCCCCAGTTCGCGTGCCATGCTCTGGGCCAGGGCGCGCAAGGCGTGCTTGGCCCCGGCGAAAGCCGCAAAGCCCGCCGCGCCACGGGTGCCGGCGGTGGCGCCGGTGAACAGAATGGTGCCGCGCTCGCGCTGGACCATGCGCCGGGCCACCGCCTGGGCGGTAAGAAAACCGGCAAAACAGGCCATCTCCCAGATCTTGAAGTATTTGCGCGGGGTTTCCTCAAGAATGCTACAGGGCACATTGGCGCCGATATTGAACACAAATGCTTCGATCGGGCCGATATCACGCTCGATGGTTTCGACCAGCGCGGTCACCTCCTCCTCCTTGCGCGCATCGGAGCCAAAACCGTGGGCCTGGCCGCCGGCAGCGCGGATTTCGTCCAGCAGCGGCTGCAACTTGTCAGCCTGGCGCCGAGTCACACAGGCAATGTAGCCCTCGCGGGCAAAGCGCTTGGCGATCTCGCCACCGGTGGCATCCCCCGCTCCTATCACCAGCACTACTTTTTGTTGTTCTGCCATGCCCGCCTCCATAGGTGAATGATCGTTTAGTAAACGAACGCTATGTTATGATCGCCGCCACCGTCAAGCCCGCCTGCAGAGGCAAGTGAATGCGTTACACCAACGAACACAAACAGCAAACCCGTGAGCGGTTGCTGGCCAGCAGCGGCGCGCTGGCCAAACGCGGGGGTTTTTCCAGCACCGGTGTGGCCGGGCTGATGAAAGCGATCGGCCTGACCGGCGGCGCCTTCTACAACCACTTCCCGTCCAAGGATGACCTGTTCACCGAGGTAGTGCGGCAGGAACTGTGCAACAGCCCCCTGGCGCGCCTGGCCAACCAGGAGGCCAGCCGCGAACGCCTGGGCCGTTGCCTGCAGCAGTACCTGAGCCTGGCCCATCTGCACAATGCCGAAGGTGGCTGCCCGCTGCCGCCATTGGGGGTGGAGATTGCCCGGGCCCAAGCACCCGTGCGCGCGGTGGCTGAGCATTGGCTGGTGGAACTGCACCGGGCCTGGAGCGCGACCCTGGAAGACGACGAGTTGGCCTGGGTGCTGATCAGCCAGTGCGTAGGCGCCTTGCTGGTCGGGCGCATGCTGGCCAGTGAAAGCGTGCAGTCGCAGGTCCTGGGCGCCAGCCGCCACTTTGTCGAGAAGGCCCTGCATGAAGCGGATTAGTCTCCTGCTGGGGGTACTGCTGGCCCTGCCTGCGCTCGCCGAACAAGCCTGCCCGCCAGGGCAGTACCAGGTGTGCCTGATGGGGTGTTTCTGTGCGCCCATCGACCCCGGGCAAGCCGGGCAGATTTTCAAGGATGTGGAAGTGCTGGCTTCGTCCAGCCTGACCTACGCCTTGCACCAGGCACGCGACGAAGCCACCGCCAGCGGCGTCGAGCCGATCCCGTTGCATATCCGCGCGCAACTCGAACCCTGGTACGACTTTGCCGTACTCGACGCGGCACGCTTCCGGGTAGGTGACGAACAGCAGATGAGCGCGGCCAATGCGCTGCTGCAGAACCCCGACGTGAACGCCGTGACGCTGATCGACACGATCATCTTCCGCCGCCCCGCCGATGCCGAGGACAACGTGGCGTTGTGGGCCCACGAGCTCAAGCATGTGCAGCAGTATCAGCAGTTGGGTGTGGAAGAGTTCGCCCGGCGCTATACGCGCAACTACGACGACCTGGAAGCGCCGGCCTACAAGATCGAGGCCGAGGTCAGCAAGGCGCTGCGCGAGCGTGGTTCAGGGCAGGCGAGATAGCAGCAGCGGCTGCTTTACCCTGTGGGAGCGGCCTTGTGTCGCGAAAGGGCTGCGCAGCAGCCCCCTGAGTTCGGCGTGGGGCATATATTGCCGGGGCCGCTTTGCGGCCCTTTCGCGACACAAGGCCGCTCCCACAACCGTTACGCCGCCGAAGCTTCTTCAGCCACCTGCTCACGGCTGGCATAACGCTGCGCCAGCACCGCACAAACCATCAGCTGGATCTGGTGGAACAGCATCAGCGGCAGGATCATCGCACCTATGCCACTGCCGACGAACAGTACCTGGGCCATGGGAACGCCAGTGGCCAGGCTCTTCTTCGAACCGGCGAACAGGATGGTAATGCGGTCCTCCAGGTCAAAGCCCAGCAGCTTGCCGAGCAGCCGGGTACCGAACAGCACCACCGCCAGCAATATCCCGCACACGGCAAACAACCCGGCCAGGTGCTGCGGCGATACCGTGTGCCACAGCCCGGTAACCACCGCCTCGCTGAACGCGGTGTAGACCACCAGCAGGATCGAGCCCTGGTCCACCACCTTGAGCCAGCGCGCATTGCGCTTGACCCAGGCGCCGATCCAGCGCCGGGCGACCTGCCCGGCCACGAACGGCACCAGCAGCTGCAGGGTGATCTTCAGCACTGCATCCAGGCCAGAACCGGTATCACCGCTGGCCCCCAGCAACATCATCACCAGCAACGGCGTGAGGAAGATGCCCAGCAGGCTGGATGCCGCCGCGCTGCAAATGGCCGCTGGCACATTACCACGCGCCAGCGAGGTGAAGGCGATGGCCGACTGCACGGTGGCCGGCAACGCACACAGGTAGAGCACGCCAAGGTACAGTTCGTTGCCCACCAACGGCACGAACAGCGGCTTGAACGCCAGGCCCAGCAGCGGGAACAGCACGAAGGTGCAGGAAAACACCAGCAAATGCAGGCGCCAGTGCCCGGCACCGGCGATGATCGCCTCGCGCGACAGCTTGGCGCCGTGCAGGAAGAACAGCAGGCCGATGGCCAGGTTGGTCAGCCAACCTAAATACACCGCGCCGTCGCCCGAGCAAGGCAGCACGGTGGCTATCAGCACCACCCCGAGCAAGGCCAGGGTGAAATTGTCGAATAACATGCGCAAATACTTCATCACAGTTTCCGTCTTGTCATTGTGCAAGGGCAGACGATAAGGTCTTCGGCTTTTCGCCGCTAACGCCGGAACCCCCACCGGTATCGCTCAACGGACACGCTCCAGCACAGGACCCGCCCATGCCCCTCTCCCGCCTGGCTGCACTTGCTGCCGCCATCACCCTCACCTTGGGCCACAGTGCCGCCCACGCCAATGACCAGTTGCAGGCCAAGGTCGACCAGATCATCCGCCCGCTGATGCAGGAGCAAGGCATCACCGGCATGGCCGTGGCGATCTATGCTCGCGACCACGCGCACTACTTCAGCTATGGCGTGGCCAGCAAGGCCGACAATGTGCCGGTCAGCCGCGACACGCTGTTCGAGATCGGTTCGCTGAGCAAGACCTACACCGCCACCCTGGCCGCACTGGCCAGTGCCGAAGGCAAGCTGGACCTCGATGCTCCGGCCAAGCGCTATCACCCGGCCCTTGCCGGCACATCCATCGGCGACGCGAGCGTGCTGGAGCTGGGCGCCTACAGTGCCGACTGCCTGCCGTTGCAATTCCCGGATGCGGTACAGACACCGCAGCAAGTGGTCGATTTCTTCCGCCACTGGCAACCCCGCGCCAAACCAGGCACCCAGCGCTGCTACTCCAACCCTAGCCTGGGTTTGTTCGGCGACCTGGCCGCCCGCGCGCAACATCAGCCGTTTTCCACACTGATGAGCGAGGGCCTACTGGCAAAAATGGGCCTGGAAAACACCTATCTGCACGTTCCGGCCAGCGCCCAGGGGCTATATGCCCAAGGTTACGATGCCGACGACAAGCCGGTGCGCGTCGGCCCCGGCCCTTACGCCGACGAAGCCTACGGCATCAAGACCAGCGCCAGCGACCTGCTGCGCTATGTGCGCCTGCACATGCAGCCGGAGGGTCTGCCCCCGGCGCTGGTGCAAGCCACGGCCATTACCCGGCAGGGCTACTTCCAGGTCGGCGCCATGACCCAAGGCCTGGGCTGGGAGCGCTACCCCTACCCGGTCACGCTGGGCACCTTGGTAGATGGCAATGGCCCGCAGCTTATCCGTGAACCGCAGGCAACCAAGCGCTTGCAACCCGCCCTGCCCGCGCTGCCGGCAGCCTGGTACAACAAGACCGGCTCGACCAATGGTTTTGGCGCCTACGCCGCGTTCGTGCCCGCCGAACAACTGGCCGTGGTGTTGCTGGCCAACCGAAATTACCCGAACGAAGCCCGGGTGCGTGCAGCCTTCGACATTCTGTCCGGGCTGTAGTGCCGGCAACGATTGTCGAACAAAACGACAGAATGTAGTGAGAAAAAATATTCACTACAAAACGGTTGACGCCGTTCATCGCCCTTGGGCATGATGAAGCCGTCTCCCCGATCGGGAGCGGTGGCAAGGGTGTTCCAGACGGCCTGCGCGGTAACGCAGGCCGTCCGTGGAGAGGGAAACTGTCCAAAAGGCAGCGTGAGAAAGCCCCTGTTGCGATGCTGCTGTAGCAGCCTTGGTAGTGCGCTACACCGTGGTAGCGCCAACTGTGAAAAATCACCTACGAATGGGTAATGGGGGCTTTATGATGAACTTGAACAACAATCCGACTATCGACCAATTGGCCCAGCTGTTCGCCGTACGCAAGGACAGCCTTGACGACCATTTGCTGTGGGTCAGCCAGACCGGTGAAGTGCGCCTCGACCGCCTGCCACCGAACACCGTCGAAGATGAATTCGAAGAGCACCTGCCCAGCATGCGTGCCCGTTTCAAGGTCTACCGCCGTGGCCAAGGCTACGTCGGCAAGAAGGCTGCCGCCGACACCGAGTTCGTTGGCCGCGTCCTGCAGACCCTGCAACAAGAATGGCCCGCTGCCCGTGAGCAGCAGGCAGTCAAGGTGATCGAACCGCTCAACTGAGGGTTCCCACCCTTACCTGAGCCCGGCCTGCATAGGCCGGGCTTTTTCACGCCCGGCGCCGCTGGCTGCGGGGCTCCGGCAGTGGCAATGCGCCGGTTGCCATCGCCCGGGCGCGGTCAACACCCCACACCAGGGCGCGGGTCATGGTCTCGCCTGGCCGTGCGGGGTAATACTCCTCCAGCAGTGCCCGCCCATCCCCGGCATACAGCCCCAGGAACAGTTGGGTCGCCCCCAAGCGCGACAAGCGAACCTGCACGTCCAGCGTGGTGCCGTCACTGAGTGCTTCTTCGTGGCAGCGGCTGTGCAGCTGGGTGTCGGCCCACTGCCAATAGGTCTCTTCCCTGACTCGCATGAGCATTCAATCCTCCGTTGCTGGAATGCCGCGCCAGAAAACCACAGCCTTGGCCATCCTGCGAGCGCTACCCGGCAATGCCATGAGGCGGATCAAGAAATGGCAATAAAAACCCCGCCATTTGGCGGGGTTGTGCTGGAGCGGGATCACTTCTTCAGCGGAACCCGCGGCATGAAGCGGCCTTTTTTGCTGCGCTGCAGGTGTGCAGGCTGGAGCTGTTCGGAATCATCCAGCGTCATGTGGGCGAAGCCCAGACGGAATGCCGCCTGGCCGCAACGCACCTGGCTGTTGATCGGGAACGCGTCGTTCAGGTCTTCGAAAAAGGATTCGCTCATGCCCTGTCTCCCTCCAGTGGCGGACGCGCCGGCAACCAGAACAGTTGCCCAGGTAAACGCGACCAGTGAAAGTGAGACTAGCTGGTCATTTGCGGACCGCCCAGGCTAGAGCCCTGGACCCGACCAGCGGCAGAACGCTCTACTTCAGGCGCACCGCCGTGCCGGTAGCAAATACCACGACCATGCCGCCCTGTACCGACGGCATGCTGATCTCGAAATCCACCCCCACTACCGCATCGGCTTGCAACTGGCGTGCCCGCGCCTTCAGTTCTTCGGTGGCCTGTTCCCGGGCTTCGCGCAGTGCGCTTTCCAGGGTTTGCGAACGGCCGCCGAAGAAGTCGCGAAAACGTGCAAAGAAATCGCGCACGAAGTTGATGCCCTGCACCGATTCGGAACTGACCACGCCCAGGTATTCGGCAATCGGGCGGCCTTCGAGCTGGCTGGTGGTGGAAATGATCATGGGTTGCGCTCCATTGGCCTGGCAAAAGAGGCCGATTCTAACAGAGCGCAATTCCCCTCGCAGATACGCCTCCATTGTGGGAGCGGGCGCGCCCGCGAAGCAGGCAGCGCGTTGCTTGGCACGGGCTTCGCCGGTGTTCGCGGGCACGCCCGCTCCCACAGCTTGAGGGGTCGACTACGCGCTGACCGCGCGTAGCCGTTGGCCAATGCGGGCGCCGAACACGTTCACCAGCAACCCGGCCATCACCAGCAAGGCACCCCAACCCTGGGTTGCAGTCAAACGCTCGCCCAGCAACAACGCCGACGAACTCAAGCCAATCACTGGCACCAGCAGCGAGAACGGCGCTACCTTGCCGGCCGGGTGGCGCGACAGCAGCTTGCTCCACAGGCTGTAGCCGAGCATGGTGGCGACAAAGGCCAGGTAGACCAGGGCCAATACCGAACTCCAGCATATATTGGCCAGGGCATGGCCAATGCGCTCCGGCCCTTCCAGCCACCAGGAAAGTGCCAGGAACGGCAGTGGCGGGATCAGCCCGCCCCAGATCACCAGCGCCACCAGGTCAACCGAGCCAAAGCGCCGGGTAATGATGTTGCCCAAGCCCCACATGGCGCCGCCACACAGGGTCAGCACCAGCGCCAGCATCGGTACATGGCCACCGTCTTCGCTGCCGATAAGCGCCAGGCCGCTGGCCGCGACCAGCAGCCCCAGCGCGCTGGCCAGGCGCAGCCGCTCACCGAGGAACAGTGCGGCAAAGCCGAGGGTGAAGAACGCCTGCGACTGCAGGATCAGCGAGGCCAGCCCCGGCGGCATGCCGCTGTACATGGCCTGGAAAAGGAAGGCGAACTGGCCCAACGAAATGGTCGCACCGTAAGCGATCAGCCAACGCCAGGGCAGCTTGGGCCGTTTTACCAGCAAGATCGCCGGGAACGCCACCAACAAGAAGCGCAATGCCCCCAGCAACATCGGCGGCAAGCCATCAAGGCCAACCTTGATGACCACGAAGTTGACTCCCCACGCGACAATCACCACCAGCGCGATGAGCAGGTCCTTGAGTGGCATTGCAGCTTCCTTCTTCAGGTTTTCTAGACATATTTCGTTACAGCATAAGGTTATTTCGTTGCCAGGGACCTGCACAGTTGCCGCCGATCATTGCGCAACAGCACACTGTTTAACGCGCAAGACATTGTTTGACCTAGCTTGTATATACATGCTCACATGACGAAGAGGTCATCGGCCTCGAGTCCCCGCCGATGACTGACTCGCTACACAAGAACAATGAAGCGGAGCCACTGTATGTCCAGCAAACCCGTACTCGAGCGACGCTCGATCGACTACATACCCGAGACTGAACGCCATGGACGCGTGTACAGTCAGTTCACCCTGTGGCTCGGAGCCAACTTGCAGATCACGGCAATCGTGACCGGAGCCCTGGCCGTGGTGCTCGGTGGCGACGTGTTCTGGTCGCTGATAGGCCTGCTGCTCGGTCAAGTGATTGGCGGCGCGGTCATGGCCCTCCATGCCGCTCAGGGCCCTCGTCTGGGGCTGCCGCAGATGATTTCCAGCCGCGTGCAGTTCGGCGTCTACGGCGCGGCCATCCCGATGGTGCTGGTATGCCTGATGTACCTGGGCTTCACCGCCACCGGCACAGTGCTCTCCGGACAGGCGATCGGACAATTGCTCAACGTCAGCGACAGCACCGGTATCCTGATATTCGCCAGCATAATCGTGCTCGCCACCCTGGCCGGATACCGGGTGATCCACTGGATCGGCCGGGTCGCCAGCGTGCTGGGCATCATCGCCTTCGTCTACCTGTTCAGTCGCATCATGCTGCTGGCCGACATCGGGCAGTTACTCGACAACCGCCACTTCAGTTGGGCATCGTTCCTGCTCGCCGTATCGCTGGCGGCGTCCTGGCAGATCGCCTTCGGCCCCTATGTGGCCGACTACTCGCGCTATCTGCCCAGTAACACTTCACCACTCAAAACCTTCCTCGCCGCGGGTCTGGGTTCGGTGATCGGCGCCCAGGCGTCAATGATCCTCGGGGTGTTCGCCGCCGCCATCGCCGGTGCCCGGTTCTCCGGTCACGAAGTGGCCTACATCGTCGGCCTGGGTGGCGCCGGCAGCACCGCAGCGCTGCTGTATTTCTGCATCGCCTTTGGCAAGGTGACCATCTCGACGCTGAATTCCTATGGCAGCTTCATGTGCATTGCCACCATCATCAGCGGCTTCCGTGGCCACCTGGCGATCAGCCGTGCACAGCGCCTGCTGTTCGTGCTGGGCATCGTCGGCGCCGCCACCCTGGTGGCCTTGCTTGGCCAGCATTCGTTTCTCAGCGCGTTCAAATCCTTCATCCTCTTCCTGCTGACGTTCTTCGTGCCCTGGAGCGCGGTCAACCTGGTCGACTACTACTTCATCACCAAGGAGCGATACGACATCCCCGCCCTTGCCGACCCGCAGGGTCGCTACGGCCGCTGGAACTGGCCAGGAATCATCGTCTACACCGTGGGCGTGCTGATACAGATGCCGTTCATCGACACCAAACTGTACACAGGTCCGCTGGTCGCTCACCTGGGCGGCGTGGATATCTCGTGGCTGATCGGCCTGGTAGTGCCGAGCGTGCTGTACTACTGGGTGGCACGGCGGCGGGTGCAAGAGGCACCGGCAGCGATGATCGTACCTGACGCACACTGAGTCCTCTCGCCACCAACGTACAAACGTCTCGCCCTGGCACCACCAACGCGGTGCCAGGGAAGGACGCCCCCTGTTTCAGTTCCCTCCCCGGCACGTTGAACTGCCGCTCGCCATGTCCTCGCCGTGAGGATGAGAAAGCCTGGTCGCGCATCAGTAAAAAAACAGTTTGATTTTTTACTGTGACTGCACTTTTATAGGAAAAACAAGAACAACACCGCACCGGAGCCGCCTGTATGCAGACCGCCTTCCCTCACCTGTTCGAAGCCTTGCAGATCCGCGGCAAACGCTTGAAAAACCGCATCATGTCCACCGGCCACGACACTTGCCTGCCCACCGACAACCTGGTCAACGACAAGCTCATCGCCTACCAGCGCGACCGCGCCGCCGGTGGCGTCGGCCTGATCGTGCTGCAGGTGGCCGGGGTACATGACAGCGCCCGCTACACCTCGCATGTGCTGATGGCCACCGACGATGCCTGCATCGACGGCTACCGCCAGCTTGCCAAGGCCTGCCATGAGCATGGCACCGTGGTGCTGTCGCAACTGTTCCACCCCGGGCGGGAGATCATGGAATCGGCGGACGGTTTGCTGGCGGTGGCCTACTCGGCGTCCGCGGTGCCCAATGAGCGCTTCCGGGTGATGCCGCGCGCGCTGGACCAGGCGATGATCGACGAGATCGTCCAGGGCTATGCCAGCGCTGCCCACCGCCTGCACCAGGCCGGGCTGGATGGCGTTGAAGTGGTGGCCAGCCATGGTTACCTGCCTGCGCAGTTCCTCAACCCGCGGGTAAACCAGCGCACAGATGGCTACAACGGTGAACTGGAGCAGCGCCTGAGGTTCCTGCGCGAAGTGCTGGCCGCCGTACGCGCGGCGACCGACGAGCAGTTCATCGTCGGCCTGCGCATCAGTGCCGACGAGCGCGACAGCCTGGGGCTGAGCGAGGACGAGTCGCTGGCCGCAGCGGTTGCCTTGCAGGACCAGCTCGATTACCTGCACATCGTTGCCGGCACGTCGGCGTCCCTGGGCGGTGCCGTGCATATCGTGCCTCCGATGGCCATAGAGCCGGCATACCTGGCCCGTGAGGCCGGCACCTTCAAGCAACACCTGGACATCCCGCTGTTCGTCACCGGGCGTATCAACCAGCCACAGGAAGCCGAACTGATCCTGGCCCGTGGCCAGGCCGATGTCTGCGGCATGACGCGCGCGCTGATCTGTGACCCGCAAATGCCGAACAAGACCGAGCATGGGCAGGTAGAAGACGTACGTGCCTGTATTGCCTGCAACCAGGCCTGCATCGGCCATTTCCACCGTGGCTTGCCCATTTCCTGCATCCAGCGGCCGGAAACCGGCCGCGAGTTGCAGTACGGGCAACTGACACCCACCACCCGTCCCAAGCGCATCCTCGTGGCCGGTGGCGGGCCCGCCGGCATGAAAGCCGCCGCCGTGGCCGCTGCACGCGGGCACCAAGTCACGCTGTACGAGGCTGGCCCGCAACTCGGCGGCCAGGTGCTGCTGGCCCAGTTGCTGCCACGACGCAGCGAGTTCGGTGGCGCCAGCACCAACCTGCAGCGGGAAATGGCCCTGGCGGGCGTGGAAGTGGTACGCAACACTCGGGTCGACCGCGCACTGGTCGAGCGCGAGCGCCCCGACCTGGTAATCGCTGCCACCGGTGCCACCCCCTACTGGCCGGCCTTCGAGCGCACTGGTGATCTTCAGGTGGTGGATGCCTGGCAAATACTGCGCAATGAGGCAAAACCGGGGCGCTCGGTGCTGGTAATCGACTGGCGGTGCGACTGGATCGGCCCCGGCATCGCCGAACGCCTGGTGCGCGAGGGCCACCAGGTGCAACTGGCGGTCAATGGCACCCATTGCGGCGAAAGCCTGCCGCTGTATGTGCGCGACCAACTGGCCGGCGAGCTGCATCGCCTGGGAATCCCCATCACACCGTACGCCCGCCTGTATGGCAGCGACGACAACACGGTGTACCTGCAGCACACCGCCAGCGGCGAACCGATGATCTTCGAAGGCATCGACACCTTGGTACTGTGCCTGGGCCATCAACCGGAAGACCGCCTGGCCACGGAGCTGGCTGGCCTGGTCGAGGTGCGCCGCGTTGGCGACTGCCTGGCGCCACGTACCGCCGAAGAAGCGATTCATGATGGCCTGACGGTTGCCTGGGCGCTCTGAGGCTGTACATACTGCGGCTTTTACGATGGACCGACGTGCATGAGCCAACTCCCCCAGCCCCCCACCAGCGAAGCCGGGGGCGCCGCGCCGCAGTTTCTCGGCAGCCGCATTCGCGGCCTGCGCAAGCGCCGTGGCATGACCCTGGCGGAGCTGGCCACGCACAGTGAACTGACCGCTGGCTACATCAGCCAGCTGGAGCGCAACCTCTCCTATCCGTCGATCCCGGCGCTGTTCAACATCGCCCGCAGCCTGGGTGTAACCATCCAGTGGTTCTTCGCCAGTGAAGCCACCACTGCGCCCGAGGACCAGGGCTATGTAGTACGACGCAACAGCCGCCTGAGCGTGCACTACGAAGATGGCATCGTCGATCAACTGCTCACGCCCCAGCCCAACCGCCAGCTGGAAATCCTGCATTCGCGCTTCCCCCCGGGTAGCTACAGCCAGCAGAGCTACAGCCATGACGGCGAAGAGGCTGGCTACATCCTCAGCGGCAGCTTCGAACTGTGGGTAGGCGAACGGCATTTCCAGCTGGGTGAGGGGGACAGTTTCAGCTTCTCGAGCCAGGAACCGCACCGCTATGGCAACCCCGGTGAGGTGGATGCCGTGGTGATCTGGGTGATCACGCCGCCAACATTCTGAAGCATGCTCGCTCCCCAATATCCAGCAACAGGGTCTACCTTGTTAACCGAACTTTAGAGGAGCACAAACATGAAGCAGATCCTGATCATTGGCGCGGGCTTTGCCGGCCTGTGGAGCGCGCTCAGCGCCGTCCGCCAGCTTGACCTCCATGGCCGCAAGGATGTCGAGGTCACCTTGCTTGCCCCCCAGGCCGAGCTGCATGTGCGCCCGCGCTTCTACGAACCCGACGTACACACCATGGCCGCGCCGTTGCAGGAGCTGTTCGATGCCGTCAACGTCCGCTTCGTGCAAGGCACGGCCTTCCACATCGATGAAGCGGCCCGCCGCGTCAGCTACCGCACCCGCAGCGGCACCCAGTGCGCCCTGCCCTACGACCGGCTGATCATGGCCTGCGGCAGCGTGCTAAACCGGCCTGACATGGTCGGCATCGAGCATGTGTTCGATGTCGACAAGCTCGACAGCGCCGCGCGCCTGGAAACCCACCTGAAATCACTGGCCAGCCTGCCCGACACACCGGCACGCAATACCGTGGTGGTGGCCGGCGGTGGCTTTACCGGCATCGAGACCGCCACCGAACTGCCGGCCCGCCTGCGCAAAATCCTCGGCGAGGGCCCGGCGTTGCGCGTGGTGGTGGTCGACCGTGGGGCGAGGATTGGCGCATCCCTGGGTGATGGCATCCGCCCCGCCATCGAGCAGGCCTCCGAGGCCCTGGGCGTGGAGTGGATCTGTGGCGCCACGGTAGCCTCGGTGGACCCTGCCGGCGTGCAGCTGGACAACGGCCAGCGCATCGACGCCAGCACGGTGATCTGGACCGTGGGCTTCAAGGCCAACCCGCTCACCGAACAGATCAGTGGCGAGCGCGACCGCCAGGGCCGCTTGCACGTCGATGGCAACCTCAAGGTGACAGGCAATGATGCCGTGTACGCAGCGGGTGATGTGGCCTACGCCGCCTGCGACGAGCTTGGCAACTACGCGGTGATGTCCTGCCAGCATTCGATTCCGTTGGGGCGTCATGCGGGCAACAATGCGGCGGCCGAGCTGATTGGCGTGGCACCGAAGACCTACAGCCAGCCCAAGTACGTGACCTGCCTGGACCTTGGGGCCTGGGGGGCGGTGTATACCGAAGGGTGGGAGCGCACGGTGTCGCCACCGGAGGACAAGGCTGAGGCCAAGGTGCTGAAGGCGCAGATCAATACGGTGTGGATCTATCCGCCAGCGGCCGAACGTGCTGCGGCGCTGGCAGCCGCTGACCCGGCTATACCGGTGGCCTGAGGTTGATTGTGGGAGCGGCCTTGTGTCGCGAAGGGGCCGCGTAGCGGCCCCAGGATGCCAGCGTTTTACACCGAGATCTCTGGGGCCGCTTTGCGCCCCATTCGCGACACAAGGCCGCTCCCACAAGGTTTGCGCAAGCCTTTAGCGCTTGTGCAAACCAGCAGGGTCAGGCAGCAGCAAACAGCTCGTTGGCGATCTGCGCCTGGGCAGCATCGATCGCCTGGCTGCGGTGCTCAGGGCCATAGGCCAGGCCATGGGCACGGACGATTTCCAGGTCGGTGACACCGATGAAGCCCAGAAACACCTTGAGGAAATCCTCATGCCCGGCGCCAGTCGGCTGGCCAGCGTGCAGGCCACCAGCGGTGGAAACCAGCACTACCTTCTTGTTGCCGCACAGGCCTTCCGGGCCGGCTTCGGTGTAGCGGAAAGTCTTGCCGGCGACGGCGACGCGGTCGATCCAGGCCTTGAGCTGGGTCGGCACGGTGAAGTTGTACATCGGCGCACCAATCACCACGGCATCGGCAGCCAGGAACTCTTCCAGGGTTTCCGCGCTCAGCTTGGCTTCGAAGGCCTGGGCTGCGTCGCGCATGTCTTCCGGGGTGCCAGCCGCTACCAGGGTAGCCGCAGAGAAGTGGGCGATGGCGTCGGCGGCCAGGTCACGGTACACCACTTCCACGCTCGGGTCGGCGGCTTTCCAGGCTTCGACCACTTCGCGGCTCAGTTGGCGGGAGGCGGAATTGTCGCCCAGGATGCTCGAATCGATATGCAACAGTTTCATGGGACTCTCCTGTGAATGAAGACCGCGACGTTGGGCGATCACGATGGGGAGAATCCTACCGACCTCACCAATGGCTGATAAGTCGGCAAAAATGCGCTAGTTTGTCCCACAGGTGGAACAGTGAGACATTCCCATGCAAGACCTCAACGACCTCTTCTACTTTGCCCGCGTAGTCGAAGCCGGCGGCTTCGCCGCTGCCGGCCGCCAGCTGGGCATCCCCAAGTCGCGCCTGTCGCGGCGTATCGCCGAGCTTGAAGAACGCCTGGGCACACGCCTGCTGCAACGCACCACGCGGCAACTGAAGCTCACCGCGGTGGGCGAGCGCTACCTGCACCATTGCCAGGCCATGCTGCTGGAAGCCGAAGCCGCCGATGAAGCCGTGGCCAGCATGAGCAGCGAACCGCGCGGGCGTTTGCGGGTGTCCTGCCCGGTGGCATTGGCCCACGCCTTCCTGCCAGATGTGATCAGCCGCTTTCTCGCGCAGTACCCGCTGGTGCAACTGGACATGGTGCTGCTCAACCGCCGGGTCGACCTGATTTCCGAAGGCATCGACGTGGCCTTGCGCGTGCGCGACCTGGGCGATGAAGACCCGGCCCTGGTCACCCGCCGCCTGCGCCAGGCACAGATGCAACTGGTTGCCGCGCCTGGTTTCGCCGACCACATTCGCGAACCGGGCGAACTGGCGTCATTGCCGGTGCTGGGCGCCGCCGAGGCAGACCGCTTGGTACACTTCCGCCTGTTCGGCCCCCATGGCAAGCAGCAGGAAATCGCCCTGGAACCGCGCCTTGCCATCGATGATTTCGTAGTACGTAATGCTGCTGTACGGGCTGGCCTCGGGTTTACCGCGCTGCCCAGCATGTTCTGCGAGGAAGAGCTGGAACGCGGCGAACTGGTGCGCCTGCTGCCCGACTGGTCGCTACCGGGTGGCTACTTGCAGGCCGTGTACCCGCACCGGCGCGGTTTGCTGCCTGCGGTGCGAGTGTGGATCGATCATCTGGCGGCGTCGTTCGAGGCCTGTGGAGAGCAGTATGTCTGAGCGGAACATGAGCGAAGCCGAGGTGGCGGCGTTTTGCCTGAGCCTGCCGGGTGCGCGGGAAGACTACAAATGGGGCGGCATTCGGGTGTTTTCGGTGGCAGGCAACAAGATGTTCGCGGTGCTCGACCTGGCAGGTGCGGGGTTGTCGTTCAAGGTGGCCGACGAACTGTTTCTCGGCTATTGCGACCGCCCGGGGGTGCGGCCTGCGCCGTACCTGGCGAGGGCGCGATGGATCAGCATGGCGCTGCCCTACCCCATGGGGCGTGATGAGCTGTGTGATGCGTTGCAACGCTCGCACCAGTTGGTGGTGCGGCGGTTGCCGAAGCGGTTGCAGGTGGGGTTGGTGATCTAGATACCCTGTGCCGGCCTCTTCGCGGTGTACGACCGGAGACATCCTTTACATCGTAAACCGGGGACATGGTTTACACATTTGAGGCTTGGACGCGGTTTGCACCCCGTTCAAGCCTCCCCAGGAGATGGTCACACAGGAACACATCCCAAACATCATCTTCCACCTCCTTCAGGCCTATCCTCTCGCCAGACAAGGCCTCGCTGATGAACAGCAGCTTGTTCTTCCATTTGATTGAGCCATTCTGCCTAACACTGCGGACCACCATTGCGGTGGGGTACTCCACGATAGGCAGACATCCTGGGTAAGGCCGGTTGGATGGCACATACAGCTCGAATGGGCGTTTCATCCCCAGTGCTTCGTGGGGGCGGATATAGTTGAACTCCTGCCTGAAGTGCTCAAGCAGCAACTGCTGATCAATCAAATTGTGCCCCACAGGCAGTTCAAGCTTCATGCTGCGGTGCATCCGCTCGTGACGGCCATTCTGGTCAGGGCGCGCGGGGGCCGTTCGTTCGGGGTAGATGCCGAGACGGATCAGCCAGACAGCAATTGTGGACATCCTTGCCAAGCCCGTCGACGCAAACGGGCTGCCGTTGTCAGAGCGGATGACCTCCGGCATGCCATGCTCCTGAAAAAGCCACTCAAGCGTCTGCATGACCGGTTGCGTCATGATGTTCTTGTGGGCTTTGCAGGCCAAAATGAGGCGTGAGGCATGATCCGTAACTGTCAGCGGCTAGCACCACTGGCCGTTGAGCATTTTGAACTGGCCTTTGTAATCGATGCACCAGGTCTGGTTCGGCTCGTTGGCCTCTCGCATTTTCGTGGGGCTTTTTCCGTAGCGCCGTTTTGGCCCGCGCTTGTGGACCATGCCCATCCGGTCCAACCACTGCCCAGCTGTGCTCGGAGACGGCCAATCAATCGATGGATCTTCAAGGCGCAGCAGTTCAATCAGCTTCTTGGGGCCCCATTTATCGTGCGCCTCTTTCATCGCAACAATCCGAGCCAATAACTCATCACTTGTCTTGTTAGGACTGTTGTTAGGGCGTCGTGAGGCATCAGTCAGGGCTTCAGCACCGCCTGCCGAATATCGCGATATCCACTTGTCGACCGTCGGGCGGCTGACGTTGTACCGGCGAGCGAGCTGGCTCTTGGTGTAATCACCGGAAAGCCACTCGCCAACCAATCTGACTCGTTGATCCATGGGGGACTCTTGGTTCCAGGGCATGATCAGATACCTCCTGATCATGCGTATTAGCCTGTAAACCATGTCCCCGGTTTGAAATGTAAACGATGTCTCCGGTTTGTACCGCGGGCTTGCCCGCTCCCACAGGATTTTCACTGCCCTCAAGACCTGTGGAGTACCTGTGGGAGCGGGCAAGCCCGCGAAGAGGCCGACACAGCCACCTGTCAACCAAAAGCCAGATAGCGCCCACCAAGAAACAGCCAGTCCGCCCAGAACACCTGGTGCACCAGCACAATGCCCCAGAACACCAACTGGTACGACACCTTGCGCGTCTTGTGCCGATACAGCTGCTGCGCCAGCAGCGCCCCCGGCCAGCCGCCCAGCAGCTCACTGGCATGCAGCACTTTCTCGGGCGTTCGCCAGGCCTGGGTACGCGCCTGCTGTTTATCCTGCCAATACAGCAACAGGCTGATCAGGCTCATTGCCGGGTACAGCGCCAGCGGCCACCAGGCCTGATCGACCCAGGCCATGCGCGCCGCGCCCAGCCCCGGCAGCAGGCACAGCAGGCCCAATACCAGCAGCTTCAGGCGCACATTACGTACGCCCTCCCCCCTTTGCCCCCGCGCGGCCTCAGCCATGAGCCGTCGCCCAGTCAACCCAGCCGAACTGCCAGGTCGCCAGAATCAGCAGGCCAAACGCAATGCGATACCAGGCGAACACCGCGTAGCTGTGGTTGGCAATGAACTTGAGCAGGCCACGCACGGCAATCATGGCAAAAATGAACGAGGTCACGAAGCCAATGGCAAATACCGGCAGGTCGCCGGGCTGGAACAGGTCGCGGTACTTGTAGCCCGAATACACTGCCGCACCGACCATGGTCGGCATCGCCAGGAAGAACGAGAACTCGGTCGCTGCCTTGCGCGACAGGCCGAACAACAGGCCACCGATAATGGTCGAGCCGGAGCGCGAAGTGCCCGGAATCATCGCCAGGCACTGGATGAAGCCGATCTTCAGCGCGTGGCTCCAGCGCATGTCGTCCACGTGGTCCACCTCCACACGGTGCTCGCGGCGCTCGGCCCACAGCATGATCACCCCGCCCACCACCAGCGCCGCCGCCACGGTGATCGGGTTGAACAGGTATTCGTGAATCAGGTCGGCGAACAGCACGCCCAGCACCACTGCCGGCAGGAACGCCAGCAACAGGTTACCGGTGAAACGTCGCGCCGTGGGCTGGCTGGTCAGGCCGAAGACCACGTCGAAGATCTTGCCGCGAAACTCCCACACCACCGCCAGGATCGCCGCCAGCTGAATGATGATGTTGAAGGCCATGGCCCGTTCGCCGCCAAACCCGATCAGATCGGCGACGATGATCTGGTGGCCAGTACTGGAGATCGGCAGAAACTCCGTCAGCCCTTCGACCACGCCTAATATGATTGCCTGGAAGGCAGTCCAAAAATCCATCGTTCCCCCGATGGAGCGCTGCTCGTTGCAGGCCCCTTGTTCTTGATTTGCTTGAATTTGCCGCACGCGGCCCGGCTGTTTTACAGCGACTGTTGGGCGCAATGCCAGTAGAAAAGTTCACGCCGCCTAAAGGTTTCATCTTGCGCGGCCGAAATCCTAGCAGAGCGCCTTTGCAAACGCCTTGTACAACCCGCTGCAGACTATTGGATGGATAGCACTTAGCCATTAGTCGAGTGGGGGCCGGACGCAAAGCATGCTTGGATGCGCCTGAATAAAAAGAACAATGCGGGAGCTGTGGGATGAAAACCCTGAGATCGATGTCTATCAGCCGCCGTCTGTGGCTGATCCTTTTGGTGGCGGTGGCCATGCTGGTGGTATTGGGCCTGCTGATGCTGCGCCAGATCCACGGTGACCTGTACCAGGCCAAAGCGGAAAAGACCCGCCACGTGGTACAGACCGCAGCTGGTGTACTGGCCTATTACCAAGGCCTGGAGGCGGCCGGCACGCTTAGCCGCGAAGCCGCCCAGCAACAGGCGCTGCAAGTGGTACGCGCGCTGCGCTACGACCACGACGACTACTTCTGGATCAACGACCTGGGGCCGAAGATGATCATGCATCCGGCCAACCCCAAGCTCGACGGCCAGGACCTCTCGGCCATCCGCGACCCCGACGGCTTTGCCGTGTTCAACGAGATGGTCGCCCTGGCCCGTCAGCAGGATGCCGGGGCGGTCAACTACCGCTGGCCCAAGCCCGGTGCCAGCGAGCCGGTGGCCAAGACGTCCTATATCCAGCTGTTCAAGCCGTGGGGCTGGATTATCGGCTCAGGCGTGTACGTCGACGACGTGCAAGCCGAGTTCGCCCGCCAGTTGCGCGACGCCTCGCTGGTGGGCGTGGCCATTGCCCTGCTGATGGCGCTGGTGGTCATGCTGATTGCCCGCAGCATCGCCCGCCCGTTGCAAGAGGCAGTGCAGGCCATGGGTAACATCGCCAGCGGCGAAAGCGACCTGACCCGGCGCCTGGACACTCACGGCCGCGACGAGATCACCCACCTGAGCGAGCACTTCAACCGCTTCAACGGCAAGCTGCAAGGCGTGGTCGGCCAGTTGCAAGGGGCAGCACACGCCCTGGCCCAGTCCGCCGGGCATGTCGGCGACAATGCCGGGGCCGCGCAACAGCACAGCGCCCAGCAATCGCTGCAGATGGACCAGGTGGCCACTGCGGTCAACGAAGTGACCTACGCCGTGCAGGACGTGGCCAAGACCGCCGAGCAGGCCGCCGGGGAAATGCGCACCGCACAACAGCAGGTGGCACACGGTCAGGAGGCCATTCACGGCAGCCTGGCGCAGATCGACCGGTTGTCACTGACCATCGACCAGGCCGTGCAGGTGATCCGCGACCTGGCCGGGCATAGCACACGCATCGGTGGTGTGCTGGATGTGATCCGCTCCATCGCCGAACAGACCAATCTGCTGGCGCTGAACGCAGCCATCGAGGCGGCGCGGGCCGGCGAGCAAGGTCGTGGCTTTGCCGTGGTCGCCGACGAGGTCCGCCTGCTGGCCCAGCGCACGGCGCAGTCGACGGCCGAGATCCATACCATGATCGAGCACCTGCAAAGCCAGTCGGACGCCGCGGTCAAAGCCATCGACACCAGCAGCGAAGCCTCGCGCCAGACCGTCGAGCAGGCCCGCGAGGCAGGTGCCAGCCTGGATGCCATCAACCAGGCGCTGAACAACCTCACCGCATTGAATGCCTCCATTGCCAGCGCCACCTTGCAGCAGTCGCATGTGGTCGAAGAAATCAACCGCAATGTGCTGGATACGGCCGGGTTGTCGCAGCAGACCGCTGATGCGGCACGGCAGTCCAGCGATGCCGGGGTGGCACTGGGGCAGTTGAGCGAAGAGCTGGAGCAGCTGTTGCGGCAGTTCCGGGTATAAGGCCAAGCCCCTGTGGGAGCGGGCATGCCCGCGAAGCATGCGACGCGGTGTATGGCACCGGCTTCGCCGGTGTTCGCGGGCATGCCCGCTCCCACAGGGGGGGTATGTGCATCTCCACCGCTTACGCCCTACACCTTCCCCGGCCGACCCGCTACAATCGCGCCCCTCCCCCGTAGTCTCCAAGGATCGCCGATGTCCGGCCTTGAACTCATCGCCGCTGCCCTCGGCGTCACCGCTGTCTGGCTCACGGTCAAGCAGAACGCCTGGTGCTGGCCGATCGGCCTGGTCATGGTGCTGATCTATGGCTGGCTGTTCTACGAAGTAAAGCTGTATTCGGGCATGCTGCTGCAACTGGCCTACGCCATCCTGCAAGTTTACGGCTGGTGGCAATGGAAGCGCCCAGGCCATGCTGAAGACGCCCGCCAGGTCTCACGCCTGCAACGCCCGGCATTGTTCACCGGCCTGGCCGTCGGGGTGCTGCTGAGCGCCGCCCTGGGCGCGGCCATGGCCAACTGGACCGACGCCGCCCTGCCCTGGCTGGACGCCAGCCTGACCGGCTTCAGCCTGGTGGCACAACTGTGGATGGCGCAGAAGCGCCTGCAGTGCTGGCCGCTGTGGGTGGTGGTAGACATCGCCTACGTGGGCCTGTACCTGCACCAGCAGCTGTACTTCACCGCGGGCTTCTTCGCCGTGCTGACCCTGATTGCCGTGCGCGGCTGGCTGGAATGGCGCCGTGACCCGGCACTGGTGCAGCCATGAGCGCGGCGCAGGCCATGAAAGTGGTGGTGCTGTGCGGTCCGGAATCCAGCGGTAAAAGCTGGCTCAGCGGGGTGATCCAGGCGCATTTCGGCGGCGTGGTGGTGGCCGAATACGTGCGCCACTTCATCGACCAGGAAGGCCGCGACACCTGCTACGCCGATATCCCCACCATCGCCCGCGGCCAGCTGGCCTGGGAAGACCACGCCCGCGAGCAGGCGCCGCCGCTGCTGATTCTCGACACCCACCTGCTCAGTAACATGCTCTGGAGCCACGCCCTGTTCGACGACTGCCCGGCCTGGCTGGAACAGGCTTTGCTGGCTCGGCATTACCACCTGCACCTGTTGCTAAGCCCGCAAGGCGTGGATTGGGTTGCCGATGGCCAGCGCAGCCAGCCCGAACTGAGCGACCGCCAGCGCTTTTTCGACGACAGCCTGCACTGGCTGCAACGGCATGACCAGGCATACCAAATAATTGAAGGCAATTGGCCACAGCGCCAGTTGCTGGCACTGCAAACAGTGGCTAAGCTCATTGATAGCGATGCGCCAGCCTGCCCCACCGAGTGTTAACCCACTGACACACTCCCATGGGCAAAGGCCCCGAAATTGCGGGGCTTTCCCCTGCTTCGGGGGTAGTGTCAAGCTGCTGATACACCCCGGCAAAAACCCTTCCAATCAAGACCACCACTGGCTTTGCCGGCAACGCTCGCGGCTGCCTGTTTCACCCCTGAGACAGAATACGCCGCAGCTTGTCATGCGCTCACCTTAAGCTGTTGATCTGAAAACGCTTCTCAAAAGCGGCACACCTTCTGCTCGCTCCTTCGTATCGCTGAACAGGGCCAGCGTTCTATAAAGGAGTTGCCGTCGTGAGGAAACCTGACAAAGGCCTTTATTACCTTTTGCTGATGAGCTGTGTGCTGGGCTCGTTGAGCCTGACGGCCCAGGCCGACAACGGCATCATCGTGATAACCCGTGATGTGCAGACACGCAACGCCGTGGTCCCGCCGTTGCGACCCGACCCGAACCCCACCACCGCCAACGCCAACCCTTCCGCCCACATCCTCAAGCATACCAGCGAACTGAGTGATGGCGACTTCGCCAACATCAGCAGCGGTGCGGGTATCAGCACGCTGATTACCCAGCAGACCAACAACCTGGGCGGCAACCTCAACAATCAGACCCAGCTGCCCAACCTCGCCGGTGGCCGTGGTACAGGCTCGGGCAGTGGCATCTCGAACATGGTCAATTCGAGTGTGCAGCGCGGCCTGGCGCCGCTGCAGATCCTGACCGGAGGCAAGTGAGATGAAGCACAGGCTGCTGATCCTGGCCACGCTGTGCAGTACCTCGGCCTTCGCGCAATCCCCGGTTCCCGTGATCAACAACGCCGACATCGACAGCTCGGGCAGCCGTTACCATGGCAACCTGTCGGTCAACCAGGCGGCCGGTGACCAACAGCAACAGGCCAACGCGCGCGCCTTCGCCGTGGGGCCCGAGGCCAGCGCCACCACGCAGATCCGCCAGCGCCTGAACACCCCCGCAGCCCCGGCGATGGATGCCCGCTCGAGCATCCAGGGCAACGCCTTCAGCAACGGCAGTGGTGCCCTCGGGGTGAACCAGAGCGCCGGCGCCGGCACCCAGCAAGCCAACGCACTGCGCATCAGCCTCAGTGCCCAGCCGCAAAGCATCGACGACAGCGTCCTCATGCAACAGAACGTGGCGCTGCGCAACAGCTCCGATCCAGCTGACGCCTCACTCGGCCATCGCCAGGTCACCACCAGTGACCAGGCATTCACCGGTAGCCGCGGGGTGATCCAGTTGAATCAGAGTGCCGGGGTGGGAAACCGAATGGCCAACACCTTGAGCATACGGGTCGCGGATTGACCCATTCAGTTAAGAACAACACTTAACCTAAAAAAGTACGGAGAATCACCATGAAACCCTCGATGGCAATAAAGCCTCTGGTTTTCGCAATTGCTGCGGTCATGGCTGTTGCTGTACAAGCTGGGCAAAACGATCGGCGTAATGACCACCATAACGGCCACCACCATAACAATGGTCATCACACGCCTCCACCAACCAAGATCCCTGTGTATGCAACGGCCAATGCCTGGGACAGCCAGAGCAGTACCGACAACACCATCACCAACCAAGGGACCATCAACGAAGCCGAGATGAACCAATCGGCCGTTGGCGCCAGCGGTAACGTCGGCGTCAACGTTGCGGCCGGTAACGGCAACCAGCAGGACAACGCCGCGGCCATTGCCAACGCAGCGTCCGACTCGAGCCTGGACAACAGCTTCGTCTTCGGCACTGCCGAAGCCACCGCTGACGTCCGCCAGTACAGCAACGGCAACCGCGTCGACAACTGGTCTACCCAGTCTTCGGCGATCATGAGCGGCTCGGCCGACGGCGCGGAAGGCAACGTGGGTGTCAACATTGCTGGCGGCGACCTGAACCAGCAGAAAAACACCATGGCCATCGCCAACACCCACGCACCACTGGGTAACGCCACGGCCACGGCCTCTGCCGACCAGAACGGCCCAGGCCTGGTGGTGAACAACAGCGCCGACCGCACCTACCGGGTTGATACGCTGACCTTCACCAAGACCAGCAGCGGCATGTCCTCCTACAACAAGGACTTCGAGCTCCATGTTGACAAGGAGGACTCGTCAAGCTGGATGGCCTCCGGCGCCAAGCACTTCGATGCCAAAGGCACCAACAGCTGGGAGAGCAAAAACGCCAACAGCTACGACGCCCGATCCCACAGCAAGGCGACGCTGGACGCCACCCTGGACGCATCGCTGGATGCTTCGAAAACCGTCACCGTGGATCATGGCCGTCACGACCGCAGCCGCACGGTATCCGTAGACGCTGACCTGTACGCCAAACTCGATGTGACCGTCGAGAAGTCGCATGAGAAATCGGACAAATCCACGTCCGAAAATTCCTACGATTCTTCGTTCAAGAAATCGTTTGATGCGTCTTTCGAGAAGTCGGCCAAGAACCAGTCCAAATCGTCGGAAGACGTGGACAAGAAAATCCGCGAAAGCAGCTCGTTCGAGCTGAGCAATACCGTGTCCTTCCAAGTGCTGACTCCGACCGGATGGGCTAACCCTGTGACCAACACTGCAACCCTTAGCGGTTCGGTGAACGGTGGCAGCGGCAACCTGGGCGTGAACGTGGCAGCCGGTGTGGGCAACCAGCAGAGCAACTCGCTGGCCATCTCCAACACCTCGTTCTGATCGCTGTGCTCGAGGCCCCCTCCGGGGGGCCTTTCTTCAACAGAACCGGAAGGCATCCGATCATGCGCATTATTGCCTTGGCGTTTTTGCTGTGCCTGGCCAGCGTGAGCGAAGCGGCACAAATGCCGCTGTCCGTCTTGCCGGGCGGTGCCGTGGTGTTCAAGCCCATCCAGAGCGTACGCGAGCGCAAGTTCGCCGACCTGGTGCAACAAAAGACCGACTTCAGCTGCGGCGCCGCCGCGCTGGCCACCATCCTGCGCCAGGCCTACTGGCTGGACGTGGACGAACAACAGATCATCGAAGGCATGCTGGCCCACGCCGACCAGGATCTGGTGCGCACCCAAGGTTTCTCGATGCTCGACATGAAACGCTACGTGGAAAGCCTGGGGATGCGTGCCCGCGGCTACCGGGTGGCGCCCGAGACCCTGCACAGCGTGCGTATTCCGGTCGTGGTGTTGATGGATGTGCGCGGCTACAAGCACTTCGTGGTCATGCAGAAGGTCGACAAGGGCTGGGTGTACATCGGTGACCCGGTACTGGGCCACAAACGCTACAAGGTCGACGATTTTCTCAAAGGCTGGAACGGCATCATCTTCGCCGTGATCGGCAAGGGCTACGACAAGAACAACGTCTTGCTCGACCCGCCACTGCCCCTGACCGCCAAGGGCCGGGTGAACGACTTCAGCCCGGTGCAGGACGCAGAGCTTCTGGACTTCGGTTTCATCAAAAGCGACTTCTTCTAACGACGCTTGCAACGACAAGGAGCACGACGCTCCGGGGAGCACCCCAATGAAGAATCCTTTCTGGCTTGCAGTGGTTTGCCTGGCAGCCAGCCTGCCGGCCCACGCCGAAACGTTCAAGCCCATCGAACTGAAAGACCAGGAGTTGGCGAATTTGCGCGGGCGCTATGTGCTGCCGGGGCGCATCGTCAGTTTCGGCATCGTCATGACCAGCACCTGGCAGAACGCCAACGGTGAGGTGATCGGTGCGACTTCCACCCTGCAGATCCAGCAGTCGACCATCAAGCCACAGTTCTATGTGTCGCTGATCGACGAAAAAGGCACCGGTTCGACCGCCGGCGGCGCTGCCTCCGCCGGCAACGGTACGGTCACCGGCGGCAGCGGGCTCAACAACACCGAAGGGGTGACCCAGGTGGTGCGCGCGGCCGGTGACAACAACACCGCCTACAACAACGTTGACATCAATGTGACCAAGGCCAACCAGGCACCCGCCACACAACCACAGGGCCAGGTACTGGCCGCGGGCCAGACCTTGGTCGGCAAAAACGGTGCCGGCTCGCTCAGCGTGTCGTCGACCGGTGTGGGTGTGCAACTCAACATCAACGCCAACAACAACCAGGGCAGCAGCGTACAGCGCCTGGCCCAGGGTGGCCTGATGCAGAACTCGACACTGCTTGGCAATGGCAACCACGTCAACAACGTCACATCCCTCAACGTGGTCATGCGCGAGAACGTACCCACAGCCGCTTCGTTGAACGGCAGCCTTGACCAGCTCAAGGGCCTGCGCACGTTCGGCTATTGATCTCCAAGTTCACTGGCAGTCGAAAGGGACGGCAAATCCATGCACCGATCATTTACGCTCAGCGCCATTGTCTGTTTGACCAGCCTGGCTCCGGCCACCGCCCTTTTCGCAGCTGCCGACCCGCAGGTCGAAGCACTGAAGCAAGAACTGCTCGAGCTCAAGCAACGCTACGAGGCACAGCAACAAGCGCTGATGGTGCTGGAGCAGCGCGTACGCCAGGTTGAGGAAACCCCGGCAGCGCCGCCCCCAAAACGCCTGGTCAGGTCCCCCGCCGAAGGGGTCAAGGGCGCGCAGACAGTGGCCTCGGGCGCGCCGGGCACCACCGGCAGCTCCTATGGCCAGGCGCTGACCGCCGACGCCGAACCGGCACAGAGCGTATCCAACCTGTATGACGAGGCCAGCGGCTTCTTCGGCGGCGGCAAGTTCAGCTTCGAGACCGGCGTCACCTACACCCACTACGATACCCGGGCACTGGTGCTCAACGGTTTCCTGGCGCTGGACTCTATCTTCCTCGGCAGCATCAACCTCGACCGGATCAAGGCAGACAACTGGACCCTGGACATGACCGCGCGCTATAACGTGGCGCAGCGCTGGCAGTTCGACATCAACGTACCGGTGGTGTATCGCCAGTCCACCTATTCCTCCGGCGGCGCGGGCGGTGCCGGGCCGAGCACCTCCGACGAAACCGTCACTCGCGACCCGGAAATCGGCGATATCAACGTTGGCGTGGCCTACAAGTTCCTCGACGAGTCGGAGACCTGGCCCGACGCCGTGGCCACCCTGCGCATCAAGGCACCCACCGGCAAGGACCCGTATGGCATCAAGCTGCGCGAAGTGCCCGGCAACGACAACCTGTCAGTGCCGGAAAGCCTGCCGACCGGCAACGGCGTCTGGTCGATCACGCCGGGCATCTCGCTGGTCAAGACCTTCGACCCGGCCGTGCTGTTCGGCAGCCTGTCCTACACCTACAACATGGAAGACTCGTTCAGCGACATCAGCCCGCAGGCCAACAGCAAGGTGCCCGGTGACGTGAAGCTGGGCGACTCCTGGCAGATCGGCGGCGGTATCGCCTTTGCCCTGAACGAGAAGATGAGCATGTCGTTCTCGGTGTCCGACCAGTTCGCCCGCAAGAGCAAGATCAAACCGGATGGCGGCGACTGGCAGTCGATCTCCAACAGCGACTACAACGCGGCCAACTTCAACATCGGCATGACCTTCGCCGCCACCGACAATCTGACCATCGTGCCTAACCTGGCCATTGGTCTGACCGATGACGCGCCAGACTTTTCCTTCAGCCTGAAATTCCCCTACTACTTCTGATACTTGCCATCGCCGGGCCCGCACGAACGGGCCCGGCTTTTGGTTACCAGCCTTGTCCCGGACCGCCTTCCCTGCCCCGGCCTGTTATCATCAAGCACGGATGCATGACGTTTTAATGGCAAAAGGGATGTTTTTGTGAAGAACCTGTCAGACCACCCACGTACCCGGCTTGTCGCCCTGGCGACCCTGGTACTGGTGATCCCACTGGGTACGCGCGCCATGCTGGGTTGGTCCAACCCGCTCGGTTACCTGTCCGACCTTGCCCTCGGCAGCCTGCTGGTTTTGCTGCTGCACCGTCGGCCGTGGTGGCTGGCGCTGCCCGTATTGCTGGCCTGGGTGGCCCTCTGGGTGGCTTCGGCCGAACTGGTGAGCGCAGTGGGCCGCCTGCCCACCAGCGCCGACCTGACGTACCTGGTCGACCCGCAGTTCATGGGAAATTCGACCGGTGGCGGTCTGGCCCATGCCTGGCTGCCCTGGGCCATGGGCGCCGGCCTGCTGGCCTGGCTGGCCACCGCCTGGCGCAGCCGCACACAGCGCAGCCAGCCACTGCCACGCAAGGCCTGGGCCATTCCGCTGCTGCTGTTTGGCGCCCATTGGGGCAGCCAGCAACTGGTACCTTCCGACGCCGATCAATGGCGGCAATACAACCTCACCCACCAACTGCTGTCGGCCGGGGCCGGCAACCTGCAACGCCAGGTCGAAGGCTGGATGGGCCGGACGCAAACCTTCACGCCCCTGGCCAGCACTGGCCTGACCCAGTCCGACCTGCATGGCCAACGCCTGCTCGCCGGGCCAGGTAACGCCCGCAACCTGCTGGTCATCACCGTGGAAGGCATCCCCGGGGCCTACCTGCGGCCCAACCGCCAGGCCCTGCACAGCCGCTTCGACGAAGAGCTGATGCCCAAGCTCAGCCAGTGGGCCGAGCGCGGCATGAACACCCCGGACTACGTGCTGCATACCCACCAGACCATCCGTGGCCTGTACGCAATGCTGTGCGGTGACTACGACAAGCTGGCCAACGGCACACCCAAAGGCGTGGAGCTGCTGACCCAGAACGAACGCAACCAGGCCTGCCTGCCGGCGCAGTTGCGCCAGGCTGGCTTCACCACCCACTACCTGCAAGGCGCCGGCCTGCGCTTCATGGCCAAGGACCGCATCATGCCGCACATCGGCTTTGACGCGGTGCACGGCCAGGAGTGGTTCCGCAACAAGAACTACCTGGACTTCCCCTGGGGCAAGGATGACCGGTCCTTCTTCGAAGGTGCGCTGGACTATGTCGGGCAGCTGCAAAAGCAGGACAAGCCCTGGATGCTGACCCTGCTCACCGTGGGCACCCACCAGCCGTACTCGGCACCGGCCGATTACCTGGAGCGCTACGACACGCCGAAACAGGCGGCAGTCGCCTACCTGGACGACGCGCTCGGGGCGTTCCTCGACAACCTCGAACGCCAGGGCGTACTCAAGGACACCCTGGTGGTGGTCACCTCCGACGAGTCCCACGGCATCGACGGTGTGCGCCTGGCCTCGTCCTGGGGCTTCAACCTCACCCTGGCGCCGGAGCAGGCGCAGTTGCCACGGATCAAGCGCGGAACCTACGGCCACATCGACCTGGCCACCTCCCTGCTCGACTACTTTGCCCTGCCCATCCCAGTGGCGCTCGGCGGTCGCTCGCTGTACCGCGACTACGACAGCGGTCGCGAGATGATCTCCTACACCAACGGCATGCTGCGTTATCACGACGGCCAGGGCGTGTTCACCGAATGCGACTTCCAACAGCGCTGCCGGCGTTACGCCAGCGAGGGCTTCATCGCCGACCAGGCACGTTACCTTGGTCCGGGCGACAGCCTGCTCGGCCAGCAGATCAGTGCCCTCGCCGGGGTGCTCGACCAGTCCCTGCTGCAAACACCGCTCAACCTGCGTTACCAGTTCGGCAGCCCATCGCCGATCCGGCTGCGCAAACGCATTCACGATGACTGGGCCGACAACCTGATCGGCGCCCAGTACCTGGAAATGCCCGAGGGCTCGCATACCCGCGTGCGGGTCAAGGTACGCTCGCTGGACCCTCAGCGCGCAGCCTATATCCAGCTCAAGGCCAAGCAGCTGGAGCAGGACGTACCGCTGGGCTTGCCTGATGAAGTGAAAGTCACCACCGATGAGCCGCTGGAGATGGAGTTCAGTTTCGACAACCCGACCGCACGCAAGGCGTTTTCCTTCCATTTGCTGGGCTATGGCGGTGGCCAGGTGGAAATCAGCGACTTCAGCGTGATCACCGCGCTGCCTGGGGAAGATGAGGCAACGGATGAACTGAGCGAGGGGCATATCGCCCATTCGGGCTGAGCGCAGTACCGCTCATCGCCCGGCCTGCGCGGCCTGTCGATTCAACCCGCCCGTGCTCGACTAGTGTGTGAATCCCCCAATGTGGAGATAGCACCATGAGCACGAGCGAAAGCAGTCACTCGGTGGTTTCCCGCAGCCAGTGGCTGGCGGCCCGCCGGCAGCTGTGGCTGCACGAAAAAGCCTTTACTCACCACCGCGACGCGCTGGCCGCAGCCCGTCGCGCCCTGCCCTGGGTCAAGCTGGAGCACGGCTATCGCTTCCACGGGCCGGACGGCGAACTGAGCCTGGCCGACCTGTTCGCGGGCCGCAGCCAATTACTGGTCTACCACTTCATGTTCGCCGAGGGCTGGAGCGAAGGCTGCCCCGGCTGCTCGTTCCTGGCCGACCACTTTGACGGCGCCAACCTGCACCTGGCGCATCACGACGTGTCGCTGGTGGCGGTGTCGCGGGCGCCGTATGCCGAGTTCCAGGCGTTCCGCCGGCGCATGGGCTGGCAGTTCCCCTGGTATTCGTCACATGGCAGCGGGTTCAACGAGGACTTTGGCGTCAGCGTTGGCAGTGAGGGCCAGCGGCAGTACAACTATGAGCCCTATGACGGCAACGAAAGCGAGCTTCCCGGGCTGAGTGCGTTCTACCGCGAGCCGGATGGCAGCGTGTACCACACCTACTCAACCTATGCCCGCGGGCTGGATATCCTGGTCAATACCTACAACTTCCTCGACATTGCGCCACTGGGGCGCAATGAGGGTGGGACCATGGACTGGGTGCGGCACCATGACCGTTATGAAGGGCAGCCGGACAAACCTCACTGCTGCCATACATAACGTGAGGCAACATATATCCCTGTGGGAGCAACTGTCTTGCTCAATTTCTAAAAGCTGGCGCGCCCCCTGTGGGAGCGGGCGTGCCCGCGAACACGGGCGAAGCCCGTGCCATCCACCGCGGTGTCGTCTCGCGGGTAACCCGCTCCCACAGGATCACGCTGTGATTTGCGCCATGTTTTCAGGCTGCGG